>JNVT01000136.1 GCA_000737985.1 Gammaproteobacteria bacterium MFB021 | reverse complement strand
GTCAGCAGCGACTGGTACAGGGTCGAGCAGTACTGGCTACCGCGATCCGAGTGGACGACGACCTTCTTGGGCATCTTACGGCGCCACAACGCCATCTGGAGCGCGCCCCCGGCCAGGTCGGCAGTCATTCGCTCGCTCATCGCCCAGCCGATCACCTTGCGTGAGAACAGATCGATCAGCACCGCCAGGTAGAGCCATCCTTCACCGGTCGCCAGATAGGTGATGTCGCCGACCCATTTCTCGTTCGGCGCCATGGAGGTGAAGTCTTGCTCCAGCAGGTTGGGCGCCACTGGCAGCGAGTGTCGCGAGTTCGTCGTTGCCTTGAACTTGCGCGCCGCCTTGGCACGAAGCCCCTGGCGTCGCAGGCTGGCAGCGATGGTCTTGCGATTCACCGCCAGGCCATCGTGAACCAGGTCCGGCACCAATCTGGGGGCGCCTGAGCGCCCCTTCCGGCGCTTGAAGGCCTCGGCCACTCGCTGGTCGAGAACCGCCTGCTGGCGGCATCTCGGGGACGGTTCACCGCCACACTGTCGCCAGGCGTAGTAGCCACTGCGAGCCACCCCGAGAACTCCGCACATCCGCTGGATGCTGAATGCCTGACGATGCTGGTGGATGAAGGCGTACTTCACTTGAGGTGTTTGGCGAAGTACGCGGCCGCCTTTTTTGTGATTTCAAGCTCTTCCGACTTCTCGGCCAGTTGCCGCTTGAGCCGGGCATTCTCGTCGGCCAGTGCTTGCTCACGTGCTGAAGCGCTTTGCTGCTGTTGGGCCTTGGCTCGCCATTGGTAGAGCTGGCTGGACTGAAGGCCAAGCTCTCGGGCGGCGGCACTAATGCCAACGCGGTCAGCAAGTGCCAGCGCCTCGGCCTTATAGTCCTGAGAGTAGCGGGTACGGGTCTTCTTCATCGAAGCTGCTTGCCTTGCCATGGGTCACCTCGTCTTAGTGTACTGCCTTAACGGGGTGTCCACTGCTGCTGGGCAAGATCAAACTCATTCTACGTACTGCGCCAGGCTTCATCGATCCAGCCTTCGACCTCGGAGGCGGTGAGATCGTACTGGCGAGCCACCTCTGCGGCGGTAGTCTTGCCCTTGAAGATGTCCATGAGCACGGTGGCCTTGCGCTTCGCGGTCCATCGTTTGATGGGGTTGTCGTCGCTCATCTGATCCTCCTGATGGCTGCACTATAACCTGCGCAGCTATGGAGGGGGCACTTCATTGATTCCATATCACGTAATTCTATGCTACACAATATACTCATACTATCACCAATCGACCAAGAGCTTAAGGCACCAAAACGCCATGTATATTAGCCAATTGTCTATCGTTAACTACAAAAACTTCAAACAGGAAAAATTTAAGTTCCGAAAAAAATCGGTAAACAACATCATTGGTGAAAATGCCTCTGGTAAAACCAATGTTTTCCAGGCCATGAGACTGATTCTAGATGATTCATTGCCTGCAAATGCAAAATTTCTTTCCAAAGATGATTTTCATCGAGGACTAGGAGAGCCGTTTGGGCACTGGATAATAATCTCACTCCATTTTTCTGGCTTAGGTGATACAGAAGAACAACAGGTTTTAGCAAATTACATATTAAACGACAAAGAAGATCAAAAGACATCAATAAAAGGCAATTACACCTTCATATTCAGACCGAAATTTTCATACCGACAAGAGCTTCACGAAATTAGCCATGATCATGAAGACCTCTGCACTCGCAGAGATAAAATTCTTGAATTCTGCTCCTCACATGCAATATCAAGGGAAACTTATGAACCTGTAGCCTTTGTTCGAACAAAAATCGATCTCACAGACGAAAGCGTATACAGAGACCACGTCGGAGACTTCAAACAGTATATATTTCCAGATCCCAATTTAGAAAGCGAAGAGCTAATTGGCAACAAAAAACCCCCATACTTTTCTTTAATCAATGAAGTCGCTTGCACATACGTAAAAGCACTTAGAAATGTCGTTGCAGATCTCAAATACTACAAAACCAACCCACTGTACAAGCTACTAACCCTAAAAAGCAAACAGATAAATGACGAAAAAAGCATTGTTGATGACATAGTTAATGTAAACCAAAAAATTTCCTCGATACCGGAAATTGAAAATCTCAGCAATGACATTTCCCGTTCATTGGTAAACACAATAGGATCCACCTACTCGCCTAAAATTCAAGTGTCATCACAGCTTCCGGAAGATTTTATTGAATTAGTACAGTCCCTTGGTTTGGTTGTGGAAGATTCTTTAAGCTATCAAGGCACAGGTAGAATAGAGGATCTTAGCTTAGGCGGAGCGAACCTTATATATCTAGCTTTGAAACTTTATGAATATGAAGCAATTCGTGATAGCGAAGAACATATAACGCACTTCTTGATGATTGAAGAGCCTGAAGCTCATATCCATACCCACATCCAAAAAACACTTTTTGAAAAATTCAACTTTAAAAACACACAGGTATTTGTATCAACTCACTCCACACAAATAAGCTCTGTATCAAATATTTCATCTATGAGTATACTTTCGAGAAAGGATGCAAAGACGGAAGTATATGCGCCATCTAGCAACCTAGAACCTGAAAACATTCGATGCATTGAAAGATATCTAGATGCTATCAGAAGTGATATTTTATTTGCCAAAAGCATAATTCTCGTAGAGGGTGACGCAGAATTAATACTTATACCTGCACTAGTAAAAATGACTCTGGGTGTGAGCCTAGAAGAGATGGGCATCAGTCTAATAAAAATGGATGGAGCTGTATTCAAGCATATATCTGATCTGTTTCATGAAGATAGAATTCGCAGCTATTGCTCCATTCTCACTGACTTAGACAAAGCATTCATAACCAATGAAAATGACTCTTTCGCAAATCCTGAATATATACAATCACAGTTAAATGCTCAAAAGTCAGGAGCAGAGAGGCAGACTGCTCTAGATGAGTACACAGCTAACAACAGCTACGTCAGTGCTTTTTATGCAGAAAACACATTTGAAACCGAGTTGATTAGTTACCCCGAAAATATCAACCTGTTTAAGTCGGTGATAGAGACAGCCTATAAAAGAAAAGCAGATCGCGAAGCAGCTATCGCCAATATAACTTCTAACAACACGCCCACAAAATATCATCACGCATTAAAACTCGCAAAAAAAATAGGGAAAGGATGGCTTGCTGCTGAAATGGTAGAACATATGACAATCAATAACATAATCCCTGAGTACATCCTAAAAGCAATTAAGTTTTCGCTTTCCGATAGACACATAGATGCAATAGCCCTAAAGATGATGGAGTATAATGTTGAATCGATGAGTCAAGAAAAACAAGATGAAATAAATACAAGCGTTAGTTTTGATAAAAAAATAGCTGTCTACAAAACCCATTATGACAATGACACTTTCATTCGCTTTTGGGAAATATAATGCCTTATAGAAACTTAACCGATGAACAGATGGATGCTGTCGTGTGCGATGACAGCATGTTGCTGTCTGCCTGCCCAGGCTCAGGAAAGACTAGAACGCTTGTCTCAAAGCTCTATCACATAATAGATAATTCTGAAAAACTTTCAATTGGAAAAAGAAAAGTAGTCGCTATTACATACACCAACATTGCCGCAGACACAATCCAAGAAAGACTTCTATCGTATGGAGTTGAAAGCAAATCACTTTGGGTCGGAACAATTCATTCCCTCTGCCTCCAATTGATAATAAGGCCAAATATAAACATGATACCAAGGCTATGCGGCGGCTTTACTGTTATAGATGAACATGAGAAAGAAACTAAGCTATCAGAACTTAAAGAAATATATGAATTCCGAGTTTATGACAATATCGATACTGCTCTTAATCACGATTATAGGCCAAAATACCCAGCAGGTACTAGAGAGCACAACCTGGTCCTTGATTACCATAGATATTTAGCAGAAAAAAATTATATCGATTTCGACTTAATACTAAACATCAGCCACCGACTTCTACAATCCAAACCTAAGCTATGTAAACGCTTGGGGAATCTTTTTTATCATATACTTGTAGATGAATATCAGGACACCTCAGTAATGCAGTATGAGATACTGAAATGTATTATCATACAAAAGCAGACAAAAATAACATTGATAGGAGATCGAGAGCAGGCTATTTACACAGGCCTAGGCGCAATTGTTAAGAGCAAACCAGAGCTAGAGAGTTTTTTTGAACTTGACTTCCCTTTACAAGAAAAGCGCCTAACGGGGTGTTTCCGCAGTAGCCAAAGAATAATTGACCATTACCTTAAATACCAGGATGAAGGCTACAAAATAGACTCTAAATCTGACCTAAGAGACTACCCATCTGTCGTTCATGTGGAGAAAAGTCTTCATAAAGACAACCTTTCCGATTACGTGGCAGATATTATTACGCAACACCTTGCACAAGGTATTCCTGAAAAAGAAATAGCAATTCTATGTCCTAGCTGGTTCGACGTTATAAAAATCTCAACCGAAATTAGCAAGTTAGGTAAAGGGTTTAATATTGATGGCGTCTTGATCTCACCAATACCAAAAAATCAAGACAACTTTTGGCTAACATTAATAAGATTGGTTCTTACTAAGCCAAGCATTAACAACTATATAAGAAGAAGGCGATACGCTAACGAGCTTTCGGAAAAACTAAACAACCTATCTCATGATGAAGAAGCAATAAATCCAAAAACTATTCTTAGCGCAGCTAATGCGATTTTTATACAGCCCGACAGTGAAATTGCTGAGTGGATAGAGGAGGTTATAGCTAGGTTTTGCGAAAGACTTAAAATAGAACTGGAAAAGAATACATTGTTTAATGAAGAGATGAAAAGCATATTGAATGCAACAAGGGGCAGAATAAAAAAATATGGCATGGACTACAGAGCATCAGACCTTGAAAAATTCTTTTCATCTTCCAATGGAGTAAAAATAACAACTGCGCACTCAACCAAAGGTGACGAATACGAAATAGTTATATGCACTGGGTTATTAGGAGGGAAAATACCTCACTGGAATGATATAATAGATTGTAGCGACGCGCATCAAGACTATGTTGCCAGAAGACTTCTGTACGTCATTTCCTCACGCGCTAAAAAACATCTTTACTTAATTTCTGAGCTTGGCCACAGAACAAACAGGGGAACACCATATAGACCCACAAGGCAACTATAGCAGTCTCAGGAAAAAATTAGAAAAACAGACAAGCTAACACTCTTTTGGTTTTCGGCCTTAACGGGTAAGGAGACAAAGAAACTTCTTGCCCATTAATCACAAGTCACTACTCAGATCTCGGCATAACAATTTTGGTCATGATTTTTCCCATTTCCTCCCGCGTAGCCTCAATCTTGCTGAGGACAGCGAAGATGGTTGCCTGGCCGAGTTATGATCTTGCCCAGCGCTGCTGGACACCGACTTAAGCGATCATTCGAGCCTCGAAGGCCTCAGGGCTGATCATTCCGATAGCACTATGTCGGCGTTGCCGATTGTAGTATAGCTCGATGTATTCGAAGACCTGACGGCGCATATACTCTCGCGTCCGACAGCGCTCTCCATGCACGGTTTCGATCTTGAGGCTGTGGAAAAAACTCTCGGCAAAGGTGTTATAGTAACAGTTCCTTTTGGTGCTCATGCTGCAGTGGAGATCATTTCGGATCAGCATCGAATGGTATTGCACCGAGCAGTATTGACTGCCGCGATCGCTATGCACGATCACGCCCTTCGGCATTTGGCGGCGCCACAGCGCCATCTGCAGGGCGTCGACCACAAGCTCCTCAGTCATGCGCTCGCGCATCGCCCAGCCAATGACCTTGCGTGAATACAGGTCGAGTAGCACCGCCAGATAGAGCCAGTTTTCATCGGTCGACAGGTAGATAATATCACCGGCCCATTTCTGAATGGGCGTCACCGCCACAAAGTCCTGCTGCAGCAGGTTGGGCGCCACCGGCAAACTATGTCGCGAGTTCGTCGTCGCCTTGAAGCGACGGGCGGCTCTGGCGTGAAGCCCTTGGCGGCGCAAACTGGCAGCAACCGTTTTACGATTGATCGATAAATCGCTGTCTTTGAGGTGCAGCGTCAATCGGGGAGCGCCGGAACGGCCCTGCTTTTGATGAAAGGCGCTGGCCACCCGATGATCGAGAGCCGCTTGCCAGTGACGCCTGACTGATGGCTCGTCATTACGCTGTGTCCAGGAGTGACAGCCACTACGAGCGACGCTGACGCTGTGGCACAGGCCCTAGACGGAGAACGCCTAAAGGTGCTGATGGATGAAGGCATATTTCACTTCAGGCTACTCAAGAAATACACCGCTGCCTTTTAGCTCTTCTGCTGTCTCCGCGAGCTGACGCTTGAGCCGCGCATTCTCATCGGCTAGCGCTTGCTCACGCTCGGACGTGTTTGCCCTCTGCTGGGCTTTGGCACGCCACTGGTAAAGCTGGCTGGTCTGCAGGTGTAACTCCCGAGCGGCAGTGGTAGCTCCAATGCGATCAGCGAGCGCCAAGGCTTCGTCCTTGAATTCCGTGGAGTATCGGTTGCGGGTTTTCTTCATCGAAGCGACTTGCCTTGTCACGGATAACCTCGTCTCAGTGTACTGTATTAACGAGATGTCCACCGTCGGTGGGCAAGATCAGCCATCAGTTGCCAAATACTGCCAGACACAAAAAAAGCCCATGAAAACATGGGCTTGAGTATCATTTAATGCCAGTTAGTACGAGCTAATGCCTAACGTGTGATCACTCCCACTCGATCGTCGCCGGCGGCTTGCTGCTGACGTCGTAGGTCACGCGGGAGACGCCGCTGATCTCGTTGATGATGCGGTTAGAAACCTTTTCAAGCAACTCGTACGGCAGGTGGGCCCAGCGGGCGGTCATGAAGTCGATGGTCTCGACGGCGCGCAGGGCGATGACCCACTCGTAGCGGCGGCCGTCGCCGACCACGCCGACGGACTTCACCGGCAGGAAGACGGCAAAGGCCTGGCTGGTCTTGTGGTACCAGTCGGCGTTGTGCAGCTCTTCGATGAAGATGGCGTCGGCTTCGCGCAGAATGTCGGCGTACTCTTTTTTGACCTCGCCGAGAATACGCACGCCCAGACCCGGCCCCGGGAAGGGGTGACGGTAGACCATGTCGTAGGGCAGGCCGAGTTCGAGGCCGAGCTTGCGCACTTCGTCCTTGAACAGTTCGCGCAGCGGTTCGACCAGCTTGAGCTTCATGGTCTCGGGCAGGCCGCCGACGTTGTGGTGCGACTTGATCACGTGGGCCTTGCCGGTCTTGCTGGCGGCGGACTCGATCACGTCCGGGTAGATGGTGCCCTGGGCGAGGAAGTCGACACCGTCGATCTTGGCCGCTTCACGGTCGAACACGTCGATGAAGGTGTTGCCGATGATCTTGCGCTTGGCTTCGGGGTCGTTTTCACCGCCGAGCTTGGTCAGGAACTCGTCTTCGGCGTCGACCCGGATCACCTTGACCCCCATGTGCTGGGAGAAGGTCTCCATCACCTGGTCGCCTTCGTTCTTGCGCAGCAGGCCGTTGTCGACGAACACGCAGGTGAGCTGCTCGCCGATCGCCTTGTGCAGGAGTGCGGCGACCACGGAGGAGTCGACCCCGCCGGAGAGGCCGAGCAGCACGTGGCGGTCGCCGACCTGGGCGCGCACGCGCTCGGTCAGGTCTTCGATGATCTGCGCCGGGGTCCACAACCGCTCGGCCTGGCAGATTTCGAGCACGAAGCGTTCGAGGATGCGTTGGCCCTGCAGGGTGTGGGTCACTTCCGGGTGGAACTGTACTCCGTAGAAGCGCTTCTCGGCCCAGCTCATGGCGGCGATCGGGCAGCTCGGCGTCGAGGCGGTGACGGTGAACTCGGCCGGGGCGCGGGCGACCTTGTCGCCGTGGCTCATCCACACGTCGAGCAGTGCGCCGCCGTCGTGGCCGACGTGATCCTTGATGCCGCCGAGCAGATCGTCTTCGCTGGAGACGTTGATCTGGGCGTAGCCGAACTCACGCTTGTCGGAGCCTTCGGTGGCGCCGCCGAGCTGTTCCGCCATGGTCTGCATGCCGTAGCAGATGCCGAACACCGGCAGCCCCAGTTCGAACACGCATTCCGGCGCACGCGGCGAGCCCAGCTCGGAGACCGACTCCGGCCCGCCGGAGAGGATGATGCCGTTGGGGTTGTATTCGCGGATCTCTTCTTCGGTGATATCGAAGGCGCGGATCTCCGAGTAGACCCCGATCTCGCGCACGCGGCGGGCGATCAGCTGGGTGTACTGGGAGCCGAAGTCGAGAATCAGGATCTTGTGCGAATGGATGTCGGTCATCGAATGAGCCCTGGGTGTGAGTCTTAAACGAGCAGCGGCGCTGTTAGGCGCCGCTGACAAAGCCGGGAGTGGCTGGAAACTGTGTCGCTGGCCGAGCCCCTGCTGGGGGCACTCGGCCATGACGGGAAACCTTTCGAGCGCTGCTCAAGGGTTTCCAGAATCACTAACGATCAGGCGCCACGGTAGTTCGGCGCTTCCTTGGTGATCTGCACGTCGTGCACATGGGACTCGACCACACCGGCGCCGGTGATCTTGACGAACTCCGGCAGCGTGCGCATCTCGTCGATGTTGTGGCAGCCGGTGTAGCCCATGGAGGCGCGCAGGCCGCCCATCATCTGGTGCACGATGGCGCTCATCTGGCCCTTGTAGGGCACCCGGCCTTCGATCCCTTCCGGCACCAGCTTCTCGACGCCTTCGTCCTTGCTCTGGAAGTAGCGGTCGGAGGAGCCCTGGCTCTGGGACATGGCGCCCATCGAGCCCATGCCGCGGTAGGCCTTGTAGGTACGGCCCTGGAACAGCTCGACCTCGCCCGGGGACTCTTCGGTGCCGGCGAGCATGCTGCCGAGCATCACGGTGCTGGCGCCGGCGACGATGGCCTTGGCGATATCGCCGGAGTAGCGCACGCCACCGTCGGCGATCAGCGGGATGTCGTAGGGGGCGAGCGCCTCGGCGACGTTGGCCACCGCGGTGATCTGCAGCACGCCGACACCGGTGACCACGCGGGTGGTGCAGATGGAGCCGGGGCCGATACCCACCTTGACCGCATCCGCGCCGGCTTCGGCCAGCGCCACGGCGGCTTCACCGGTGGCGATGTTGCCGCCGATCACCTGCAGCTCCGGGTAGTGCTCTTTGACCCAGCGCACGCGGTCGATCACGCCCTTGGAGTGGCCGTGGGCGGTGTCGACCACCAGCGCGTCGACGCCGGCTTCGACCAGCGCCGCGACCCGCTCCGGGGTCTCCGGGCCGGTGCCCACAGCGGCACCCACCAGCAGGCGGCCGTCGGCGTCCTTGGCGGCGTTGGGGTAGGTGCGCGCTTTCTCGATGTCGCGCACGGTGACCAGGCCACGCAGGTGGAAGTCCTTGTCGACGACCAGGATCTTCTCGATGCGGTTTTCCTGCAGCTTCGACTTGATGGTGTCGAGATCGGTGCCTTCGAGCACGGTGACCAGCTTGTCGCGCGGGGTCATGATCGCTTCGACAGTGTCGCTGTGGTCCGGCTGGAAGCGCATGTCACGCCCGGTGACGATGCCCACCAGGGTCTCGCCCTCGACCACCGGGAAGCCCGAGTAGCCGTACTCGTCGGCCATCGAGAGCAGATCCTGAAGCTTGGCGTTCGGACCCACGGTGACCGGGTCCTTGACGATGACGCTCTCGTGCTTCTTGACCTTGCGCACTTCCGACGCCTGCTGGGCGATGGTCATGTTCTTGTGGATGATGCCGATGCCACCTTCCTGGGCCATGGCGATGGCCAGGCGCGCTTCGGTGACGGTGTCCATGGCGGAAGAGAGCAGCGGGATGTTGAGGGTCAGCTTGCGGGTCAGGCGGGATCTGAGGTCGACGTCTCTGGGCAGGACATCCGAGTAGCGGGGTACGAGTAATACGTCATCGAACGTAAGAGCTTCTTGCGCCATACGTAGCATAGTCGGAAACCCAATTTGGCAGGTGGTGGGGGCCGGTGGCAACGCCCGTCCGGCGCCGGGTCTGGGGACTGACGACTCGGCGGGTGCTGCGAAAAGTTAATCGCGCATTATAGTCATTTGGTCGATGAGCCTCAATGCCGATAGAGAAGTCACACGCGGCCGAAGTGGCCTGACGGGTCGCGCTGCCGCCTGTGGCGGCCTTCGTGTTACGCTGCCGGGCCACCCCCGAGCGCTGGAAACCCGCATGCCCGCCCCGACGCCCCAGGCCCTTTCTGTCAGCGATCTCAACCGCCAGGCGCGCCAGATGCTGGAGCGCGGCTTCGGCGACTGCTGGGTCGAGGGCGAGATATCGGGTCTGGCGCGCCCCGCTTCCGGCCATCTCTACTTCACGCTGAAGGATGCCCGGGCGCAACTGCGCTGTGCCTTCTTCCGCAACCGCGCCAGCCTCTCCCGCGTGGCGCTGAAGGATGGCGACCGCATCAAGGTGCGCGGGCGGGTGTCGATCTTCGAGCCGCGCGGCGACTATCAGTTGATCGTCGATGCCGTGCAGCCGAGCGGCGAAGGCGAACTGATGGCGGCCTACGAGCGGCTCAAGCGCCAGCTGGAGGCCGAGGGCGTGTTCGCCAATACGCGCGCCCTGCCCTATCCGCCGCGTCATCTGGCGCTGATCACCTCCCCCAGCGGCGCGGCGATCCGCGATGTGCTGGCGGTGCTCGCGGCGCGCTGGCCGCTGACTCGGGTGAGCCTGTTCCCGACGCCGGTACAGGGGCGCGAGGCGCCGCCGGCGCTGATCCGTGCGCTCGCGCTGGTCAACCGCCAGGCGCGGCGAGACGCCGAGATGCCGGTCGCGGAGCGGGCACGGGGCGCCCCCGAGCCGTTCGATGCCGTGCTAATCACCCGCGGCGGCGGCAGTCTGGAAGATCTGTGGGCATTCAATGACGAGCATCTGGCACGGGCGATCTTTCATTCGCGCCTGCCGGTGCTGGCCGCCATCGGCCACGAG
>JNVT01000135.1 GCA_000737985.1 Gammaproteobacteria bacterium MFB021 | reverse complement strand
CGATTCCGGCGTGCTCAGCGTAATACCGGCGGGCGAGGCCATATGCAGCCAGGGCGCTTTCATGCGTGCCGCTTCGCCACGGCCGCCGCTGTCGGTGGCGCCACGGGCGTTGTCCTGCTTGGCCTGTCCTGATGAACCGGCAAGCTGTTCGCTATTGCCGTAGGTGTCGTCGGCCTCAATGCCCGCCTGCTTGAGGTTCTCGCGCGCGTCGAGGGCGTCGGCGTTGTGGTCCGCCGCACTCTGGCTGAGGCTGTCGCTGAGCTGGTAGGCGCTGTCGAGCTGCTGCCGTGCCGGCGTCAAATCTAGCTGGTCGCCGCTGGCGCCGAGCTGACCCCAGCTGGTGAGGTAGAGCCCCTGGTTGGCGCGGATGGCGCCATAGGCATCGGTGCGCAGCTCGAACCCGGTGCCGCGGAAGGCGCCACGGGTGTTGCCGGTCTGGTGGATCAGATAGCCAAGGTTGAGCTGGCTCTTCTCGGCTTCGGAGTTGAGGCGCACCCGCTCCTGGTCGGTGGCGTCGTCGAAGACGAGTTCGTTGTACTTGCTGCCGCGGTAGGTCTTGCTCTTGAACCCGGAGAGCAGGCCGTGGCTGTGCCAGTCCGGGGTCTGCTCGCCGTTGTAGACCCGCCCGGTGATCAGCGGGCGGTCGGCGTCTCCTTCGAGGAAGTCGACCAAGACTTCCTGGCCGATACGCGGCACGAACACCCCGCCCCAGCCGGCGCCGGCGTTGGGCTGGGAGACCCGCAGCCAGACGCTGCTGTTTTCATCGTTCTGCCCCTGGCGATCCCAGTGGAACTGCACGCGCACGCGGTTGAGGTGATCGGTGTGGATCTCCTCGTTGGCCGGGCCGACCACGGTGGCGGTCTGCGGCCCGCCGATCACCGGGCGGCGGTGGGTCAGCGGATGGCGGTAGGGCTGGCTGAGGCGCTGGGCGTCGAGGTCGACCAGAAAGTGGCCGGTGCCGCCAGTCGCATAATCCGACAGACGCTCGCCCGTAGGATCTGCGGTATCACTCTCGAGCCCGTGCGCCTGCTTGGCGGCCTCGAGCTGGGGCTGCAGGCTGCCCGGCAGCGCCTGGAGCTGGGCCGAGACCGGCAGCGCGTTCTCGGCGTGGACGGTCACCCCCAGCAGCAGGAACTGGCGCTCGGGCTCACCACCGCTGTCGTGCAGCGGGTGCTGGGTGAATTCGAACCAGCGCCCAGCCTGGAGCTGGCGCGCGCCGCCGCTGCCGCGGAAGCGCTTGGCGCGGGACTCGTGGGCTTCTAGGCGATTCTCGGTCAGCCGCTCGCCGCGCTCATAACCGTGGTAGTAGTACTCACCGGCGTAGTCGTAGAGTTCGGTCCGCGGCAGGTTGCCCTGGTCGCTGAGGGTGTCGAGCCCGGTGCGCTTGGTCAGCGAGGGCTGCTTGTAGTCGAAGGTACCCACGCTGACCCGGGTGGGCTGCTGGGTACGTACGCCGCCCCACTGGGTGAGGGCGTCCTCACGCTCGGTGGCCGCCTGGCGGTGGAAGCGGATCGCCTGGGGGCTGACCGGTTGGGTGGTATCGACATCGTCGGTGATCACCAGCCGATGCCCGTCGAAGTCCGCCCCAGACTCTGTCGACGAGGCGTTATCCTGGCCATTGTCAGCAGTGGTTGAGGACCCTGAATGTTCGAAATAGAACCATAATCCTTCTTCCTCTAGAAGCCTGCTAATAAAGTTCAGATCGCTCTCGCGATACTGCACGCAGTAGCTTCTGGCAGGGTAGTCGCGGCGCAGATCGAAGCGGTAGCGCCCCTTGGCGAGGTCGTAATCATCGAATACGGCGGTGAGCACATCAACCACCGAGCGGTCCTGGAAGATACGGCTATCGCGGCCCAGGCCGAGCATGGCGAGCCACGGCACCAGAGTGAGCTGGTAGTAGGTGACGCCGCCATCTTCGCCCAGCAGCGCGGCCTCGGAGACCAGCCCATGCAGCGGGCGGTAGCTACCGTCGGCCTGCAATATCGAGAGCCGCGCCGGCTGCGCCATCAGCGTCTTGAGTTCGATATCCCCCTGCTGGGAGATGCAGTCGAGGGTATAGGTGAAAGGCGCGCTGACGCGCTCTTCGCCCACCAGCCGATGGGGCACGAGGGCGGTGCCGGCGATATCGAGAGTCAGCAGCCGCTGCGACTGCGACAGATCGATATCGAAGGTGTCGAGAAGATCGTTGAGCATGCGGTTTTCCTGATCGCGGTGGCGAAGCCGGTCGACGAGGGTCAGAGAAAAATGGTCAGAGAATCAGGATAACGCATCAGGCGAGAAATGTTTGTAAGCGATCGGCTACAAAGCGTGTGAGATATCGGCCAAAAAAGACGCATTTTCGCCCAAAGGGCGAGATATCAATCGCATCTAAAGCTCAGGCACTGTCTGTCCAAAGTTTAGGGACTGTCTGCCTAAAGATTAGGCACTGTCTAAAAGTACTGCGCTGGCCCATACCGCGTTATCAACGCCTAGAGATATATCGGCCCGCCGTTTTCGCCCCCTTCGCCGCGATCCCAGTGCCGGAGCAGCGTCTCGACGAAGCGCTCCGCGGCCGGCGACAGCGCGCTGTCGCGGCGGCGCACCATGCCGAGCGTGCGCTTGACCAGCGGTTCGACCAGCGGGCGCTGCACCAGCAGCGGGTGCTCGTCGTCCGGCATCGACAGCCGCGGCACCGCGGCCACGCCCAGGCCCGCCTCCACCATCCCCAGCGAGGTCGAGAGATGCTGTACCTCGTAGAACCAGGTCGGGCGCTGGGTCAGCGACGATAGCTCGTGGTCCAGCAGCATGCGGTTGCCACTCATCCGGCCCACGCCGATCAGCTTGTGCTCGCTCAGCTCACTCCAGGTCACCTGCGACTGCGCGGCCAGCGGGTGATCGTGGCGGCATACCAGCACGAACGGTTCGACCACCAGCGGCGTGAAGCGAATGTCCGGGTGGTGCCCGCTGAGCATGTTGATGCCGAACTCGGCCTCGCCGCTGAGTACGGCGCCGAGGCCGTCGTTGGCGCTGAGGTCGAGCAGGCGGATGCGGATATTGGGGTAGCGGGCGTTGTACTCGCGGATCACCGCGGGCAGGAAATAGAACGCTGCGGTGGGAATACACGCGAGGGTGATCTGGCCGATGCGGTTCTCCGCCAGGGCGCGAATGTTGAACAGGGCGTGGTCGAACTCGTCGAGCAGACGCTTGGCCTGGGGAAAGAAGTCGCGGCCCACGGTGGTCAGGCTCACCTTGCGCGTGGTGCGCGCCAGCAGTGGGGTGCCGAGCACCGCTTCGAGCTTCTGGATGCGTCGGCTCAGCGCCGGCTGGGACAGGTTGAGCGCCTCGGCGGCGGCCTGGAAGCTCTCCAGCTCGGCAACCTTGAGGAAGGCCTGGATCTGCTGAATCTCATAGTTCATTAGTCGAATGTCTCGCCGCCGCCAGGATCGTTCTCACTCTTCGGTCCCGATGCTTTTATGTTTTTTATCAAATGCTTATTTGCTTTATTGCAATTGATGCGCGATATGCATTAATGGCCACGATAATGGCATTGGAATGGCGATTTCAAGCATGCGAGCTTCCCCGTCACTTGTCGGCCATGAGGGCCGTCACGGGAAAGGGAACACGTCATGCGAGCCATACCCTGCGTTCTGATGCGCGGCGGCACCTCCAAGGGGCCGGTCTTTCTGGGACGCGATCTGCCCAGCGATCCTGCGGAACGCGATGAGCTGTTGCTGACCCTGATGGGGTCGGGTAACGAACTCGAAGTCGATGGCATCGGCGGCGGCTATCCGCAGACCAGCAAGGTCGCCATCGTCACGCCTTCCGCCGAGCCGGGGGTCGACGTCGACTATCTCTTCGTGCAGGTGATGGTCGAGCAGCGCCGGGTGGATACCTCCCCCAACTGCGGCAATATGCTCAGCGCCGTGGGGCCCTTCGCCATCGAGCAGGGGCTGGTCGCCGCGACGGGGGACGTCACCCGGCTGACCATCCGCAACCTCAACACCAACAGCCTGATCGATGCCGAGATCTGCACGCCGGGCGGGCAGGTGACCTACGTCGGTGATACGCGTATCGATGGCGTGCCCGGGAGTGCCGCGCCGGTACTGCTGGAGTTCCGCAACGTGGTGGGGGCCAAGACCGGCAAGCTCTACCCCACGGGCAAGCCGGTGGAGACGATCGATGGGGTCGAGGTGAGCTGCATCGATGCTGCCATGCCGATGGTGCTGATACGCGCCACCGATCTCGGCAAGCGCGGTGACGAAACGCCCCAGGCGCTGGACGGCGACAGCGAACTGCTGGCGCGGCTGGAGTCGATTCGCCGCCAGGCCGGCGCGGCCATGGGCCTGGGCGACGTGAGCGAGCGCGTGATTCCCAAGCCGGTGCTGATCAGCGCCCCCGCCGCTGGCGGCACGCTGCGCGTGCGTTACTTCATGCCGCAGCGTTGTCATCGGGCGCTGGCGATCACCGGGGCGGTGGGGCTGGCGCTGGCGTGTGCCGATGGCCGCAGTCTGGTCCAGGGGCTCGCCGGCGCGCCGAGCGCGGACGGCTTGCTCGAGTTCGAGCACCCCAGTGGCCGGCTCGGCGTGATCGCACGCTGGCCCGCCGAGCAGGCGTGGCCGAGCTGTTCGCTGATCCGCACCGCGCGGCGGCTCTTCAGTGGCAGCGTCTACGTGCCCGAGAGGCTGACGCCTGCCCCCGATGCGGCGATCGGCTGAGCATGGCGCGAGCCGACGAGATGACGACACAACAGCCATAACAGCTACAACATCAATGAGGAGAAGTGCCATGCACGCCAAGCGCACACACACCTTTTTCCCCCGCGTTGGCCGCCGCTGCGCCCTGGCGCTGGCCGCGGCGCTGCTGCCGTTGGGCGCACAGGCCGCGGAGACCGCGACGGTACCCGATACGCTCGAGTGGACCGTACCTTTCGGGGTCGGTGGCGGTACCGATGTCTGGGCCCGTTTCATGTCGCACTGGATGGGGGAAGCGCTGCCCTCGCATCCGACCATCGTGATCGACAACGTGCCCGGTGGCGGCTCGATCACCGGCACCAATCTGTTCTATGCCCGCGCCGATGCCGATGGATCACAGATGCTGGTGACCTCGGCCTCGACCCAGTACCCGGCCATGCTCGACGATCCGCGGGTGCGCTACGACTATGCCAAGTGGACGCCGATCATCGCCGCGCCCACCGGCGGCGTGGTCTACGCCCAGCCGGGCTACGGCAAGGATACGGATACGATTCTCGCCGCGCTGCGCGAGTCGCCGACCAAGTTCGCCATGCAGACCCCCACCGGGCTCGAGATGCCGGTGCTGCTGGCCTTCGACCTGCTGGGTCTGAAGGTGGAGCCGGTGTTCGGCATGCGCAGCCGAGGCGAGGGTCGGCTGGCGTTCGAGCGCGGCGAGGCGGGGGTCGATTTCCAGACCACCTCGGCCTACTTCAGCAACGTCGCTCCGCTGGTCGAGGCGGGCAAGGCGGTGCCGCTGTTCTCGCTCGGGGTGATGAATGCCGACAACGTCATCGAGCGTGACCCAGCCTTCCCCGATCTGCCGACCTTCTCCGAGCTCTATCTGGCGCAGCCTGGTCATAGCCGCGACGACATCGCCTATCAGGTGTTCCACAAGTTCTTCGCCTCCGGCTATGCCCTGCAGAAGCTGCTGCTGGTGCCCAAGGACACCCCGCCGGCACTGATCAAGGCCTACCGTCAGGCCGCGGCGACGCTGCCCGAGCGCGAGGACTTTCTGACCGCGGCGCGCAATCAGGTCGGCCCCTACACGCCTGTCGTGGGTGAGGTCGCGGCCAAGCAGCTGGAATCCGCCATGCAGCTCAGCGACGCGCGCCGCCAGTGGGTGATCGACTGGCTCAAGTCGCGCTATGGCGTGCGCGTTGCCACGCGCTGATCAAGGGCCGGCGCCAAGGCCGGCCAAGGAGAGACAACGATGATCGATGCATTGATGACGAGCCTGGGCGAGGTGTTCAGCGGCGCCCATCTGCTCTACATGGGCTTCGGCGTGCTGGTGGGGCTGCTGGTGGGGATCATTCCCGGCCTGGGCGGTATCGCCGGCATGGCGCTGCTGCTGCCGTTCCTGTACGGCATGTCGCCGGGGCTGGCGCTGGGCATGCTGATGGGCATGGTGGCGGTGATTCCCACTGGCGACACCTTTACCTCGGTACTGCTGGGGATACCCGGTTCGAGCGCTTCCCAGGCCACGGTGATGGATGGCTTTCCGCTGGCCAAGAAGGGGCAGGCTGCGCGGGCGCTGGCCAGTGCCTTTCTCTCCTCGCTGTGCGGTGGGGTGATCGGGGCAGTGGTACTGACCGGCTTCATTCTGGTCGCGCGGCCGCTGGTACTGGCATTCTCCTCGGCGGAGCTGTTCGTGCTCACGCTGCTGGGGCTGGCGATGGTCGCGGTGCTCTCCGGCGAGAGCCAGTTCAAGGGCATGGCGGCGTGCGGTCTGGGGCTGCTGCTCGGGGCGATCGGCACCGCGCCGGCCACGGGCGAGTTCCGCCTCAACCTGGATGTGGGCTATCTCTACGACGGTATCCCGCTGATCGTGGTGGGCCTGGCGATCTTCGCCCTGCCGGAGATCATCGACCTGTTGATCCAGCGTGGCAGTATCGCCCGTGAGCGTACCTCGCTGGGGCACGGTTGGCGCCAGGGGATTCGCGACGTGGTCGACAACCGCGGGCTGGTCGCCAAGTGCGCCGGCATGGGCAGCCTCATCGGCACCATCCCGGGTCTGGCAGGTTCGGTGGTGGACTGGCTGACCTACGCCTTTGCTTCGCGCACGGCCAAGGGGGAGAAGCACTTTGGCCAGGGCGATATCCGCGGCGTGATCGCCCCGGAATCGGCCAACAACGCCTGCGCCTGCGGGGCGATGGTGCCTACGCTGCTGTTCGGCGTGCCGGGCTCCGGCACGGCGGCGATCTTCCTCGGCGGCCTGCTGCTGCTCGGCCTGGAGCCGGGGGTGAGCATGATCTCCACTCACCTCGATCTGACCTACACCATCATCTGGTCGCTGGCGCTGGCCAACATCCTGGGCGCGGCGCTGTGTCTGGTGCTGGCGCGCCCGGTGGCGCAGCTGACGCGGATTCCGTTCGTGCTGCTGGCGCCGGTGATCACCACGCTGATCCTGTTCGCCGCCTACCAGGCCACGCGTTCGCTGGGTGACTGGTACACGCTGCTGGCGGTGGGTGCGGTCGGGGTGCTGTTCAAGCGTGCCGGCTGGTCGCGACCGGCGTTCTTGATCGGCTTCGTGCTGGCACCGGGGGCAGAAACCTATTTCTATCAGAGCGTACAGTTCCAGGGCATGTCGGCCTTCCTGCGCCCTGGGGTGCTGATCATCCTGGGCTTGATCGCGCTGGCGCTGTTGTTCCCGCTGGGCAAACGCCTGCTGAGCCGGCGCCAGCCGCTGGCGGTCGGTGCCGGGGTGACCTCGCCGCAGCAACCGCCGGCGGTGCCTACCTTCGGGCGTGTCGATGTGCTGTTGGTGGTGGGCCTGCTACTGCTGGCGGCGGCGTCCTGGTACGACATCAGCGGGCTCTCCTTCCTCGGCGGTATCTTCCCGCGGCTGGCGATCACGATCATGGCCGTGGGGGCGGCGCTGAGCGCGCTGGAGGCTTGGCGTCGCGGTGCGCGTTGGGAAGCACAGCCATTGGGTGAGCCGCTACTGTGGCTGGCCGGGCTGCTGGGGCTGGTGGTGGTGGCTTCGCTGCTCGGGTTCGTCAGCGCGGCGACGCTGATGGCGTTCGTATTCCTGCGCGGCGTGGCCAAGGCGCGCTGGTCGATGGCGCTGGCGATCGCGGCAGGGATCGCGGCCTTTTTGCTCGGCATGCAGGCGCTGCTCAATCTGCACTACCCCAGTGGCTGGCTGGATGCGCTGATCGGCATCTGAGCGCTCGTCACAGCGGTGATCGAAGGCGCCTCCCCAAGCGAGGAGGCGCCTTTTTTTGGTTCATCGAGCCTGTCAGGGCAAGCCGTTGGCCATAGTGGGACGCGCCACGCGCGGGCCCCAGCGCGATGGCTTTGAGCCCCGTTCGGTGCCAGTCCGCACCGAAGAAAGGCGAGAGAGGTGCGGTTGAAAGTCGCAGCATAACGCCGTATTTTAATTGAACGGTCAATCAATAAAGATGCGTGACGCCTTCTTGGTGGTCCTCGTATCCGGCGCCTCGCGCGGTAGTACGCCAGGTGGTGCCGGGTTGCGTTGACCGCGGGGAGGGCGGGCGTTGAAAGTCGCCCTGGCCGGTATGCCCCAAGTCGACTTAACTCAAAGCAAGATCGCAGCGCCCCGCGAGGGACGGCGGGAGCAACGCGCTGTGTTCGACGGTCCGTCGTCGCCCGTGAAGCAGTCTGGGCGTGACGCGCCGGACGTCATTTCGACACCGGATGGATATCGTATGCACACACAAACCGACAATAATTCACCAGCCCGAGACCGACTCAATCCTGTCGTGTTCTACGGCTCGGTGATCGGCATCGTCGCCTTCTCGATCTGGGCGATGGTCGCTACCCAGCAGGCCAATGAGATCATCAACGCGCTGCTGGGATGGATCTCCAACACCTTCGGCTGGTACTACTTTCTTACCGTCGTCATCTATCTCGCCTTCGTGATCTTCCTGGGCGTCTCGCGCTTCGGCAAGATCCGCCTCGGGCCAGAGCACGCCAGGCCCGACTTCAATATCTTCTCGTGGTCGGCAATGCTGTTCTCGGCGGGTATCGGCATCGGGGTGATCTTCTTCGCCCTGGCCGAACCGCTGACCCAGTTCTACCAGTCGCCGCAGGTACCCAGCGACCAGGTGCTGGCGGCGCGTCACGCCATGGAGCTGACCTTCCTGCACTGGGGCATCTCGGGCTGGGGTATCTATACCCTGGTGGGGATGTCGCTGGCGTTCTTCAGCTACCGCCACAACCTGCCGCTGACCATCTCGAGCGCGCTCTATCCGATCTTCGGCAAGAAGATCTACGGCCCGATCGGCCATGCGGTGGACATCGCTGCGGTACTCGGCACGGTATTCGGCATCGCCGCCAGCCTGGGGATCGGCGTGATCCAGCTCAACTACGGTCTGGACTTCATGTTCGGTATCACCGAGAGCGTCTGGACCCAGACCATCCTGGTACTGATGATCGTGCTGTTCGCCACCATTTCCGCGGTCACCGGGGTGGAGAAGGGCATCCGGCGGCTGTCGGAGTTCAACATTCTGCTGGCGGTCGCGCTGCTGCTGTTCGTGCTCTTCGCCGGCAAGACCATCTTCCTGCTCAACGCTCTGGTGATGAACGTCGGCGACTATCTCTCCGACTTCGTCTCGCTGTCGTTCAACACCTACGCCTTCGATCGCCCGACCGAGTGGCTCAACGCCTGGACGATCTTCTTCTGGGCCTGGTGGATCGCCTGGGGCCCGTTCGTGGGGCTGTTCCTGGCGCGCATCTCGCGTGGGCGCACCATCCGCACCTTCGTCGCCGGCACTCTGACGCTGCCGATCGCCTTCATGATGATCTGGATGTCGATTCTGGGTAACAGCGCGCTGGACATGGCGATGAACGGTGCCCACGACTTCGGTCAACAGGTGATGAACAACCCGCCGGCGGGCATCTATCTGTTCCTGCAGGCCTATCCGTGGCCGGTGTTCACCACCATCGCGGTCAGCGTGCTGGCGATCGTGTTCTTCGTCACCTCGGGGGACTCCGGGGCGCTGGTGCTGTCGAACTTCACCTCGATCCTCAAGGACGTCAACAGCGATGCGCCGATCTGGATGCGTATTCTATGGTCGGCGGTGATCGGCGTGCTGACCCTGTCGCTGCTGCTCGCCGGGGGGCTTTCGACGCTGCAGAGCGCGGTGGTGATCACCGGGCTGCCGTTCTCGATCGTGCTCTTCTTCATGATGGCCGGGCTCTACCGGGCACTGAAGGTGGAGGCGTTCAAGGAGGACAGCCACCGGCTCAGTCTCTCGGGTTCGCTCTCCGGGCGCATGTCTGCCGGCGGGCGCGATGCGGGTTACGACTGGCGCAAGCGACTCAAGCGGGCGATGTCCTTCCCCACCCGCGACGAGGCACGTCAGTTCCTCGAGCAGACCGGCCGCCCGGCGATGGAGGCGGTACGCGACGAGCTCGAAGGCCAGGGCGTGAAGGTACAGATCAGCGAGGGCACGCAGAATGACGACGACTATCTGTCGCTCTACGTCGACCTCGGCAGCGAGCAGAACTTCACCTATCAGATCTGGACGCACCCGTTCGCCACGCCCTCGTTCGCCATGCGCACGCCGCGCAGCAGTAGCCGCTACTACCGCCTCGAGGTCTATCTGCTCGAAGGCAGCCAGGGCTACGATCTGGCCGGCTACACTCGCGAGCAGGTGATCGACGACATGCTCGACCAGTACGAGCGCCACCTGCAGTTCCTGCATCTCAACCGCGAGGAGCCGGGCAGCATCAACATGCCCGACAGCCCCGAGCAGCCGCCGGCCTGAGGCGAGTGATCCGCGGCCCTGACAGCGTCAGGGCCGCGTGTCGCAGGCGGTCTCCGTCGGCGGTTCCCACGCCGGCGGCAGCTCTGCCGCCTCGGGCTCCGGGATGGTGAGGCCGAGTTCGCGCCGCCCCAACCAGTCGAGCATCGCCGCGCCGGTCACGCGACCGGCGTCGGCGATGCCCTGGGTACCGAACAGGCGGTTGAACTCGAACAGTATCGGCGTCTCGCCGAGCATGGCGACATCGAAGCCGCCATGGTCGATCTGGAACGCCGCCGCCACTCGCTTCACCAGCGCGACGGCCGCCTCGGGAATGTCCTCGTGGTCGATCCGGCCGCCCTGGGCCACGTTGGCGCGATAGCCGCCCAACGGCGTCACCCGCCAGTAGCTGGCGAGAATGCGATCCCCCACCAGCACGATCCGCAGATCGCGATCGATCGGTAGCCTGGGCTGGGCGTAGAGCACCGGGTTATCCGCGGCGAAGCGCTCGAGTTCGCGACGCCGTTCGACCAGATGCACGCCGTTGCCGCGGGCGCTGCGAATCTCCTTGAGAATCATCGGATAGCCGATTTCCGCCTCCACGGCGTCGATACCGTAGGCGGTATTGGCCTGGATCGCGGTGGGCGGAATGTGCTGCGGGAAGGCCGCGCGCATGGCACGGGTCTGCTCCACCTTGTCGTGCCCCAGATAGTAGGTCGCCGGCGAGGGAAAGATGCGCTTGTGCAGCGCATGCAGCAGCACGTTGACCTGCCAATAGCTGGGAAACAGCAGCCAGTCGGCGGCCTGGATCTCGTCCAGATGATCGAACATGCGCTCGGGTTTGATATAGCGAACGTTCGGCATGCCGAGGGTGCGGGAGACATCGAAAGTGATCAAACGCATCGGAGACCTCATCGAGGACTGGCGCGCCAGTGGGGAAGGGAGCGCATCATCCGAGGCTTTCTGACGTTTGGCAAGAGGGGGCGCCAAAGAGGGTGCATGAGGGGTGGAAGATGGGCGTAAGAGCGGCGCGCGAGTTTGTTTTACCGCCGCCGCGGCTGGCTTCAGGCCACGTCATACGGGGCTTGGCCGCGATCGCGAGGCTATCGAGACGTGGCGTCGCGATGGTTGCGTGGCGACATGCTAGGCTGAAGTCATCGATACAAGGCGCTTCAAAGACACCTCTCCACTCGATGGACAACGACGACATACAACATCGACGTATGACATCGACGTATAACAACAACGCGAGGATTGGCTCATGGGAGCTTTCACTGTCTGGGACAGCATCGTGCTGGTCGTCTACGTGCTGGGCATCGCTTGGGTCGGGGCTCGCTTCGGCAAGTCGCAGGCGACGACCCAGGACTACTTTCTCGGTGGGCGCAGGATTCCCGGCTGGGCGATTGGCCTGTCGGTGATGGCGACCCAGGCCAGCGCGATCACCTTCATCGGTGCGCCGGGCTGGGGCTTCGAAGGTGGTCTCGAGCGGCTGGTGACCTTCATCAACGTGCCGCTGGCGATGGCGGTGCTGATCGTGGTGCTGGTACCGATCTTCCATCGCGCCGGTATCTACAGCATCTACGAGCTGCTGGAGCGGCGCTTCGGACCGCTGACCCGCTCGCTGGCGGCGCTGCTGTTCCTGATCGCCCGCGGCCTGGCCACCGGTGTGGTGCTCTACGCGCCGGCGCTGGTGCTCTCGGTGGTGACCGGCTGGAGCGTCGATCTGACCATCGTGCTGATGGCGGTGATCGCGGTCGGCTACACCGTGCTCGGCGGCATCAGCGCGGTAATCTGGACCGATGTGATCCAGATGTTCGTGCTCTGGCTCGGTGCCATCCTGAGCATGCTGCTGATGGTCTCGAGCCTGCCCGGCGGCTGGAGCGACGTCTTCGCCTTCGGTGCCGCCCACGGCATGTTCGATACCTTCGACCTGTCGCTCGACCCCAGCGTGACCTACTCGCTGTGGGCGGGGCTGATCGGTGGGGTGGTCATGCATGTGGCCTACTTCGGCACCGATCAGAGCCAGATCCAGCGCGTGCTGACCAGCCCCAGCATCGCCGAGGGGCAGCGTTCGCTGCTGATCGGCGGCTATCTGCTGGTGCCGCAGATGCTGCTGTTCCTGTTCATCGGGGTGATGCTCGCGGCGTACTACCAGCAGCACGGGCTGACCCCGCCGGAGAATCTCAACGAGCTGTTCCCGCGCTATGTGGTCGAGGCCTTTCCGGTCGGCATCACCGGCCTGGTGATCGCCGGGGTCTTCGCCGCCGCCATGTCGAGCCTGGATTCGGCGCTCAACTCGCTCTCGGCGGTGAGCGTGCGCGACTTCTATGCGCGCTTCGTCAGGCCCGACGCCGACGAGGGTCACTACCTCAAGGCGTCGCGCTGGGCCACCGTGTTCTGGGGGCTCTACGCCACCCTGTTTGCCTTCTTCGCCGGCAATCTCGGCCCGGTGATCGAAGCGGTCAACCGGATCGGCTCATGGTTCTACGGCGCTCTGCTCGGCGTCTTCCTGCTGGCGGTGCTCAGCCGACGCAGCAATGGCCGCGGCGCGGTGGCGGGCATGCTCTTGGGCATGGCGGCGGTGTGGGCCGCCTCGCACCTGGGGATCTCCTGGCTCTATCAGAATGCGGTGGGGCTCGGCGTATCGCTGGCGGTCGGCTATGCGGTCAGTCTCAGCGCCCCGGCGCCGAGTCGTGATCAGCTCGCCGACGTGACGCTGGAGGAGACGGCGCCGGACATGCAGGCGCTGCTGCGCCGGCGCAGTGCCGCGGCCACGCCGCTGGGGCGTGATGCCCGCGTGACGCGTGCCCGCTGTCTTGGTCTGCTGGCCTGGTTCGTGATTTCGCTGTTGGCCCTGGGGGGGCTGCAACTCTGGGCCCATGCCCATGGCTGAGGGCCACCTACGTCGCCGGATCGATGGCGAGGCGGCGAGCCGGCGGCTGCGGCGCTACGCGGCCGCGCGCTTCGAACCGGCCTGGCTGGCGCTGTGGGCGGTGGCGCTGACGGCACGTGAGGCGCAGACGCCGGATGCCTGGCTGCTGGGGCGCAGTGGCCTGTCGCGGGCGTTGCTGTGGCCCGGCCCGCTGGGCCACGATGCCTGGGAGTATGATGCGCCGGCAGGTGTGGAGACTCGGCTGGGGGGCGAGACCCGTGAGGCGGGGCGTCCCTCGCCAGAGGCGTTTGCGCGCTGGTGGCTGTGGGAGCGGCTGGCCAAGCCGCGACTGTGGTCGCTGCGGGTGCAGCCCGCTACCCTGCAGCGGCTCTGGCTACCGCTATGGCTGGGTTACCACCAGGGGCGCCAGACGCGGCTGATCGTGCTGAGCGGAGTCTCCGGCGAAGCCCTCGGCGCCCTCAAGCCCGCGGTGCTGGCCGCACTTCGGGCCGAGGCCCGGGCCGGCGCCGACTAAAAAGGACGATTCGACTTCAGCCCGTGGCTAGGTCGGCGGCCAGCGTGGCGTAGTCGTAGCAGGTGATCTCGAACGGATTACCGTCGGGATCACTAAAATAGAGCGACCAGGAGAGCTGGTGGTCCACCAGCTTGGGAGGTGTCTCGAGATGCCGTTGCAGATGAGTACGCCATTGCAGAAACGCGCCCGCGGTCACGCCCAGCGCAATGGTCGAACGGCATCTTTCTGGCTGACGCTCGAAGAGCGACAGGCAGACGCTGCGCGATGTATCGGCGATGATCAGCGGCCCTTTGGGATCTTTTGACCAGGACGCCAGCGCGGCGACGGGCGTTAGCCCCAGCGTGTCGGCATACCATGCCTGGGCCTGGGAGCGGTCGGCGACGAATACATGGATGTGATCGATACCGCTGAGTGCTGGCATCATGCCCGCTCCCTCCTGTGTCAGTGTTTTCATGCCACTGTCCGCTCAGATCGCCTCGCCGCTGCGCTCCATGGCGGCGAGTTCGTCGCGCCGGGGCAGCCCCTCCATGTCACCGATCACCTGCACCTGACGCGCGCCGATCAAGTTGGCGCGATGCAGCGCGGCGGGCCAGTCGAGCCCATCCAGACGCGCGCTGATGATGCCCACGGCGAAACCGTCGCCCGCACCCACGGTATCCACGACCCGGTCCACCGGGGTGCCGGCGACGCTGCCTTCGCTGTCTCGCGTGCGGAAGTAGCTGCCCTCGGGGCCGAGCTTGATCACCACCGCCTGGGCGCCGCTGTCGAGATAGACCCCGGCGATGTCGTGCGCGCTGTCGCGCCCGGTGAGCAGGCGCCCCTCGGCGAGCCCGGGCATCACGATGTCGGCCTTGGCCGCCAGGGCGTTGAGCGTCTGCTTCATCTCCGTCTCGCTGGCCCACAGGCTGGGGCGCAGGTTGGGATCGAAGGAGATCGACAGCCCCGCGGCGTGGGCGCGGCTGAGCAGCTCGAACGAGAGCTCGCGGGTGGTGGCGGAGAGCGCCGGGGGAATGCCGGTGGCGTGCAGATGGCGCGCGGCATCGAGCGCCACCTCGCGGCAGTCGTCGAGGCACAGATGGCTGGCAGCGCTGCCGCGGCGGACATACTCCACGTGAGGGTCGGCGCCGCCCTCGGCGCGCGCCTTGAACAGCAGCCCGGTGGCGTGCGCCGGGTCCTCGATCAGATGGCGGCAGTCGAGGCCCTCGGCTTCAAGTGCCCGGCGCAGGAAGGTGCCGTTGTGGTCGCGCCCGACCCGGGAGAGCCAGCGCACATCGAAGCCCAGCCGGGCCAGGCCGATGGCGACATTGGTGTCGGCGCCGGCGGTGCGCCGATGAAATTGACCGACGGTATCCAGCGGCCCGGCCTCGTCAGCCACGAACATCGCCATGGCTTCGCCGAAGGTGAGAACATCGAAAGCGGGTGCAGCGGACATGATATCTCCTGGAAAACGGGCGGCGATCAGCGTGCGGCCGCCTTGCGTTGATATTGTTGTTGGCGGCGGTCGAGCGACTCCACCAGGCGCTGGCGCTGCTCATCGTCGATCACTTCGTTGCCGTCGATACCCAACTGGGCGGCGAGATCGGCGCCGTCGATCACCTGCACCTCGCGGTCGCTGCCCAGATGCTGGGTCTCGTCGTCGATGGTCCAGCCCGGCAGCACCAGCACGCCTTTCACCGGCACGTTCAACTGGGTGTGGCGCGTCAGCCACTGGCGCAGCCACACCGTGGCCATGCGCACCTTACGCAGCATGCTGCGCTGGCTGCCATCGGGGAAGCGCAGCCGCTCGGACTCCACCGCCACGACCTGGCTGGGGTTGCCCTCCAGATCGAGGGGAAAATCCCGCGCCATGGTCTGGATCACGAACACCCCCTGGGGGGTGACCAGCACGTTGTCGATGCTGTAGCTGTCGGCGGGGAAGTCGTGGAACACGAAGAAGGGCTTGGCCACCGGGCGGATCAGGTGATCCAGCGCCTGACCGATGGCCAGCTCCGAGGCCAGGCTGCGGGTGAGCCGGCGCACCCGCTGCACATCGCGCAGGATCAGAAAGCCGAACAGCATTGCCAGCAGGGTGCTGAATGCGCCGTAGAGCGACCATTCGAGCCAGCTCTGCTCGTCGGCGAACAGCATGCGCCCCATACCGTAGACCAGCGGCATCAGGGTCAGGGTCGGTGCCAGCGCGGCATCGAGAAAGAACGCCACCCGGGCGCGCTCGAGACGGTCACGGTGGAGCTGGGCGATCTCGCGGATCGGCTTGCCGTCGTGGGGTGAGCGCAGGCCGACGTTCTGCAGGTCCCGCAGGGTGATCGCCACCAGTGCGGCCGCCCCCAGCGGGGCGAGAAAGATCAGCGGTAGCAGGTACTCCAACCAAGCCATGGGCAGATGTCCTTGCAGCGGCGGCGAAAACGCCATTCTAGCCGAGGTCGAGCAGGCTTCGCGATGCCGCACTAGGCGCGACCTCGAGGCGATCACGGCCGGCACCCTTGGCCGCGTAGAGCGCCTGGTCGGCCTGCAGCAGCCACTGTTCGTGGCTGGCCATGTGGGGTGCCTTGGCGGCGACGCCGATGCTGCAGGTGGGCATTCGCGCCAGCGGCGCCGGTGGCGTGTGCCGGTGCAGACGCTGCTGGAAGGCGCGCAGCGCGGCCTCGGCCTGCGCCAGCGTGGTCGCCGGCATCAGGATGCCGAACTCCTCGCCGCCGTAGCGCCCGAGCAGGAAATGCGCCGGCAGCGAACGACGCAGCAGCGTGGCCAGTTCGCGCAGCGTTTCATCCCCCACGCCATGGCCGTGCTCGTCGTTGATGCGCTTGAAGAAGTCGAGATCGATCAGAGCGATCACCGCGGGTGAATCACTGATCTGCTCGGCGGCGACCCGTGCCTCCCAGAAGCGGCGGTTGTAGAGCCCGGTCAGGCCGTCGGTACGACTCAGGTCGGTCAGGTTACGCTTCTGCTGACTGAGCTGCCGTGCCTGCAGGTAGGTGATGTAGCCGATCGCCAGGGGATAGGCGATCAGCATCGGCAGGCTGCACAGGAGCACGCTGGCGCTGGGAATGATCGGCGGCGCACCGGGGGCGATCAGCCACATGCCGAACAGGCTGCCCAGCGCCAGCAGCCCGATACCGCGCAACAGCAGGCGGGCGCCACCGACGGCGATGTTGTTGAGGCTGATCATGGTCAGCACGATGATCGTCGGCAGCAGGTTGAAGTGCATGGCGGCGAGCCAGAAGCCACCCAGCAGACTGTCGATGCCGAGGTTCTGGCGTTCGGCGTGATAGGGTGAGCTGTGCCGCTTGGCGCGCCAGTAGCCAAGATGCGACCAGCCGGCGATCTGCAGCGCCCACAGTAGCCAAACCCAGGGCGGCGTCGACAGCGTCAGCAGCGCGCCACCGATGCAAAGCCCCCCGGCAGCCAGCCCCAAGGTGCGCGGCGGATAGATCCGCCGCGCCAGGCGCAGGCCGCGCTGGCGCTGTTCGATCAACGGGTCCAGAAGGATATTAGGCATCGGGCAGCCGTGCTGCGTCTCCGCGGGACACAGTCTATTAGGAGTCGGATGGCTCCCTTTCTATCACCGATCGAGGGCAAAAAGCATGTGCGACACGTCGGCGGCGGGCGTCGAGGCGCTGGGAGCCTTCCTCGCTCGTCATCCTGGGCTATTCGTGCTCACCGGAGCGGGCGTGAGCACCGCCAGCGGCATTCCCGACTACCGCGATGCCAGCGGGGCGTGGAAGCGACCGCCGCCGGTCAGCCACCAGGCGTTCATGGCCAGCCGGGCGGTGCGCCAGCGCTACTGGGCGCGCAGCCTGGTCGGGTTCCGCGCCCTCGCCGCGGCGCGGCCGGGGGAGGCGCATCGTGCCCTGGCGGCGCTGGAGGCCGGGGGCGGTATCTCGCAGCTGGTGACCCAGAACGTCGATGGCCTGCATCAGCGCGCCGGCTCGCAGCGGGTGATCGACCTTCACGGTCAGGCCGATCTGGTGGTCTGCATGCAGTGCGGCGCGACGCTGATGCGCCATGCGCTGCACGACGAACTGGCACGGCGAAATCCGCGCTGGCTCGACCTGCCGGCGGCGGTGGCGCCGGATGGTGATGCCGATCTCGAGGGTGTCGATTTCATCGATTTCGGGGTGCCCGACTGCCAGCGCTGCGGTGTCGGCATTCTCAAGCCGGACGTGGTTTTCTTCGGCGACAACGTGCCCAAGGCGCGGGTGCAGGCGGCATTCGATGCCCTCGAACGGGCGCCGGCCATGCTGGTGGTGGGGTCGTCGCTGATGGTCTATTCGGGCTACCGCTTTGCCCGTCACGCCGCGCGGTTGGGCAAGCCGATCGCCTGTCTCAACCTGGGGCGGACGCGCGCCGATGCGCTCTATGCGCTCAAGGTCAGCGCGCCGATCGGGCCCACGCTGACAGCGCTGCTGGCGGCACGGGTGCCGCCAGCAGCCGCGCTCAGCGGCGAGTCGGCGGGGCCATGAACTCGGGCCCGACCGGGTCCTTGATGTGCTCGGCGAGCAGCGCATCGATATCGGCCAGGTCGCGATCGCTCAGTTGCCAGCCGCTGATGTCGCCGACCGGGTCGACCTGAGCCGGCTTGCGTGCGCCCCACAGCGCCACGATGTTGGGCGAGCGGTCGAGAATCCAGCGCACCGCCAGGGCCAGCACCGACTTGCCGTGGCGCTCTTGGGCCAGCGCTTCGAGATCCTTCACCGCGGCCAGGTACTGCGCGAAGCGCGGCGACTGGAACTTGGGGTCCTTGTTGCGCAGGTCGTCGCCGGAGAAGGTGGAGTCACTGTGCATCTTGCCGCTGAGCAAGCCGCGGCAGAGCGCGCCGTAGGTGAGCAGGGTCAGGTCGTTGTCTTCGGCATAGGGCAGGATCTGCTCGTCGATGTCGCGCTCGAACAGGTTGTACGGGGGCTGCAACGTATGCAGCGGCGCCACCTCGCGGAAGGTCTCGCACTGTTCGGGGGAGAAGTTGCTGACCCCGATGGCGCGGATCTTGCCCGCCTGATGAAAGCGCGCCATCGCCTCGGCGGTCTCGGCGATCTCCACCAGCGGGTCGGGCCAGTGGATCTGGTAGATGTCGATGGTGTCGGTCTTGAGCCGCCGCAGCGAGTCGTCGAGCTCCTTTTCCAACCGCTTGGCGGTGGCGTTGCGGGCCAGGCTGTCGTCGTCGTACCACTCCAGCCCCGCCTTGGTCGCCAGCACCAGCCGCTCGCGCTGGCCGCTCTCGGCGACCGCCTTGCCCACCACCTCCTCGGAGTGGCCGAAGCCATAGGCCGGAGCGGTATCGATCAGCGTGATGCCCTGATCGATGGCGGCGTGAATGGTGCGGATGGCATTGGGATCGTCGGTGCCGCCCCACATGCGTCCGCCCATGGCCCAGGTGCCCAGGCCCACGCGGGACATCTCGATATCGGTACCGGGTAGCTTACGCGTTTCCATGCTCGTCTCCATCGAGGAATGACAGTCGAATCAGCGTGGTCTGTTTTCGCCCGGGCATCAAGCCAATGCCGCCGGGGTGGGCGCTTCAGGGTGCCGAGGGGGCAAGCGCGTCGGCCCCGGTCGGCACCACCGGAATGTCGGGCTCCGCCGGATCGTGGCGGCCGAACACTGCTACCGGTTTCTGGCTCAGGTAGAGGATGCGCCCATGGCTGCGAATCTGGGCACTGAGCTGGTAGATGTCGTCACGCGCGATGGCGTCGGGCAGATACTGCAGCGTGACCGGCAGCGGCAGCTGGCCGAGCTGCTCGTAACGGCTGCTGGCCACCACGTCGCCGTGGGTGACGTCTTCGAGCTGCACTTCCAGGGTGGCATCGGCGGGCAGGGTGACCGGGTTCTCGGAGACCACCCGGGCGGCTAGGGTCTCGAACTGCGGCCCCCCGGCGCAGCCGGCCAGCAGGGCGACAGCCAGCAAGACGGCGGCCGAACGGACACCGCGCGAAAGGGCGGGTAGCGGCATGGGATGCGATCTCCTGAGATAGCGAGCGGGAGGCTGGCTTTGAGACAGGCGTGGCGGCGATAAATTCCTCAGCCGCCGGCCAGCTTGACCGTATAGCCGCGGGTTTCCAGCTCGCGCTTGAGCACCTCGCGATGGTCGCCCTGAATCTCGATCACGCCTGCCTTGAGCGCGCCGCCGGTGCCGCAGCGCTTCTTCAATACCTTGGCCAGCGCCTTGAGTTCCTCTTGGGCAAGGGGGACGCCTTCGATCGTGGTCACGCCCTTGCCCTTGCGACCGCTGGTTTCGCGGCGGATACGCACGATCCCGTCGAGTGCGGCGAGACGCTCGGCCTCGGCGTCGGCCTGACAGCGGCACTCGGCGAGCGCCTGGCGGCATGCGGGGCAGGTCTCACCGTGCTCGGTGGAGTAGACCAGACCGCGCAACTGATCCTGGAGGGAGGGCATGAAGGGCTCCGCTGCAATGGCTGAGACGCCATGATAGCGCGCTCGGCCGGGCCCGGACGAGCGCTGCCCGCCGACGCCGCGGCGGGAGAGCGAGCCGCTATCAGGCGTGGTTGGCGGCGAGCGTGGGTAGCAGGCGCTCGACGGCGCCAGGCAGTTCGCGCATGTGGCCGATGGCGATGGCGCCTGCCGGTGTGGCTTCGCGCTCGGGGAAGCGGTTGATGTGTATCACCCGCATGCCGGCGGCCAGCGCAGCGCGCACGCCGACCTGGGCATCGTCGATCACCACGCAATGGCTCGGGTCGAAGCCCATGTCGCGACCGGCGTGCAGAAACAGGCCGGGGTCGGGCTTCCAGCTGCCCACGCTGTAGGCGCTGTAGATATGATCATCGAAGAAGTGGCGTAGTCCGGTGCTGTCGAGCGCGCGGCGGATCTTGTGCTCGGGGCCGTTGGAGGCGACGCAGCGCGGCAGCCCGTCCAGCGCATCGAGGGCACCGGCGGCGCCTTCGATCGGCGCGAGCTCGTTGAGCATGCGCTCGTTCATTTCACGGCGCATGTCCCGCTCGGTCTCTTCGCGCAGCGTGGGGTCGATTTCGCCGTAGGCGCGTTCGAGATGCGCCACGATGCTGGCGAAGCGCGCGCCGCGAAAGTCGTTCATGTAATCGAGGGGGCGAAACGGAAGACCGGCCTGGGTGAGGTACTTGGCCATGATCTCGGCCAGCAGCGGTTCGCTGTCGACCAGGGTGCCGTCGCAATCGAAAAGCAAGCAGAGCGGGTCGGGCATGATGGGTCGCCTCGAGGGCGCTGTCAGTGAAAGGGGTGACCGGCGGCTAGAGCCGGCGGGTCGTTGGCCGTTGCGCCAGTATCCCGGTTATCGGCACCGCGACCTCATTGTTGAGATAAGGTTACGGAACACTGTTTTCAATGACGCCTGCCAACTTTAGTCGCCGCGCTTCGGCTTGACAAGGCAGGGCGCGCCGCGGTGTGCGAATTGCACACTTTTTGACCGATGAAGTCGGCCCGAGCGAACAGTGTGCTCGCGCACATCCCCGCCGCGCCGTGGTGTCGTGCATCGCGCCCTGTCTGGCGTTCAGCCGAGCCGTTCGGACCACGCTTCGGGGTTGAACGGACTGAGCGAGCGTTTGCCCTCCAGCGCCAGCAGCAGGTTGTCGACGGCGCGCTGGGCCATGGCGGTGCGTGTCTCGTGGGTGGCCGAGCCGATGTGCGGCAGGGCGACCACGTTGGCCATGCGCGGCAGCGGCGAGTCGGCCGGCAGCGGCTCCTGCGCGAACACGTCGAGACCGGCGCCGCGGATCTCGCCGCGTTCGAGGGCCTCGATCATCGCCGCTTCGTCGACCACCTCGCCGCGGGCCAGATTGATGAAGATCGCGCTCGACTTCATGCGCGCAAACTCGGCCGCGCCGATCAGGTGCCGGGTGTCGGCGTTGAGCGGCACGATCGCACAGACGAAGTCGGCCTCGCGCAGCAGCTCGTCCAGCTCGCAGTGGCGTGCTCCCAGTTCCTGCTCCAGCGCCGGTTTGGGCGAGGCCTTGGCGTAGAGCACGCGCATGCCGAAGCCCAGCGCGCCGCGGCGGGCGATCGCCTGGCCGATCCGGCCGAAGCCGATCATGCCCAGGGTCTTGCCATGCACGTCGGTGCCGAACTGCTCGGCGCCGATACTCGCCTGCCACTCGCCGCGCTTGACGTACTCGGCCAGTTCTACCACCCGCCGGGCGCTCGCCATGATCAGCGCGAAGCCGGTGTCGGCGGTGGTCTCGGTGAGCACGTCCGGGGTGTGGCTGAGCAGGATGCCGCGCCGGGTCAGCTCTTCGACCGGATAGCTGTCCACGCCCACCGAAATGCTCGAGATGGTCTCGAGATTCGGCGCCGCGTCGAGCAGCTCGGAAGTGATCTTCACCCCCGCGCCGATCAGCCCGTGGGCCTGGCCCAGCGCCTCACGGAATGCCGGGTCGTCGGCGGAGGCGAGCTTGCCGAAGTAGTCGACCTGATAGCGCTCGCGGAGCTGGTCGAGCTGCTGCTCGTCGAGACGGCGATAGGCCAGGATACGCTTGCGCATGGAACTCTCCGTTTGATGGCAGGGATCGGTCGACCCAGACCGGCGTGGCCGGGGGATGACGCCAAGACCGCGGCGCCACGGCGCCTAGGGTTTGTACGAAAAATCAGCGAGCGAAGGCAAGACAAGGCAAAAATCGGCGAAAACGCGGAGTTTACGAGGTGTAAATGAGCATTTTGAGCCGATTTTTAACGCCGTATTGCCGAGCGTAGGTAGTTTTCGTACAGAACCTAGCGCGGGCATGGACTTCACCGATGATCACCGCATCATGGCGAGTCGGCCGGCGTAAAGTCCAGGCCGCCGACGCAGATCCCGACTGAGCGGGTGGTCGTGCCTGCAGCCCTTGGTTGCGCCGGGGTTGCTGTTATCATCGACTTTCATGGGGATGACAGGGCTCGGTGCGGGGCCGTCACTGGGGCGGCATCGGCGTTGACCCGTGGGCGATACTGTCGACGCGTTCAAGGGCCGAGTAGGTGTTCAAGGGCCGAGTAGGTGTTCAAGGGCTGAGTAGGTGTTCAAGGGCTGAGTAAGTACTCAAGGGCTGAGGAGTGGCTATGCAAGCGGATGTGGTGGTGCTGGGGGCCGGCATGATCGGGGTGTCGACCGCGCTGCAGTTGCAGCGGCGTGGGCGCAACGTGGTGCTGGTGGATCGCCGCGCGCCGGGGGAGGAGACCTCCTACGGCAACGCCGGCCTGATCCAGCGCGAGGCGGTGGAGCCTTACCCCTTCCCGCACGACAGCCGCATGATCTTCAAGGTCGCACGCAAGGGCGGCATCGACGTCAACTACCACCCCTCGGCGCTGCCGCATCTGGCCTCGCCGCTGGCGCAGTACTGGTGGTGGTCCTCGCCGTCGCGCTACGCCCAGGTGGCGCGGGAGTACAGCCGGCTGATCGCCCACTGCCTGAGCGAGCACGACAGCCTGATCGAGGAGGCCGGCGCCGGGGCATTGGTGCGCAAGAGCGGCTGGCGCACCGCCTACCGCAGCCAGGCGGCGCTGGAGAAGGGCCTGGCCAATGCCGAACGGCTGGCCCAGGAGTACGGGGTCGAGCATGCCCCGGTCAGCGGCGACGAGCTGGCGCGGCTGGAACCGGGGCTGACCCAGCGCCTGGCGGGTGCAGTGCACTGGACCCAGCCGTGGTCGGTACGCGACCCCGGCGCGCTGGTGGCGAGCTACGCCGGTCTGTTCCAGGCCCGCGGCGGCGCCTTCGTCAGCGGCGACGCCGCGACCCTCGAACGTCACGGCGCCGGTTGGCGGGTGACCACCAGCGAAGGCCCGGTCGAGGCCGGCGAGGCGGTAGTGGCGCTGGGCCCGTGGTCCGACGAGCTGCTGCGGCGCTTCGATTACCACCTGCCGCTGTTCGTCAAGCGCGGCTACCACCGCCACTATGACATGCCGACGCCGCTGAGCATGGCGATGCTGGATGCCGAGAACGGCATCATGCTGGCGCCGATGAATCGCGGCCTGCGCATCACCACCGGCGCCGAGTTCGCACGTCTCGACGCCCGCGCCACCCCGCTGCAGTCGAGCAAGGCCGAGCGCGTCGCGCGCGAGCTTTTGGCGATCGGCGATGCGGTCGAGCAGACCCCGTGGCTCGGCGCGCGGCCGTGCACACCGGACATGAAACCGGTGATCGGCCCGGCGCCCAAGCATGCCGGGCTGTGGTTCCACTTCGGCCACGCCCATCAGGGCTTCACTCTGGGGCCGGCCTCGGGGCGGCTGCTGGCGGAGATGATGTGCGGCGAGACGCCCTATATCGAGCCTGCGCCCTATTCAGCCAAGCGTTTCTGAGCCGACGCCTTCGGTGCGCGGGGCTTCGAGCCTCAGGGCGTGCATCACGCGCTGGCGTGATGCCGCCTCGCGCCGGGCATAGAGCGCCAGCTCGTCGATCACCGGCGCCCCCAGCGCCTGATCGAAGTCGTCGCGATTGGCGTGACCGGCGTAGCTGTCGCTGCGCGCGTCACCGAGATTGGACTGGAAGATACCGGCCGCACTCACCGGCAGGAAGTCCTCGTAGGTGATCGGCTGGGCGCTGACCCAGCCGCGGGCGATCGCCGCTTCCAGATCCACTGTGGCCAGATCCACGGCTGCCAGGTCCGCCGTTTCCCCACCCCCCGCTGCCTCTCTGACCGCCTCGCCCGCCGGGGTCAGGCGGTAATCGAAGTAGGCCAGGCCGTGGCGGCGCAGCTCAGTCAGGTCGTCGGGGAACGCCGTGAAGACGTCGTCGAGCAGCTGCTGGTGGGCGGCGTTGTCGAGGCCCTGGCTGCGCTCGCGGGCGGTCGCCAGCAGGCGGTCGTAGCGCTCGCGCCCGGCCGGCGTCAGCGCCATGCCACGCTGCTCGATCTCGCCGAAGCGCGCGCTGTGGGAGCCCTGCTGGCGATCGGCGAAACGAATCTCCTCCTCCAGCGCCTTGAAGCTGGTCTGGCGCAGCAGAATCGGGCAGGCGCGCCGGGGCGGACCCTCGATCACCGCCTTGGGGGTGATCCCGGCCTCGGGCATGCGCCGCTGCACCGCGTCGATGTCGAGGGTGCGCGGGGTCAGGTGGTTGATATGCGGGCCGCGGAAGCAGACCACGTCGGCGATCAGCCGGTGCTGGTCGTGCAGGGCGCAGTAGGTGGGCCAGTCGACGGTCGCCTCGCGGTGCCAGCGGAAGGTCTCCAGCGCGGCGGCGACGAAGCGCTCGGCGTCGTCCTCGCTCAGCCCACCCTGGGCTTCATGGCGCTCGATCAGCGCCAGCGCCTCCGGGGTGAAGATCTGGCGGGCCTCGAGGATGCCGGCGGCGCGCTCGCGCAGCTGACTATCCTCGATCAGCTCCAGGCGCAGCAGCGAGGTGAAGACGCGGAACGGGTTGCGCGCCAGCGCGGCGTCGTCCACCGGGCGGAAGGCGGTGGAATGAACCGGCACCCCCGCCGCGGAGAGGTCGTAGTAGCCCACCGGCTGCATGCCCATCACCGCGAACAGCCGGCGCAGCCCGGCCAGCTCCGCCGCCGTGCCCACGCGAATGGCGCCGTGGCGCTCGACGCCGAGGCGTGCCAGGTCATCGTGGGCCTCGAGTCTGGCGGCCAGCTCGGGGTCGCCGGCGAGGGTCTCGCGATTGACGGTCTCGACCAGCTCCAGGAGCGTGCCGTACTGAGGGACTTCTGTCTGATACATCGCCGACATGGCGCGCGAGAAGCGGTCGCGGATCGCATCGGGGGAGAGAAACGAGGGCATGGCAAGTCTCCTGCGTGTGAGGGGCGTCAAAAGGGGCGCGTCAGGGGGGCGGGTGCGAGGACATGGACGCGACGCGCTCAGGCGCGCAGCGTGGCCAGGGCCTCGCCGAGCCTCGCCAGGCCCTCATCGAGAATCTCGGGTTCGCTGGTCAGTGGGGGCAGCAGGCGCAGCACGTTGCGCTTGCGCCCGCTGGGCATCAATAGCAGGCCGCGCTCGCGCGCCGCGGTGAGCAGCGCGCCCAGGTGCTCGGCCCCGCTGGCATTGGGGGTGTCGTCGAGCACGATACCGCGCATCGCACCGATCCCGGTGAGGGCGCCGAGCATGGGGTAGCGGCCGCTGGCCTGCCACTCGCGGTGGTGGGCCAGCACGCGGGACTCGACCGCCTGCGACCAGCGCGCCAGATTGGCATCGTTCATCTCCGCGATCACCGCCAGAGCCGCGGCACAGGCCAGGGCGTTGCCCGAGTAGGTGCCGCCCAGCCCGCCCCGGGGCAGCGCGTTCATCACCGCCTCGCGCCCGGCGACGGCGGCCAGCGGCAGCCCCGCGGCCATGCTCTTGCCCAGCAGCAGCAGGTCGGGCTCGACCCCCAGGTGCGAGAACGCGAAGCGTGCCCCGGTGCGCCCGAAGCCGGACTGGATCTCGTCGAAGATCAGCACGATGCCCAGCGCCTGACAGCGCGCTTGGAGCTGGCGGGCGAAGTTGGGGCAGAGCCGGCGGAAGCCGCCTTCGCCCTGGACCGGCTCGACGATGATCGCGGCGATCTCCTCGGCGGGAACCTCGACCGCGAACAGCCGCTCCAGCGCGGCCAGGGCCGTGGCGGCGTCGACCCCACTGTCCGGCCCCGGAAACGGCAGGTGGTACACCGGGCCGGGCAGGCTGCCGAGACGCTGCTTGTAGGGGGCGACCTTGCCGCCGAGGTTGAGTGCCGCCAGGGTGCGCCCGTGGAAAGCGTCATCGAAGGCGATCACCGCCGTGCGGCCAGTGTGCGCACGGGCGAGCTTGAGCGCGTTCTCGGTGGCCTCGGCGCCGCTGTTGGTGAGCATGCAGCTGAGCGGATAGCCGACCGGCACGAAGGTATCCAGCGCCTGGGCCAGATCGAGATAGCCGCGGTGGGGCAGGGCGTTGAAGGCCGAGTGGGTCAGCTTGCCGAGCTGCGCCTGGATGGCGGCCAGGACGCGTGGGTGGCCGTGCCCCAGGTTGAGCACGCCGATCCCGGCGACGAAGTCGATATAGCGCTGGCCCTGCTCGTCCCAGACCTCGGCGTTGGCGCCGCGCTCCAGACAGATCGGATGCACCACCCCGAGGGCGTGGCTGACGTGGGGAAACTCCATGAGTGGCTACCTGCAGTGGCGACGATGACGGTTCGGGTCATCAAAGCAGCCGGGCAGGCGGCGCTTCAAACGAAAAAAAGCCGCTGTATCATTCCAAAAATTCTGGATTCTTTTGCCGGCTATGCGTCGGTCGGTGCGGGCGTCTGAACCGGGCCCAGGGTGGGACGGTCGCGATGTTCGCGCATCCAGTCGAGAAAGCCGCGTACCTTGGCCACCTCGCCCTTGTGTTCGGGATAGGCGAGGTAATAGGCGTCGCGGCTCGCGAGCGCGTGCGGCCAGGCCTGCACCAGTTGGCCCTGGGCGAGCTCCTCGGCGGCGAGAACCTGTGGCACCAGCGCCACCCCGCAGCCCACTCGCGCGGCGCGCAGCAGCATCTCGAAGGTATCGAAGCGTGGCCCATGATAGCTGTGCTGGGTGTAGAGCTGCTGATCGGCGAACCAGGCGTGCCACGCCTCCGGGCGCGAATCGCTTTGCAGCAGCACCTGCTGGGTGAGCGCGAGCGGGTCGTCGAAGCCGCCGACCGGCACCAGCGAGGGCGCGCACACCGCCACCATCTGCTCGTCGAGCATATGGATACACTCCGCCTTGGGCCAGACGCCGCGGCCGTAGAAGAAGGCGGCGTCGACCCGCTCCTGTTCGAGATCGAACGGCTGCGTGCGAATGCCGATATTGAGATAGACGCTGGGGTAGCGCAGGCGGAAACCGTTGAGACGCGGCACCAGCCAGCGTGCGCCGAAGGTCGGCAGGGTGGTGACGCTGAGCACCTCGCTCTCACCGCCGTAGGACTGCATGTAGCGGGTCGACATCTCCACCTGGGCCAGCACCTTGCGCACCTCGGTGAGATAGAGCGATCCCTCCGGGGTGACCTGCAGCCGGCGTCGCACGCGGCGGAACAGCGGATGTTCGAGGATCGCCTCGAGCTGGGCGACCTGCTTGCTCACCGCGCTCTGGGTCAGGCTCAGCTCGTCGGCGGCGCGGGTGAAGCTCAAATGGCGTGCCGCGGCCTCGAAGCACTGCATGGCGGTGAGGGTGGGGAGATGACGGCGATTCATGGCAGCCTGCTGACAGGAAAAAAAGGAATGACGTCGGTATAAAACGTCGTTTGTGGCGCGTCAATGGCCGGCGCAATACTGCCGCGACACCTTTTTCGTTCCGGCAGCAGGAGAACAACATGATCGACGAGATCCTCGGACGCCTCGGCGTAGCGACTTCGGCCTACCGCGACGGCGACTATGTAGTCACCTCGCCCACCGACGGCGGCGAGTTGGGCCGGGTCAGCAACGAGTCCGCAGCGGCGGTGACCGCGCGCATCGACCGCGCCGAGCGTGCCTTCGCCGCCTGGCGACAGGTACCGGCCCCGCGGCGCGGCGAGCTGGTGCGGCTGTTCGGCGAGCAGCTGCGCCGGCACAAGGAGGATCTCGGGGCGCTGGTCACGCTGGAGTGCGGCAAGATTTATCAGGAGGGGCTGGGCGAGGTCCAGGAGATGATCGATATCTGCGATCTCGCCGTGGGCCAGTCGCGTCAGCTCTACGGCCTGACCATCGCCTCCGAGCGCCCCGGCCACCACATGCGCGAGAGCTGGCATCCGCTGGGCCCGATCGGCTTGATCACCGCGTTCAACTTCCCGGTCGCGCCCTGGGCCTGGAACGCTGCGCTGGCGCTGGTGTGCGGCAACAGCCTGCTGTGGAAGCCCTCCGAGAAGACCCCGCTGTGCGCACTTGCCTGCCAGGCACTGCTGGAGCGCGCCATGGCCGAATTCGGCGACGACGCCCCGGCGGATCTGAGCCAGGTGATCATCGGCGAGCGCGAAGCCGGCGAAGCCCTCACCGACGACCCGCGGGTGCCGCTGATCAGCGCCACCGGCAGCACGCGCATGGGTCGCGAGGTCGCGCCCCGGGTCGCCGCGCGCTTCGGCCGCAGCATTCTCGAACTGGGTGGCAACAACGCCATGATCCTGGCGCCCAGCGCCGATCTCGACATGGCCGTGCGCGGCATTCTGTTCTCGGCGGTCGGCACCGCCGGCCAGCGCTGCACCACCCTGCGCCGTCTGATCGTCCACGAGTCGGTGCGTGACGAGGTGGTCGAGCGGATCAAGAAGGCCTACGCCAACGTCACCATCGGCGACCCGATGCAAGGTAACCTGGTCGGCCCGCTGATCGACGCCCAGGCCTTCGAGCAGATGCAGTCGGTGCTGGAGAAGGCGCGCCAGCAGGGGGCCACGGTGTTCGGCGGCGAGCGCCAACTGGCCGATACCTACCCCAATGGCTACTACGTCTCGCCGGCGATCGTCGAGGTCGCCGAGCAGGACGAACTGGTCAAGCACGAGACCTTTGCGCCGATCCTCTACGTGCTCAGCTATCGCGACTTCGACCAGGCCTTGGCGCTCAACAACGACGTGCCGCAGGGGCTGTCGTCGTGCATCTTCACCACCGACGTGCGCGAGGCGGAAGCCTTCGTTTCCGATCAGGGCAGTGACTGCGGCATCGCCAACGTCAATATCGGGCCGAGCGGAGCCGAGATCGGCGGCGCCTTCGGCGGCGAGAAGGAGACCGGCGGCGGGCGTGAGTCCGGTTCCGACGTGTGGAAGAGCTACATGCGTCGCCAGACCAATACCGTCAACTACTCGCGCGAGCTGCCGCTGGCCCAGGGCATCAAGTTCGACTGACGCCTTGCCGGAGCGCACTCCGCGCTCCGGCCCCCTTCCTGCATCTCTCCAACGCGCTCCCCGATCCGTGCGCCAATAACAACTCCGGGAGAATGTCGATGAGTGACAACGTTCGCGTGGGCGCGATTCCCAGCCTGCCGCTGGCGCTGGCGCCGCTACTGCTCACCGTGGCACTGCTGATGACGCAGTTCTTCGTCTTCGGCGACTTCACGCCCCACATTCCGCTCGCCTGCGGCATCCTGATCTGTGCCTTCTTCGCGCGTCTGCGTGGCATCGCCTGGACGCGCATGGAGGCGTCGATGCTCAAGGTGATCAAGCTCGGCCTGCCGGCGATTCTGATCCTGCTCGCGGTGGGCATGCTGATCGGTACCTGGATTCTCGCGGGAACGGTGCCGACGCTGATCTACTACGGCATCAATATAGTCTCGCCGGGCTGGTTCTTGGTCGCCACCTGTCTGATCAGCTCGCTGATCTCGCTCGCCGTGGGCACCTCCTGGGGCACGGTGGGCACCGTCGGTCTGGCGCTGATGGGCATCGGCCATGGCCTGGGTATTCCGGTCTATCTGACCGCGGGGGCGCTGGTCTCCGGGGCCTTCTTCGGTGACAAGATGTCGCCGCTCTCCGATACCACCAATCTCACCCCGGCGGTCTGCGAGACCGACCTGTGGACCCATATCAAGAGCATGATGGCGACCACGGTGCCGGCGATGACGCTGGCGCTGCTGGCCTACGCCTGGCTCGGTGCCGGCTACGCCGATCAACTGATCGACGTCGGCGGCATCGATGCCCTGCGCCGTACGCTGGCCGAGCACTTCACCCTGAGCTGGATCACGCTGATCCCGCCGGTGGTGGTGATCTCGCTGTCGATGGCCCGGTTTCCGCCGTTCCCCACCATCTTCGGCGGTGCCGCGCTCGGTGGGGTGATCGCGATCCTGCTCCAGGGCAGCGACGTGCAGGCGGTGTTCGACGTGATGCAGAACGGCTACGTCGCGGATACCGGCATTGCGGCGATGGATACGCTGCTCTCCAAGGGGGGCGCGATGTCGATGACCTGGGTGGTGACCCTGACGCTGTTCGCACTTGGTTTCACCGGGATGCTCGAAGCCTACGGCACCATCGACGCGATCATGCTGTACCTGGCCAAGCTGATGCGCGGGCGCTTCAGCATGGTGCTGACCAGCTCGGTCACCACCGCGTCGGTGGGTACCGTGGTCGGCGACGTCTATACCACCCTGGTGCTGCCGGGGCGGCTGCTGCACGGGCAGTACCAGCAGATGGGCTACCGCACCTCGGTGCTGTCGCGCACCATCGAAGACAACGGCACGCTGCTGTCGCCGCTGATCCCGTGGAACATGGGCGGCAGCTTCGTCGCCGCCACCACTGGCGTGCCCACGCTGCTCTATGCGCCGTTCGCCTTTGCCTGCTGGCTGTCGCCGCTGTTCGGCCTGCTGTGGGCGCTGCTCGGCCGCTTTGTTCCGCGGGAGGCGACGACGGCGGATCGGGCGGCCGATACGCAGCGGACCGGTTCAGGGGCGCGGGGTGAAGCGCAGGCGGGTAGCGCCTGAGCGGCGCGGCGTGAGCGAGACGCCACCCTACACGATGTGATCGGCATGACACTGGCCGCGCCGAGCGGTCAGTGTCCGGCCAGCAAGGCATCCAGCAATCAGCGCTCAGAGGGTGTCTGCAAATTCGACGAGCGAAGGCTGGACAAGGCGAAATCGGCCGAAAAGACGGAGTTTACGTGGTGTAAATGAGTACTTTGAGGTCGATTTCAACGCCGTACTGTCGAGCGCAGGCATTTTGTAAACACCCTCTCAGGCGAGGAGCGGTCATGCAAGAACAATGTCTATGGACCCAGGGAGCGCAGGAGCCGGCGCCCGTCACCGAGACGCTGGATGGCGCGCTGCGTACCCGCGTGTGCGTCGTCGGCGGCGGGATCACAGGTCTCTCCACCGCGCTGCATCTGAGCGCCAGCGGCACCGAGGTCTGCGTGCTGGAGGCGGGAGACATCCCCACCGGGGGCTCCGGGCGTAATGTCGGGCTGGTCAACGCCGGCCTGTGGGTGCCGCCGGACGATATCGTCAAGGCGCTCGGCGAGGCCGACGGCGAGCGCGCCAACCGGGTCCTCGGCGGCGCTCCGGCCAAGGTGTTCGCGCTGATCGAGCGCCACGGCATCCAGTGTCATCCCACCCGCACCGGTACCCTGCACCTGGGCCACAACGCCAAGGGCTGTGAGGAGCTGGCGCGCCGGCGCGATCAGCTCGTGGCGCGTGGGGCCCCGGTCGAACTGATCGAGGGCGAGGCGTGCGAGCGGCTCACCGGGACCCGGCGTATCCGCGCCGCACTGTGCGACCGCCGTGCGGGTACGCTCAACCCTGCCGAGTACACCCGCGGACTGGCGCGTTCAGCCCAGACCCAGGGCGCGCGGCTGTTCACCCACAGCCCGGTGACGGGCATCCAGCGCGAGGGCGAGGGTTGGCGTTTGAACACGCCCAAGGGCAGTGTCGTCGCCGACCGCGTGGTGCTCGCCACCAACGCCTACGCCCAGGACAGCTGGAACCAGGCGCGCCAGCACTTCTTCACCGGCTACTACATGCAGGTCGCCTCGCGCCCGCTCTCCGGGGCCGCGGCGGATGCCATCCTGCCCGAGCGCCAGGGCGCCTGGGATACCCGCACGGTGCTCTCGAGTATCCGCCGCGACGCCGCCGGGCGGCTTGTACTGGGTAGCCTGGGGCGCGGCGAAGGGCGGCCGCGGGCCTATCTGAAACGCTGGGCCGACCGCATCGCCGGGCACTACTTCCCCGAGCTGGGCCCGGTCGAGTGGGAGTGCACCTGGAGCGGCCGTGTCGCCTTCACCCCGGACCACACCCTGCGCCTGTTCGAGCCGCTGCCGGGGATCGTCGCTGCCTGTGGCTACAACGGCCGCGGCGTTACCACCGGCACGGTGGTGGGCGAGGGCTTCGCCGAATATCTCAGCCGTGGCGACGACAGCCTGCTGCCGCTGCCGCTCAAGTCCTATCGCGCCATACGCGGGCGCGGACTCTGGAGCGCCGCCTACGAAAGCGGCTTCTCGCTCTATCACCTGGGGCAGTGCCTGCGTCTGGTGAACTGAACAGCACCCGCCCAGGGCGCTCCCTACGCTGAGTGCCCACTGGCCGGCCCGAGCGCTGCCGCGTCAGGAGACGTACAGCGGCCAGTGGCGTGAGCGGATCCGCGTCAGGCAGTGACGCAGCTCGCCATCCAGGGCGCGGTCCTCGCCCACCGGGGTGAAATCCTCACGCAGCGTCGCGACCATGGTGGCCAGCGGTGCGGGCAGCGGGTCGCCGCGCAGGTGAAGCCCCTGCAGCGCCGCCAGCAGTGTCGCCGCGGCGACCTGTTCGGTGAGTTCGAGCACGCGCAGGGCATCGCGGGCGGCAATGGTGCCCATGCTCACCTTGTCCTGGTTGTGGCACTCGGTGGAGCGCGAGAAGACGCTCGCCGGCAGGGTGCCCTTGAGCGCCTCGGCGGCCCAGGCGGAGGCGCCGATCTGCACCGCCTTGAAGCCGTGATTGATCATCGCCCGCTCGGCCGGGGCGCCGGAGAGATTGCCCGGCAGCCCATGGTTGTAGCGGCTGTCGACCAGCAGCGCGAGCTGGCGGTCGAGCAGGTCGGCAACGTTGGCGGTGAGGGTCTTGAGGCTATCCATGGCGAAGGCGATATGGCCGCCGTAGAAGTGGCCGCCGTGCATCACCTCTCCCGAGTCGGGATCGATCAGCGGGTTGTCGTTGGCGCTGTTGAGCTCGGTCTCGATGAAACCGCGCAGCCAGCCCAGGCTGTCGGCCAGCACCCCCAGCACGTGCGGGGCGCAGCGTAGCGAGTAGCGGTCCTGCAGGCGCTGCTGCGGTGCGGCCGTCTCGCTCTCCAGATCGGCACGCAGCCAGGCGGCGACCTGGCCCTGGCCGGGATGCGGCTTGGCGGCGAACAGCCGCGCGCCAAAATGCGCCGGGTTGCCGCGCAGCGCCACCACGTTGAGGGCGGTGATGCGGGTGGCGAGCTTCAGCAGATACTCGGCGCGGGCGAATGCCTGGCACGCCAGCGCAGTCATCACCGCGGTACCGTTCATCAGCGCCAGCGCCTCCTTGGGGCGCAGGGTCAATGGCGTCCAGCCCAGCTCGGCGTGGGCTTCGGCGGCGGGGCACACCCGGCCGCGCCAGATCACCTCGCGCTCGCCGCACAGCATGGCGGCAATGTAGGAGAGCGGCGTCAGATCGCCGCTGGCCCCCACCGAGCCCTCCTCGGGAATGCGCGGCAGCAGATCCTCGTGCAGGCAGGCGTGGAGCCGTTCGAGCAGTTCGAAGCGCACCCCGGAGACGCCCTGGCACAGCGACTGCAGGCGTGCCGCGAGCACCGCCCGGGCGGCTTCGGGCTCGAGAAAACGGCCCAGTCCGCAGCCGTGGAAGGTGTAGAGCTGACGCGGCAATGCCGCCACCTGGCTCAGTGGTACCGCGGTAACGCAGGAGTCACCGTAGCCGGTGGTGATGCCGTAGATCTGCCCCTCGCGGTCGAGCAGCCCTTCGACCGCCTGAGCGCCGCGGGCGATGCGTGCACGCCACGCCGGGTCGTCGTCCAGGCGTGAGGGGGCACGGCGCTCGGCCAGCGCGACCACCGCCTCCAGGGTCAGCGGGGCGGGGCCGAAAACGATCGGCTCGGGGGCATGAGACATGGCTCGGCATCCACTTGGCTCGGGGAGGCGCCGAGTGTAGCCGGGCGATGTGCCCGGCGGCCAGCGAGCGCTTCGCCCGCAGAGCGCTGGCCGCGGGGATCGACAAGTTCAGATCGAAGGTTTCAGACCGAACGATTCAGCGCGAACGAGTCAGGCCGAGGGGCGTTCGGCGGTAAGGAAGAAGCGCACCTTGGGCTCGGCGGCCAGCAGCGGGGCGGAGCCCTCCTTGAACGGGGCGTAGTGCGGCATGCTGGTGTGGTGCTCGAAGGCGGCACGGTCACGGTAGACCTCGTGCAGCACCACCAGGTCTTCGCTGCCTTCCGGGGTCAGCACGTCGAAGGTGAGGCAGCCTTCCTCGTTGGCCAGTGACTCGCTGGCGTCGTTGTGTGCCAGCGCCAGAAAGGCCGGCACCTGACCCGGTTTGATCTGAAACTCGGCAATCACGACGAAATAGGGGGTATCGGCCATGCGGCTCTCCTGGGTTGTCTATGGGGGTGTCTATGCAGTCGATGACTCTTAGGTGCGGGTGGTACTGGGCTCACGCAACCCTGGGTGAGGACGAAAAGCCCGGCGAACGCCATCTTGTCAGGCGGCGCTAATGAATGCGCGGCGCCTCGCCCATCCCCAACCGCTCCTGGAACTCGGCCACGGCGCTCTTGAGCAGCTCCATCAGCCCGGGAATCAGCGCTGCGCCCTGCTCGGGGCCGCTGACGAACTGTTCGACGCTGACGTGCACCGCTTCCTGGTGGACCACCAGCTTGGCCGCCTTGATCGTGTTCATCACGTCGTTGGCGGTCTCCAGCAGCCGTAGACGATTGGTCGACGCGGCGGCCTGCCACACCCCGGGCAGCATCAGCTGGAAAAAGGCCGGCTCGTCGGCCGCTACCACCAGCACGAACTCCAGATGATCCTGGCGCAGGCGCGCGGCTTGTTCGTCCATGGCTTCGATATCGATCTCTTCGGCGCGCAGCCGCTCTATGTATTGCGCCAGTGGCGTCTGTTCGGATGACATGGTGGCGCTCCGCTAAATCAAGTCAATCAGGCTTCGAGCCATGAGCGGTGATGCCGTTGGCGACACGGCCCGGCTCGAAGGCGATCCCCCCAGTGTAAGCGAGATCGCCGGCGAGAGCGTGGGGGAAGGCGCGAAGGGGCAGCATCGAAGGGAGCCGGGAGCGAAGGCTCAGGGCGCGTCCGGGCGCCGCAGCCGAGCGCCGAGGGCGGCGAAGACATCCACGCGGACGTCATCGGCGTCGGTGATCAGATGCCACTGGCGCGGGAAGGGGGTCCAGTGCTGCTGGCTGGCGCGGCCCAGCTTGGTCGCGTCGGCCATCACATAGACCTCGGCGGCGCGCGCGATCATCGCCTCCTTGAGCCACGCCTGCTCGGGGCTCGCCTCGCACAGCCCAAGCTCGGTCAGCCCATCGGCGCTCAGGAACAGGCGATCGACGCTCAGCCGTGACAGCGCCGCGTGCGCCAGCGGCCCGTAGACGGTCATGCTGGATGCGCGGAGGTCGCCGCCGAGCACCGTGGTGCGCCCTTCGGGCAGCTGGATCAGCCACGGCAGCGCGGCCATGTTGTTGGTGACCACGTGCAGCCCGCGGCGTTCGTGCAGGCACGCCGCCAGGGCCGCCGTGGTGGTGCCGCCATCGAGCAGTACGGTGTCGCCGTCCTCGATGCAGTCGAGCGCGCAGGCGGCCAGGCGCGCCTTGACGTCGCCCTGGCGCAGCCGGCGCTGCTCCAGCGTCAGTTCAGGCTCGCGCTGGCCGACCCCGGTGGTCGCCCCGCCATAGGTGCGCACCAGCAACCCCTGCTCGGAGAGTGCGCCGAGATCGCGCCGTGCGGTCGCCTCGGAGATGCCGAAGTGGCGGCACAGCGCCTCGATGCTGGTGATGCCCGCGTGCACGGCTTCGAGCATCTCACGGCGGCGTTTGGCGACTTTCATTCCCTCTCCCTCGGCGTCGTCGGCTGCGTGCAGTATGCCATAGGCGCTGGCAGTGCCGCGGGGCGGGTCAACCCTCGACCCAGGATGGGGCGACTCGGCTGTATTGAATGCACTGACGAAAGCGAGTGAAGGCGATATGCAGTGCGCCATCCGCACCCTGCACGATCGACGGGTAGGAGTACTCGCGGTTGGCACGGCTGGCGGAGTCGTTGGTCATGCAGTAGCCGTCGCCGGTCTCCAGGTCACGGCGCGGGCCCCAGCTACGCCCGCCGTCGGCGGAGAGCACCAGCGACATCGGCGCCCGCGGCACGCCCCAGAAGGCGCGCTTGCCATCCACCGCGGCCTGCTCGGTGAGCTCGCCGTGGGCTTCACTGTCCTCGATATCGTCATAGAGCGAGGTGCGCCGCTGGGTGATGCCCTCGGCATTGATAGGGTTGTAGACCATCGCCAGGCGGCCATCGGCCAGGCGTGTGCACTGGATCGATGAGTTGTTGTTGGGCAGCGGCGTGGGTTCGGGCTCACTCCAGCGGCGGCCGTCCCGCGAGCGGCTGAGATAGATCCGATCCGCCCAGCGGCTGCGGTAGAGCGCCACCAGCTCGTCGCCATCGAGCCGAACCACGTTCATGTGCACGCAGCCGACGCTTCCTGGCACCTCGTGGGACTGCCAGCTGACGCCCTGATCGCGCGACACCAGCACCGCGCTGATGTCGTCGTTGCCGACCCAGCGTTCGCCGGGCCGGGTGCGGCAGTGGAACACCGGGCAGACCCAGTCACCGTTGGCCAGCACCACCGGCGGCTGGCGCACGAAGGTGCCGGGTTCGGCGAACAGCGTCTCGATCGGCCCCCAGCTGTGGCCATCGTCGCGCGAGACCCGCTTGCGCACGAAGGCAGTGTTCTGATGGCCCGAGAGCTGCGCGGTGTAGATCAGCCACAGCTCGCCGGTGCCGGTATCGAACAGGATCGGGTTCTGCTCCGAGCGGGTGTCGTCGTCGGAGAGCTTGACCGGCGTCTGCCAGCACGCCGCGCCGGCCGGCAGCCGCGACAGGTAGATCGAGATGTCCGGAACGCCCTCCTGGGTGCCGCCGAACCAGACGCACAGCAGGTCGCCGTTGGGGCGCTGATGCAGGTTGGCCGCGTGATTCTGGACGCAGGGCGAGGGCAGCAGCGCATCCAGGCGCACCGGGTCGCCGTCGCGGGGGCGCAGCTGGCCATTGAAGCGGGTCTCGGGGGATGACGTCATGGGAGCTCCTCAGACCAGCGACAGCTGATGACGGGCGGCAACGATGTCGGAGAGCTCGGGAACGAACTTGTCGCCATCGCCCTGGGATTCGGCGCCGGCGTAAAGGTCTCGCACCGCCTTCGCCACGCCGGCGTCGACGTTCAGCGCCTCGGCCAGATCGGCGAGGTAGCGGGTATCCTTGTGGGCGTTGGCCAGGGTGAAACGGTGGGCGTCGCGGTCACGCTCGAGCACGTACTGGAAAAAGGTGCGGTAGAAACCGCTGTCCATGCGTGAGCCGCGGATCACGCTGTCGAAGGTCTGCGGGGTGATCCCGGCCTTGGCCCCGATAGTCAGCGCCTCGGCGAAGATCGCGCCATAGCCCATGGCGAGGAAGTTGTTGAGCAGCTTCATGGTGTGGCCGGCGCCCACCGGGCCGACGTGGAGGATCTTGGCCGCCCAGGTCTCGAGTACGGGGCGCAGGCGCGCAAGCGTGGCGTCGTCGCTACCCACGATCGCCTGCAACTCGCCGGCCTCGGCCTGGGTCGGGGTGCCGCCCAGCGGGGCGTCGATCAGGGTGATGCCGTCGGCGGCGAGCGAGTTGGCCAGGCGGCGGGTCACGGTGGGTTCGGAGGTCGAGCAGTCGACGATCACCAGGTCGCGCTTGCCCGCACCGCGGGCGCCGGCACGGATGCCCGTGTCGCCCTCGATCAGCGCCTCGACCTGGGGCGCGCCGGTGACGCAGAGAAAGACGATGTCGCACTCGGCACCCAGGGCGGCGGCGTTGGCGGCCTCGCGGGCGTCGTCGGCGATCAGCGCCTCCAGCGGTGCCCGGTTGCGGTGGGCGAGCCCGACCAGCGGGTAGCCGCCCTTGAGCAGATTGCGCGCGATCCCCGCGCCCATGAGTCCGAGTCCTGCAAATCCGATGGTCGGCATGTGGTTCTCCTTGCTGGCGGATATCGCGAATGATGCGTTCGTTTCAGGGGTGTCGGGCCGGTTGCCCGCGACGGCTGGCCAGTTCCACCGCCTGGCGCAGCGCCTCGATCAGGCTGCGGTCGTCGGCGCTACCGCTGCCGGCGATATCGAAGGCGGTGCCGTGGTCGACCGAGGTGCGCACCACCGGCAGACCCACGGTGACGTTGACCCCGGCCTCCAGCCCCATCACCTTGACCGGGCCATGGCCCTGGTCGTGATACATCGCCACCACGCAGTCGAAGTCGCCGCGCCCGGCGCGAAAGAACAGCGTGTCGGCGGGTAGCGGGCCCTCGACCTGCCAGCCGCGCTCGCGCAGGGTCTGGATCGCCGGGACGATCTTTTCCTCTTCCTCACCGTAGCCGAACAGCCCGTTCTCGCCGGCATGGGGGTTGATGCCGCACACCGCGATACGCGGATTCTCCTGCCCGGCGCGCACCAGCGTGGCGTGGGCACGCTCGATGGTGCGCTGCACCAGGCCCGGTTCGATACGCCGGATGGCGTCGAGCAGACCGATATGGGTGGTGACGTGGATCACCTTCATCTTCGGGGTCACCAGCATCATCGAGACCTCTTCGGTAGCGGTCAGATGCGCCAGCAGTTCGGTGTGCCCCGGGAAGAGGTGGCCGCCGGCGTGCAGTGCCGCCTTGTTGAGCGGCGCCGTACAGATGGCATCCAGCTCGCCGGCCTCGACCAGCTCGACGGTCCTGGCGATATAGCGGTAGGCGGCGTCGCCCGCGATCGGGGACACCTGGCCCCAGGGCAGTTCGGCGGGAATCAGACCGAGATCGATACAGTCGATCCGTCCGTGCTCGAAGCGCGCCTGAGCGGGGGAGTCGACCACCGCGAGCGCCAGCGGCGAGGCGACGATCTCCATGGCCTGGCGCAGGCGGCGGGCATCGCCGATCACCAGCGGTCGGCAGCTGGCGTAGACCGCATCGTGGGCCAGCGCCTTGACGATGATTTCGGGGCCGATGCCGGCGGCATCGCCCATGGTAATACCGATGACGGGGCGGTCGCTCATGCGGGGGAGTCCTTTGCGGTGCCGCGTCCGGGGGCGTGCATGCCCGGGCGTGCGGGTGTCTCGGAGAAGGAAGCCGTCTCGGCGGCGGCATGTGGCCGGCGCGGGGCGACGTGCGTGGCCCAGAGGTCGACGAAGGCCGCGCTGTGGCCGAAGCCGCCGGCCTTGGTTACCACTTCCAGGGGACGTGTCGGGCGCGCGGCCGTAAGGCGCGCCATGCCGGCGACGGGTGCGTCTATCAGCGTCAGGCGCTCGATCCTGGCGGCATCGAGAATGGCGCGAGCGGTGGCGCCGCCGGTGGCGATCAGGCGGCAGACGTCAGCGAGGTGCGGCGCTATCAGCGCGCCGAGCGCCTCGCTTAGCGCGGCACCGTCGCGGGTATCGCGTTCCTCGGGCTGGGCGATGCGCAGCATAACGTCGCGGTTGGCCGCGAGGGCGTCGGCCAGACGCGTCGACAGGCGCTGGCGTGCGTCGGGCGTCGCCGGCTCACGTAGCGTCGCGGGGGCGATCTCGATCACCTCGAGCGCCGGTACGGCAGCGGCGAGGGCATCGGCCTGGGCATGGGCGCGGCTGCTCATGCTGCCGATCACGCTCAGGGTAGGGCCGCTCGCCGCCGAGGCAGCGAGGCGCGCTTGCCGCCCATGGCCATCGTCAGAGGCAGTCTCGGAGACCGCTTCAGGCGCAAGCGCAGAGACCAGCCCCAGGGCATCGGGAAGGGCCAGGCCGAGGCCGGCGGCGCCGACCCAGACAATGGACTCGAGCGCGCTGCCGAGGGTGGCGATGCGCTGCAGGTCGCGGTCGTCCTCGGCGTCGCAGACCACCGCCTGGACGCCCGCGCGCTGCCAGTCGCGCAGCCGTTCGAGGGCACGGGTATCGGCGCCACGCAGGGTGTCGAGGTCGAGCAGGCGCGTGTCGAGGCCAGCGCCGGAGAGCATCGCGATCAGGTCGGCGCGCCCTTCGATACCCGCGTTGCGCCACACCTCCGTCTCCTCCACCGGCACGCCGTCGAGCCACTGGCGTCCCTCTCGGGTGGTGCGCCCGCTGGCCGGATAGGCCGGCGCGACCAGCGCCATGCCGGCCTTGGGTACCAGGCTTGCGATCTCGACGGCGAGATTGCCGCGCAGCGTCGAGTCCACCTTCTTGAACAGATGCCGGTAGTGGCCCTGCCAGGCATCCACACAGGCGGTGTGGCGGCGTGCGGCGACGGCCGGCGCACACTCACGCGAGTCGAGATCGACCGCGACCACGTCCGCTATTTGCGGCCGCGTGGCGGCCAGCAGCACCTGGGTGTGCAGCCCGCGTTCGGCGCAACCCACCGCCGAATCCGCGGTCCCGGTGAGATCGTCGGCGACGATCAGCAGCTGCGCATGCGGCGTGGCGCGCTCAGGGCGTGACACGAGAGTACCCCTGCAGCGCGCGTTCGAGGCTGGCGCGGGCCTCCGGTGTCAGCGCCTGGACCGGCGCACGTGCCGGCCCTGCCGGCATGCCCAGCAGCTGCGCCGCGGTCTTGAGCACGCTGGGCATGGTACCGAGCGCGAAGGCGCTGCGCAGCGGGCGCAGCGCTTCCTGGGCTTCCCGCGCGGTATCGATATCGCCCGCCTGCCAGGCGTGCCAGATCGACATCACCACATCCGGTACGGCGTTGGTGGTGGCGGCCACGGCGCCGTCGCCACCGGCCATCAGTGTCCACAGGATCATCGAGTCGGTGCCGGTGAACACGGCAAAGTCCTCGCGCCGCAGGCGAATCAGCTGCACCAGCCGGTCGAAATCGCCACCGCTGTCCTTGATCCCGCGGATGTTGGGGATCTCGGCCAGCCGCGCCACGCTCGCCACCTCCAGCGTCACTCCCGCCTTGGCCGGAATGGTGTAGAGCAGAATGGGCAGTTCGGTGGCGCCGGCGATGGTCTCGTAGTGGGTGATCAGCTCGGCCTGGGTCGCGCCGTTGAAGTAGGGCGTGATGATCGAGAGACCATCGACGCCGACCTCCGCCATGCGCGTGTCGAGCGCGATCACACCGCGGGTGGTGTAGCCCCCGGTGCCGGCGAAGACCGGCACTCGGCCTGCCGCCTGTTCGACCACGATGCTGGCCACGCGGACCTTCTCGTCGTCGGAAAGCGAGAAGAATTCGCCATTGGTGCCGAGCGCGAACAGGCCATGGACGCCCTTGCCGATCAGGGTCTCGACCAGCCGGCGCAGGCCGGCTTCGTCGATCTCCTCGTGGGCATCCAGTGGCGTGATGAGGGCGGGAACGATGCCGCGGAAGGCGAGGCTCATGGTATCTCCAGAGTCGGTAGAGGCACTCAGCCGAGCTGGCCGAGCGCCTGGATCAGGTTGTCGACGATGGCGTAGAGCGACCACAGTCCGATCAGCGACAGCACCACCAGGATCAGGGTCTGCCACCAGCGGTTGACGTGCTCATCGAGCATGAACTGGCGCGAGCTGGTCATGCGTAGCACCCCAAAAAGGATCGGCGGCAGCAGGATCGCGGTGATCACGCTGGTACCGAAGACGCTGAGATAGACCAAATTGGGCGCCTGCGGCATGCAGATGAACAGCGGCACCACGATGAACGCGGCGATCAGCACGCGGTTGTACCAGGGGTCTTCGGCCGGCTTGGCGAACGCCTTGCCTCGTCGGGTGGCCAGGTGCAGGCCGTTGAACATCAGGTTGGCGAAGCCGCGGGCATTGGCCGGAAAGCTGGAGAAGGCTGCCAGGAACAGGCTGATCCACAATAGTGCCGGGCCCATGGGACCGACTGCCATCTGCATCATGGTGGCGAGATCGTTCTCGTTGGAGACGGTCATCCCGGTGCCGCGAATGGTCTCCGCCGCGACCACCCAGAAGAGCACGTTGATGATCAACAGCGGCAGCATGCCGGCCATCAGGTCGAACTGCTGAAGGCGGCGATAGCGCGGGCCGTTCCAGCCGCGCTCGTCCATGAAATAGGGGTAGAGCAGGTTGAGCGCCGAGCCGCCGATGGTGCCGATGGTAGCGATGGCGATGAAAATGGCATCGAACGGGCCGTTGTCGGCGGGGATCGAGAAGGTCAGCCCCTTGGCCATTGCGACCAGATCGATATGCCCGGTGGCGACGATGGCGCCGACGAAGGTGGCGATGATCACCACCGAGGCGATGCGCGCGGTCCACTCCAGCCACTGATAGGCGTTGCGCCGGGCGAGCATGACGATGGTCGCCACCACCACCACGGCGCCGCCGACGAAGTAGCCCCAGGTGGCGCCGCCGAGCTCGCCGGAGAGCTGATAGAGCGCCACTGCACAGGCGCGCAGGAAGCTCATCTGGATGATGATCCCGTAGAAGAAGATCGCCACGCCGAAGAACATCGGAAAGCCGCGCCATACGCGCTGGAAGCCCTGTAGCACCGAGGTGTCGCCGAAGCGGTTCTCCAGCTTGTACTTGGCGATGGCGGAGATCATGCAGTAGCGCGCGAACAGCGCCACCACCAGGGTCCACATCAGGGCGTAGCCGTAGTTGGCGCCGGACACCGTCGAGCTGACCAGGTCCCCGGTGCCCAGAAATGCCATCGCCAGGACCAGGCCCGGGCCGATACAGCGGATGTATTCGCCCGCGGTGCGCGGCAGCAGCGGCGCCGACTGCGGGCCGGTATCGCTCGCGCTGGCCGGCTCGCGCATCGAAGTCCGTGACATGAGGGCACTCCATTTTGATTGTTTCGATCTTTATGTTTGGCAAAATCTGATCGAAACGATCCATAATGGCAAGCCATTCATTCTTATACATAGGTCTAATCTTGTTCTTTATTTGCTATTTTCGCATTTAAAATCAACTATTTGTTCGGATTTTTCAAGGTTCGATATGGCGCTGGGCAACGCCTCTGTTTTATGATCGATGCGATCATTCTGGCGACAAGGGAGGCGATTCATGCGCATTCTGATCACGGGGTGCAGTTCCGGCATCGGCGAGGCCACCGCCCGACGGCTGCTGACGGCGGGGCACGAGCTGATCGGGGTCAGCCGGCATCGGCCGGCACTGGCGGCGAGCGGCATCGACTGGATCGAAGCCGACCTGAGTGATCCCGACCTCGACCCCGCCGAGTGGCTGCGCCCGGAGCTGGCGGTGGCCGGTGTGGTGCACGCTGCTGGCATCATGCATACCGGCGTGCTGGGGCGCCGCGATGCACAGGGCGCGGCGGCGATGTGGCGGCTGCACGTCGAAGCGCCGGCGCGCCTGCTCGATGTGCTGACCCGCCAGGCGCACCCGCTCAGGCGGGTGGTGCTCATCGGCAGCCGTACCCAGCAGGGGGCTGCGGGCAAGAGCGACTACGCCGCGTCCAAGGCGGCGCAGCAGGGGCTGGTGCGGAGCTGGGCGCGGGAGCTGCTGAGCGCCCCTGCGACGGTCAATCTGGTGGCTCCCGGTGCTACCGACACGCCGATGCTGCGTGATCCTACGCGCGCTGACGTCGCGCCGGCGCTGCCGCCGATGGGGCGCTTCGTTACCCCGGAAGAGGTCGCCGCGTGCGTGGCCTTTCTGCTCGACGACGAGGCGCGCTCGATCACCGGCCAGACCCTGACCGTCTGCGCTGGCGCCTCGCTGTAGGGTTGGGGACGACGGCAGGTGCGGCTGCCCGGCGGCGGTGCGCGTGCTACCCTCGCGCCATGTCTGCCAACGCCCCCCAACTCCGCCCCTACCAGACCCAGGCCGTCGACAACGTCATCGCCCACTTTCGCGGCAGTGACGATCCGGCGGTAGTGGTATTGCCCACGGGCAGCGGCAAGTCGCTGGTGATCGCCGAGCTGGCGCGGCGTGCGCGGGGGCGCGTACTGGTGCTGGCGCACGTGCGTGAGCTGGTTGAGCAGAACCACGCCAAGTATCTCGCCTACGGGCTAGAGGCGGATATCTTCAGCGCTGGCCTCAAGCGCAAGGAGAGCGCGCGCCAGGTGGTGTTCGGCTCGGTACAGTCGGTGGTCAACGGCCTCGAGGCGTTCGCTGCCGGTGACTTCACCCTGCTGGTGATCGACGAGTGCCACCGGGTCGCGCTGCGCCACGGTGGGGCGGAGACCGAGACACAGACGAGTGCTGCGGCGCGGGCGCGGGCATCATCGAGCTATGCCCAGGTGATCGCCCGGCTGCGCCAGGCGCGGCCCAATCTCAAGATCCTGGGGCTGACCGCGACCCCCTACCGGCTGGGCGAGGGCTTTCTCTACCACCGCCACTATCACGGCATGGTCAAGGGGCCGGAGGACGCCTTCTTCCGCGACTGTGTATTCGAGCAGCCGCTGCGGGTGATGGTGCGCCAGGGCTATCTGGCCGAGCCACGGCGCCTCGACGCCGCCTTGGCGTTCTACGACTTCTCGCAGCTCACGGCGCAGCGCAATGGCCAGTTCGCCGAGCGCGACCTGAACGGGGTGGTTCAGTGCAACCGCGCCACGCCACAGATCGTGGCCGACGTGATCGAGCGCGCCCGCGACCGCGAGGGGGTGATGATCTTCGCCGCCACCGTGGCGCATGCCGAGGAGGTGCTGGGCCTGCTGCCGGCGGAGGCCAGCGCCCTGGTCACCGGGGCGACGCCGGGGCCGGAGCGCGAGCGGCTGATCGCCGCCTTCAAGGCGCGTGAGCTCAAGTACCTGGTCAACGTGGCGGTGCTCACCACCGGCTTCGACGCCCCTCATGTGGATGTGATCGCGATCCTGCGGCCGACCGAGTCGGTGGGGCTCTATCAGCAGATTGTCGGCCGCGGCTTGCGGCTCTCGCCCGGCAAGCACGACTGTCTGGTGCTCGATTACGCCGGCAACCCGTGGGATCTCTACGCTCCCGAGATCGACCAGGCGCGCCCGGACAGCGAGAGCGAGCCGATCCAGGTCGAGTGCCCCGAGTGCGGCTTCGCCAACACCTTCTGGGGCAAGCGAGACGGTGAGCTGGTGATCGAGCATCACGGCCGCCGCTGCCAGGGGCTGCTATCCACACGCGACGCTGTCGATCGCACCCAACCCGGCGCGCAAGACGACAGGTCGAACCCGGAAGCGTCAGCCGGTGTCGGCGTGGGGGCGGGCGCCAATGAAAGCCGAGGCGCGGCTTCGGGCGTCAATGAAGGCAAGGGCGCGGCTTCGGGCGCCAATAAAGCCAAGGGCGCGGCTTCGGGCGTCAATGAAGCCAAGGGCGCGGCTTCGGGCGCCAGTAATAAGGTGCAGTGCACCTTTCGCTTCCGCTTCAAGGTGTGCGAGCAGTGCGGCGGCGAGAACGACATCGCTGCACGCGCCTGTGGCCACTGCGGCGAGCGCCTGGTCGACCCCGACGACAAGCTGCGCGATGCGCTCAAGCTCAAGCACGCCAAGGTGCTGAGGGTCAGCGGCATGCAGCTGCAGGCGACCACCAACGGCCGCGGCGTGCCGCGTCTCAAGGTCACCTACCACGACGAGGATGGTGACACTCTGGATGAGTGGTTCGGCCTCGAGACCCGAGCCCAGCGCCACGTCTTCGCGCTGGTCTTTCTGCGCCAGCATCTGCGTGCTCCGGGCAGCGACTGGCAGCCCGCCTCGGCCGAGGAGGCCGCTGCCGAAGCGCATCGCCTGCGGGCGCCCGATTTCGTCATCGCGCGCAAGAGCGGCCGCTACTGGCGCCTGGGCGAGAAGCTGTTCGACTATGCCGGGCGCTATCGCACCGCTGAAGCGGCGGGTGGCTGAACCGAGACGATCGTTCACCGGCTAATTGTTTCACGTAGTCGGGCCGGATTGGCTAAAATGGACAGGCGTTCGTTGGAGCGCCACGCCACTCGACTCAAGGAGCTCGCCATGAGCTGGACGACCCCGGAAGTGAAGGAAATCTGCATCGGCATGGAAATCAACGACTACATGCCCGCCGAGTTTTGAGTTCGGCAGCAGGTGCACGCGAAGCCGCGGGTCTGCGGCTTCGCGTGCTGGGGGCGGCCGCCGGTGGCGGCTCCCCGCAGTGGAACTGTCGGTGCGAGGTGTGCCGCCTGGCCTGGGCCGGCGACCCGCGCATCACCCCGCGCACGCAATCCTCGATTGCCATCAGTCGCGACGGCGAGCAGTGGGCGTTGATCAACTGCGCCCCCGAGATTCTCGCCCAGATTCGACAAAACCCGGTGCTGCAGCCGCAGCACGGTGACCGCCATACTCCGATTCGCAGCGTGCTGCTGACCAACGCCGACGTCGACCATATCGGTGGATTGCTCAACCTGCGCGAGCGCTCGCCGTTCCGGCTACTGGCCACGCCGTCGATCCAGGCGGTGCTCAAGGCCAATCCGATCTTCGGCGTGCTCAACGCCGAGTGTGTGACCCGCGAGCCGGTGGCCCTGGAAACCGCCTTCGAGCTGCTCGACGGCGTCAGCGCAAAACTCTTCGCGGTGCCGGGCAAGACCGCGCTCTACCTGGAAGGTGACACGGTCGAGATCGGCGTCGAGGGCGAGGACACCGTGGGCGTGGAGTTCATCGGCGCCGGTTCGCGGGTCTACTACATCCCCGGCTGTGCGGCGATGACCCCGGCCCTGGCCGCACGGCTGGAGGGCGCCGACCTGGTGCTGTTCGACGGCACCCTGTGGCGCGACGACGAGATGATCGCTGCCGGTGTCGGCGTCAAGACCGGCGCACGCATGGGGCACATGTCGATGTCGGGCGACGCGGGCAGTATCGCCGCCTTCGCCGGATTGGCGGTGCGCCGGCGTGTCTTCGTGCATATCAACAACACCAACCCGGTGCTGATCGAGGGCTCGCCGGAGCGCGCCCAGGCCGAGCGCGCGGGTTGGGAAATCGCCTACGACGGCATGGAGCTTGCGTGTCGCAGCTGAAAGTCGAGAACTATCCCGATCTGGTCGAACCCCTGAGCATGGCAGCGCTGGAAGCGCGCCTGCGCGAGGTGGGCGAGACCCGCTATCACCATCGCCATCCGTTCCAGCTGATGCTGCAGAACGGCGAGCTGGACAAGCGCCAGGTGCAGGCCTGGGCGCTCAATCGCTACTACTACCAGGCGATGATCCCGATCAAGGATGCCTCCTTGATCGCGCGTCTCGACGATCCCGAGCTGCGCCGCATCTGGCGTGCGCGGCTGGTCGACCATGACGGCGAGGCGCCGGGCGAGGGTGGCATCGCGCGCTGGCTGAAGCTGACCGATGGCCTGGGACTGGCGCGTGAGCTGGTGGTCTCGACCCGCGGCATCCTGCCGGCCACGCGCTTCGCGGTGGAGGCTTACACCCACTTCGTGCGCGACCGCACGCTGCTGGAAGCGGTGGCCTCTTCGCTCACCGAGCTGTTTTCGCCGATGGTGATCGGCCAGCGGGTGCGCGGCATGCTGGCGCACTACGATTTCGTCTCGGCCGAGACCCTGGCCTACTTCGAGCCGCGCCTGACCCAGGCGCCGCGGGATGCGGAGATGGCGCTGGATTACGTCAAGCGCCATGCCCAGCGTGCCGACCAGCAGCAGGCGGTGATCGATGCGCTGCGCTTCAAGTGCAGCGTGCTGTGGGCCATGCTCGATGCGCTCCAGCACGCCTACGTGGGGCCTGGCCAAGTCCCGCCGGGTGCCTGGGACGGCGAGGCTGAAAGGGGAGGGCAGCCGACATGAATCCATCAGCGCCAGCACTCGCCGAAGAGGCGATCGTACGTCTGCCGCGCGGCGTGAGACTGCGTGAAGACAAGGCCCGCGGCGGCTGGGTGCTGCTCGCGCCGGAACGCGTGTTCCAGCTCGATCCGGTGGCCCGCGAGGTCCTCTCGCGGGTCGACGGCGAACGCGATATCGGCGCCATCGTCGATGATCTGGCCGCTGCCTTCGCGGCCCCGCGCGAGCGCATTTTAGGCGACGTGCGCGCCATGCTCGCCGATCTGATCCTTAAGCAAGTGCTGGAAGTGGCATGAGTCATCTCGATGATTCTGCCCGCCCCGCGCCTCCGCTCGGCATGCTGGCGGAGCTGACCCACCGCTGCCCGCTGCAGTGCCCCTACTGCTCCAACCCGCTCGAACTGACGCGCAAGCGCGATGAACTCGACACGGCGACCTGGCAGCGTGTCTTTGCCGAAGCCGCCGAGCTGGGCGTGCTGCAAGTGCATCTTTCCGGCGGCGAGCCGGCGGCACGGTCGGATCTCGAGGCGCTGGTGGCGAGCTGCGTCGAGCACGGGCTCTACACCAATCTGATCACCGCCGGGGTCAATCTCTCGCGGGCGCGGCTCGATGCCCTGGCCGAGGCCGGGCTCGACCACGTGCAGCTCTCGATCCAGGGCGCCACTGCCGAGGTCAATGATCGCATCGCCAATCTGCCCGGCGCGTTCGAGAAGAAGCGCGCCTTCGCCGCCGAGGTCACCGACGCCGGCTTGCCGCTGACCCTCAACAGCGTGATCCACCGCCACAACCTGCACCAGCTGCCCGAGCTGGTGGAACTCGCGCTCGACCTGGGTGCACGGCGCCTGGAGATCGCCCACGCCCAGTACTACGGCTGGGCGCTGGAGAACCGCGCTGCGCTGATGCCGCCGCGCGAGCAGGTGATGGAGGCGCTGGCGCTGGTCGAGGCCGCGCGGGAGCGGCTCGCGGGCAAGCTGGTGATCGATGCCGTGGTGCCGGACTACTATGCGCGCCTGCCCAAGCCGTGCATGAACGGCTGGGGGCGGCAATCGCTCAACGTCACTCCGGCAGGACGTGTGCTGCCGTGCCACGCGGCGGAGACGATTCCCGGGCTCGCGTTCTGGAACGTGCGCGAACACGGCCTCGGCGAGATCTGGTACGACAGCCCAGCGTTCAACGCCTATCGCGGCACGGCGTGGATGCCGGATACCTGTCAGAGCTGCGAACGGCGCGAGATCGACTGGGGCGGCTGCCGCTGCCAGGCGCTCGCACTCACCGGCGACGCCAGCCAGATGGACCCGGTGTGCGAGCGTTCGCCCTATCACGACGAGGTCCAGACGCTGGCTATCGTCGACGCCAGTCGTGACGCCGAGTTTCGCTATCGGCGCTTCGCTCGTGAGGCGTCTGGAGGAAAATCGTGACTCGCCCCGTGGAGGTCTCAGCCACGTCGTCGCATGAAGACTTCATGCGTCTCGCACTGCGGGAATCCCGCAAGGCGATACCTGCGTGTCTGCCGAATCCACCGGTCGGGTGTGTGCTGGTCCGATCAGGGCAGGTCGTGGCAGTGGGCCATACGCAGTCTCCGGGGCAGCATCATGCCGAAGCCGCTGCATTGGCCGCTTATGCGGGCCCTCTTCATGGTGTGACCGCTTATGTCACTCTGGAGCCCTGCTCGTTTCACGGGCGTACGCCCTCGTGTGCCCAAGCCTTGATAAAAAGAGGGATCTCTCGGGTAGTGGTCGCGTTGAAGGACCCCGACCCGCGAAATGATGGTCTGGGTCTGAATATGTTGTCGGATGCCGGCGTCGAGATCGTCGAAGGTATCTGCGCGGCAGAGGTGGACGCATTTCTGGGGCGCTATCTCCAGCGATAGAGACACCGGATGCCGGCGCGCTATCCGCGGCCCGCTATCCCGCGGGCGTCCATCCCTTGTTAGACTGGCAGACTGGCGTTGAGCGATTTCATCCAGCACCCGGCGGAGAGGCGGCATGCGCGTGATCGATTCCGAGCAGGAGCCCGGCCGCGCCGAGGCGGCGTCACCCGAGCAGCTGCCGCTGGATTTCGTGGTGCGGGTCAACGGCGAGACGCTGACACAGCTGCCCGAGGATCTCTACATTCCCCCGGAGGCGCTCAAGGTCTTTCTCGAGACCTTCGAGGGGCCGTTGGACTTGCTGCTCTATCTGATCCGGCGCCATAACCTGGATATTCTGGCGATCAACGTCGCCGCGATCACCCATCAATACGTCGAGTACGTCGAGCTGATGCAGGCGATGGAGATCGACCTCGCCGGCGAGTATCTAGTGATGGCGGCGATGCTCGCCGAGATCAAATCGCGCAGCCTGCTGCCGCGCCCGCCCAAGACGGCGGAGGATGACGACGAGGAGGACCCCCGCGCCGAGCTGATCCGCCGGCTGCAGGAGTACGAGCAGCTCAAGCTCGCCGCCGAGGAGCTCGACGCGCTGCCACGCCAGGGCCGCGACTGGCATCCGGCCCAGGCGGCGCTGCCCACGCTCACGCCGCGCGTGGTGCATCCGGACGTCGAGCTGGGCGAGCTGCTCGGCGCGCTGGGGCAGATGCTCAAGCGTGCCGACCTGCGTCAGTCGCACCGTATCAGCCGCGAGGCGCTGTCGACCCGGGATCGCATGCAGGCGATCATGCAGCGGCTGCGTGCCGATCAATTCACTCCGTTCGAGGCGCTGTTCACCCCCCGCGAAGGGCGCGCCGGGGTGATTGTCACCTTCATGGCGATTCTCGAATTAGCGCGTGAGTCGATGATCGAAATCGTGCAGAATGCGCCGCTCTCGCCGATCCACGTGCGTGCGCGGCTGGCGCTGGAGGCGGGCGCCGAGGCCGCTTTCGACGCCGACGACATGACAGACGCCGCGGCGGACGAGCCGGTCTTCGAGACCGATGGCGTGAGCGACAGCGGCGCGCCGCCGGGCCGACAGCAGCGATAGCGAAGCGATACCATGAACCGTCTGACCGATCCCTACCTGACGCCGGCGCTCGACGAGATTCTCGAGGCCGTGCTGCTGGCCGCGGGCGAGCCGCTGTCGCTGGAGCGGATCGAGGCGGTGTTCGACGAGGGCAAGCCGCCCTCGCGAGCGGCGATCCGGGAGTCGCTCAACAAGCTCTCCGAGCGGCTGCTGGCGGGTGGAGCGCTGGAGCTGATGGAGTCCGCCTCCGGCTATCAGGTGCGTATTCGCCAGCGCTACTCGCCGTGGGTCTCGCGGCTGTGGGACGAGCGCCCGCAGCGCTACTCGCGGGCACTGCTGGAGACCCTGGCGCTGATCGCCTATCGTCAACCGGTGACCCGCGGCGACATCGAAGAGGTGCGCGGCGTGGCGGTGTCGAGCTCGATCATGCGCACCCTGATCGAGCGCGGCTGGATACGCGCCGTGGGCCAGCGCGACGTCCCCGGGCGCCCGGCGGTCTATGCCACCACGCGGGCCTTTCTCGACGCCCTGGGGCTGAAGAGTCTCGATGCGCTACCGCCGATGCACGAGCTGAAGCATTTCGAGACCTTCGAGACCGCGCTGCACACACCGCCGGCGGAGGACACCGTAGCCGCCGACCAGGCGCCTGCGGCAGAGACCGAGAGCCCGTCGTCGGAAAGCGAAAGCCTTGCGGCGGCGAGCGATACGCCGAGTGGCGACGAACAGACAGTATCTTCGGCAGCGTCGGCAGTGCCCGACGCAGACGAGCACGCCGAGACGGCGTCCCCCGGCCAGTCGTTGAGTTTTGCCGAGCTCGACGCACGTCTGGCCGAACGCGCCCGCCAGCGCCAGGCGGTGGAGCCCGACTCCACCGCAGACGCCACGGGCGCGGACACCCCGGAAGCCTCGGACGAACAGGATCCCTGAGCCTGGCTTCCCGCAGCCGATGAGGCATCGATAGACCCATGACAGACACCAATACCGAAAAACTGCAGAAAGTGCTGGCCCGGGCCGGCTACGGCTCGCGCCGTGAGATGGAGACCGCGATCGGCGCCGGGCGCGTCAAGGTCAACGGCAGTGTCGCCACCCTGGGTGACCGGGTCGGCATGCGCGACCGGATCACCCTCGATGACCGGCCGGTCAACCTGCGCGCCAACGACGAGGTGCCGCGCCGGGTGATCATGTACAACAAGCCGGAAGGCGAGCTGTGCACGCGCAAGGACCCGGAGGGGCGGCGTACCGTGTTCGAGCGGCTGCCGCGCCTGAAGGGCGAGCGCTGGATCGCGATCGGGCGTCTCGACATCAACACCAGCGGGCTTTTGCTGTTCACCACCGACGGTGAGCTGGCCAATCGGCTGATGCACCCGTCGCACCAGATCGAGCGCGAATACGCCGTGCGGGTCATGGGCGAAGTGCAGCGCGAGCACGTGGTCAATATGGTCGAGGGCGTGATGCTCGAGGATGGCCCGGCGCGCTTCACCGATGTCCAGGAGTTCGGCGGCGAGGGCATCAACACCTGGTTCCACGTGGTGATCCTCGAAGGTCGCAACCGCGAGGTGCGCCGGCTGTGGGAGTCCCAGGGGCTGACCGTGAGCCGGCTCAAGCGCGTGCGCTATGGCAATATCTTCCTCGACAAGCGCGCCAAGGCCGGCGAGTGGCTCGAACTCTCCCAGGACGAGATCGACGAACTCTCCACCATGGCCGGGCTGGAGTCGCGCAAGGTGCCGGAGCTGACCCCGGACGAGAAGAACCGCTGGAGCCGCGACAAGAACAAGCGGCGCCCGGTCACGGCGATGAAGAAGCCGCGGCGGCCGCGCCGCGACGCCTGATCTCGCGGCGGTTTGACCATAGCGGGGCCCGCGTCTGCCCGACGCGGGTTCTGCTTGGGGCCTTCGCCGGCTCTTGGCGAATTATCGGCGTGTTCCTGGTGGGGGCCTGGCGGGTGCTGGGCATCGGACCCGCGGTGTGCAACCGGCGCGGCAAGGTGGGAAAAAACGCTTGCCTGCTCCGAGGCTTACCATTAGTATGTGCGCCCAGTCGGTAAGGGTCGTTAGCTCAGTTGGTAGAGCAGTTGGCTTTTAACCAATTGGTCGTAGGTTCGAATCCTACACGACCCACCACCGCCGACGGGTCGATGCAGTTTGCAAGTTTTGGGTCGTTAGCTCAGTTGGTAGAGCAGTTGGCTTTTAACCAATTGGTCGTAGGTTCGAATCCTACACGACCCACCATCGATCTCTTCCTCGCCGTTCTCGGCAATCGATTCGACACCCTCGTCGATCGTCTGCAATGGGTCGTTAGCTCAGTTGGTAGAGCAGTTGGCTTTTAACCAATTGGTCGTAGGTTCGAATCCTACACGACCCACCATTGCAGCTTTTCTCTCCTCTCTTCTGGTCATTGCATCTGCTCCTTGCGCGCGACTCTATTTCTCTGCGCCTGCGCCTGCGCCTGCGCCTGCGACTGCGTCTGCGTCGTCCCCTACGTCGATGCGGCAGGCGAGTGCGAAGCTACCTGCACGCAACTGTGTTAGAGATTGTGTTAGAGATAGGGGCCGCCGAGGAGAATCGCCATGCCCCCAGGGTCACTCGACCACACCGCTTCCCATGCCGCCGGCTACCGCCATGCCGCGGAGTCGATCGGCAGCGTCACCGATGCCTATTCGGGGCGCCTGACGCCGGATCTGGCGGTATCGACCTATCGCAATATCCAGCGCCTGTTTCCGTCGCGCACCATCGCCGCCGGCTCGGCGGTGCGTGAGTTGCCACGCTCGCCGCGTTCACTGGGCGAGATCAGCGTGGCGCAGGGAGACGAGCACTACGATCTCTACGACTATCTGGCGCTGAACAGCGTAACCGGCCTGCTGGTGCTGCACCGCGGGCAGATCCGCTACGAGACCTATCAGCGCGGCAATGGCCCCGATACCCGCTGGATGTCGATGTCGGTGGCCAAGTCGGTGACCTCGACGCTCGCCGGCATGGCGATCCACGACGGTGCCATCGCCGAGGGGCTGGCCGCGCGGGTGGGCGACTACGTTCCGGCGCTGGCCGACAGTGCCTATACCGAGGTGACCCTGCGCGAGCTGCTGATGATGGCCTCCGGGGTGGGCTGGAACGAGACCTACACCGACCCTGGCTCAGACCGCCGGGCGCTGCTGGCGGCTCAGCTCGAACAGCGCCCGGGGGCGGCGATGGCGGTAATGGCGACGCTGCCGCGGGTGGCACCGGCGGGTACGCGGCACAACTACAGCACCGGCGAGACCCAGATTCTGGCGGAGATGGTCAGCCGTGCCGTGGGGCGTCCGCTGGCCGACTACCTGGCCCAGAAGCTGTGGCAGCCCTATGGCATGGAGGCGGATGCCACCTGGTGGCTGGCGTCGCCGCGGGGCGTCGAGATCGGCGGCAGCGGCATCGCCGCGACCCTACGCGACTACGCCCGCTTCGGTCAGTTTTTGATCGAAGGCGGCTGTGTGGCGGGGGCGTCGCTGCTGCCTGCGGGCTGGATCGCCGAGGCCACGCAGCCGAGCGTGCTCGCCGGCGGCGAGCCGATCGACTACGGCTACATGTGGTGGAGCGGCTGGAGCGAGCCCTCGCGCCGCGATCGCGCCTTCGCGGCGCGCGGCATTCACGGCCAGTATCTCTACGTCAATCCGCGGCGCGAGCTGGTGATCGTGCAGCACGCCGCGGCGCCCAAGCCGATGGGGCGGATGGTGATCGAGCCGATGTCGCTATTCGATGAGATTGCTGCGGCGTTGGCGAGCGCTTGAGGTAACGACTTGTGCTTGGACGTCCAGCAGCGGGTTCCGATGCCGCCAGCGTGTGCGTCGCTCAGAAGTTCTGCATCGCCTCGCGATAGTCGAGAAAATCCTGGCGCCGCTGCGCGATCCGGCTGGCCATGGCGTAGTCGCCGCTGCGCTTGGCGCTCTCGCTGGCCGAGTCGAGCTGGCGGATCGCGGTGTCGATCTGCCCTTCGAGCTGTAGCTGCTCGGCTCGCGCCAGTTGGCCCCAGGTTTCGCGCCCACTGCGCCCGGCGGCTTCGGCCAGCAGGCCGAACACGTTGGGGTCTTCCGGGTACTGTTCGCTCATCCCACGCAGCACGTCGAAGGCCTGGCCCGGCTGCATCTGCAAAAGCGCCTCGGCCTCGACCCACTGTGCCGGGAAGTAGCCAGGGGAGAGTCGCAGGATGTGCCGCGCCCGTTCCAGGGCGCCGGGGCGGTCGTCGGCGTCGAAGGCGATCTGCGCGGCGGTAGCGGGGATCATCGACAGATCCGGGTGGGACTTGGCCAGCGCGTCGAGGGTCGCCAGCGCCTCGCTGTAGTGTGCCTGCCGGGCCGCGAGCAGCGCCTGCAGATAGCGCACCGCAGCTTCGGGCGGGTGATCCTGTTCAAGCTCGGTCAGCGCCTGGGAGGGCGTATCCTGATTGAGCAGCAGCAGCGCGCGGGCGCGTATCATGGCGTAGGCCGTGTCGTCGTGGGTGGGTGGCGAAGGTAGCTGATCGGCGCGCGCCTGGGTGTCGCTGATACGCGATTCGGTGACCGGGTGGGTGAGCAGGAACTCCGGCGGGTTGCCGCCCTGCAGCGTGGCCAGCTTCTGCAGCGAGCGGAACATCTTCGGCATCGCCTGCGGGTCGAAGCCCGCCTTGGCCATGGCGTTGAGCCCCACGCGGTCGGCCTCCTGCTCGAAGCGTCGCGAGTAGGCCAACTGGTCCTGGGCGAAGGCGGCGGTGGAGCCGACCATGGTCGCCAGCCCGGCGCCACCGCCGCCGCCGGCGGCGATGATCATCCCGGCGAGCATGGCGGCCATGGTCGGCAGCTGGGTCTGCTCGATACGCGCCATGCGTCGGGCGTAGTGGCGCTGGGCCAGGTGGCCCAGCTCGTGGGCCAGCACCGAGGCGAATTCGTCCTCGTCCGGGGCCGAGGCGAACAGGCCGGCGTTGACCCCGACGATACCGCCGGGGACGGCGAAGGCGTTGAGCAGGCGGCTGTCGATCAGCGTCACCACCAGCTGGTCGTCGACGCCGCTGTAGGGCACCAGCCGGGCGAGAATCGACCGGACGTAGGTCTGGGCGATGGGGTCCTGCCAGGGGTCGGTCTGGGCGCGGAACTGACGCAGCCAGGCCCGCCCGAGACGGTGCTCGTCGCTGGTGGTGACGGTGGCGCTGGTACTGCCCATATCGGGCAGTTGATAGCTCCCTCCGCCGGAAGGTTGGGGGCTCTCCATGCCGGCCCGCTGAGGGCTCTCTATACCAGCCCGCTGAGGGCTCTCCATGCCAGTCTGCTGTGCCATGGCAGGCGCCCCGCCGAGCCCGAGCGCAGCGACGGCCAGCGTGCTCAGCAGCACTCCGCGCGACGCGCGCGCATGCAATCTCTTGATCATCGACCTTCTCGTCTGGACGCCGACGAAAGCGACGGAAGTCGCTGTCGGTTCTGCGCTATGATGCCTTCGACCGCAGCCTGTGGCAGACGTTGCCTGCAAACCCCAGGGTATGCAACTGTCGCCCCGCTGCCCACTCAACCGATGCAGGAAGTGTCATGTCCCACGCCCCCGATCATCGGCTCGACGCCTCGGGTCTGAGCTGTCCGTTACCGCTGCTCAAGGCCAAGCAGGCGCTCGCCGGCATGCAGCCGGGGGAGCTGCTCGAAGTGGTCGCCACCGACGCCGGCTCGTGGCGGGATTTCGAGAGTTTCGCCGCGCACAGCCGCCACACCCTGGTCGAGCGTACGGCCGCGGCGGGGAGTTACCGCTACTGGCTGCGCAAGGCGGGTAAGGATAGCGAGGCATGAGTTTGAAAGGCGTATTGCGGCAGTGGTTCGAGCGCTACCTCTCCGACGAACAGGCGATCGTCCTGCTGGCGCTGCTGGTCGGCGGTTTCGCCGTGGTGATCTGGATGGGGCAGGCGCTGGCGCCCTTTTTCACCGCGCTGGTGGTGGCCTTTCTGCTGCAGGGCGTGGTCGGCTGGCTCGAACGTCGCGGGCTGCCACGGCTGCTGGCGGTGGGGCTGGTGTTCCTGCTGTTCCTCGGCGCGCTGCTGGCACTGGCGCTGATCGTACTGCCGCTGGTGTGGAATCAGCTGGTGGAGCTGGTACAGGAGGCGCCGCGCATGTTCGCCAGCAGCCAGCTCTGGCTCGATCAGCTGCAGGCTCGCTATCCCACGGTGGTGACCCCGGATCAGATCCAGGGCTGGATCGCCTCCGCCGGGCGCCAGGCCTCTACCCTGGGCCAGCGCGCGCTGACCCTCTCACTCGCCTCGCTGGGCAGTCTGATGGCGCTGATCATCTATCTGGTGCTGGTGCCGATCCTGGTCTTCTTCATGCTCAAGGATCGCGAACGTCTGGTCGCCTTCCTGCTCTCGCTGCTGCCGCGCCAGCGCACGTTGATGACCCGGGTGTGGCAGGAGATGGACGACCAGATCGCCAACTACGTGCGCGGCAAGACCATCGAGATCATCATCGTCGGCAGTGTCGCCTTCATCACCTTCTGGGCCTTCGGGCTGCCCTATGCGGCGCTGCTCGGGCTGGTGGTGGGGCTGTCGGTGTTGGTGCCCTATATCGGCGCGGCGGTGGCCACCCTGCCGGTCGCCGCGGTGGCGGGCTTTCACTTCGGCATGGGCGAGCAGTTCTTCTACGTGCTGCTGGCCTACGCCATTCTGCAGGCGCTGGATGGCAACGTGCTGGTACCGATCCTGTTCTCGGAAGCGGTCGACCTGCACCCGGTCTCGATCATCCTGGCGGTGCTCTTCTTCGGCGGGCTGTGGGGCTTCTGGGGCATCTTCTTCGCCATCCCCCTGGCGACCCTGATCAAGGCGCTGGTCCAGGCCTGGCCGCGGGGTATCGCCAGCCAGGCCGAGATCACATCTCAGTGAGGGTGTTCAGCCGTTGAGTTCCTGGGCCGCGGCGAGCACTTCGTCGACGTGGCCCGGTACCTTGACCCCGCGCCACTCGCGGGCGAGCTTGCCCTCGGCGTCGATCAGGAAGGTGCTGCGCTCCACGCCCAGGTGCTCCTTGCCGTACATCTTCTTGAGCTTGATCACGTCGAACTGACGACACACCGCTTCGTCGCGATCCGAGATCAGCTCGAACGGAAAGCTCTGCTTGGCCTTGAAGTTCTCGTGCGCCTTGAGGCCGTCGCGGGAGACCCCGACCACCACGGTATTGGCGGCGTGGAAGGCGTCGATGTTGTCGCGGAAGTCGCCGCCCTCGGTGGTGCAGCCGGGGGTGCTGTCCTTGGGATAGAAGTAGATCACCACCTGCTGGCCGCGGTAGTCGCTGAGGCGGAAGGTGGTATCGCTGGTGGCCTCGGCGGAGAAGTCCTCGACCGGTTGTCCGATGCTGAGTGTCATGCTGGCCTCCCATGAGCCGTGAAGACGGAAAAACAGGGGCACGCCTCGGCGGTTGATGCGAGTCAGCGTGCCACTGGCATCGAACGATAGCCGATCTCGGCGGTCAATGCTCGGTGGCGTGGGCGCCGCCGGGGGCAGCAGGGGCGGCGGCGCGGCTGTACAGGTCGCGGCAGCCTGAGTACCATTCGGTGTTTGCGAAAAGCGTAGCGCGGGCAGTGCCGCGGGCGTCCGGAGCGGCCTATCGGGCCTGGCGATGGCCTCCATTCTTTGGCCCGCGTCTTGTTTTTGGCCCATGTCTTGTTTTTGGTCCACGTCTTGGAATCCTGTGCCAGGCCCACGCGCCCGTCAGGTCATAAGGGAGAGAACCGCAACATGATCACAGGCAGCATCGTCGCCTTGGCGACACCGATGAAGCCCGGTGGCGAGATCGACTGGGAGGCGCTGCGCCGCCTGGTGAACTTCCATCTCGACCAGGGCACCGACGCCATCGTCGCCGCCGGCACCACCGGTGAGCCGACCACCATGTCGTTCGCCGAGCACTTCGACGTGATCCGCACGGTGGTGGAAGAGGTCGGCGGGCGCATCCCGGTGATCGCCGGCACCGGGGCCAACAACACCGCCGAGGCGGTGGAGCTGGCGCGCTACGCCAGCGAGGTCGGGGCCGACTGCTGCCTGTCCGTGGCACCCTACTACAACAAGCCGACCCAGGAAGGCTTGTACCAGCACTTCAAGGCGGTCGCCGAGGCCAGCGAGCTGCCGATCATTCTCTACAACGTGCCGGGGCGCACCTGCTCGGATATCTACAACGAGACCGTCTTCCGGCTCGCCGAGCTCGAACGCATCGTCGGGCTCAAGGATGCCACCGGCAACCTGGAGCGCGCCGAGGAGCTGATCGACCGCCTCAAGGGCAGCGACTTCGCGCTCTACTCCGGTGACGACCCCACCGCCTGCGACTTCATGCTGATGGGCGGCCACGGCGATATCTCGGTGACCGCCAACGTCGCGCCCAAGGCGATGCACGAACTGTGCGTGGCCGCCGCCGGCGGCAACCACGAGCGTGCCCACCAGATCAACGCGCGCCTGGCGCCGCTGCACACCGCACTGGGGATCGAGTCCAATCCGATTCCGGTGAAGTGGGCGCTCAACCGCATGGGCTACGCCGACAAGGGCATTCGCCTGCCGCTGACCTGGCTCTCCGAGCGCTACCACGGCAGCGTCGGCGAGGCGTTGCAGCTGGCCGGAATCGAGACCGCGTGAGCCGGTGCATGCCGGATGCCGAATAGACTTGCTTCGAATAAAGGTGGATGCATGAAGCCCATCCTCAAAGGGATGCCCCTGGTGCTGTGCGCGACGCTGACGCTGTCGGGCTGCGGTCTGTTCCAGGATGGTTACTACTACAATCGCGATGACGAGTATCGCGATGCCAAGATGAGCGAACCGCTGCAACTACCGTCGTCGAGCAACCCGATCCGCTATCAGGACTCGATGCCGGTGCCCCAGGCGGACAGCGACTTCATGGCGTCCGAGGATACCGACGCGCCGCGGCCGCAGCCGCTGGCGGCGGGGCCGAGCGAAGGGCAGCCGTTCGTCGAAGCGCGCCAGGCGGGCAACGAGCGCTGGCTGCTGGTCAACGCCGCGCCGGCCAGCGTATGGCCGCGGCTGCAGGGCTTCGCCGTCGACCATGGCGTACGTGCCACCAGTATCGACGCCGCCAAGGGCCGCATCCAGACCGCGCAGGGCGCGATCAGCCTGCGGCAGGGCTTGCGTAGCGGCACCAGTGAGGTGCGCTGCGACATCGGCGATGCCGGCCAGTGCCTGAGCGGAATCAAGGCCTATCTCGAAGCCAGCGGCGCCAGCGACAGCGGTGTCTCCCTGGCGGCCCAGCCGCTCGACCAGAGCGAGCGGGTCAAGCTGATCAATCGCGACGGTACCTGGCAGCTCAATCTCGCTCTGGATGCCAACCGCGCCTGGTCCGAGCTCTACTATCAGCTCCAGAACGGCTTCGACCAGCAGCGCCTCAAGCTGGTCGACCAGAACCGCAGCGCCGGCGAGTTCTTCGTCGACTATCGCCCCGAGGATCAGGGCGGCGGCTGGTTCGACTGGTTCGGCGGCGGCAGCGACGAAGCCCGCCCGTATCGTCTGCAGCTCGCGTCCCAGGCCGCGCTCACCTCGGTGACCGTGACCGACCCCAAAGGCAAGCCGGTGCCGCCGATCGAAGCGCGCGACCTGCTCGACGCCATCGCCGCGACCCTGCGCTGATGGTGCAGGGGTCGCCGCTAGCGCCGGGGGCCGCGCCCGGGCTCTACTTCGCCTCGCTGGGCAGTGGCAGCAAGGGCAACGCGACCCTGGTCAGCGACGGCGAGACGCTGATCCTGGTCGACTGTGGTTTCGGCATGCGCGAGGCCGAGCGGCGCATGGCGCGGCTCGGCGTGCATCCGCGACAGCTCTCGGCGCTGCTGGTGACCCATGAGCACAGCGACCACATCACCGGCGTCGGTGCCCTGGCGCGGCGCTATCGCCTGCCGGTGCACCTGAGCGCCGGCAGCTGGCTCGCGGGCAAGCTCGGCGAGGTGCCCGAGCTCGATCTGCTCACGCCCCAGTCGCGCTTCGCCATCGGCGGGCTGGAGATCGACCCGGTGACGGTGCCCCACGATGCCCGCGAGCCGATCCAGTTCCGGATCCGCGCTCAGGCGCGCAGCCTGGGGCTGCTGACCGACCTCGGCCATCCCACGGCGCACGTGGTCGAGGCGTTTCGCCACTGCGACGCGCTCTTCCTCGAGTGCAACCACGACCCGCGCATGCTTGCCGAGGGGCCCTATCCGCCTCACCTCAAGCGTCGCGTTGCCGGCCGCTGGGGGCATCTGGCCAACGCTCAGGCGGCGACCCTGCTGCAGCGGCTGGGCCTGGATCGGCTGGCGCGGATTGTGTGCTCGCACCTCTCGGCGCAAAATAATCACCCCGAACGCGTCCTGGAAACCCTGACACCGCTGCTCGACGGCGACGAGTCGCGGCTGATGATCTCGACCCAGGACCACGGCACCGACTGGCAGCGGGTGGCCTGAACAGGCCGGCCGCTGCGGCGTTGCGTGACACCCAACCTCAAGACAGCCGCCCGACGGCGGCGACGCGGAGACAGCTCCATGCAAAAACGCGATCTTCTCTACGCCGGCAAGGCCAAGTCGGTCTATCTGAGCGACGACCCCCAGCGGCTGGTGCTGCACTTCCGCGACGACACCAGCGCCTTCGACGGCAAGAAGAAGGAAGCGCTGGAACGCAAGGGCATGGTCAACAACCGCTTCAACGCCTTCATCATGAGCAAGCTGGCCGAGGCGGGCATTCCCACCCACTTCGATCAGCTGCTCTCCGATACCGAGTGCGTGGTCAAGAAGCTCGAGATGATCCCGGTGGAGTGCGTGGTGCGCAATCTGGCCGCGGGCGGCCTGGTGCGGCGTCTCGGGGTCGAAGAAGGTATCGCCCTGGAGCCGCCGACGTTCGAGCTGTTCCTCAAGAACGACGAGAAGGGCGACCCGATGATCAACGAGTCGCTGGCCGAGACCTTCGGCTGGGCGACGCCCGAGCAGTTGGCGACCATGAAGTCGCTCACCTTCCGCGTCAACGAGGTGCTCAAGCAGCTGTTCCTCGATGGCGGCATGCTGCTGGTCGACTACAAGCTCGAGTTCGGCGTGTTCGACGGCGAGATCGTGCTCGGTGACGAGTTCTCCCCCGATGGCTGCCGCCTGTGGGATGCCGAGACCCGCGAGAAGATGGACAAGGATCGCTTCCGTCAGGGGCTGGGCGGGGTGATCGAGGCCTACGAAGAGGTCGGCCGGCGTCTGGGCATGAGCTTCGACTGAGCCCGGCTGCCCGCCGCCAGGATCGCCTTGCGGCGCGATAGCCCCGATGGTCTGAATGAAGAACAGAGCCCCGGCACCCAAGTGCCGGGGCTCTCGTCGTTATGAGCACTCATTGTCAAACCCGCTAGCGATGGGCGCCGGAGGCAGGGCAAAGCAAGGGTCCTTTGCCATGGATGTCAAAGGTAGCGCCCAGGGAGGGGGGCATAGCGCCCTCGCGACGCCCTGCCCCTGGATAAGCCCACGTCGTCCACCGATTCGGAAGGTTCGCGCGGATGCGGTGTGAGAGCCGTGCGTCAGTCGATCCGCTCGGCGCCGACGATGGTGATCGGCTGGGTCGGCACGTCGGCGTGCGGCCCGCGGCGGCCGGTGGGCGTCTCGGCGATCTTGTCGACGACGTTCATGCCCGAGACCACGTGTCCGAACACGGTGTAGCCGGGGTTGTAGAGATCGCGATAGTTCAGCGCGTCGTTGTCGACCAGATTGATGAAGAACTGGCTGGTGGCGGAATCCGGATTGGCGGTGCGCGCCATGGCGATGGTGCCACGGGCATTCTTCAGGCCGCTCTTCTCCAGCGGGATCGGATCATGGGTCGGCTTGGGTTCGAGATCCGCATCCAGGCCGCCGCCCTGGATCATGAAGTCGGGAATGACCCGGTGGAACACCGTGCCCTGGTAGTGCCCCTCGTCGACATAGCGCAGGAAATTGGCCACCGTGCGCGGCGCCGCCTTGGCGTCGAGTTCGAGCTCGATGTTGCCCTGGCTGGTCTCCAGGCGCACGTGGGGATGATAGGCATCGGCCTGCGCCGGGGTCGAGAGCAGCGGCAGGGCGACGAGCCCGGCCGCCAGGATCGATTTCAACATGTAGTAACGCTCCGGTCTTTGATATGAGCACCCTAGCGGGGGCGGCGTCACTAGGCCAGCCTAAGAACTCATTTCCAAATCCTCTGATGATGGGCGCCGGGGGCAGGGCAGAGCGAGGGTCCTTTGCCAGGGATGGCAAAGGTAGCGCCCAGGGAGGGGTTCACAGCGCCCTCGCGACGCCCTGCCGCCGGATAAGCCCACTTCGTCTAGCGGTTGTGAAAGGCGTGCTAAACCGCTGGTGTCTCAGACCGCCCCGGACGCGCGCGGTTCGATGGCGATCACCTGCAGGCTGTCGCCGGTATCGTCGGATATCGCCCGGAAGCGCACATTGACGTCGCGCAGGCAGACCCCGTACTCGCGCCCCGAGTCGCCGCCGGCCCGGGCGTGATAAGCCGGGCGCGGGTCCTGGGCCAGCACCTCCTCGATCAGTGCGCTCAGCCCGGCGCCGTCGGCATGTGCGGCGAGGGCGCGCCGGGCGCTGTCACTGAAACCGACCGCCATGGGCGCGGGGGCAGCCGGGGCGAAGCCGGCCCGCGCCTGCGGCTGTGACTCCGCCCACGGCAGATAGGGCCGGATATCGACGATCGGGGTGGCGTCACACAGGTCGTGGCCGCGCAGGTGCAATTTCACCCGGCTGCGCCGGGCGGCCAGCGGCGAGCCGGCGATGGGCTCGGCCGCCGCCGTGGGGCGGGTGCTGAGTTCGACCTTCACCAGCTCCACCAGCGACAACCCCAGGCGGTTGGGGCGGTGGGGGCTGCGGCTGGCGAAGACCCCCACACGCTGGTTGCCGCCCAGGCGTGGCGGGCGCACCCGGGGTGACCAGGTGGTCGGGCTGCGGTCGAACACGAAGCTCAGCCACAGGTGGCTGAAGGCATCGATCCCTTCCACTGCCAGCGGGTCGTCGAATGCTGCCTCCAGATAGAGGATGGCACGCGCGCTTGGGGCCAGCCCCGGCTGGCGCGGAATGCCGAACTTGTCGGGGTAATCGCTGGCGAGAGTGCCGATCGGGGTCAGCGAAAGCGGCCCGGAGGGGGCGTCGAGTCTGGAATCTGGCGTGGTCAAGGCGGGCGTGTCCGAAGCCGATGATGGCGCCACCCCATGCGGCAGCGCCGCGGCGGAGCGAGAAAGCGTCATGGTGGCGTTTGAGGCGGCCGCGCGCAATGCGCGGCATGCCCGTGACCCGCACCAGCGGGGCGACGACATGGTAGCCGCGCGCCGGCCTAGCCGGATGCGCAGGCGGTGCCATACTGTCAGCGTGGCACCCCCGCGAGCGCGCCCGAAGGAACGGGCCGCGCGCATCTCGACGGCGCCGGAGTCGCGCCATACCAGGGAGAGGTTGGATGAGTTTCCTACGCGTCTATCACGAGGCTGACGGCGAGCAGCCGTTGTTGACGACCCATGAACCCGAGCGCCTGCGCCTCGAACTCGATGCCAGTGCGATCCACTACCGCCATCACCCGCTGCCGGCGATGCCGGAGCGCGCACCGAGCGAGGCGCTGCTGGCACACTACACGCCGATCATCGACGAGGTCGGCCAGACCAGTGGCTGCCGGCGGGTCGAGCTGCGTGGGATGAGCCCGCACTATCTCGACGACGGCAGCGCAGGCACGCTCGAGCGTGAGCGTCTCTCCAGCGAATCGCGCAGCGACAGTGACAACTGGCACCTGCTGATCCACGGCCAGGTGGTGTTCTATCTCCATCTCAATGGCCGCGTCTATGTCATCGGCTGTGAGCGCGGCGATCTGCTGTTGATCCCAGCGGGCGTGCCGCACTGGTTCGACATGGGGCCCAGCCCCGACTTCGTGGCCTTGAGTTGGAGCGATGAGGCAGCGCATCATCTGCTGGAAACCACCAGCGACATCGCGCTGCGCTTTCCGCGCTATGAAGCGCTCTACGCTGAAGTTGCCTAAACCCGGCGCTGGCCCGATGATGGCGCGGCTCGCCACCCATGCCGAATCCGGAGAGACCCCGATGCTGGAACGTACCCGCTTTCGAGAAGCGCTGCCGCGGGATGCCGCCGATCAGGCCGAAGTCTTTCACCATGCGGTCATGGAGGGGGCGTCGAGCCGCTATACCCTGTCTCAGCGCGAGGCGTGGTCGGCGGCACTGCCGCGCACCGCCGAGGCGTGGATGGCGCGCCAGACCCTCTATCCGACCCTGGTCGCGGAGTGCGACGGCCACTGTGTCGGCTTCTGCGAGCGCGACGCCAACGACGGGCGCATCGAGACGCTCTACGTGTGGCCCGCGATCACCCGCCAGGGTGTCGGCTCGCGCCTGCTCGAACTGTCACTGGAGGCGCTGCTCGCCGCCGGCCACGCCCGCGTGCTGATCGATGCCAGCCTGATGCTGGCACCGGCGCTGGAGGCGCGCGGCTGGACCCGGCTGGCCGAAGAGACGGTCGAGCGCTTCGGCGAGTCGCTGCCGCGGGTGCGGCTGGCCTTCGACCGGGCGTAGGCGGCCTGGGGGCTGCCGCGCGCGCCGCCTCTGGCTTTCCCTGCCGCGGGGAATCGGGTACAGTCGCTTGCATTATGAAAGTGAGCGACGAGCCCGACCTCTGCCCTATCGCCCGCGCGCTGGCCTGCGTGGGGGATAGCTGGACGCTACTGATCCTGCGCGACGCCTTTCAGGGGGCGACGCGCTTCGATCAGTTCCAGCGCGGGCTCGGTATTGCTTCCAACATGCTCACACGGCGTCTCGAGCGCATGGTCGACAATGGCCTGCTCGAGAAGCAGCGCTATCAGACCCGCCCGCCGCGCTTCGAGTATCGCCTGACCGACAAGGGGCGCGGGCTGGCGCCGGTGCTGTTGACACTCTACGCCTGGGGCGAGCACCACCTGCCGATCGCCGCCCGCGGTATCGAACTGGTGCATCGTGACAGTGGCGAGCCGATCGTGCCGGTCATCTACGACCGCCATCGGGGGAAGCCGCTGGTACCGCGCGACGTGGCGATGGTCGCCGGCCCCGATGCCACGCCGGCGATGCGTCAGCGCGCCGAGCGTGCACGGGCCCAAGGGGAGGCCCTGTTCACCTCTCCCATGCAGGAGACCGCTACGGGGGAGACCGCTGTGGCAGATCCACTCGCCGAGGCCGCCGTTACCCCATCCGCCGAGATCACCGGCCAGCGGCCGCAGTAATAGTGATATTCGATCAACGACCAGTAAGGACAACGTCATGCGACGTATCGTAGTGACAGGTATGGGCATTCTTTCGCCGCTGGGCTGCCAGCTGGAAACCGTCTGGCAGCGCCTGCTCTCCGGCGCTTCCGGTCTGCGCCGCCTGCCCGCGGAGACCGTCGAGGGGCTCGCTGTCGGCGTCGGCGGCCCGGTGCCGACTATCGAAGAGGACAGTGCCGGATTCGATCTCGACCGCGCCATCGATCCCAAGGAGCGGCGCAAGATGGACCGCTTCATCCAGATGGCGGTGGTGGCCGCCGACGACGCGCTCAGACAGGCCAACTGGTACCCCCAGAGCGAAGACGAGAAGACCCGCACCGCGACCCTGATCGGCTCGGGTATCGGTGGCTTCCCGGCGATCGCCGATGCGGTTCGCACCACCGACAGCCGCGGCCCGCGACGGCTGTCGCCGTTCACCATCCCGTCGTTCCTGGCCAACCTGGCCTGCGGCCATATCTCGATTCGCCACGGTTTCAAGGGCCCGCTGGCCGCGCCGGTGACCGCCTGCGCCGCCGGCCTGCAGGCGATCGGCGACGCCGCGCGCATGATCCACGCCGGGGAGGCGGAGATCGCCGTGTGCGGTGGCAGTGAAGCGTGTATCGACCGCGTCAGCCTGGGCGGCTTCGCCGCGGCCAAGGCGCTCTCCAGCCACTACAACGACACCCCCGAAGCGGCTTCGCGGCCGTTCGATCAGGGCCGTGACGGCTTCGTCATGGGCGAGGGCGCCGGGGTGATCGTGATCGAGACGCTGGAGCACGCCCAGGCGCGTGGCGCCACGCCGATCGCCGAGCTGGTCGGTTACGGCACCACCTCGGATGCCTACCACCTGACCGCCGGACCGGAGGATGGCGAGGGCGCCGCCCGGGCGATGCAGATCGCGCTGCGTCAGGCCGGCCTGGCCCCCAGCGACATCGCCCACCTCAACGCGCATGCGACCTCGACTCCGGTGGGCGACCGCGGCGAGCTGGCGGCGGTCAAGCGCGTCTTCGGCGAGCATCGCCCGGCGATCAGCGCGACCAAGGCCGCCACTGGCCACCTGCTCGGCGCCGCCGGCGGCGTCGAGGCGATCTTCACCCTGCTGGCGCTGCGCGACCAGATCGCGCCGGTGACCCGCAACTATCTCGACCCCGACCCGCTGGCCGCAGAGATGGACGTGGTCCACGGCGAGTCGCGCCCGATGGCGATGGAGCATGCGATCTGCAACGCCTTCGGCTTCGGTGGGGTGAATGCGAGCGTGATCTTCAAGCGCTTCGAGGGCTGAAACGGTCGGAGCTCGCCAGCGTTTCAGCGGGCTCGACGACAGACGCGTGCCAGCGGTGATACCGCTGGCACGCGTCGTTTGAGGCACTCAGCTCGAGACGCCAAGCTCAAGACGTCAAGCCCGAGCGTCAGGCCATGGTATCGACGATACCGCCTTCGACCCGCATCGCCGCGCCGGTGGTGGCGCTGGCCTGTTCTGAGGCCAGGTAGACGCTCAGGTTGGCGACCTCTTCGACCTCGGCTACCCGCTGGATGATCGAGGAGGGGCGGTTGTCCTTGACGAAGTTGGCTTCCGCCTCGGCCTCGCTCACGCCCTGTTCCGCGGCCATCTGGGCGATCATCTTGCCCACGCCTTCCGACTTGGTCGGCCCCGGCAGCACCGCGTTGACGGTGACCCGGGTGCCCGCCAGCACCTTGGCCAGCCCGCGCGAGATCGACTGCACCGCGCTCTTGGTCATGCCGTAGTGGACCATCTCGGCGGGAATATTGAGCGCTGACTCGCTGGAGAGGAACTGGATGCGGCCCCAGTCGCGCTGCTTCATGCCCTGGGCATAGTGGCGTGACAGGCGCACCGCGCTCATCACGTTGACGTCGAAGAACTGCTGCCATTCGGCGTCCTCGATCTCGAAAAAGTCCTTGGGGCCGAAGATACCGACGTTGTTGATCAGGATGTCGCACTCGGGGCGCGTCGCGATCAGCGTCTGGCAGCCTTCGGCGCTGCCCAGATCGGCGGCCACGCCGTCGATGCTGGCGCCGGGCACCTCGCGGGTGAGCGTGGCGATCGCCTGGTCGACGCGTTCCTGGGTGCGTCCGGTGACGGTGACACTGGCGCCGGCCTGGGCCAGCCCCTTGGCTATGGCCAGGCCGATGCCGGCGGTGGAGCCGGTGACGATGGCGTGCTTGGTGCTGAGATCGATCTGCATGCAAACCTCCTTGAGTACGTAAATCGAAGCCGGGGAGACGCGGGCGCTCTGACATGGCACTGGGCCTGTTCGGGCCAGGCGCCGACATGGTTCTCAAGGGCACCGCGCAGGTAGACTGCCGAGTAGCAGTGCGCCTTCCGGCACCGTCGGTCGGCGTGTCGCACCGGCTTCACGTGACTTTCAAGCGTAGGACGCTTTTCGCAATTTGCCGTCCCAACGCTGAAAGCCCCGCGCCAGGCGCCTGCTTATACTCGATTGCATACCCTGCGAATGCCTGGCGCCGTGCGCCCGGATTCGTCCTGGCCCGGCGTGTACGCCAGCCCGCCGCCAGCAACACCGCATTCAACCGTGAGGAGACCACGATGGCCGCAAGCCCGACGAGAGACGAATTCGACCACTACATGACGCCCAACTACTCGCCGCAGCAGGCGATTCCGGTGCGCGGCGAGGGCAGCCGCCTGTGGGATCAGGCGGGCAAGGAGTACATCGACTTCGCCGGCGGCATTGCGGTCAACGCGCTGGGTCACTGCCATCCCAAGCTGGTCGATGCCCTGACCACCCAGGCCAACAAGCTGTGGCACCTCTCCAACGTCTACACCAACGAGCCGGCGCTGAATTTGGCGCGCGAGCTGGTCTCGCGCACCTTCGCCGACAAGGTCTACTTCTGCTCCTCCGGCGGCGAGGCCAACGAGGCGGCGTTCAAGCTGGCGCGGCGCTGGGCGTTCGACAACTTCGGCGAGCGCAAGCACAAGATCATCTCGTTCAAGCAGGGTTTCCACGGGCGCACCCTGTTCACCGTCAGCGTCGGCGGTCAGCCCAAGTACTCCGAAGGCTTCGGTCCGGTGCCCGGCGGCATTCACCACGCCCGCTTCAACGATCTCGACAGCGTGCGCGAGCTGATCGACGACGACACCTGCGCGGTGGTGGTCGAACCGATCCAGGGCGAGGGCGGCGTGACGCCGGCCACCCCCGAGTTCCTGCAGGGGCTGCGCGAGCTGTGCGATCGTCACCAGGCGCTCTTGGTGGTCGACGAAGTGCAGTCGGGTGTCGGTCGTAGCGGCAAGCTCTACACCTATATGCACTACGGCGTGACCCCGGACATCCTGACCTCGGCCAAGGCCCTGGGCGGCGGCTTCCCGATCGGCGCCATGCTCACCACCGACCGCGTCGCACCGTCGCTGGCGGTGGGCACCCACGGCTCTACCTACGGCGGCAATGCGCTGGCCTGCGCGGTGGGCCTGGCGGCGCTGACCACCATCGACACCCCCGAGGTGCTCGAAGGCGTCGAGCGTCGGCATGCGCTGTTCCGCGAGCATCTCGACGTGATCAACCGCAAGTACGGCGTGTTCAAGGAGATCCGCGGCATGGGGCTGCTGATCGGCGCGGAGATGAGCGACGCCTACGAGGGCAAGGCGCGGGATATCCTGCCGCTGGCGCTCGAAGAGGGGCTGATGGCACTGGTCGCCGGGCCCAACGTGCTGCGTATGGCGCCGTCGCTGGTGATCCCCGAGGCGGACATCCAGGAGGGCATGGCGCGCCTGGAACTGGCCATCGAACGGCTCGTCTCAGCCAGTGCGTGAGTCGACCGGCATGCGTGGCATCGACCCCGCGACCCGCGCCGGCGAGACCGCGCGGGAGGCCGGCCAGCTGCTGGTGCGTCCGGCCCAGGCGTCCGATCTCGGCGCCATCGAGCGTCTGGCCAGCACTGCCACGCCGCGGCTGACCAACCTGCCGGCACATCGTGACCGCCTCGAGGAGCGCATCGCGCGCTCCTGCCGTGCGCTCTCCCACAACGTCGATTTCCCCGGCGACGAGAGCTACACCTTCGTGCTCGAGGACCGCGAGATCGGCGAGATCGTGGGGACCGCGACCATTCGCGCCCAGGCCGGGGCTCAGGACGTCTACTACACCTACCGTCAGGAGACGCTGATCCACGCCTCGCAGCAGCTCAATCTGCGCCATGAAGTGCAGACGCTGTCGCTCTCCCACGAGATGTCCGAGGTGTCTCTGCTGTGCGCGCTGTCGCTGGATGCGCGCTATCGCGGCACCAGCGCCGCCTCGCTGCTGCGGCGCGCGCGGCTGATGTTCATCGCCCAGTATCCGGAGCGCTTCGCCGACACCCTGGGGGTGGCCTTTCCCGGTTATCTCGACGAGAGCGGGGCGTCGCCGTTCTGGGACAGCGTCGGGCGCCACTTCTTCAATCACGGCTACCACGAGATCAATCAGCTCGCCGGGGTGCGCTCGAAGAGCTTCATCGCCGAGGTGATGCCGCAGTTCCCGCTCTACCTGCCGCTGCTCACGCCCCAGGCGCGCTCGGCGATCGGGCGTGAGCATCCCGCCCATGAGCCGGCGCTGGGCGAGATGCTGGCAGAGGGCTTCGTGCGCTCGCGCCATGTGGATATCTTCGATGCCGGGCCGGTTCTGCGCGGCGAGCGCGCGCGTCTGCGCACGCTCAATCACTGCGGCTGGCATCCGGTACGCATTCGCCCGGCGGCTTCGCTGCCGGACGCCGAGCCGGCGATGGTGGCCAACCAGCGTCTGGCCGATTTTCGCTGCACCGTGGCCCGCTACGCGCTGACGCCGACCGGGCAGTTGCTGCTCTCCGAGGCCCAGGCCGAGCTGCTCGGCGTGGAGGAGGGGCGGGCGGTCCTGGTCGCGCCGCTGGCGCTGCCGGACGTCGAGGATGCATTGGACGAGGGAGACCTGTAATGCGTCTGAGACCCATCAGCCATCACGATATCGACGAGCTCAAGTCGCTGGCCCAGGAGACCGGGGTGGGCTTCACCTCGCTGCCCAACGACCACGACTTCCTCGTCGCCAAGATCGACAAGGCGGTGGCGGCCTTCGAGGGCCGTGTACCCGCCTGCGAGCGGCTCTACTTCTTCGTGCTCGAAGACGAGCAGAGCGGCGAGCTGGCCGGCTGCTGCGCCATCGAGGCGGAAGTCGGGCGCGAGGCGCCCTTCTATCACTACCGGGTAGGCAAGCTCGCCCACTCCTCGGTCCAGCTCGATCTGCATCGCACCATCGACACGCTGTTCCTGAGCTCCGATCACACCGGCGATGCCGAGGTCGCCTCGCTGTTCCTGCGCCCGGCCTACCGCCGCGACCGCAACGGTACGCTGCTCTCCAAGGCGCGCTGGCTGTTCATGGCGGAGTTCCGCGACGGCTTCCCTGACAAGGTGCTCGCCGAGATGCGCGGGGTGATCGATGCCGATGGCATCAGCCCGTTCTGGCAGTGTCTGGGCAGCCACTTCTTCCCCATGGAGTTCAAGCAGGCGGATCAGCTCACCGGGCTGGGTCAGAAGAGCTTCATCGGCGAACTGATGCCCAAGTACCCGATCTACACGCCGTTTCTGCCCGAGGCGGCGCGGGCGTGCATCGGCCAGGTCCATGAGCAGACCCGCCCGGCGCTGGAGATGCTCAAGAAAGAGGGGCTGCGCTGGGAAGGCTATATCGACATCTTCGATGGCGGCCCCACGGTGGAGGCCTATATCGATGACGTCGGGGCCATTCGCCACTCGCAGCGGGCGCTGGTCGAGGTCAGTGGCGGCGAGCTCGACTACGCCGAGCGCCCCAGCTGGCTGGCGGCGACCACCGGCATGGCGGACTTCCGCTGCAGCTTCATCGGCCGTGGCCCCGACGCCGACGGCGTGGTCCACCTGAGCGAGGCGGAAGCGCAGCGCCTCGATGTGACCAGCGGCGACGCCCTGCGCCTGCTTCAAACCTGAACGGCACCAGAGCGACGTCGCGGCGGCCGCATCCGGCCGGCGCGCCGCAGCGAGCCGACTTTTCAGAATCCAACCGGAGGGAACCATGGACGCCACACAACAACTGCTGATCGACGGCCAGTGGCAAGCGGGCGCTGCGGCTGCCTTCACCAAGCACGACCCGGTCGCCGGCACGCGTCTATGGCAAGCCAATGCCGCCTCCGCGGAGCAGGTCGGCGCGGCGGTGAGTGCGGCGCGGCGTGCCTTTGCCGACTGGGCCCGGCGCCCGCTGGCCGAGCGCCAGGCGGTGGTCGAGCGCTTCCGCGACCAGCTCGAGGCCAATCGCGAGCCGCTGGCCGAGAGCATCGCCCGCGAGACCGGCAAGCCGCTGTGGGAGGCGCGCACCGAAGTCGGCGCGATGATCGGCAAGATCGCCATCTCGGTGAACGCCTATCACGAGCGTACCGGTGAGCGCGCCCGCGACGCCAACGGCACCCGTGCGGTGCTGCGCCACCGCCCCCACGGCGTGCTGGCGGTGTTCGGCCCCTACAACTTCCCCGGCCACCTGCCCAACGGGCATATGGTGCCGGCGCTGCTGGCGGGCAACTGCGTGGTGTTCAAGCCCAGCGAGCAGACCCCGCTGACCGCCGACCTGACCCTGCAGTGCTGGGTCGCAGCCGGCCTGCCCGCCGGCGTGATCAATCTCGTCCAGGGGGCGGCCGAGGTGGGCCAGGCGCTGGCTGGCCACAGCGATATCGATGGATTGCTGTTCACCGGCAGTGCCAAGATCGGCGGCCTGCTGCATCGCCAGTTCGGTGGCCAGATCGGCAAGATCCTGGCGCTCGAACTGGGGGGCAACAACCCGCTGGTGGTGCGCGACGTACGCGACCCCGACGCGGTGGTGCTGACCATTCTGCAGTCGGCGTTTCTCTCCGGCGGCCAGCGCTGCACCTGTGCCCGTCGCCTGATCGTGCCCGAGGGCGAGAGCGGCGATCAGTTGATCGCGCGGCTGGCCGAAGCGATGCAGAAACTGCGCGTGGCGGCACCATTCAGCGAGCCTGCGCCGTTCTACGCAGGGCTTGTCAGCCCGGCGGCGGCCGAGGGGCTGCTCGCGGCCCAGGCCGATCTCGAAGCGCGCGGTGGCCGGGTGATCGTACGCATGGCCTCGCTCGAGGCGGGTACCAGCCTGCTCTCGCCGGGGCTGGTGGATGTCACCGGCTGCGAGGTGCCCGACGAGGAGCACTTCGGCCCGCTGCTCAAGGTCTACCGCTATCGTGACTGGGATCATGCCATCGAGCTGGCCAACGACACCCGCTACGGCCTCTCCGCCGGGCTGATCGGCGGCGACCAGCCGGAGTGGGACGATTTCCTGCTGCGCATCCGTGCCGGCATCGTCAACTGGAACCGCCAGACCACCGGCGCCTCAGGCGATGCGCCCTTCGGCGGTATCGGCGACAGCGGCAACCACCGCCCCAGCGCCTACTATGCCGCCGACTACTGCGCCTATCCCGTCGCCTCGATGGAGTCCGACACCCTGACGCTGCCCGGCGAACTGCCGCCCGGGGTCACGTTATGAGCGACGTGACGAGCGGCGCGATGAGCGATGTGCGCGAGGTCAATTTCGACGGCCTGGTCGGGCCGACCCACAACTACGCCGGCCTGGCCCACGGCAACGTGGCCTCGATGCGCCACGGCGGGCTCGCCTCCAATCCGCGCGAGGCGGCGCTGCAGGGGCTGGCCAAGATGAAGTCGCTGATGGATGCCGGCTACGCCCAGGGCGTGCTGCCGCCGCAGCAGCGCCCCGATCTCGGTGCGCTGCGCGCGCTGGGCTTTACCGGCAGCAATGCCGAGGTGCTGACCCGAGCCGCCCGTGAGGCGCCGCAGCTGCTGCGCGCGGTGTGTTCGGCGTCGAGCATGTGGACCGCCAATGCCGCCACGGTGACCCCCAGCCGCGACGTCGCGGATGGCCGCGTGCACTTCACCCCGGCCAACCTGCAGTCGAGCTTTCACCGCTATCTGGAGCCGGAGACTACCGCCCGCGTGCTGGCGGCGATCTTCCGCGATCCGGCGCACTTTGCCCATCATTCGGCGCTGCCGGCGACCCCGGCGTTCTCCGACGAGGGCGCGGCCAACCACACCCGACTCTGCGGCGACCACGGCGAGGCCGGGGTGCATCTCTACGTTTATGGGCGCCAGGCCTTCGGCGGTGAGCGCGGCCCGCAGCGTTACCCCGCGCGTCAGACGCTGGAGGCCAGCCAGGCGGTGGCGCGTCAGCACGGCCTGGCTGAGGCGCAGACGGTGTTCGCCCAGCAGCATCCCGAGGCGATCGATGCCGGGGTGTTCCACAACGACGTGATCGCAGTGGGCAACGGCCCGGTGCTGCTCTACCACGAGATGGCGTTCCTCGACGAGGAGCAGACCCTGGAGGCGCTGCGCAGCCGGATGGCCACGCCGCTGATCCCGGTGCGCGTCCCCAGCGAGGCGATCAGCCTGGAGGAGGCGGTCTCGACCTATCTGTTCAACTCGCAGCTGCTCACCAACCCCGGTGGCGACATGACGCTGGTGGTGCCGGGCGAGTGCCAGGAGAACGAGACGGTGTGGCGGGCGATCCAGGATCTGCTGCTGGCCGGGCACAACCCGATCGGCGAGATTCTGGTCAAGGACGTCAAGCAGAGCATGCGTAACGGCGGCGGGCCGGCCTGCCTGCGCCTGCGCGTGGCACTCTCGGCGCAGGAGCGCGGCGCCCTGGGCGGGCGCGTGCTGCTCGATGAGCGACTGCACGCCGAGCTGGTGGCGTGGGTCGAGCGTCACTACCGTGACCGGCTGACGCCCGACGATCTGGCCGACCCGCAGCTCGCCGAGGAGACATTGGCAGCGCTGGACGAACTCACCCGCCTGCTGGGTATCGGCAACGTCTATCCGTTCCAGCTCGGCTGAGAGGGGCGGGTTCAGGTGGCCCGGGCGCCCGCCCGGGCCATTCGACGCTCAGCTCTGGCTGGCGGCGCCGCCGACCATGCCGCGCTGCAGGTTGTTGTCGCGCAGGTGCTTGGCGACCGTATCTTCCGGTGAGCCGGCCATCTCGCGGAACATGCCCATCGAGCCCAGCAGGGCAGAGGACTCGTAGGGCACGAAGACCCGCTCGCCCGCCTTGGCCATGTTCGGCAGCGCCTTGATGTAGCTCTGGCCGAGCAGGTAGCCCACCACGGTGCGCTTGTTCTCGTCGCTCTCGCCGATGGCGTTGAGCACCAGCTTGATCGACTCCTGCTCGCCTTGGGCGCGCAGGATCGCCGACTGCTTGTCGCCCTCGGCGTTGAGAATCGCCGACTCGCGCTGACCCTGGGCCATGGCGATGGCGGCGGACTTCTCGCCCTCGGCTTCGGTCACCGTGGCGCGGCGTTTACGCTCGGCGGCCATCTGCAGGCGCATGGCGCTCTCCACCTCTTCGGGCATGGCGATGTCCTGGACCTCGACGCGGGTGATCTTGACCCCCCACTTGGAGGCCGGCGTCTCCATGTCCGCCTGGATGGCGTTGTTGACCTCGGCGCGAGACTCGAACAGCTTGTCCAGCTCCATCTTACCCACCACCGAGCGCAGCGTGGTCTTGGCCAGCACCTCGACCGCCTGGCTCATGTTGGCGACCTCGTAGACCGCGCGCTTGGGGTCGATGATCTGGTAGTAGAGCGCGCCGTTGATGGTGACGGTGACGTTGTCGGTGGTCACCACCGGCTGGCCGGGGAAGTCCATCACCGTCTCGCGGCGGTCGATGCGCACCTCCTCGGTGGAGATCGGGTAGTACTCTTCGCCCTGCTTGCGATAGCGGATCATGCTGATCGCCCGCGGCTGCTCGATGAACGGAATGATCACGTTGATCCCGCTCTCCAGCAGCCGGTTGAAGGAGCCGAGACGCTCGACCACCATCACCTCGGACTGGCGCACGATGACCAGCCCCTTGATGATGAGGATCACGCCCAGCGCGACGATGATCAGGCTGATCAGCAGCCCGGGCCCGATGAAATTCATGATGATGACTCCGTATGATGGGGGAGCGTGACGATGGCCAGGGTGCCCTCGAAACGCTGGAAGATGACCTCGCTGTTGGCGGGCAGCTCGGTCGTGTCGCTGTCGGCGACGCGCAGCCGATAGAAGTCGCCGTTGATCTCGATGCCGCTGGCGCCATCGAAATCGCGCTTCAGCGTGCGGTAGCGCTGGCCGCGTTCGGTGCCGGTGCCGGTGGTGCCGTAGGCCACCCCGCGAGGCGAGAAACGGGGGCGGATCACCTTGATCACCAGCGGCAGCATCACCCCGGCGGCCAGACCCAGCCCCAAGAGCTGCCAGGTGAGCGAGGCGCCTAGCGCGGCCAGCAGCACCGCGACCAGGGTCGCCAGCGCCAGCGCCAGCAGCACCATCGCGCCGGAGAGCAGTTCGGCCAGCCCCAGCAGCAGGGCCGCCACCAGCCAGACATAGGCCATGTTCCAGTCCATCGTGTCTCCACCGATCGGATCACAAGAAAGAGGGGCGCCGGGGCGCTGTCTGAAAAGTCGCAGCGCGGTAGTTTTCGGACAAAGCGTAGTGTGCCCGTTGGTACGACGGCTGGGTATCAGCCATCGCCGTCACATCGTGTAAGACTTCGACCATAGCCGCCTTCGGCGCGCAGTACTTTTCAGACCTGCGCTAATCGTCACCGAGCCTGACCATCCGCGGCCGCCCTAATAGCATCCCGGCCACGCTCTGGCCGGCCAGCAGCAGTAGCAAAAACCCCAGCGAGAGCTGCCAGTCGCCGCTCAAACCGTGCAGAGCGCCGAACAGCAGCGGACCGCAGGCCGCCAGCAGATAGCCCAGGCTCTGCGACATGCCGGAGAGCATGGCAGCGTGCTGCGGCTGACGCGTGCGCAGCACGATCATGGTCAACGCGAAACTGAAGCAGCCGCCCTGGCCGGCGCCGAGCAGCAGTGCCCAGCCGATCGGCGCCGCGGTGGGGGCCAGCATCAGCCCCAGCAGGGCGACGGCGATCAGCGCACACAGGCCGAGCACCAGCAGACTGTGGTGGGTCAGGCGCGAGGCGAGGCGGGCAATGAAGTAGCTGGCGGGGATGCTGGTGAGGTTGATCATCGACAGCATCAGCCCGGCGGTGGCCTCGGGCACGCCGGCCTGGATCGCCACCGCCGGCACCCAGGTCTGCAGGGTATAGAAGCCGAGCGACTGGGCGCCCATGAACAGCGTCAGCGTCCATGCCACCGGGCTGCGGAACAGACGTGACATCGGCGGGCGCTTGGCGGCAGCGCCGTCGCCCGCGGGCAGGCGCAGTGCCAGGCGCCACCACAGCAGTGCCGAGAGCACGCCGAAACCGGCCCACAGCCAGATCGGGGTCGACCAGCTGCCCGAGGCGCGCATCAGCGGGACCGCGCTGCCGGCGCTGACCGTCGCGCCCACGCCCATCATCACCGTATAGAGCCCCATGGTACGGCCCAGGCGATCACCGCGATCGCGCTTGACCAGGCTCGGCATGAACACATTGCCGAAGGCGATACCCAGCCCCGCGCACAGCGTGCCCGCCAGCATCAGCGTCACGCTCTCCATCCCGCGCAGCAGCCCTCCCAGGGCGATCAGGCTGAGCGCCCAGGCGATCGCACGGTCGAGCCCCACGCGCCCGGCGAAACCCGGTGCCAGCGGTGACAGCAGCCCGAAGCACAGAATCATCCCGGTGGTGAAGAGACTGGCGGTGCCGGCACCGATGGCGAGTGTCGACATGATCGGTTCGAGCACCGGCCCCACCACCACGATCGGCGCGCGCAGATTGATCGCGGCGAGGCCGAAGGCCAAGAGCCACAGCCAGGCGGGGAGCGGGGGACGAGTGATCGGGGCTGACGACACGGGGAGGACTCTCTGAAACATGGGGCCGCATCTTAGCATCGATGCAAGCGCCGGCGGCGCCGCCGTAAGGGGCAGCGAGCGGCGCCCGCTGCGATGGAGACCGACCAGGGCATGAGCCTGAGCGTGGGATCGAAGTCCCCGGACCGAGCCAGCTTCGTGCTATCTCCCCAGCATCGCTTCCACCACGCAGGCGTGTTGCAGTAGGGCGTCATCGTCGCCCTGGGGGCGCGATAGCATCAGGCCGATGGGGAGCTCGGCGCCGGTGGCGAGGTAGGGCAGCGAGATCGAGGCCGCGTCGAGATAGTTGAAGACGCTGGTATTGCGCAGCGCCAGCCGATTGGCGCGCTGGAAGGCGGCGTCGTCTTCGAGCTCGGCCCGTCGCGGGGGCAGCGTGGCGACGGTGGGCAGCAGCACTGCATCGAAGCCGGCCATCTCCTGTTCAAAGCGTCGCTGCCAGCCTGCTCTTGGCCACAGGCGCTGCAGGTAATCGGCGGCGCTGATGTCCCGGCCGCCCTTCAGGCGTTCGGCGATCGAGGGGTCGTAGTCGGCCCCGGCGCGGGCGAGCTGCTCGCGGTGCAGCGCGGCCGCTTCCGGCACCACCAGACCACCCTGCTGGTTGATGGCCAGTGCCGCGTCGATCGCGGTGAACGACACTCGCTCGATATGGCACCCCTGGGCCTTGAGTACCGCGAGCGCGGCCTCGAAACCGTCATCCACGGCGTCGTCCAGTTCGCTCAGCAGGCCGCCTGCGGCCACCGCCAACCGCAGCGGTCGCGGCGTCGTGTCCAGCGCAGGCAGCGGCCGCTCGGCCAGAATCGACCAGAGGCTGGCGCAGCACGCCACGCTGGTCGCGATCGGGCCCACGCAGTCGAGGCTCGGTGCCAGCGGGTAGGCCCCTTCACCGGGTACGCTGGCCTGGCTCGGCTTGAAGCCGGTCAGGCCGCAGAATGCGGCAGGGATCCTGAGCGAACCGCCGGTATCGCTGCCCAGCGTGGCAGCGGCGAGACCGAAGGCGACCGAGGCCGCGCCACCCGAGGTCGAACCGCCGGTGATGCGTTCGCTATCAAACGGGTTGGGCGGCGTGCCGTAGTGTCGATTGAGGCCGAGCCCCGAGAATGCGAACTCGCTCATGTTGGTACGCCCGGTCAGCAGCGCCCCGGCACGGCGCAGCCGCTGGACCGCCGGCGCATCGTGGCTGGCGGGCGGGTTGCCCCCCAGCACGCGGGAGGCGGCTCGGGTCACCTCGCCCTGGACGTCGAACAGATCCTTGATGCTGATTGGCGCACCCGCCAGGGGTTGAGTGGGGTCGACCCGTGCCAACCGGTCCGCCAGCTTGTCAGCATCGAATTCGACATAGGCCGTGGCGGTGACCTCGGCGCGTGCCCGGGCTCGCTCGATCAGTGCTTCCAGCGCCTGGGCGGGGGTGAAGTCGCCGCCGTCGATGGCGGCCTGCCAGTCGCGTAGCCGACGTTGGCCGGCAGGGCGCGCCCAGAACGTTTGTGCGCCACCTTGTGGGGGCTTGAGTGAGCTCATTGCGCGACCTCGAGCTCGATGACGGCGTAGCGGTGGCTCAGGCGGCGGTTCAGCACGGGGTCGGTGAGCGTCATCGAGAAGCGCGGGCTGGGCCGGATACCGCCAATGGCCGGCACCGTGCCGCACAATAGCAGCGTGTCGGGGGCCAGCGATTCGCCCTGCTTGAGTGCGGCGGGCAGCTTGGCCAGCAGCGTCTCGACGTCCAGCAGCTCGGCCAGCGTGCCCTGCTGGTAGCTGACGACCTGACCGTTCTCTTCGATCTCGCTGGCCAGTTCCAGCGCATCCCAATGCGCGCGCACGGCCGCCAGCGGCCATGCCTGGCGGGCCACCGGTTTGGCGCAGAGCTGCTTGGACTCGGCGACACCGACCGCCTCGAGTTTACGATCGGTGTGATCGGAGGCGAGCGTCACCCACAGCCGGCCATCTTCGTCGCTGACCAGGCAGACCTCGGCTTCGCCGGAGCCGTCGCCGCCGAGCATCTCGACGTTCTCCGCCTGGGTCAGCAGTTGCGCGCTGGCGCGGTAGAAAAGCGGCACGCTGGAGGGCGGCTTGACGCCGATGGCGGCCAGCTCGGCGATGTGATGCTGGACACTGCCCTGATCGCGGCCTGCCCAGCCGGCGATCGCCAGCCGCCGTGGCGTGACGGTGAGCGTGCCTTCAGGGGTATCGAAAGTCAGCATGAGCGGTTCCTGAGTTGTCTTTGGACGAGTCATCGATGACGCGGCGAATCAGAGCGAGTTCTGCAGCCACAGGGCGATGCCGGGGAACAGGATCAGCAGCACGGCCATCACCACCATGGCGGCGATGAACGGCAGCGTGCCGATGATCACATCGGAGAACGGCTTGCCGCGCCGGGCTGCCTGCACGATGTAGAGGTTGAGACCCACCGGTGGGGTGATCAGCGCCATCTCGACGAACAGGATCATCACCACGCCGAACCACACCTTGTCGAAGCCCGCGGCAAACAGCAGGGGGGCGATGATCGGCAGCGTGATCACCATCATCGAGAGTGTCTCGATAAAGAAACCGAGCACCACCAGCAGTGCCAGCACGCAGAGCAGCAGCGCCATCGGCGACAGGTCCAGTTGCGTCAGCAGCTGCGTCAGCTGTTGGGAGAGGCCGGCCGAGGCGAGCGCGAAGTTGAGAAACGACGCCGCCAGCATGATGAACAGAATCATCGAGGTGGTGCGCACGGTGTTGTCGAGCGCGGCGGTCAGCATGCGCCAGTCCAGGCGTCGGTTGAATGCGGCGAGTATCAACGCCACCACCACGCCGATGGCGGCGGCTTCGGTGGGTGTCGCCCAGCCGGTGTAGATCGAGCCGACGATGGCGATGAACAGGACCAGCAGCGGCAGCAAGAACGTCAGGTGACGCAAGCGCTCAGGCCAGCTCGAGTGACTGCGTGGCCCGCCCAGCGAGGGCTTGAAGGTGCAGAACAGGATCGCCGTCAGCATGAACAGGCCGGTCAGCAACAGCCCCGGCAGCAGCCCGGCCACGAACAGCTTGGGGATCGAGGTCTCGGTGAGGAAGCCATAGACGATCAGGTTGATCGACGGCGGGATCAGGATACCCAGCGTGCCGCCGGCGGCGATGCTGCCGCAGAAGAGCCGCGGGTGATAGCCGAGCTTGTCGCCCTGGGGCAGCGCCACGGTGGAGATCGTCGCCGCGGTGGCCACGGAGGAGCCCGAGGTCGCGGAGAACAGCATCGAGGTCATGACGTTGGCATGCAGCAGGCCGCCGGGCAGCCAGGAGAGCCAGTGATCCATGGCGCGATAGGCGCGCTCGGCGATCCCCGCGCGCACGATGATCTCGCCCATCAGCACGAACAGCGGAATCGCGATGAGCAGAAAGGAGTCCGCCGCCGACCACAGGTTCTGGCCGAGTGCCCGCATCAGCGGGAAGAACGAGAAGAACTGATCGACGCCGAAGGCGAGCAGGAACAGCACGATGGCGACCGGAATACCCGTCAGCAGCAGTGCCAGAATCCCGATGGAGAGAAAGGCGAGCATCAGGATTTCCCTCCTGTTGCGGTGTTGTCGCGCGCGCGGGTCGCGGGTGGGGCGGTTTCGAGTGACTCGGCCTCGAGCTGGTCGGCATCGTGGCCCATGCCGATCAGTGTGCCGAGCGTGTCACGATCGCCGCCGACCGCGGCCAGCAGGGCGCGAATCGCCAGCACCGCCGCCGACACGGCAAACCAGGTGTAGCCCACGACCCAGACCAGCTGCGGTATCCACAGTGGCGTCGACAGCGGCGTATTGGCGGTGGTGTGGTTGGAGAGTGACCCCGAGAACACCGGCCAGGCGTGGATGACGATCATCCAGCCGACCAGATTGACGGCGAGTATCGAGAGCAGATCGAGCGCTGTCCGAGCGGCGCTCGGCAGCTTCGAGTAGCCGACATCGATACGGATATGGGCACGTTCGACCAGCGTGTGCGAGAGCCCCCAGGCCGAGAGAATGGCGAGGGCATAGCCGGCGTACTCCTGGACGCCTTCGAAGGAGCGGCCCAGCAGCTTGCGGCCGACCACTTCCAGGATGACCATGACCACGACGGCCAACAGCAGCAGGCCGATGAGCCGCGCGGCCCAGCGCGAGACGAGGCGGACGGCGCCCACCAGGGCGTCGGCCAGAGAGACGAGAGCGAGCATATGGAATACCTGCCGGCGGCTGAGAACGGGTGTCTGGGGCCGGGCCGGGCACCGGCGTGCCCGGCCCGGCGACCCGTTTACTTGACGATGGGAAGCGCGACGAGCGGCGCGACGTCCGCGTTCCACAGCGAGATCGTCTTGTCATCTATCCGCGCGGCCCAGCTCGGCAGAACCGCACTGACCAGCGCCTGATGGGCGCGCTCGCGGTCGGCATCGGTCACCGCGACCAGTGTCATGTCGCCCGGCTTGCCGTGTTCGCACTCGCCGTTGCCGGTCAGGCAGGCGATGCCCTGCTGCTCGTCCTTGGGCAGATTGTTCCACACCGGGTCGACGAAGCCGGTGGCGATCTCTCGCTCGATCAGCTGACGGGTGGCGTCATCCAGCGACTGCCAGGTGGCATCGCTGATGGCGGTGATGACGGTATCCCAGCCGCCCACCGGCAGCGGCAGCAGATAGTCCGCCACATCCTGCCAGCCGGAGTTGTAGCCGGAGAGCGAGCCGGTGACGGCGCAGTCGATCACTCCGCGCTCCAGCGCCCCCGGTACCTCGTTGAACGCCATGACCGTGCTCTGGGCGCCGAGCGCCGAGAGGAATTCCGCCGTGGTGCGACCGCTGGCGCGGACCTTCTTGCCCTGCAGGTCGCCGAGGCTCTTGATCGGCGTGTTGCAGAACACCACCTGCGGCGTGTTGGGCGCGATCGCCAGCACGTGCGCTTGGTAGTGAGACTGCATCGCCCGTTCGGCGATCGGCATGAACGCCTCGCTGACCTCGCGGGCCTTCGCGGGGTCGGTGGTCATCATCGGCAGGTCGAGCCCTTCGAGTGCCGGCGCCTCGCCGCCGACGTAGTCGGAGAAGGTCATGCCGACATTGAACAGGCCGTTCTTCAGATAGGTGAAGACATCGCCACCGGAGATACCCATCTGATCGAAGGTCGTCATCTGGACCTGAATCTGGCCGTCGCTCGCCTTGGGCAGCGTCTCGGTCCAGAACGGTTTCTCGAAGTTCTTGTGGAGCGAGACGGCACTCCAGGTACCGACGACGTTGAGGCTGGTTTCCGCACTTGCCGGTTGGGTGAGACCGGCGGCCAGGGCGGTCATGGTGAGGCCGAGCAGCATCTTTTTCATGGGACTCTCTCGCGTATTGAGTTTGTTGTACGAGGGTGGGTCATCGCCTGACGGCCGCGCTCGTCGCGCGATCTCGTCAGCGGTACTTCAAACGATGGTTGGGAATGTCGGTGATCAGCATGTGGCCCGGCGCGTGGGCCATGGCGAAGGGCAGCTTCGCATTCATCAGGGCGATCTGCGGCGTTACCCCGCAGGCCCAGAACACCGGAATGTCACCGGCTTCCATCACCGGGGCATCGCCGAAATCCGGCCGATGGATATCGTCGATGCCGATCAGCTCCGGTCGCGCCAGGTGCAGGGGCGCGCCGTGAACGCTGGGCATGTCGGTGGTGATCTGGATGGCGCGGATGGCATCGGCGGGCGACATGGCGCGCATCGACACGACGTAGCTGCCGTGGAACGGGCCGGCGGGGATCAGCGGAAGGCTGGTTCGGTACATCGGTACGATGGTGCGGGCGGCCATGTGGCGAACCGGTACGCCCTCGGCGATCAGCGACTCCTCGAACGAGAACGAGCAGCCGAGCGAGAAGGTGACCAGATCGTCGCGCCAGCGGGAGACGAGATCGGCCGGTTCGTCGACCAGTTCGCCCTCTTCGTAGACGCGGTAGCGCGGCACGTCGGTGCGCAGGTCGATCGCCTCACCCAAGACCTGCGGGTGAAAGCTACCCGGTTCGCTGACGTCGAGTACCGGACAGGCGGCGCGATTGGCCAGGCAGAAGCGCAGGAAATCCGCGGCGTAGCGCTCGGGCAGAATGACCAGGTTGGCCTGGGCGTAGCCGTTGGCGATACCGGTGGTGGTGGTGGGCCAGTCGCCGCGACGGATGGCGGTGCGTGCCTCGGCCGGAGAGACGGTGGCGTCGAGAGAGGTCATGTCGTCGATCCTGATTGTCATTGTCGTGGCCGCTACGACCGCCAGGGCCGAGCGCCACCTTTATGCAATCCAACGCTATGGGTTCACGGCGCATCAATCCAATCGATTTTTATGATTCCCTTTCATCGGCAAAACCTTTCAATCTCAGCGCTTTCGACAAAACCTTTCGATCTCAGGCACATCGCCAACGCCTTGCGCCATGAGCCTCCTCGGTAACGCCTCGTCCGACGTCAGGCGTGTTCGCGCTGGTCTCGTTGGCCGAGCTCGATCGCCAGATCGATGACGCCATCGGCCAGCGCCTTGTCGATGTGCTGCGGCCAGGAGGCCGCGAAGTCGAGCCGGGGCAGATCACAGGGCAGCGTGATGAGTTCGCCGCGGGCGATCTCCTGCTCGACGATGCGCGGCGGAATGGCGCCGACGCCGATGCCATCCAGCGCCAGGCGCACGATGGTCCAGACCGAGCCGGAACAGTGCAGCTTAATCCGCTCGAGGCGCTCCTGATGGAGGAGTGACTGCAGCGCGCGATAGGGGCGGCTGTCACTGGCAAAGGTGATCAACGGTGTTCCGGTTCGCGCCAGCGCTTCCAGAGTGAAGGTCTGGGCCGAGAAGCCCAGCTGCGGCGTGGCGATCAGGCCCGTGGCATAGTGGCACAGCGGCCGGCTGAGAATGTCCTTGGCGTCCACCGGTCCCAGCGTGAAGGCCATGTCGACCTGGCGATTGAGCAGTCGGCTGGCGAGCCCCGGCGTGCCATCCACCTCGAGCTGCAGCGTCATGTCGGGAAAGCGGTTGGCGAGCTCGGCAATGAACGCCGGCAGCCAGCTATGGGCGATCGTTTCCACCACGCCGAGACGCAGCACCCCCTGGAACGGGTTGCTGGCCTCGAGCATCGCCATCGCCTCCTGACGCGTCTCCAGCAGCAGCTCGGCGTGGCGATAGAACTGCCGCCCCTTGAGGGTCGGCTGGATCGGACGCTGGGCGCGATCCAGCAGCGCACCACCGACGATCTCCTCCAGCCGCGCGACCCGATCGGAGATCGAGGGCTGGGTCAGATGCAAGTGCTGGGCCGCCAATCGGAACGAGCCGAGGCGCACGATCCAGACGAAGGCTTCGATTTCCTTGAAGTCGAACATGACGAGCCGCCGCGAAGTGAGAGAGGATGGAGCGAGAGCGCCGCGCCAGTATGGCACGGACAGGGGGACGCCAAGCGATCTCCGCCGGTTCCATCGGTCACGGACGCCAGCCAGGCGCGTCCGTGGAACACGATGCCGCAACCGCACGCCAATCACACGCCAGGACCACAAGACTCAGCATCACCAGAGAGGAGCGCCCGATGAGCGAGCACGATGCCACCCACGAGAACGACCCGCGGCGGCGCCATTCGGCCAAGGTGGTCGATGGCCCCGGCAAGGCGGCCAGCCGCGCCATGCTGCGCGCGGTGGGTTTCAACGACGAAGACTTCAAGAAGCCGCAGATCGGGGTCGCCTCGACCTGGAGCCGGGTCACGCCGTGCAACAGTCATATCGACGTGCTCGCCGACGCGGCCAGCGACGGTGCCGATGCCGCCGGCGGCAAGGGCGTGGTGTTCAACACCATCACCATCAGTGACGGCATCGCCAACGGCACCGAGGGCATGAAGTACTCGATGGTCTCGCGCGAGATCATCGCCGACTCCATCGAGGCGGTGGCCGGGTGCGAGGGCTTCGACGGCGTGGTCGCGATCGGCGGCTGCGACAAGAACATGCCGGGCTGCATGATCGGCCTGGCGCGCCTCGATCGCCCGGGTATCTTCGTCTACGGCGGCACCATCCAGCCCGGCGCCGGGCACACCGATATCGTCTCGGTGTTCGAGGCGATGGGGGCCTACTCCCAGGGCAACAAGTCGCTGATCGAGGTCAAGCAGATCGAGGAGACGGCGATCCCCGGACCGGGCTCCTGCGGCGGCATGTACACCGCCAACACCATGGCCTCGGCGATCGAGGCGCTGGGCATGAGCCTGCCCAACTCCTCGGCCCAGGAGGCGGTATCGCAGACCAAGCGCGACGACAGCCACGCCGCCGGTGAGGCGGTGCTCAATCTGCTGGCGCTGGATCTGAAGCCGTCGGACATCATGACCCGCCAGGCGTTCGAGAACGCCATCACCGTGGTCATCGCCCTCGGCGGCTCCACCAACGCGGTGCTGCACCTGCTGGCGATCGCCAACACCATCGGGGTCGAGCTGACGCTGGATGACTTCACCGCGATCGGCAAGCGCGTGCCGGTGCTGGCCGACCTGCGCCCCAGCGGCCACTACATGATGAGCGAGCTGGTGGCGATCGGCGGTATCCAGCCGCTGATGAAGACCCTGCTCGAGGCCGGCCTGCTGCACGGCGACTGCGTCACCGTCACCGGCAGAACGCTGGCGGAGAACCTCGCCGAGGTCGCGCCCTATCCGCTCGATCAGCAGATCATCAAGCCGCTGGATGCGCCGGTGAAGGCGTCCAGCCACCTGCGCATTCTCTACGGCAATCTCGCCCCGGAAGGTGCGGTGGCCAAGATCAGTGGCAAGGAGGGCACCCGCTTCACCGGCCGCGCGCGGGTGTTCAATTCCGAGGAGGAGGCGCAGGCGCGCATCAACGACCTGACGGTGGTCGCCGGCGACGTCGTCGTCATCCGCTATGAAGGGCCCAAGGGCGGGCCGGGCATGCGCGAGATGCTCACTCCCACCTCGGCGATCATGGGCCGTGGCCTGGGCGATCAGGTGGCGCTGATCACCGACGGGCGCTTCTCCGGCGGCAGCCACGGCTTCGTGGTTGGCCATATCACCCCGGAAGCCTTCGTCGGCGGGCCGATCGGCCTTGTCGAGGATGGCGATGAGATCACCATCGACGCCGAGAACGACGTCATGACCCTGCACGTCGACGACGCCGAGCTCGAGCGCCGGCGCGAGGCGTGGCGGCGGCCGACGCCGCGCTATGCCCGCGGCGCCCTGGCCAAGTACGCCAAGACCGTCAGCTCCGCCTCGCGCGGCGCGGTGACCGATCTGCCCGAGGTTTTGGATGACTGAGCCCTGGATGACCGAGCGCTCGATGACTGCAAGGCTGGACGACTGAGGCGACCGCTAGTGCGCCTCAGTGGTTCGCGCCTCCGGCATGAGCCCAGCTCATGTTGGAGGCGCGGAATTTTCACGTGTGTACGCCAGTTTCCGCGGCGCGGCTTGGGTATCCTTGGCGGCTGATTCATCACCATGACCGCGTTGAGGGGACCCCATGCAGACCAGCCGCGACCGCATCATCACCACCCACACCGGCAGCCTGCCGCGTACCCCGGCGCTGTCGCGCATGCTGGTGCTGCGTGAGCAGGGCAAGCCAGTGGATAGCGCAGCGTTCGAGGCCGAGGTCGCGCGCTGCCTGGATGGCGTGATCGGCGCCCAGCTCGATGCCGGGCTCGACAGCATCAACAACGGCGAGGCACCGCGGGTGGGTTTCTCGACCTATGTCACCGAGCGCATGAGCGGCTTCGGCGGCGAGGGGCGGCGCAAGCCGACGCTGGATATCCAGAAATTCCCCGGCTATGCCGAACACATGGCGCGCCAGATCGGCGTCTCCGAGGATCTGGCCAAGGTCTGGAACACGCCGCTGGCGCAGCAGGCGGTGCGCTACGATCCGACGCTGGCCGGGGTCAAGGCGGAGCTGGCCTCGTTCGCGGCCGCGCTGGCGGGGCGCCCGGCACCGCGCGAGACCTTCATGACCGCGGCCTCTCCCGGCGTGGTCACCACCACCATGTTGCGCGCCCAGGACAACCCTGACTACCCCACCGACCGCGACTACGTGCTCGCCGTCGCCCGCGAGCTGAAGCAGGAGTACGAGGCGATCGTGGCCGCTGGCCACGTGCTGCAGCTGGATGCCCCGGATCTGGCCATGGAACGCGTGATCCTGTTCGGTGATGCCGACCTGGGCACCTTCCTCGAGCGCGTCGAGCTGCACGTCGAGGCGATCAATCTGGCGCTGGAGAACATCCCGGCGGACCAGGTGCGCCTGCACGTTTGCTGGGGCAACTGGCAGGGGCCGCACCAGGACGACGTGCCGGTGGCCGAGCTGCTGCCGATCCTCTACCGGGCCAAGGTGGGGGCGCTCAGCATCCCGCTGGGCAACCCGCGCCACGAGCACGAGACGGTCTCCTTCAAGACCCACCCGCTACCCGATCACATGCTGCTGATGCCGGGGGTGATCGACGTCACCACCAACTATCTCGAACACCCCGAAGTGGTGGCCAATCGCATCTGCGCCTCGGTGGATGCCATCGGCGACCGCGAGCGCGTGGTGGCGGGCACCGACTGCGGCTTCGGCACCTTTGCCAGCTACGAGTTCGTGGCTCAGGACGTGGCCTGGGCCAAGCTCAAAGCACTGAGCGAGGGCGCGGCGATCGCCACCCGGCGGCTGTGGGGCTGAAGCCTAGGCCAGCGCGCGGCGTCCCTGGCTCTTCTATACTGCAAGCGTCCATGGCTCGACCGAGCCTGATGTGATGACAAGGAGAGGTAGCATGACCGGGAGAGGGGCGATGAGCGCAAGCAGTGCGGTGAACGTAAGCAGTGCGGTGAACGTGATGAGAGCGATGGTCATGGGTGCCGGGGTGTCGTTGTGTCTGGCAAGCGCCGGGGCGATGGCCCAGGAGCAGGGCGCCAGCCAGCCGCACCACCCCAAAGAGACTCGGGTACTGGAAGAGGGCGCGCCCGAGATCGCCAAGCAGTGCCTGGCACTGGCGCTCGACAGCGGCGAGAACCGCGAGATCGAGGGCAAGGCGATCTACGACACCAACGCCTGGGACTATGCCGCCGACGAGCTCGATAGTGGCGATACCTTTGAGCTGCTGGTCGATCTGCTGGGGCCGGGCAATACCAAGTACAACCTTACCTGCCAGGTGGATGCCGACGGTAAGGTGACGTTCGACAGCGTCGAGACCTCATCCACCGTCAAGTCCAATCCCGGCGGTGCCTGAAACGCTGACTGCCCCGAGGCGCACGCTGCATATCGACAGCGCGGCGCCGCTCGGGGTGATCGCCGACACCCACGGTCTGCTGCGCGATGAGGCGCTAACGCTGCTCGCCGACTGCCCGCAGCTGATTCACCTTGGTGACGTCGGCGACCCCGAGATCCTGACGCAGCTGGCCGATCGTGGACCGCTCCATGCGGTGCGCGGCAATATCGACCGGGAGGGCTCCTGCGCGGCGCTGCCCACGCACCTTAAACTGGTCGTCAACGGCCAGCCGTTGCAGCTGGTGCACGATATCGCCGACTGCGATGAGCGGATGGCCTGTGCGGCGATCCTCCACGCCCACTCGCACAAGCCGCGCCAGACCTGGCGCGATATCGACGGCCGGCGCCAATTGCTGTTCAACCCGGGCGCCGCGGGGCGGCGGCGCTTCCGCCTGCCGCTGACCGTGGGCAAGCTGTGGGTCACCCCCGCCGGGCTGCGCTCGGCGATCCTCCATCTGCCGCTGTAGGGCGAGCTGGGCCCAGTCACTGCGTATCGGGCAGCAGCCGCACCAGGGCGCCGTCGCGGGCATCGGTGAGCGCCCACAGCGCGCCGTCCGGCCCTGCGTCCACGTCGCGTACCCGCCCCAGTTCGGACGCCAGGCGCGCTTCGCCGCTCACCCGTTCCCCATCCAGCGTCAGCCGCACCAGGCCGCCGGGAGAGAGCGAGGCGATGATCAGGTCGCCGTGCCAGTCGGGAAAGCGTGAGCCCTGATAAAAGGTCATGTCACCCGGGGCGATCACCGGATCCCAGTAGTAGATCGGTTGCTCCATGCCCTCCCTGGCGGTCACGCCTTCGCCGATCGGCGCGCCGCTGTAATCCTCACCATAGGTGATCACCGGCCAGCCGTAGTTTTGCCCGGCCAGTGGCACGTTGAGCTCGTCACCGCCGCGAGGGCCATGTTCGATGGTCCACAGCTTGCCGCTGTCGGGATGCAGCGCCGCGCCCTGAATGTTGCGATGACCGTAGGACCACACCGCCGGTGCCCCCGACTGACCCGCGGCGAACGGGTTGTCTGCGGGGATGCTGCCGTCGGGCTGAATACGCACCACCTTGCCCAGATACGTCTGCGGGTCCTGAGCCAGCTGGCGTGGCTCGGGCAGCGAGCGTTCGCCGAGAGTGACGTAGAGCCGGCCCTGGGTGTCCCAGACCAGCCGCGAGCCGAAGTGCTTGGTCGACGCCCAGGCCGGCGTCTGGCGGAAGATCACCGTCAGCTCGTCGAGCTGCTGGCTCCCGGGGGCGAGCATGGCACGGGCGACGGCGGTGGCGTTCTTGCCACCCTCGCGCGGTTCGGCGTAGCTCAGATAGAGCCGGCGATTGCGCGCGAAATCCGGGTCGAGGGTGATATCGAGCAGACCGCCCTGGCCGCGGGCGTCGATCTCCGGCAGCCCGCCGATCGGTGCCGAGAGGCTGCCGCTACGCAGATCGACCCGACGCAGTCGCCCCGGGCGCTCGGTGATCAGGGCGGTGTCGTTGTCGACAAAGGCCAGGCCCCAAGGGTACTCCAGCCCCTCGGCCACACGCTCGATGCGCAGCGGCGCGCTCGCCGGCAGTGCGGGGGCGCGGGTCTGAGCGGCGAAGGCGGGGCGCTGGTCGGGCGCGTTGGGTGATCCGGTGGGCACCGGTGCCTGGGCCAGGGCGTCGCCGCCCAGCGCGAGCAGGGCGACGCCGGCGATGCGGGAGGCCAGGCGAGGCGCTGCGGTTCTTGCCAAGTGCGGGGCTATGTTCGGGGCCAAGTGCGGGGCCAAGTGCGGGGCCATGTTCGGGGCCATGTTCGGGGCCAAGTGCGAGGCCGAGTGAAGGGACACGGATGGCGGCATGGGGCTCTCCTGAAGCGAACGCGGGGGCCGGCTGGCGGGTGCCGGTAAGGATCGGAACAAGACGACACCTCGAGAGTATGGACCATGGAGAGCGGGCCGAGCGCCGAGATCGTTCCGGCCAAGAGTCGTCCCGCCAAGTGTCGTCCCGCGCAGTCTTGAAAGATTGTCGACAAACACTGACGCTATTAGCGAGGACTGATAAAGTTAGCGTTTTACGGAATTCGGCCTCTCCCCACGTGCCCAGACTCTCTCGTTCTCTCCCGCCTAGCTGGCGCTGGCTGCTGCTGGCGCTGGCCTGTGTTTTATCCAGCCAACTGCTCGCGCTGGTGCATATGCCGGCCGGTGGGTTCATCGGTCCGATGGCGGTTGCCATTGTCTACGGGGTCATGGTGGGCGGGCTCGCACTGCCGCGCAGTGCCTTCAAGCTGAGCCAGGGCGTGGTCGGCGTACTGATCGCCCAGACGCTGACCCTGGCGGTGCTGCGCCAGATCCTGGACGCCTGGCCGGTGATGCTGCTGGCCACCGCGACCACCCTGCTGTTGAGTCTGGCGGTAGGCATCGCATTGGTGCGTCATGGCGGCCTGCCGGGCACGACCGCGGCCTGGGGCACTACCCCCGGGGCTGCCGCGGCGATGGTGGCGATGGCCGAGGAGAGCGATGCCGACCCACGAATCGTGGCTGCGATGCAGTATGTGCGGGTGGTCTGCGTGGTGCTGCTCGGCGCACTGGTCAGCCACTACCTGGGGGTGACCGACACCAGCACCAGCCACGCCGCACCACTGCCGACCTCTGCCCGCGCCTGGCTCGATCTGCTGGCGACCCTGGCGGTGGTCGTGGCCGGCGTGTGGCTGTGCCATCGCCGCCTGCCGGCCGGGGCGCTGCTGGGACCGGTGGCGCTGGGCACGCTGCTGCATCTTGGCGGGGTGGTGACACTGACCCTGCCGCAGCCGCTGCTGGAACTGGCCTACGGCGTGATCGGGGCCTATGTGGGGCTGCGTTTCGACCGTGCCACGTTGCACACCATTGCCCGCGCGCTGAGCAAGATGATTCTGGCCTCGCTGGTACTGATCGCGCTGTGCGCGCTGTCGGCGTGGCTGGTAACGCTATTGATGCACACTTCCTTCATCAGCGCCTATCTGGCGACCAGCCCCGGTGGGCTCGACTCGATGACGATCATCGCCATCGACACCCACGCCGACGTCGGCCTGGTAGTGGCGCTGCAGACGCTGCGTCTGTTCACGGTGGTCATGGTGGGGCCGGGGATGGCGCGGCTGGTGGCGCGTTTTGCGCGGCCGAGCTGAAACGAAAGCCTGGGGTTCTAGCTACTGGGTACGCCAGTTCCAGCGTCGGCTCGGTGTGTCGGGCGGGGTATGGCTGCGTACGCGGCTGACCCAAGCCTGGCGGCTGCCGTGGCGGATCAGATAGACCGTCTCGCCCTCGCGCAGCGGCGGGTTGGCGGGGTCGATCAGAATCGCTTCGAACCAGCGCGAGAGATAGAACACCTGCAGCGTGCCGCGCACCGGATGCGCGGTGACTTGTACCGCCGCCTCGGCACCGCTACCGGTGGAGGGCAACGAACTCGCCAACCAAGCGGGCATCAGCCCGGGGCGCAGTGTCACGCTGGCGGCCAACAGCAAAACCAGGCTCAGGCTCAGAGCGACGGTCGGGGTGAGCAGCGGAGACTTGATCGCCACTGCCAGCATGAGCGCGGCGGGCACGGCGGCCGGCGGCAGGGCGTTACCGCGGCAGAGCAGCAGCAGGGCGTAGAGACCCAGACACAGTGCGGCCGCTTCCTGCAAATGATCGAACCATGGCGCCATACGTCACCCTGCTGCGTGAGTCGCGCTCGCCTCTCGCGTGGGCAAGTCGTCGTTCTTCGATCGAGCCCCTGGCGACGTTGCAGCAGTGGCCGCTAGCCGACTCACAGAGGGCTCGTATCCTCAGCTCAGAGGATAAAGATCGCCACTGGCGGGCTCCATACGAGAACGGTAAACAATTGAAGCTCAACGTAGCGGTCGAGAGGGATTATCGCCGCCGTTATGGGACAATGGCGACATGTCAGGCCTGGACTGCCACCCCGGTCTGCTGCGCTTCGTTGGGTTTCGCGCCCTGTGCGGCGACGCGGGATCGGGGCCGCTGACCGAGAATGTCAGCAGACGTAAGCGGGGCATCGCATCACCGTCAGGTTCAGCAGAATACCGAGTCGAGAGCGCCAAAAGTTCAAACCATCGAAATTCAGACCACCAAAGTTCAGACCACCAAAGTTCAGAGCAGAGAAGAGGAGAGTTCCATGCGCATTGGCATCCTGCAGTGCGACGATGTCGCCGAGCCGCTCCGCGAGACGCATCGCAACTATCCCGAACAATTCGCCCGCCTGCTCGAGTCGCAGGAACCCGGGCTCGAGTGGCGTACCTGGCGCTGTCTCGATGGTGAGATCCCTACCCAGGTGGATATCGACGCGATCGATGCCTGGTTGATCACCGGTTCCAAGTACGGCGTCAACGATGGCGATGCCTGGATCGAACGGCTGTGCGAGTTCGTGCGTCTGCTGTGGGCGCAGCGCCGGCCGCTGATCGGCGTCTGCTTCGGCCATCAGTTGATCGCCAAGGCGCTCGGCGGCGAGGTCGAGCGTAGCCCGCGCGGTTGGGGCGTGGGGGTGTCGTACAACCGCATCACCGCCCAAGCGCCGTGGATGACACCACCGCGGGACGCGCTCAATCTGCTGGTCAGCCACCAGGATCAGGTCGCCCAGTTGCCGGCCGAGACCCGGGTGCTGGCGGCGAGTGACTTCTGCCCGTTCTATCTGATCCAGATCGGTGAGTGCTTTCTCGGCATTCAGGGCCACCCTGAGTTCACCAAGGCGTACTCGGCGGATCTGATGAACCTGCGCGGCGATCGCATGCCGGCAGATCGGGTACGTGACGGACAGGCATCGCTGGCCGACGAGATCGACAGCGAGACCATGGCGCGCTGGATGCTGGCATTCTGGCGCCAGGCCGGAGCGGGTCGGTGAGCGCCGCCGGCAACGTGCCATGGTAGTGTTTCGAGCGCGATACAAAGACAAAGCCCCGATCCAGGATCGGGGCTTTTCTCTTGCCGGGCCGCTTCAGCCGGAGGCCGATGCGGCGTCGGTAGCGGCGATCACTCGCCGGTCTTGAAGTACTTGTCGTAGATCTTGTCGTAGGTGCCGTCCTGCTTCAGCGTGGCCAGGGCCTCGTTGAAGCGCTCGGCGAGCTTCTTGTCGCGCGGGCGGAAGGCGATGCCGAAGCCCTCGCCGAAGTACTTCTCCGGCTCGGTGATCATGCCGCCGATGGTCTTGTAGTGGCCTTCCTTGCTGTCGAGCAGGGTCGATTTGCCCACCGGGAAGTCGAGGAAGGCGATATCGACGCGACCCGCGTCCATGTCCAGCACCAGGTCGTCAGCGGTGGTGTAACGGCTGATCTTGGCCACGTCGCCGTACATGTCGGTGACGTAGTTGTCCTGCAGGGTGCCGCGCTGGACGCCGATGGTCTTGCCCTTGAGCGACTGGGGATAGATCGTCTCGATGCTGCTGCCGGCGGGTACGAACCAGGCGGAGGGCGGCTTGATGTACGGGTCGGAGAAGAGCACGGTGGCACGGCGCTCGTCGTTGATCGTCATCGACGACATGATGGCGTCGTACTTACGCGCCAGCAGGCCCGGAATGATGCCGTCCCATGCCTGCACCACCCACTCGCAGTCGGCCTTGATCTGCTTGCACATGGCGTTGCCGAGATCGATGTCGAAGCCGGTCAGCTCGCCGTCGGCGGTGCGGTACTCCATCGGCTCGTAGGGCACATCGACGCCGATGCGCAGATGCTCCTTGTCCTGGGCGTGGGCCGCGCCGGCGATCAGCGCGGCGCCGAGCAGCGTGGTGGTCAGCAGTTTTTTCATGAATCGCGTCTCTCTTGTGGTACGGGCGTTGTTGTTCAGTGGTCGCCTGGTCAGCGATGGCGTCCCGGCGTCGGCGGCCTCGTGAGCGATGCCGCACCGGTAATACGGGCCTGACGCTGGCAGCATAACCAATGCGCCGACGCTTGAATATCAGCCCCCGGCGATCCGACCAGCGTCAGTGGCTTCACGGCGCCAGCAGATAGCCGCTGCGATGGCTCTGGTGGCCAGCGATATCGGCCACGATCATCCCGGCCGTGGCCATGCGGCGCTGGGTTCGAGCATAGAACATGCCGCGCTGGGGCGCGCGGATCGCTTCGATGCGGTCGCTGATCGGGTCGATGATCTCGGCGATCAGCTGCCCCGCCTCCACCTCGACGCCGGGGGCCAGATGGAACACCACCAGACCGCCGATCGGCGCATGCAGGAAGTCCATCGCCGCAAGCTCAGTGGCCGGGTAGGCCAGACCCGGCAGTGGCGGTGCCTCGCCCACGACCAGACCCAGGTGGGTCAACCAGTCGATGATCGCCTGGCTGTCGTGGGCCGCCAGCTCGTGAGAAACGTCCTGCTGCCCGCGCAGCTCGACGGTGATCGACTGGGTGCCGTAATCGATCGGGAAACGCTCGCCGAAGCGCTGGCGCAGCGCCTCCCACACCAGGGTGAAGCACTCGTCGAACGACTGCCCGCCGGAGTCGGTGGCGAGCATGCTCGCCTTGGCGCCGAAGTAGCGCGCGAAGGGCTCGAACACCGGCCATGCCGCCGGCGTGGTGTAGAGGTGCTCGACCGCATTGAAGTCGCAGTGCAGATCGAGCACGAAGTCCGCCTCGCAGGCCAGGCGCTGCAGCGTCAGGCGCAGCGAGTCGAGGCTGGTCGTCGCCGTCTGGGAGGCCAGGGCGGCGCTGAAGCGCGCTCGGATCAGACGCCGGTTGGCGGCGATATCGTCGCTGAGTTCGGCTTCCAGACCGTCGGCTACCTGGTCGACCACGTCGACGTAGTGGCGGTTGAAGTTCTTGAGCGTCTCGAAGTCGTAGCGGCCCAGCGCGGTATCCATCAGCTGCTGGTCGAGACCGATCGGGTTGGCCACCGGCACCACGCTCACCCGGCAGGCGAGACGGCCGTCGCGTTCGAGTTCGGCCAGGCGCTGCTTGAGCGTCCAGGCGACCATCATGCCCGGCAGCTCGTCGGCATGCAGCGAGCCCTGCACGTAGACGTGGCGCTCGGCATCGGCGGGGCCGAAGTGAAAACTGTCGAGCGCGCGCTCGGTGCCCGGAACCGGGCCGATCAGGGGGTGTCTGCGGTGTTCCACGGGGAGTCCTCGGCGCGAAGTGGCAGCGAGCGGCGCATCGCCGGGGAGGGCGGCGCGCCGGCGCATCGGGGGGCGGTTACTGGGCGCAATCCTGCTGGCTGGGGCGCACGGACAGGTCGTAATCGAAGTACTGGTGCATCAGCTTGTCGAAGGTGCCATCGGCGTAGACCGCGCAGATCGCCTGGTCGAACTTCGCCGCCAGCGCCTTGTCGCGCTTGCGGAAGGCCATCGCGGCGCCCTTGCCGAAGATCGAGGTCGGCGTCTTGATGCTCGGACCCACCTGCTTGTAGGGGCTGTTGTCGCCACGGAAGTCGATGGCGTCGACGGCGATCGGGAAGTCTTCGAAGGTCAGGTCGAGACGTCCGGCCTTGAGGTCGTTGACCACGTCCTGGGACGAGCCGTAACGCTGGATGTCGAGCACGTCGCCATACTCCTGGGTGACGTAGACATCGCGAATGGTACCGCGCTGCACGCCCACGGAAAGACCCTTGAGCGAGGCCTTGTCGGCGATGTCGATATCGCGGTCACGCGCGGTGATCCACACGCTCGGGGTGTTGTAGTAGGGCAGCGAGAACAGCACCTGGCGCTCGCGCTCCGGGGTGATCGCCATCGACGACAGGATGGCGTCGTACTTGCGCGCCAGCAGGCCGGGAATGATGCCGTCCCAGGGCTGTTCGACCCAGGTGCAGTCGAGCTTGGCGCGCTTGCACAGCTCGTTGCCGAGATCGATCTCGAAGCCTTCGAGCTGGCCGTCGGCGCTGCGCATCACGAACGGCTCATAGGGTACGTCGATGCCCAGGCGCACGGTCTGGTTGTCGTCGGCCAGCGCCGGGGTCGCGGCCAGCGGGGCGGCGAGCAGGGTGGCGGTGATCAGGGTCTTGGTGATCCAGTTGGTCATGGCGTCGGTTCTCGTTGTGATCGCAGGTGTGGTTATTGTGGTCTCGAGGTTCTTGGTGAGGGTCGTCGGATGGCCATGGTGACTGTCGTCGTCATGGCCATCACGGCTGCCACCGCGCTCAGGCGCCGCGCGGTCGCAGGTGGGCCAGCAGGCGTTTTTCCAGCCGGCGGAAGACGAACATGATGCTGAAGGTCAGGCAGAGATAGATCAGGGCGACGAAGATGAAGGCCGGGAAGGGCGCATAGAAGCGTGCGTAGACGTAGTAGGCCGCCCCGGTCAGGTCCATGATCGTCACCACGCTGGCCACGGCGCTGGCGTGGAGCATGAAGATCACCTCGTTGCCGTAGGCGGGCAGCGCGCGGCGGAAGGCGCTGGGCAGGATGATACGACGCATCATCAGGCCCTTGGACATGCCGTAGGCACGCGCCGCCTCGATCTCGCCCTTGGCGGTGTTCTTGATCGCGCCGCGGAAGATCTCGGTGGTGTAGGCCGCGGTGTTCAGCGTGAACGCGATCAGCGCCGGGTAGAAGGCGTCCTTGAACACCTCCCAGAAGATGGTGTCCTGGATGCCATTGAAGAACACCACGCCGTAGTAGACCAGATAGAGCTGGATCAGCAGCGGCGTGCCGCGGAAGACGTAGGTGTAGGCGTAGATCGGCCACTTGATCCACCACCGCTTGGAGCCGCGGCCGATCGCCAGCGGTATCGCCAGCAAGATGCCCAGCAGCAGACACAGAAATACCAGCTGCACCGTGGTGACCAGGCCGTTCCAGTAAAAGCCCAGGGTGTTGGCGGTGAAGATCGCATTGCCCGCGAGCAGTTGGGTGAACCAGGCGTTCAGTTGGTCCATTCGCTGGCCTCCCCGAAACCGGTGCTGTAGCGCTTGCTGAGCTTGGCGAAACCCCACTCCGAGAGCGAGGCGATGATCAGGTAGATCCCCGCCACCGGCAGCATGAACAAGAACGGCTCATGGGTCGCCTTGGTCGCCTCGGCGGCGACCCGCACCATGTCGGTCAGGCCGATGATCGAGACCAGCGCGGTGGTCTTCAGCAGCACCATCCAGTTGTTGCCGATCCCCGGCAGCGCATGGCGCATCATCAGCGGGAAGCGCACGCGGCGAAACGCCAGCCACGGGCTCATGCCGTAGGCGCGGGCGGCTTCCATCTGGCCTTCCTCGACCGACTGGAAGGCGCCCCGAAAGGTCTCGCCCATGTAGGCCCCGAAGATCAGGCCGATGGTGATGACACCGGCGACGAAGGCATCGACGTTGATGAAGATATCGACATCGAAGGCGTCGTAGAGCTGATCGGTGAGCATGTTGATGCCGATCTGGCCGCCGTAGAACAGCAGCATCATCAGCACCAGATCCGGCACGCCGCGGATCAGCGTGGTGTAGAGGGTGCCGATGGCGTGGATGGCGCGATTGCGCGAGAGCTTGGCGCTGGCCGTGAGCAGGCCCAGGATCACCGCCAGCACCAGCGACAACAGCGCCAGTTCGAGCGTGACCATGGCGCCTTCCAGCAGCCGCGGGCCGTAGCCTTGCAGGTCGATCATGATGGCCGCCTCAGTGCTTGGGCGCCAGGAACTGGCGCAGGCGCTCGGAGCGCGGGTTGTCGAGAACCTCGGCCGGCGTGCCGGACTCTTCGATCACGCCCTGGTGCAGGTAGATCACCTGGCTCGAGACATCGCGGGCGAAGGCGATTTCGTGGGTCACCAGAATCATGGTGCGGCCCTCGTCGGCGAGCCCGCGCATGACCTTGAGCACGTCGCCCACCAGCTCGGGGTCGAGCGCCGAGGTGGGCTCGTCGAACAGCATCACTTCCGGATCCATCGCCAGCGCCCGGGCGATCGCGCCGCGCTGCTGCTGGCCGCCCGACATCTGGGTCGGATAGTAGTCGGCTCGCTCCAGCAGGCCGACCCGGTCGAGCAGCGCCCGGGCTTCGTCGATGGCTTGCTTGCGCGGCTTCTTGAGCACATGCACCGGCGCCTCGATGACGTTTTCGAGCAGCGTCATGTGCGACCACAGGTTGAAGTTCTGGAACACCATCGAGAGCTTGGCACGCAGGCGCTCGACCTGTTTCCAGTCGGCGGGCTCGCGGCCGTGCTTGGTGGCGCGGAAGTGGATCGGCTCGTTGTGCACGATCAGCTCGCCCTCGTCGGGCTGTTCGAGCAGGTTCATGCAGCGCAGGAAGGTGCTCTTGCCCGAGCCGGAGGCACCGATCAGGGTGATGACATCGCCCTTGTGAGCCTCGAGAGAGAGGCCCTTGAGCACCTCGTGGGAGCCGAAACGCTTCTTGATATCGCGCGCCTCGAGCGGAATGGGGGTCGTGGCCATGTGGTCGTCCACCGAATGGGTTGGCTGGCGGGGCCGGCGGCGCGCTCGGGTGTCCGGCTCGCGAAAGTCGGGGTGAGCGGGGCGGCTCCCTGCCGGGCTGAGAAACGAAATCCCGGAATGGGCGCTAAGAAAAATGCGGCGATTCTATCAGCTTCGGCGCCGGGTGCCAGAGACCTCTATGGCGGCGGGCGGTGCCGGCCAGCCCGAGACGGCGGAAAGAAGGTAGGCATGTGACATTCAAAAGTACTCCTGCGGCTATGTTGTCGTTGTTGGATATCCGCGTGGGATATCGTCGCTGTCGATCGTTCGGCCTCAACCGTCGCCGGGGGCGGCGCAGGGCCGCACCAGCAGCGCGGCGCGGGCGTTGAGTTCGACTCGGGCGTTGGGAAAGACCACCGCCAGCGGCTCGGGGCCGACCACGAAGCCGCCACCGGTGTCATCCTCGCTGAGCCGCGTGCCCGGGGCGAATTCGGTGAAGTTGGCGACATCCTCGGCAAAGGTGAGCCGAAACGAGGGATGATCGCGCATCAGCTCCACCGCGACCTGGAAGAAGCGCAGCGCCTCGACATCACCCGCTTCGGGTGCCCGCCCCGCAGCCAGGCACGCCAGCCAGTGGCGCATGCCGTCGAGGGCGTCGAGATCGTTGGCACCGAACGGGCGCACCTTGCCCAGCTCCAGGGTATAGGCTTCGGCGGCGTGGTAGTGGCGCGAATAGTGCGAAAAGGTCCAACTGTGCTGATGCTGCAGCAGCACTGCCTGCATGCCGGCGCCGGCCAGCGCCGGCCAGTGCGAGGTCGGCTGCTGCTCGGTGAACGGCACCACGGCAAAACGTGGATAGCGGCTGTCACGAATGGCGGTGTGCATATCCAGATGCAGCGGGCGCGCCGGATGACGGGCATAGAAGTCGTCGACCCGTTGCATGAGCTGGCGCGCGCGCTCGGGCTCGTCGCCGCTGGCGTCCAGGCCGCGCCGGAACAGCCGGTTGAGGTTGGTCTCGACGAAGCGCGTACCGGCGCGAATCGCCGGCAGGTTGCCCAGAATCACCAGCAGCGGCGCGCCGAGTGTCGCCGTTCCGGCCTCGAGCGCGGCGAGCAGCTCGCCCACCAGCTCGATCGGCGCGGTCTCGTTGCCATGGATACCCGCCGAGATCACCACGCTGCGCGCCTGTGGCGCGGGCCGGGTCGGGGTCAGTTCGAGCACCCCAGGGGCGAGCGTGCGATAGCGCCCACCGGCGAGCTCGCCCTGGTGGGCATGGGCGTTCCCGTCGAGGGTCAGCGCCAGCCAGTCATCGAGCAGGGACATGAGCGTTACGCGCGCGCGGAAAACGGATACCGGGTTCGATCACTCGGGGCCTCGGTGTTACAGGGTGTGCACTCAGATTACCCGCTTGCCTGGCCGCGACAAGCGCGGCCGTCGACAGGCTGAAAAAGCGTGGCCGCATCTTGAAAGCGCCGTAGCCGTCAGCATGGTGGAGGCTCATCCGCGCCACGCCCCAGCTCGACCCCCGCGGGCGCTGGTATAAGGGTGTAGATCGAGACCCCGTCGCGCGCCCAGCACCTCTCAGGCGGGAGCGGGATAGCGGCCGGGCGCAGATTGAGCGGGCGTCAGCCCGTCGAGGGAATGTCGGGCTGGGGCGGGCAGTGCGCCGGGTCCTGCTCGACGCTGATCAACTCGTCGACGGGAAAGTCCAGCGCCTGGGCGCGATCAAGATAGGCCGAGTAGGTGGCCGCGGGCATGGTCGGCTGGCGCGAGAGTATCCACAGGTAGTCGCGGTCGGGGCCTGCCACCAGCGCATGCTGGTAGCCCGGGTCGAGCGCGAGCACGCTGTAACCGGCATAGAAGGGGCCGAAGAAACTGACCTTGAGATGCCCGACATCGGGCTCACCGGCGAAGCTGGCCCGCCCCTCCGCGCTCTCCCAGCGCCGCTCCTTGGGGTCGTAGCCGCGGTTGATGACCCGAATGTCGCCGTCGTCGCGCAGGCTATAGTTGGCGGTGACACACTCGAGACCCGACTCGAAGCCGTGATCGAGACGGGCGATCTCGTACCACTGGCCGAGATAGTGGTCGATGCGGAAATCGGTGACCGGCTGAGTCCCCTCCGGCACGCCGGTACATCCGGCCAGCAGCGTGAAGGGCGCGAGCCAGGTCAGGCGCGGATAACGGGGTAGACTCGAAGGTAACAGCACAGGATCCATCCTTGTTGAGCGGCAGCGTCACCACGGCTCGGCGCGGCGGAAGTTCGCCAGATCCTAATAGATTGCCCAAATGAGACAAAGTTGCAATACCGAGCGAGCCCTCGGCGTCGCCAAGGCTGCCGGCAGACGGGGCTGGCGGTAGCGCGGTAAGCGCTAGCAGTGGCGCAGCGCGCTGCGAGGCTTGCGGGAAGAGACTCGTGAGCGGCGGACGGTAGAGGGTGGAAAGAAGAGAGATAGGGAATAGATAGAGGAGAAGAGGGCAGAGCGTTGAGAGCGGCGTCGCCGCCCCAGGAGAAAGGACGGCGACGCCTGCCGAAGCGATGGCTCAACTGGCGCGGCGCGCCTCCATCTCCTGCTGGTAGGTCTGCGCCAGCGAGGTCTTGTCGGCGTCGCCGAGCACGCGCCCGGCGAGCTGGAACACCTCCTGCTCCTCTTCTTCCAGGTGATGCGTCACCAGATGCTGAAGCTTCTTGGCGCTCGCCAGCCAGCCCGGGGAGTCGTACTCGGTGCTTTCCAGCGTCTCGATCAACTCATCGATCTCATGATGCTCGGCGACGCTATGGCGCGCTTTCTCCTGCGTCATGTCGTACTCCATCATCGGGATATAGAGCGCGCGCTCCTCGGCGGCTGCGTGGTTCTCCAGCTCGGCGCGCAGGCGCTTGAACAGCTCGTCGCGGCCCTCGCTGTCGCCGTGGGTCTTCACCAGCAGTTCCAGCAGCTGGCGCTGCTTGTCGTGACTTTCACGCAGGGCTTCGAAAATGGTCATGGTCTTCCTCATCCTTGGGGTCGTCCGGGGGCAGCATGATGGGCCGCGGTGCCAAAACCGCCGCCGCGCATCGTCGGGCCGGTCGCGGCCCACAGTGTCGATGCGCTACACCATGCCTCTAGATTAGGTCATGCTCGGCCCCCCCGCACGCTCGGGTCGCCCGCCCGCCATTCCGCCGTCGCTCGACGGCATTGCCAGCGGCATCGCCAGCGCTCCGCGACGCTTTGCCACGCCGGCCTTCTACGTTTTCTCTGACCTGCTCCAGTGAGTCTGAGAGTGAGACGGCAACCGTGGGCAGCGGTGCCATTTCTCTTGACACTTTGATGACGATATTCGGCAGGTTCATCGATGAGATAAAAATGATACAAGCTGTTATTTTAGGTGTGAGAAGTCCAAGTCACGCCAGGGGAGCGTCTCCACAAGGGGTGGCATGGTAGGCCAGCATTGTGGCAGCGCGGCGGTCAATTTCGGAGTCGGACGTGTCCTTGGCGATGAGCAAACCAACAACAAGCCTCCAGGGGATCGAGCTACGGAGTCGCATGATATGCGACAACCGCTGATTGCCTGTATCTGCCTGGTAGCGGCGCTTCTCTTCACCGTCAAGAGCCGTGGCGATGACCCTATGGTGGTCTTGATCGCCAATCCCTCAGTCATTCAGACCTCTCTATCGCTGGAAACCGTCAGAGCGATCTTTGCCATGCGTCAGCGGACCCTGACCGATGGCCAGGCGGTACACGTCTTCGTGCTACCGGACGGTGACCCGCTGCACGAGGCCTTTGCCAAGAGGATTCTCGGCGTCTATCCCCATCAACTCCGCCTGGCCTGGGACCGGGCCGTCTTTTCCGGTACCGGACAGGCACCGAACGAAGTCGCCACAGCCTCGGCGATGCTCAAGGCCGTGGCCTCCACGCCCGGCGGTATCGGCTACGCCTACCGTTCAGAACTGACGAATCAAGTTCGGGTGCTCGACATTGAATAACTTATTACGCAGCGCCGTGCCGAGCTGGCTCAGCGCGCTCGGTTTGACGCTGGCAGCGCAGGCGCAGGCGATGGAGATGCCGGATACTTTTCAGGTTCATGGTTTCATGAGCCAGGCGCTGATCTTGACCGATCACAACGACTTCTTCGGCCCGAGCAGTCGCGATACCGGCAGCCTGGAGTACACCGAGCTGGGGCTCAACGCCTCGTTTCGGCCGCGTAGCAATGTGCTTGTGGCGGGGCAGGTACTGGCGCGTCAGGCAGGTGACATGCAGCAACTGAACGAGCCCGAACTCGACTATGGGGTGGTGGATTACCAGTTCTTCACCGACAGCAACGCCAATGCGGGTATTCAGCTCGGTCGTTTCAAGAACCCTCTTGGCCTCTACAACCAGACGCGAGATGTCGCCGCCACACGGCCCAGCATCTTGTTGCCGCAGTCCATTTACTTCGATCGTACTCGCCAGCCCGCACTGTCCGCGGACGGTGTCATGCTTTACTCAGAGGCGTTTATGAATAACGGCTCCGTCCGGTTTCAGTTCGGTATGGGTAGCCCTCGTCTCGACGATCAATCCGAAGTCAGTGTCCTGGGGGCGGGCACTTATGGTGACTTCTCGGGTGAAACTTCCTACATCGGTCAGATGCGTTACGAGCATGGTGGCGGCGAATTCGTGCTGGCATTGACCTATGCCGACGTCAACGCGGAATTCGACTCTCGCGGTGTGCGTCCTGGGTCGGGTGATTTCTCCTTTCAGCCCTGGATTCTCTCTTTTCAGTTCAACCTGGAGAACTGGTCTTTCACGACCGAATACGCCATTCGCAATATTCAGACCAAAGGTTTTGTGTCTCCTTATAACTACGATGTCACGGGAGAGAGCTGGTACGTGCAGCTGAGTCGAAGGCTGGGTAGTGAGTGGCAGTGGCTCTTGCGGTACGACTCCCTGGTGACCGATATCGATGACCGTTCAGGGAAGGAGTTTGCTCGAGCATCAGGCGTGCCGGCCTTCACGCGCTATGCCAAGGACTGGACGACCGGTCTCCAGTGGCAACCCTATGGTCGTTTCATGGTGTCGACGGAACTTCACCATATCAAGGGTACCGGCTGGCTACCTTACCAGGATAGGGCGGAACTGATGAGCCAGGAAAAGTACTGGAATCTACTGCTTTTTCAGGTCTCTTACTTTTTCTGATGTCATCGACGAAACACTGAAAGGCATTTGAATGCGTGCTCATAAGCGGACCTTCAAGCTGGACCTGAAATGGCGAGCCATGCTGCTCACCAGCTTTCTGCTTTTAGGTTTGACGATTTTGATCGTCTGGGTGAGTAATCGAGCGCTAGTGGATCAGTTCGATGACGCCCGACGCGATTTTTACGAGCGTCAACGTCAGGAAGTGCATTTCAATATTCAGCGCTCCGCGGATGTCATGCGGCAGATGGCGAGCCTGGTGGCCGCCTCTGATTCTTTGGGCAAGGCGCTGCTGAATGCAGACACAGCGCGTGCCAGTCGTGCGCTTCGCACGCTGTGGCCCACACTGCAGTTGGATGCCGGGGTAGATGAAATCATTGTCTACGACCGACATCTGGACGTTATCACCAGCACCGGCAGAGAGAGTACGCTCGGGCCGGCCAGCATCGACCTGACCTGGCTGCGCGGCATTCTGACCCGTGAGGAGCCTGCCGATCGACTGGTATGCCGGCAGTCGTGCCAGCAGTACGAGGCAGTACCCGTACTGGCCGAGGGCACCGATGCGGGGGTGGTGGTGCTCTCGCGATCGCTGGCCGACGTGACGCGCTACGTGCAGAAGAGCTCCGGGAGTGAGGTCGCCCTGCTGGTGCGTCAGCAGGGCGAAGCCGGTGGTGAGCGTTTTCTACCGCGCTGGAACGCTCTGCTCACTGCGCTGACCCATGAGACCGAGCTGCTCCCCTTCATCAAGGCGTTCTCGCGTCAGTACACCTGGGAAGCTATCCAGGGTAGATCCTTGAGCTACTCGCGGAACGGCCGGACCTTTGAGCTGTCGACGATTCCCATCGCGGGTACGGATAGCGATGGCGATACGTTGGGGAGTTTTCTGCTGGTCTCGGACGTGACCACGCAGATGGAGAGCATTGCCGGCACCACCAATACCATTCTGCTCATCTCTCTTGGAGGTTGGCTGGCGGCGGAGTGCATCCTCTACTTGATTCTGCGCTATCGCATGGATCAGTTGCGGGCGATCAGCCGCAAGCTCCCATTGCTCGCCGATCGGCAGTACTACGTCATGCGTCAGGGGCGACAGGCGCGCAGGTCACTGTTCGTCGACGAGATCGATACGCTGGAGAAGACGGCGATAGATCTCGAGATCCAGTTGGAGGGTCTCGAAAAGGAGGTCAGCAAACGCGGAAGCGAACTCGAAACCCGAGTACGCGAACTGGCTCGAGAGCGTGACTTCATTCGTGGACTCATGAATACCGCAGAGGTTCTGGTCGTCACGCACCGCCGGGATGGCCGCATGACGCTGGTCAATCGATTCTGCCAGGTGATGACGGGGTTGGATGAGCAGGCGCTCAAGCGACGCAGTTTCCCGGCAACCTTTGCGGTCGAGCGCTTCGACGAGGAGGAGATATTCTCACACGGCAGCCAGCAGGAGTGCACGTTCGTTGCTGTCGATGGCACCACCCGAACGATCGTCTGGTATCACACCCCATTGATAACGGAAGAAGCGGGCACTGAGGTCATCTCCGTCGGCGTCGATATCACCGAGAGGAAAACGGCTGAAAATCAATTGTCCTGGCTGGCCAACCGCGACCCGCTCACGGAACTCTACAATCGGCGCTTCTTCGAGGACTCGTTGCGCCGTGCCGTGGTCATGGGCCACTTCGGTGCGGTGCTCTATCTCGATCTCGATCGATTCAAGGATGTCAACGAGCTAAGCGGCCACCATTCAGGAGACCAACTGCTGCGGACTGTGGCAGCGACGCTGGCAGAGCTCAACCGGGGCAGTATCGTGGCGCGCCTGGGAGGCGACGAGTTTGCCGTGCTCATGGAGCACGCCTCTGCGGATCTAGCGATCGAACGCGCCAAACAGATCGCTGAGGAGCTGGAGCATCGCAGTCTGCACGTGGACGGTCGCACCCACCGCGCCAGTGCCAGTATCGGTATTGCGCTCTATCCCGATAACGGCGACAGTCCCGATGAGCTGATGGCCAATGCCGACTACGCGATGTATCGCGCCAAAGAGGACGCTACCCAACGCTGGCATTTGCTGACGCCGGATCAGCAGGGGCGTGAAGACTTGAAAAATCGCGTCTTCTGGGTCGAAAGGATTCGCAGTGCCCTGCTACATGACCAGTTCGAATTGCTGGTTCAGCCTATCTTTCGATTGAAAGATCTCACTATTCAGCATTACGAAGCGCTGCTGCGTATGCGCCAGGAAGATGGAAGCTATTTATCGCCGGGCGCCTTCATTCCAGTTGCCGAGCGCACGGGACAGATCGTTCCCATCGATAGGTGGGTGCTTTCACGCGGTATTGCCCTGCTGGCAAGTCAGTCCGATGACATCATCAATCTGGCTGTCAACCTTTCCGGGCAGTCACTCAATGACCGGACATTGACAACCTTTCTGCGTGAAGAGTTTGATAAGTGGCAGGTTGAGCCCCACCGCTTGGTGGTAGAAGTCACGGAGACGGCAGCGGTGACCGATTTTACCTCGGCAAGAGGTGTGCTCGAAGAGATCAGGTGCTTGGGCTGCCAGGTGGCACTGGATGATTTCGGCGTTGGATTCAGCAGCTTCTATTATCTGGGACAGTTGCCGTCGGACTATATCAAGATAGATGGATCATTCATTACCACGCTGTTGGACAGCGAGGAGAGTCGGCTGATCGTCAAGGCCATCGCCGATATCGCCCGGGGATTGGGCAAGAAAACGGTCGCCGAATTTGTTGATAAACCTTCCATTCTGCCCTTCTTGGCCAATTATAATATCGATTACGCTCAGGGGTTCTATTTTGGCAAACCAATGCTTGCTCGTGACGCAGGGTTTGGATGAGTGCTCGCGGGCCCGCTCGATCACTGGTGTGACGGACGCATTGCTGACGATTTTCCACTTCAGGTTGGCATTGTCCGAAGACGACAAGCGGTGTGCTTTTCAGCTGCGTCATCGAGTGTTTTGCGAGGAGCTCGGTTTTTTCAGCATCGACCAGCGTGATCGCGTCGAACGGGACGCCTTCGATGACAACGCTCTGCACTGTCTCGTGGCGCATCGCGAAACAGGGATGGTCGTCGGGTGTCTACGGGTGGTCAAGGCGACGGGAGATGACGGCGAGACGGTCATTCTTCCCGTCGAAGAACACTGCTCGCACTTGGGCATCACCATCGACATGGGCGACGTCCCGCTCTCCAGGACGCATCTTTGCGAAATATCGCGTGTCGCCATTCCCCACTATTTTCGTACAGGTGGCGGGGGAGGCGAGCGCGCATCGGCGCAGGAGAAGCAGCTGCTGCAGCGACACGGTCGCCAGACGTTCATGACCCTCGGTATCGCGCTCAACCTATGCGCTACTGCCCTGAGTGGTCTGCTTTGCCGGCCTCACGTTCTGGCGATGATCGAGCCACGCTTTCAGCGCCTGCTGGCCAGGGCCGGGTTGCGCTTCGCGCAGGTGAGTCCGACCGTCGAGCTGCTCGGGGTGCGGGCGGCATTCTATATCGACCAGCGACGCGCCGAGCACGAACTCAGCCAGACATTCCAGCCACTCTACGCGGCGCTCTACCACGAGCTGGAGCAGCAGTATCGTTTGATGCGTACTGCCAGCTGACCGGCCTCTACCGTCGCGCGCCCCGGCGGAGCACCGTGACTCCAGTGCTCGCCGGTCGCGTCGCCATCAAAGTGCTTCGGCGATTGCCCGACCCAGGCTTTCGGTAGTGCCCTGGCCCTTGATGTCCGGGGTGAGCAGCGTGCGGTCGTCGCTGGCCAGCACGCGTTCGATGGCGCTGACGATGGCGGCGCCGGCGGCGTCGTGCCCCAGATGTTCGAGCATCATCGCGCCGCACCAGATCTGGCCGATCGGATTGGCAATGCCCTTGCCGGCGATATCCGGGGCGCTGCCGTGGACCGGTTCGAACAGGCTGGGGAACTTGCCCTCGGGGTTGATGTTGGCCGAGGGCGCGATGCCGATGGTGCCGGTACAGGCCGGGCCGAGGTCGGAAAGAATGTCGCCGAACAGGTTGCTGGCGACGACGACGTCGAACCAGTCCGGGTGCAGGACGAAATTGGCGGTCAGGATATCGATATGGAACTGATCCACGCCGATCTCGGGGTAGTGCGAGGCCATCGCTTTCACCCGCTCGTCCCAGTAGGGCATGGTGATCGAAATGCCGTTGGACTTGGTCGCCGAGGTCAGCTTCTTGCGCGGGCGGCTCTGGGCCAGCTCGAAGGCGTACTTGAGCACCCGATCCACCCCGGTACGCGTCATCACCGTCTCCTGCATCACCGTCTCGCGCTCGGTGCCCTCGAAGATCTTGCCGCCGATGCTCGAGTACTCACCCTCGGTATTCTCGCGCACCACGTAGAAGTCGATGTCGCCGGGGTGGCGGTCCGCCAGCGGGCTCTTGATGCCCGGCATCAGCCGGCAGGGGCGCAGGTTGATGTACTGGTCGAAATGGCGCCGGAACTGCAGCAGCGAGCCCCACAGCGAGATATGGTCGGGTACTTTCTCCGGCCAGCCCACCGCCCCGTAGAAGATGGCGTCGAACCGCGACAGAGTGTCGAACCAGTCGTCCGGCAGCATCTGACCGTGTTCGAGGTAGTAGTCGCAGCTACCGAAGTCGAACGTCTCGAACTCGAGCGCGATATCGAAACGGCGCGCGGCGGCCTCGAGTACGCGCAGGCCTTCCGGCACCACTTCGGTACCGATGCCGTCGCCGGGGATGACGGCGATGCGATGGGTCTGGCTAGCCATGGGAGTTACCTCAGTAAGTCGATGGGAGGACGGAGCACGCTTCTTGAGTGCCAGTGCCGTTCGTTTCGCTGTCTGCAGTGTATGCCCTCTTATCGCGGCGATAATCGGGCTATCATGCAAGCCATTGTTGAATACAGGTGGAGAATGGCGTGGCGGCGCTCGACGATCTGGCCTTTTTCCAGCATATCGCCCGGGCGCGCAGCCTGACCGGAGCGGCGCGCGAGCTGGGGCTGTCACTCTCCGCGGTCAGCAAGCGCTTGCAGCAGCTGGAGCAGCGGCTGGGCGTGACGCTGGCGATTCGTACCACCCGGCGCCTGACGCTTACTCCCGAGGGGGAGCGCTACCTGCAGCGCGGCGCGCTGATCCTCGACGATCTCGGCGAGCTCGAGAACTCGCTGCGCGAGCAGGGCTCGGCGCTGAGCGGTCGGCTGCACGTCAATGCCACCTTCGGTTTTGGCCGGCGCCATGTGGCGCCGCTGCTGTCGCGCTTCGCTGCCTGCCACCCTCAGCTCTCGCTGCAGCTGGAGCTGAGCAATTTCCCCCGCAGACTCGACGCTCAGGACGTGGATATCCACATCCGAGTGGGTGAGCCGCCGGACGCACGCTGGGTCGCCCGACGGCTGCTCGCCAACCGCCGTATCCTGTGTGCGGCGCCGGCCTATCTCGCCAGCCGGCCACCGCTGCGATCGCCGGAGGATCTGGCCCAGCACGACTGTCTGGTGATCCGTGAGAACGACACCGACTATGCGCTGTGGCGCTTCGAGGCCGTGGCCGACCCACGTGAGCAGCGCACGGTGCGCGTACATGGCCGGCTGTCGAGCAACGACGGCGAGGCGATGACCCGGCTGGCGCGTGACGGCCACGGTGTGCTGCTGCGCTCCTGGTGGGACGTGCATGAGCTGCTCGCCCGCGGCGAGCTGGTCGAGCTGCTGCCCGAATGGCGCGGCGTGGCCGCGGATTTCCATCTGCTCTACAGCGCGCGTGCGCGTGAGAGTTTGCGGGTCAAACGCTTCGCGGAGTTCATGGTGGGGGAAATGGCGGGGCGGGTGCCGCCGTTACCCTAGTTTGAGTAAGACGCGTACCGGCGTTCTGCCCCTTGCCGTGCTGCGCCTGGGTGTGGCCCGGAGAAACGGCCAGACAAAAAAATGCCCACCAGGGGATGGTGGGCAAGTAAGGGATCATTCAAGGGAACACTGACTCAGAGTGCCTGCGTGCGGGATAGTTCCCGCTGGGGTCAAAAAAATCGCGAAAAAATGTAACGCTTGTTTGCCGCGATGGCGGGGCGCGCTCGGCGCACCGCCCGGTGCGGCCTCAGCCAGTGTGGATCACAGCGAGAACGCTGCCTTCACCGCCGGCCAGGCGGGCTCGCCGGTGGTGGTTTCGACGCCCTTCAGCATCGCCTGAACCTCTTCCGGATGCGCGGTGATCCACGCCTTGGCCACTGCCTGCTGCGACTCGCCGACCTGACCGTACTGCTGGATCATCCAGCTCTGCTCTGCCGAGGAGAAGGTGAACTGATCGAAGAAGGTCACCAGGTTGGGGTGCGCCTCGGCGTATTTGCTGGCGATCAGCGTGCGCACGTCGCTGGCGCCATTGCCCTTGCCGAACAGATTCTTGCTGTCGCTCAGGTATTGCATGGGAAACTCGAGGTTCATCCAGTGCGGCTTCCAGCCGACCCATACGATCGGCTCGTGGTTGTCGATATGGCTCTTGACCGCGCTGAGCATGCCCACGGTGCTGGTGTCGACCAGCGTCCAATCACCCAACCCCCAGGTGTCGGCGTCGATCGCCTTGTTCAGGATCTCGCTCGCCGCCGAGCCGGCGCCGAAGCCATAGATCTCGCCGCTGAACTCGTCGCGATGGGCATCGAGGTCGGCGAACGAGGTGATGCCGCTGTCGTAGACATACTCGGGCACCGCCAACGTCATCTGCGCGCCGGTCACGTTGGTGGCCAGGCGGCGCACGCTGCCCTTCTCCTCCAGCGGCGCCAGCATCGGCTGCTGGGCCGGCAGCCAGGCCCCCAGGAAGAGGTCGACGTCACCGCTGTCAAGGCCCTGGTAGATCACCTGCAGCCCGATCTCCTCGGTCTTGGGGCGGTAGCCGAGCGCGCTCAGCAACTGGCTGGCGATCTCGGTCTTGACGCTGATACCGGGCCAGGCCGGCGCGCCGAAGACGATGGTGTCGTCCGCAGCCTGGGCCGCCGGCATGGCGCTCAGGCTCAGGCCGGTGCCCAAGAGCAGGGCGGACAGGGTGGTCGCATATCTCATTGTCGTTCTCCTTGATAGCGGGTAAGGGCTAGCGGTGGTGCGGTCTCTCAGCGTGTCAGCACGCGCAGATGCGACTGCAGCATGTCGAGATCGAGATAGGTGCCCTGGAGATGACGCTTGCCGGTATTGGGGTCGAAGGCGTTACGCCCATGCAGCACGCGGCGATTGTCGAACGCCACCATCTGCCCCGGCGCCAGAGTCAGCTCGACTCGACGCTGTGGCTCGCGCAGCACCTGCCAGAAGGCGTGGTAAGCGTCGTACCAGGCGTCGATCTGCGCTAGCGGCAGGCTCAGGGTGTCACGAATCCAGTTGTTGAAGCGGATTTCGCGCGGCTCACCGGTGGCATCCAGGTCGATGACCGGCTGACGCACGGCGATATCGTGACCATCGTCCTGAAAGCGGAAGTCGATCGGCGTTTCGCTGAGCATCCGAAACGCCTGCGGGTCACGCTGACGCAGCTCGCGCGCCGCGGCAAAGCCGTCGGTGAAGCTCGATTCGCCGCCTTCGGCATCGTTCTCCAGGCAGTAGAGCAGCTGGATGTCCGGCGGCTGACGCCAGTTGGGCAGATCGGTGTGGAGCTCCAGGCCGATCGCGGTATAGGCCGCGTTGTTCGGGTTGGGTACCGAGCGTACATCGAAGCGGGCGCCGAAGTTGGTGGCGCGCTGGGGGCCGATGTGTTCGGCGATGCGGGAAACCGTTTCCGGCTCGCGCGGGCCGTCGTCGAGCAGCACCAGGCCATCGCGCAGCAGCGCCTCGATCCAGCGGCGGCGCCCGGCCTGGCTGTCGTTGAACTCGGCATAGGCCACGTGGCGCGGGGCGAAGCCTGGCTGCCACGGCTCGGCGCGGGGCAGCAGGGTGCCCAGCGCCCGGCCGGGACGGCGCTGGTGCAGCCAGCCGGCATCGAAACAGGAACGATGGCCGTCGGCCCAGGTCAGGCTCAGGCGGTCGGCGGCGACCTCCAGCTCGGCTATGGCGTCGTCGCTGCCGAGATTGACCCACAGCGGGTCGTCGAGCAGCGAGTAGAGCCGCTCTCGGGTCAGCGGGTGGCGGCACGCCGAGCAAGCGCAGTGATCGCGCAGCCAGCGCTGGGGAAACTCGCCTTGGCTGCCATCGGCCCAGGTCAGCACTACCCGGCGTGACTGCCGCCTGGCCTCCACCAGCGCCACGTCGGGCGCGCCCTCGCCCTGGCGATAGCGGCGCAGCTCGGCCATCTCGAGGCGCGTGTCGGCGTCCGCGGCAGAAGCGGTGTGGAAGGCATTACCGGATGACAAGACTCGAACTCCCGATGGCGTGACCATCTCTTGCAGGTGAATGAGGAATGAGCGGCAGAACGCCGGGCGAGCGATAGGCGCATCGACGCCTCACGTCTCGCGATATCGAAACAGGATGCGGAGAGTGACAAAGCGTGACAAACGATTAATCTATCGGCTAAGGCCAAGCTGGGCTAATGCCGGGCTTATTTCAGAGAACGTGTAGGCTGTGTCCGATATCGTCCGCCAGTCGGTGCGTGAAAGCGTCTTCCGGTCCACTCGAACTGCAAGAGAGTCACTATGTCTCAGCTACCCCCGGTGCTCTGGCTACACGCGTTCGAGGCGGCTGCGCGCACCCTCAGCTTCACCGCCGCGGGGCGTGAGCTGGGGGTCACCCAGTCCGCGATCAGTCAGCGCATTCGGCTGCTCGAGGATCGTGTCGGGCAGCCGCTGTTCGTGCGCCATCCGCGCAGTCTGGCGCTCACACCGGCCGGGCGCGCCTGGCTGCCCAGCGTGCAGGACGCCTTCGCGCGGCTGGCCGAAGGCACCGCCGAGGTGTTCGGGCCGAGCCCCGATGCGCCGGTCACCCTGCGCGCCACGCCGGCACTGCAGCAGACTTGGCTGGCGCCGCGCCTGCTGCGCTTCCAGCAGGCGCATCCGCAGGTCACCCTGCGCCTGGTGAGCGCGATCTGGGCGGATGACTTCGGTGCCGAAGGGGTGGATATGGAGCTGCGCTATGGCCACGGCGAATGGCCCGATCTCACCGCGCAGTGCCTGGGGGAAGAACGCCTGCTGCCGGTGTGCAGCGCGGCGTTGGCGCAGCGCCTGGGCGAGCCCGCCGACCTGGCCGGCGAGACGCTGCTGCACGCCGCGGGGTTCGCCGCCGGCTGGCCGAGCTGGCTGGCTCTGGCAGGTGTCGCCGGGCTCGAGCAGCGCTGCCGGGCGATGATCTGCGATACCCACGTGACCACCCTGGCGCTGGCCGGCTACGGCGGCGGGATCGCGCTCTCCCACCGACGTCTGCTCGAGGCAAGCCGCGATCTGGTGGCGCCCTTCGCCCTGGACATGGCCACTGACGAAGCGTTCTGGCTGGTGCGCCCGGCCAGCCGTCAGCTGCGCGCGCCGGCGGCGGCGCTGTGGGACTGGCTGCTGGCGGACCACTGAGCCGAGCCGGCCACGGCCCAGGTGGGCTATGCTGAAGGCCTTTCCCGCCAACTTCGAGGTGGAGCATGTCCAAGCTATCGCGATCCCGTCGCCCGCTGGCCAAGGCGGCACTGACGCTGGGCCTGGCCCTGATGACGGCGCTGCCCGCGGCCGGCGTCGCCCTGGCGCAGGGCGTCACCGGTGTCGACCCGCACACCGGCAAGCGCGTGTATCTGCCCGACAACAACCACGACGGACGCGCAGACTACGTGCCGCGGCGCCTGGAGATTCAGGTGGTGCCGGGCATCAATACCGCGCCCAATCCGCCACCGGTGCGTGACGACTCGGCCGGCGGCACGATCTGCCATGGCCGTGACGGCGGCACCACCATCTCCACCGCGCGACGGGTCTGCGATCCCGATGCGCCGAGCGGCGATGGCGGACCGGGCGCCAGCTCGACCACCACCCGCTCGACCACAACGACCACCACTACGACCACGCGCTCCACGCCGACGCGCCCCTCTTCCGGCTCATCCACCCGGGTCGATTGATGGTGTTGAGGTTTATTTGAGGCTGCCGCCGCCTTGTGGTTCTTTACTTAAGTGATGTCTGAAAAGCTGACGAGTGAAGGCTAGGAAAGGCAAGAATTTGTGAAAACGGACCGGGCTGGGGTTCCAGACTATTTTTAACGCCGTATGGGCGAAAGCAGGCATTTCGTAAACACCCTCTAAGGAATTGCTGAACAACTCAGTCACGGGGGCTTGAAGCGATCAGTGAGGTTTCAGAACCGTGTCAGCGATGAGTTGGTGACCATCTGAAGTGGTCTTTTTTCGTAGGCAGCCGGTGTATTCGGACGCCAAGCCCGATTCAAGACACACGCCCCCCGTCGGCATGGCTTTGGCATCGCCCTGCCAGCACCAGATTGCCGAGTGCAAACAGGGGAAACAGCTGCGCCTGGTTTTTGGCCGGCCTCTTGTGACGAAAATTCCGGTAGCCGAAGAGGTTCTTGACGACATGAAACGTGTGCTCAATCTCTGCTTTCTTGATCGCCAGTCGCAGCGTTTTCACCGGACTATCGTCCATCTTCTTGAGGGTGTTGTGCCTGACTGAGATGCAGCACCGTGAATTCCAGACACCCTTATCTTCGTCTAGGTACTTCCCCATGCCGGTGTAACCGGCCATCGCAATATATCCGTTTGTCGTCATCCCGAATCAGGCGGGCAGTCATGGTGACATTCGTCGAGGTGGCGACGACATGGTGGGTCAGCTCGGTAATGGCATCGACGCCGATATGCGCCTTTAGGTCGAAGTATCATTGGTTGCCGTTCTTGGTCTGACTCATCTCCAAGACACGCTGCCTAGCCTGGTTCTTGGTAGCAGGGCGGCGGCCACAATGGTAGCGTCGACGATGTCACCCCCGCGCATGAACGGGTCGTCTCGGCCAGGCTGGTTTTGATCTCAGTGAGGATCCGCTGGGTTAGGGCATGCTGCTACAGCAGATAGGTGAAACGTATCAGTGTGGTGGCGTCTGGCACGTTCTCGATGGCCAGGTCGATACCGATGAAGTCACGCATGGCCTAACGGTCATAGATGACATCTCCCAGGGCCTCGTCGACAAGCGCACACCACTGTTGGAAGGGTTTGATCCATAGTATGCGTTCTAGGCCAATGGGTTAGCCGGCTTCGCTTGCCCGCCGAGTTCGGTAAATAGGAGGGCGAAAGTGCCGCGACCATGGCTCCCGCGCCCCCATCTGGGCCAGGAACTGCTCGCGGCGGATGACATTTCTTAATGTGTGCTCTCAGAAAGGCATTTGATAGCTGGTTAGAGTTCGCTTGGGTTTGCTCACACTTGCTTCCGAGGGCTTACCCACATGCCGATGGAAGCTTTCATAACTGTCTCGCCGTGATGATTGATAATGGCAACGGGCACCCATACCTCGCTGGAATTCGAATCGAACTCTGGTAATGGGCTGAGCGTTGCAATGGCGCGAACGTCCGTTTCTGCCTTGCTCAAATATTCCACTTTCATGTTCTTCGGGATCCATCGGTGGCTGATGGGGATGCTGACCTCCATCATGGTTCCCGCTGCCAATTCAGCTAAATTGCACATGGCAATTGCGTGTACGGTTCCGATATGGTTTTTCACGCGCCGGCGTTTGCGCATTTGAATGATCACTTCTCCTGGCTGCATGGAAATGAAAAGCGGCATGATCGAGCCAAAATAAGGTGCGCGAAAGCACACGATACGACTGAACATCCAGCGCCGTAGCGGGGTTGCGGAAAATCTTTCCCAAAGGTGCAATACTCTATTTTTTTTCACTGTTGTAAGTTCCTTGTGGTTCTCTGTTTTAGCACATGGGTTAAGTAATGGGCGGGTTGCCAGCCGCATTGAGAACTCCCGGGTGCTCACACAACATACTTTTTCAAAAGCTTGTTTATCAAGGCATTTTCTAAATTCAAACACACAGCTCGGCACTAGCGGTGTTTAGCGATCCTGCGGTTGCCCCTAGGAAATCCTGTGAAGTTTGTCAGGTAAGCTAGGCTCTTTCAGGGTCGGTTAGTCAACCTTATGATACTATCGTTTAAATTAGCTGGCGCCTGTTGAAAGGCTGTTATCTTTAGTAGAGTATAGTCGTATCAGTCCAGTCTGCTGACGCTCTTCGGTGGAACAGTAGATGAACATTGTCGCGTTCGCTAGCGGTGCTAATACTCTTATAGGTCTCCGTGCTGAAAGTAGGTAGCCGCCACTCGTAGGCTTGGGCCACTCGCTGGTCGAGAGCCGTCTGCCGGCGGCGTCTCTGAGATGGCATGCCACCACGCTGTCGCCGGACGTAGTAGCCGCTGTGAGCGATCTCAAGAATTCTGCACATACCGGGGTGCTGAATGCCTGACAATGTTGCTGGATGGAGGCGTACTCAACTTCAGACTCTTGGCAGAGTACACCGCGGCTTTTTGGCGATTTCAAGCTATCCCGACTTCTCGTTCAGTTGGTGCTTGAATCGAGCATTCTCGTTGGCCAGGGCTTGCTCGCGGGCTGAAGCACTTTGCTGCTGGACCTTGGTCCGCCACTGACAGGGCTGGGTGTGGATTGGAGGCCAAGCTCTCGGGCGGCGGCACTGATGCTCTACGCGATGGCAAGTGACCGAGAACAAGTTGATCACAATGATGGCTAACGAGCACGGCTGACCGAATGGCCACCATATATGCCTGAGCGGTATAAAAGAGCCTGTTAATACTGCTCAGGAGGGATAAAAGGAGCCCGCTTCAGACGACACCCGCTTTGTTGGCAAGCACAACCGACAAGCCAGAGGGGGGCATGACGCGCGATTCGTCACCTTCGTTAATCAAGGCGGAATGATATGAGTCTGAAGGTTTTTTTAATTTGGTGGATTAAGGTTAAAAATATTGATGGTGTTGAGTGGGGGGTTAAAGGTGCTTTGTTTTTTCGTCTCTCGGTGTTGGCGTAAGTTGAGTGTGTGTTAGGTGATGCGAATATTTTCTGTTGCTAGAGGTTTTGGCTTAGGTGGTTAGATATGTGTCTTATGATTGTGGCGTAGTGAGCCTCAGCGTATATTGAAATGCGATTGCTCAAAAGTGACATTCTTGCACATATAGGAATTGTCTTTGGTTGGCATCGGAACCAAGAGGACGCTCACGGATGCATGTTTAACAATAGTAGTGAGGCCCATTTTATGAAGGCTAGGTTTCAAGTTTCCAGTTTTCGAAAGTCGCGCTGGACTCCATCCATAGCTAGGGGGGTGTTATCTCTTGCCGTAACACTGTCCCTTTACTTTTTAACTTTGGCTTCTGCAGTGGCTCTAACTTTGCCCGTTGGTAGCGAGCTAAGCGTGTTGTGGGTGCTACTTTCTTGGGTGTTGGTTGGTGTGTCTATCGTGAGAATTTTTATTGTTCAGCACGATTGTGCTCACTGCTCATTGTTTCCAGGTCGTCGCCTTAATCAGGTGACGGGAGCATTACTTGGGGTGCTTTGCCTAACACCTCACACTTATTGGCGTCGAACTCATCTGGCTCATCATCGTACAAGCGGTAACTTAGATGCGCGAGGAACGGGGGACATCCATACAAAGACAGTAGCGGAGTATCAGGCGTTGTCAATTAGGTATAAGTTGTTATATCGAGTTTACCGGAACCCTTGGGTCATTATCCTGATGGGGCCGCTTTGGCAGTTTGTGATCCATTTTCGCTTACCTTGGATCGCTCCTGCAGGGAGTCGAGAACGGGCCTCCATATATCTAATTGATGCACTTCTCTTAACAATTTTATTTGCGGCATTTCAGTTTGAAAGCGGATTCAGGTTTGTCATTGGGTATCTTGTCGCGATGCAAGTTGCTGGCAGTGTTGGGCTAGTGCTGTTTTACATCCAGCATCAATTTGAATCGACTTATTGGCGACCGCGCTCGGAGTGGTCCAGACAGGATGCAGCACTTTGCGGTAGTTCGCATTTGGTTCTGCCGCGCTGTTTGGAGTGGCTGGTTGCAGGCATCAATCTGCATCACGTACACCATTTAGTGCCCTGGGTACCAAATTACCGATTACGAGAGTTCATGCTTCATCATCAACTGGATAAGACCCCTGTCAGGATACAACCATATGAAATCCCTAGCTGCTTCCGATTGTACTTATATAGTGATACTTCGCGGAAAATGGTGCCGCTGAAGGCTATATATGATATGTGCGAGCCACCTGATTCGGGGAGGGGAAAGCATGGCTGAACCGTTTTCCAATACAGCGTTGGTGCTAGCTGGTGTGGTGGTAGGTTATTTAATTAGCTCTTGGGTAGAGTCGTTTTTACATGAACATGTCTCAGATGCCTTAACGCAACGTGTTAGAAAATGGGAGCGCCACCCACGTTTGTTTCGCTCACTGGTCAATATCTATTATAGTCATCATACTATTCACCACGTTAAGACTTATCGAAAGAGTCACGCCAAAATGTTCGACTCCAGACGGCAAGAGGAAGAGTTGCGGCGCCTTTTGCTTGATAGAGGTAAACATGGTGAGACGGTTATAAAGGGGAAGTTTGGTACTCGTTTGTACGGCTGGGGAGCGGTGAAGTTTGCTCTTCCATCGCTTATTCCATGCGGGTTGCTAGCGTTTTATAGCTCTCACTGGTTCGGGCTTGGCCTGCTGGTTACAGTACTGCTTCCTCCTGTTATGAGTCATTGGGTACATCCTCATCTACATCAACCATTTCTTCAGCGGCGAAGCCAGGAACCATGGTGGCTCCGTTGGTTTTTAGGAACTCGCTACTTCCGATGGCAGTATGTCAATCACTTTTTACATCATCGATATGGCGGCACATCGAATTTTAATTTGGTGTTAGGCGCAGATCATTTCCGTAGAAAGGTTCGCAAGCCGAGCGTGAAAGATGCCAAACTACTGGCTGAGCTCGGGGTCCCTGGCTTCAGCTTTGAGTGCTCGGAGGCACCTTGATGAACCGACGATCACATCATGATATCCATGCGTGCTCTGGTCAAAAATCTTTGGCTATACGAATGCTTGATAATCCACATATGCAGACTATCCTTCCTGCTCTTTTGAGTAGTGCGCGAGCTGTGTATACGCGAACCGAGATTATAAGCCTGCCGGATGGTGATGAAGTGTCGTTACATTGGAGTGGCCCAGCTGCTAGAGGAGATATGGCACGTGATACGCTGATTATCCTGCCTGGAATGCAGGGGGGGCTTAATTCAGCTTGTGTTCGTACTATGCTGCAGGCAACTGATAATTTGGGGAAGTCAGCCGTCGTGCTATCTCACCGCGGGGCGTGTAAACCCAACCGTCTCTCGAAATTCTATCATGCCGGACATATCGAGGATCTTGCTTGGCTGGTTCAGCGTCTGTCCTCTTTGGCACGAGCCACGGGATTGTACGCGGTGGGCTTTTCTCTTGGGGGTGTTATGTTGACCCGCTTTCTTGCGGAATATTTCTCCGCGCCCATTCAGCGAGCAGTTACGGTTTCAATGCCTTTCTGCCTAGGTGCAACGGCGAAAGTGGCCAACTTGGGTATGAATCGCTTGTATCAGAGACGTATTTTGGCTTCATACAAGACGGTAGCAAAAGCGAAACAGTGTTTTCCCGAGTATCGTCGTCGTAATCGTTTTTTAAATCGTGTTCGCTCGATTCGGGATTTTGACCGTCTTTACACTGCTCCGATCAACGGGTTTGCGAGTGTTGAGGAATATTATGAAGTCTGTAGTGCAAAGCGCCACCTGCCTAGTGTTACACATCCTTTATTGCTTATTGTCGCTCAAGACGACCCACTGATCCCACTAGACACTTTTCCTATCGTCACATCACTGCGAAATGATGTGACCGCTCTTTTTTTTGCAACTGGAGGGCATCTAGGATTCTACCAAATTCGGGAAGGAAAGTTCTGGCCATTCTGGCTTGATAATGTGGTTGACTTCTTATGGGGACAGCAGAATGAATCTATATTTTAGGATGATTTGGCTACTACTGACGGCGAAGCGTCGGCGAGGTTGGATGCGCCTGAATGCTCTTGAAAACACCCTTGAAGGGATCGTTTTACCGAATGATATCGACGTGAATGGACATATGAATAATGGCCGATTCATGACCGTCTGTGATCTTAATCGCATCGACTTGTTCATTCGCACGGGGCTGGCGCGGATCATGCTGCGGCGCAAATGGATGCCGATTATCTCTTACCATGACATGAACTATTATAAATCGCTCAAGTTTGGAAAGCGCTATCGCTGTGGCATGAGCATGGAGCGCTGGGACGAGAAATATTTCTACATGCGGCACTGGTTTACCAACGCCAGTGGTGCCACCGTGGCTGAGGGTGTTTCACGCGCAGTGATTCGGGGCAGAGACGGTGTCATCTCACCCGAAGAGGTCGTGGCCGCAGTGGCAGCGTATCAAGGCGTGTCCATGGAAAAGCCGTCACCGGAATGAAGCGTAACGGCTTTTGGCTTCCCAACGTCAACGGCTTGACAGCTGCTCCGGCCCGAAGGGCGAGCGGAACGAGTCACCTGCTCATTGACATCTCGTCAACTGGCGCGCCAGCCCGGTCCGTCTTGCTCGGTAGCGCCATCCTTCACCGGTCGCCAGCTGGATGATATCGCCGATGCGCCCCTCTTCCGGCTCGTCCCCGAGTCGACTGAGGCGTGCCAGTGGTTGGCTGATCAGTGGCTGGCGAAATAGCGCGCGAAGGCATCCACCACCTGATCGATATCCGCCTCGGAAACGTCGCGGTGGGTGACGAAGCGCGGCGCGTAGAGCGCACCGACCAGGATGTCGCGCGCCTTTAGCCAGGTGAGCAGGTGCTCGGGGTCGAGGGCGTCGCCGCGGGTGAAGCGCACGAACACCATATTGGTCGCCTGTGAGGTCACTTCGATCCCGTCGATGGCGGCGAGCCCCGCCGCCAGACGCTCGGCCTTGGCATGATCCGCGGCCAGCGCCGGCAGATGATGCGTCAGCGCATATTCGCAGGCCGCCGCCAGTAGCCCCACCTGGCGCATGCCGCCGCCTACCACCTTACGCCAGCGCCGGGCCTGATCGATCAGTGCCTGGCTACCCACCAGCACCGAACCGGCCGGCGCGCCAAGCCCCTTGGAGCAGCAGATCGAGACGCTATCGAAGGGCGCGCACAGCGCTTCCAAGGTCGAGCCGCTGGCGACCACGGCATTGCCCACGCGGGCACCGTCGAGATGGGTGGCGAGGCCATGGCGTCGCGCCAGCGCGGTGGCCTGATGCACATAGTCGGCATCCAGTACCTGGCCGTGGAAGGTATTCTCCAGCGCCAGCAGTCGGGTGCGGGCGAAGTGCGGGTCCACCGGCTTGATCGCGGCCGCGATCTTCTCCAGCGGCAGGCTGCCATCGGCGGCGTTGTCGATCGGCTGCGGCTGAATGCTGCCCAGTACCGCCGCGCCGCCGCCCTCGTAGCGATAGGTGTGCGCCTGCTGACCGACGAGGTATTCGTCGCCACGCTGGCAGTGACTCATCAGTGCGACCAGATTGCTCTGGGTGCCGGAGGGGAAGAACAGCGCCGCCTCCTTGCCGGTCTGGTCGGCGGCGTAGCGCTCCAGCTGATGGACGCTGGGGTCGTCGCCCCAGACATCGTCACCCAGGGGGGCGTCGAACATCACCCGGCGCATCTCGGCGCTGGGTCGGGTCACGGTATCGCTGCGTAGGTCAATCATGGGAGCGCCTTTGAGGTGTCGTTGCAGAGGGTCGTGGTCGAGGGCCGCGTTGGCCAGGCGCCTGGTCGAGCGTTGCTCATGCCGGCGGCGATGCCGGGGCGAGCGCCATCAGCAGCGGCTCGCCGGCGAGCACCTGCTGCAGGCGAGTGGCGAGAATCTCGACGATGGCATCGTTCTCGCCCACCAGTCGTGTCGTGACCACGTTCAGGCCGGGGGCGCGCGCCATCGCCTGGGAACAGATCTCGGCGATGTCGCCCCCTTCGCCGGCGTGGCGGCCCGGGGAGAGAAACAGCATCGACAGGATCACGTCACCCTCGGCCAGCGCGGGTGAGGCCAGCAGGTCTTCCAGCAGTGGCTCGTTGAAGCGGTAGGCGTCGCCCTCGCGGCGCTCCATCGAGGCGAACGTCACACCCGCGACCTCATCGGCCAGCAGTGCGCTCAGTTGCCCGCTGAGGTAGTTGCGCACCGCCGTCACTTCGGGGATCGGGCTGCCGTGGTCGACCAGCACGACCCTGGGCCGGGACTGGCCCGTCATGCGCTCGCGCACGTTGTCGGCGAGAAGCCGCGCCAGGCGCAAATCCGGCGCCAGCAGTGTATCCACCAGCGGCGGGGCGACCTTCACCGCCAGCTCGGGGTAGTTGGCCTGCACTTCGGCCAGCCGCTCCGGCAGGTAACGGGTCAGCGCCTGGCTGGGGCCGAAGAAGAAGGGCAGGATCAGCAGCTCGGTCACGCCCGCGGCGGCATGGCGCTCGGCCAGCGGCCCCAGCGAGACGGCCTTGTGCCCGCCGAGCTGCTCGGGCGGGACCTTGAACGAGTGCAGCAGCGACGCGGCCTCGACCGCCTCGCCGCTGACCTGGCTCAGGGCCGCGGCGAGCCGACGCAGGTTGAGCGTGGCGGCGGGGCGCAGGGAGCCGTTGTCGACGAGTAGAATCTTTCGCATGGGGCCTCGATGGGGTAACGCCAGAGCCAATCGCTGAAGGGCTAGCATACCCGAGTGCTAGCGCTTGGCAGAACCGGGCAGACTGGCCATCGTCTCTCGGCGGTGCGTTTGCTCACGCCGAGCGCGTGGCGCATGATGCAGGCCCTATCTGGTGGCGAACCAACAAGGAGAGCATGGCATGACACAGTACGCCGTCGTGGCTCACGACTACACCGATGAAAACGCCCTCGCGCGTCGCCTGGCCAATCGCGAGGCGCATCTGGACGGTATTCGTGCACTGGCCAGACAGGGGAAATTCCTGAGTGGCGGGGCATTCCTGGATGAGCACGGCAAGATGATCGGCTCCAACGCGCATTTCCAGTTCGAGGATCGCGCCGCGCTCGATGCCTGGCTCGAGACCGAGCCCTATCTGACCGGCCGTGTCTGGGAGCACGTCGATATTCGCGAAGTCAAACTGTTCGACCCCAACACCTAGGCCGATGACCCAAGATTGCGCACTCCCCCAGCGCCTTCGCCAATACCTGGCGGCGGCTCCCCGCGAGGCACTACCGATCACCTATCAGCAGCTTGCCGAGGCGTTGGGCTTGCAGCCGCCGCGCACCATTCAGCGCGTCGCCCAGGCGCTGGAAGCCCTGATGCGTGAAGACGCCGAGCACGGCCGGCCCTTTATCGCCGCGCTGGTCGTCAGCCGCCGCGGGGAAGGGCTGCCCGCGCAGGGCTTCTTCGATCTCGCCGTGGAACTGGGGCGGTTCCCTGTCGATCCGGCGCGACAGGCCGAGGCCTGGCGGGAGGCGTTTGAGCGCGCGATGGCAGCGAGATCGGTGTAGAGGCGGGCCCAATCCCACTCGACACGCTGTCTGTCGGGCGGGTGCTATCCGATACGCGGTATCTTGCCGGCTACCGGTGAGTCGTTGGCTACCGGTAGGTCGTTGCTAGAGAGTCGACGCCGACGGGGCGATGACCCCGGTCATCCTCGAGTTTGCGCGAAACGATTGGCCCACTTCACCGTGAGATCGAACGCACCCAGGGCATAAAAGTGGAAGCCCGCCAGGTGGCTGGCCGGATCGCGCTCCTTGGAGGCAGCCAGTGCCTTGACGATCCGGCCCGGATCCTGACCTCGCCAGCTCAGGCTCAGCAATCCTCTCAATCCGGTCATGTTCCTGCGTAGCACCTTGACCGAGGAACCGACCCCGCAAGCCATGGCTTGCTTGAGCAGGCTGGGTCCACTGGCCAGGCCGGGCAGGCCGGCATGAATCGGCAACCGATTGCCTTGCTCCCGAATACGACGCTCCCAGGCAATGAAAGGGTCGGCATCGAAGAAAAACTGGGTGACGATGTAGAGCGGTATACCGGTCTCGACCGAAAAGGCATTCTTGATCGCCAACGCACGGTCGAGCGCTTCCTGCGTCGCCTCGGGGTGCCCCTCCGGGTGCCCCGCCACACCGATACGCCGTATACCGACACGCTCGATGACACCCGACTCCAGCAGCTCGAGCGTGTTGCCGAGCTGGCCGTGAGGCGTGTCGTCGCCGCCGGCCAGCAGCAGGATCTCGTCGACGGCGGCCTCTGCCACCAGTTTCGATAGCAAACGCTCGAATTGACGCTTGTCGGCCAGGCTACGGGCGGTCACATGGGGTACCGGTGTGAAGCCCAAGCTCTGCAATCGCCTGGCGCACGCCAGCATCTCCTCGTGCGTATTCTTCGGGAATTGGGGAACGAAAATGCGGGTTTTCTCGGGGACGGCGCCCCATTCGACCCTGTCTCCAAGTATTGCCTTCGGTGTGGCCTCTATCGAATATCCCTGGGACAGCGGGATGAAAGGCACGCAAGGCCCCTCGTTCAGCGGTGTCGTCACCACGTCTTTGGGCTTGGCGAATGGCGCCGACATCTTGATCCTCCATCCGACGGTTTTTTACGCTATGGCGTTCGAATTTTGAAATCGGCCTCAGGCGGATGGCGGGGGGCGTGTGAAACGCGTCATGGCGTCCTGCCCGAAGTAGCGCTTCAGCAGGTCATAAAGCGCGGGATAGACCTCGATCAGCTGATTCGGGGCGGTGAAGAAGAGCTCGCAGCAGACCGCGAAGCACTCGCCGGGGTGAGTCGCGGCGTAGTCGTCGATCGGTGTCTCTTCGCCGCGGGCGAGGTGCGCCTGCAGGTCGTCCCATACCGCGGTGAAGATGCGATGCCACTCCTGGGCGGTGACTTCGCTCGCGGCGGCCAGCGGCGGGAAGCCGTCGACATCGTGGGAGTTGCCCAGGTCGAGCTTGTGGGCGAACTCGTGGATGATCACGTTGTAGCCGGAGTAGTCGCCGCTGGCGCCGACCTCGGGAGAGGCCAGCACCACCGGGCCGCGCCAGGAGGTCTCGCCAGCGCGTTCGTCCTCGTACTCGTGCATTACACCGAAGTCGTCCAGCTCCTCCACCCGGCGGTGGAAGGCGTCGGCGACCAGCACGATATCGTGCACGTTGGCGAAGGCTGCGCTGGCGTCGTCGTCGCTCCAGGCCAGCGTCAGCAGGCAGGCCTGGGCGGCGATCGCCAGTTGGGCGGCGAGATCGAACTCGACCCCCTCGGACGCCGCCCACTGCCAGCGGTGCAGCTGCTGCCAGGCACGCTCACCCAGGCGGGCGGCGTCGCTGTCGTCGAGGTCGGCGAGCAGCGGCAGCCCCTGGCGCACCGCCTGCCAGCACGCCGCATCGAACGCGGGAGCGCCGCGGCGACTGGGCCACCAGCCCGGCCGCTTCACCCGCGCCTCTCCGAGGGCGCGTTACGCTCGCCTCGCAGCACGGCTCAGCTCTCCTCCTGACGCGCCCCGGACTTCCACGACCAGTCGCGCAGGCGCAGGTCGTAGAGGTCCAGGCGGCGATCCTTGAGGTTGGTCACCGCACCTTCGGCGCGCACCAGCTTGAGCTTGTTCAGGTCGAGATCCGAGAACATCACCATCTCGGTGTTGGGCGTGGTCTCGGAGAGCACCGCATCGTGTGGGAAGGCAAAGTCGGAGGGCGAGAACACCGACGACTGGGCGTACTGGATGTCCAGGTTCTCGATCGAGGGCACGTTGCCGACGCTGCCGCACACCACCACGTAGCACTCGTTCTCGATCGCCCGAGCCTGGGCGCAGTGACGCACGCGCAGATAGCTGTTCTTGGTGTCGGTCCAGAACGGCACGATCAGCACGTCCATATCCTGCTCGGCGAGTAGCCGCGGCAGCTCCGGGAACTCCACGTCGTAGCAGATCAGGATGCCCACGCGGCCGGCATCGGTCTCGAATACGCACAGCTCGTCGCCGCCCTCGACCACCCAGTCGCGGCGCTCCTGGGGGGTGATGTGGAGCTTGGCCTGGCGGTCGACGCTGCCGTCGCGGTGGCACAGGTAAGAGACGTTGTAGAGCTTGCCGTCGGCGCCTTTTTCCACCATCGAACCGGCGACGATGTTGATGTTGTAGGAGACCGCCATACGCGAGATTTCGCTCTTGAAGCGCTCGGTGAAGCCGGCCAGGAACTGGATCGCCGCGACCTGATCGGTCTGGTCGGTCAGCCCCATCAAGGGTGTGTTGAACAGCTCCGGAAAGACCGCGAAGTCGCTCTGATAGTCGGAGATGGCGTCGACGTAGAACTCGACCTGCTTGAGGACCGACTCGACCGAGTCGAACTCGCGCATCTGCCACTGCACCGCGCCCACGCGGATCTGGGTGCGCCGGGTGTCGATCACCAGGCTGGCCGGCTCGTAGAGGATATTGTTCCACTCAAGCAAGGTGGCGTAGCCCATCGACTTCTCGTCTTCGGGCAGATACTTCTTCAACAGCCGCTTGACCAGGAAGTCGTTGGCCAGCTGGAACGACAGGATGGGGTCGTAGAACTCCTTGCGCGCGACCCGCTCGATGTACTCCGCCGGCGACATCTCCGCGGCGTGCTGGTGGTAGTTGGGGATACGCCCGCCAGCCAGAATCGCGCGCAGGTTCATCGAGCGGCACAGGTCCTTGCGCGCTTCGTAGAGGCGCCGGCCAAGGCGATAGCCACGGTAGGCGGGGTCGATCAGCACGTCGAGACCGTAGAGCGCATCGCCCTCGGGTTCGTTGAGGATGATTTCGCGATGGCCGATCAGCTCGTCGTACTTGTGCGGGTTGGAGAAGCGGTCGTAATCGACCCGCACGGTGAGCGCGACACCGACGATCTTGTCGTCGTCCTCGATGATGATCTGGCCATCGGGGAATTCGTCGATCAGCTTGTCGATGGTGTGCTGGGACCAGGCACCGCCGATGTCGTCGTAGACGGCGTCCATCAGCCGCTTGAGCTGCGGGTAGTCCTCGCAGGCGAGGTTGCGCAGGTTGAGATGCAGTTCTTCCAGAGACATTGAGCGGCTATCTCCATCCGGGCCAATAACGGTCGGCGCACATTGGCGTGAAAAAAGGGCTTATAGAGACAAAGTCTAACACGTCGCGTTCCTCGCCGAGCGTCGGTGCCTGGCGGCGGTGGCCCCAGGCGGCACCGTGATGATGCATATCCGGCCTGCTTCAGAAAGAGGAGCGTCTGCCGACAATAATGCAGACATTCTAATTTTTCTTCGAGCGGTGGAGTGCGTGGCAGCTACGCCAACCACCCCTGAGACCCGATATGCGGCGATGGCGACAGATAGGGTTGGGGCTCGTGCTGATGAGCATGAGCCTGGCAGCCCAGGCGTTTCATGCAAGCGACGACGGCCGCCTCACGCTGAGCGGATTCGGCACCTTGGGGCTGGTCCACAGCGACAACTCCGAGGCCGAGTTCCTGCGTGACATCGGCCAGCCCAAGGGCGCCGGTGAGGGATGGAGCGCGCGGGTCGACAGCTTGCTGGGGGCGCAGCTCGGGTGGCGTTTCGACCCGCGCTGGGATCTGGTGGTGCAGGGGATCAGCCGCTACCACGACAGCGGCAATTATCGCCCCGAGCTGAGCTGGGCATTCGTGCGCTATCGCCCCGACCCCGTGCTGCAGCTGCGCGCCGGGCGTCTGGGCTGGGATGTGTTCCAGCTCGCCGACTCGCGCTACGTGGGTTACGCCTACCCTTGGGCGAGACCCCCGGTGGATCAGTTCGGCATGCTGCAGTTGACCCATATCGACGGTGCCGACGTCACCTTCAAGCAGCCGCTGGGCAGCGATCTGGTGCTGCTCAAGCTCTACGCCGGCAGTTCCGACAGCCGCATCCACGTGGTCGACGATCTGATCGCGGACTTCGATGCCGACGCCGTCTACGGCGGTCATCTCGACTACGAACACGGTCCCTGGCGTCTGCGCACCAGCTATACCGAAGTGCGCTCTGACGTGGATTACGCCGGGAGCATCGTCAACGAGATCGACAGCCTGCAGGTTCCCGGGCTGGACGGCGAGCGTGAGATCGAGCGTGCACTCGGCTTCTCGCGGCTGCGGCTGTTCTCGTTGGGGGCGCTGTATGATAGCGGCCCGCTGCAGGTGCAGGCGATGTGGAACCGCAGCCGCACCGCGCGTCACCACGGCCGGATCGACTCGGCGCTGCTCTCGGTTGGCTACCGGGTGGGGCAGGTGACGCCCTATGTTGCCCACTCCCGTGCCATGACCTCTTCCACCAACCCCGACGTGACCGATATCGACCAGCGCACCTGGACGTTCGGCACGCGCTTCGATGTCGCCAGGGATATCGCACTCAAGGTGCAGCTCGACCGTATCGATACGCGCAGGCCCGGCTTCCTGTGGCGTGGCGACAGTGACTGGGAGGGCGGTTGGAGCTCGATCTTCAGCCTCGGGCTGGACTTTATCTTCTAGGAATCTGGGCATGATTCGCGTGCGCGCCTGTCTTCTCATAGCGCTACTGACGCTGGCACTCCCGGCGATGGCGGATATCGCCATCGTGGTCAAGGCGGGTAGCGGTGTCGGTCAGCTCACCCGCAGCGATGCGGTCAATATCTTCATGGGCCGCTACCGCAAGTTGCCCAACGGCAATCCGGCGCTGCCGCTGGACGTGGCAGCGCTCAAGGCGCGTTTCTATCGGGCGCTGGTGAACAAGAATCTGGCCGAGATCAACGCCTACTGGGCGCGCCTGGTCTTCTCGGGAGAGGCTTCACCGCCGCAGCAGGTCGCGACGGCTGCCGAGATGCGCCAGCTCGTGGCACACAATCCGAGTGCCGTCGGTTATCTCGACAGCCGCGAGGTGGGTGACGACCTGCACGTCGTGTTGATACTGAATGAGTGAATGATGTCGCGATTGCTGACGCTATTACACACCCGCCTGGCGCTGCGCACTACGGCGATCATTCTGCTGATCGTGGGCCTGCTGGGCGTCGCCTTCCTGCTGCTGGCGGTGCACTTCCGCGCCCAGAGCGTACACCGGGAGCAGCAGGCACGTCTCGAGGGTTTGCTGACCACGGTCGAGCGCACGGCACAGATCGCCTGCTTCCTGAATGGCGAGGAGCTGGCGCAGGAGCTGGCCGATGGCCTGCTGAGCAACGATATCGTGCATGCGGTACGCATCGAATCCCTGGATGGCAAGCTGCTGGTCGGTCGGGGCGGGCCGATCGAGAGTCCCAGTGATGCCCTATTCACGCGTGAGATATCCTCGCCGTTCGATGCCGAGACACCCCTGTGCCGCCTGATCATCGATCCCGATCAGCGCTATATCGACGGTCTGGTCGGTCAGGCTTCGCGCTTCGTCGGCGGTGCGCTGCTGCTGCAGCTTCTGGGCATCGGTTTCTGTGTGGTGCTGGTGGTGGTGCGCTACGTGACCCGCCCGATTACCGGGTTGTCGCAGCGGCTGCGAGCGCTCGAGGCGGAGACCGGGCAAAAACTGCAGGCGCCGCGGGGTAACCGCGACGACGAGATCGGCCAGTTGGTGAACAGCGTCAACGCCATGATCGATAACCTGGTCCAGAGCCTCGACGCCGAGCGCTGTCTGCGCCTCGAGCGCGAGGTCGAGGAGCGCCGCTACCGGGCGATCTTCGACAATGTCGAGACGGGCATCTTCGAGGTCGACGACGACGGCGCGATCCGCGTTGCCAACCCCGCCTTCCGGCGCCTGTTCAAGCTGCCCGCCAAGCGCGATCTGAACCGCCATCCGATCGATTTCGCCACCCTGGTCGACCCCGAGGGCAGCTTTGGGGCCAGCCCGACCACGGTGGTCGCCGGCGGCCGTGGGCAGCAGTGGGAGGTGGCGCTGGGCGACGAGGAGCCACGGCGCTGGGTCAGCCTGGTGCTCAACCCGCTGGAGGCCGGACGCTTGCAGGGGGTCGCGCATGATGTCACCGCGCGTAAGCGCGCCGCGGACGCGGCCGAGCAGCTGGCGGTGACCGACCCGCTCACCGGGCTCGGCAACCGGCGTGGCTTCGATCGTCGGCTGGCGGTGATGGGGCGCCATCATCGGCTCTACCCGGATCGCTGCCACGCCCTCGTGCTGCTCGATTTCGATCACTTCAAGCAGATCAACGACACCCATGGCCACCACGCCGGAGACCGCGTACTGCGCCACGTCGGTGGCGAGCTGGCGGTACTGCTGCGCCAGCGTGACTACGTGGCGCGGCTGGGCGGTGACGAGTTCGTGCTGCTGCTGGAGGGGTGCGGGCAGCGCGACGAGGTAGAGGCGCTGCTGGCACGCTTCGTCGCGGGCCTGCAGACCCCGATCGAGCTCGAGTCGGGGGTGGCGATTACCATCGGGGTCAGCATCGGGGTGGCGCTGCTTGGGGTGGATACCGAGGAGCCGCAGGAGGCCCTGCTGCTCGCTGACCGTGCGATGTACGCGGCCAAGCGCGCCGGGCGCAATACCTGGCGCTTCCACCCCACCGACGGCAACGGCTGAGCCGCGCTCAGCCGGGCCGGCGCATCTGGAAACGCTGCGCCTCGGCGGCCTCGAAGTAGTCTGCCGGGCCGCCGCCACGCAGGATCGGACGCGCGGCGGCGGTCTGATAGATGCCATCGACCAGTAGGGCCGGATCGATATGTACCCCGACCACCTCGCCGAGTACCAGCCAGTTGTCGATCTCTTCGCCGGCGGCGGAGCGCAGCCGCAGCGTCTGGCTCAGCCGGCACTCGAACACCACCTGGGCTTCGCCCACATGGGGCACCGCGACGACCTCAGAGGCACTCGGGGTGAGCCCGGCCAGGCTGAACTCGTCGACCTCGGGGGCCACCGACGCCGCGCTCTGGTTCATCGCCTCGGCCAGCGGGCGGGTCGCCAGCTGCCAGCAGAACTCACCGGTGCGTTCGATGTTGCGCACGCTGTCCTTGTAGCCGGCACTGGAGAAACCGATGATCGGCGGGGTATCGGCGAAGGCGTTGAAGAAGCTGTAAGGGGCCAGGTTCAACTGCCCCGACTCGTCCTGTGACGAAATCCAGCCGATCGGGCGCGGGCCGATGATCGCCTTGAACGGATTGTGCGCCAAGCCATGCCCCTCTCGGGGCTGGTAGAAGTGGGCGTTGCTGGGCATAGCGAAAGATTCCTGAGGGGCCGCGAGGACGCGGCGAAGGTGGCCGCCGCTGGCGCCATGCCCGCGGCGGCGATGAGGCTGTTTGGGTCTGGCGCTATTTGCGCACCACGCGATAGACGATCAGCAGTACGATGGCGCCGAGTACGGCGATCGCGAAGCTGCCGACATTGAAGCCGGAAACGCTGCCGAAGCCGAGTGCGGTGCCGATCCAGCCACCCACGACCGCCCCCAGGATGCCGAGGATGATGGTGACGATGAAGCCGCCCGGGTCCTTGCCCGGCATGATCAGCTTGGCGATGGCGCCGGCGATCAGACCGAAGATGATCCACGTGATGATGCCCATGAGTGCCTCCTGGCTGGGTGGGCGCATGCCGACATGGCGCGCTTTATGAGAAACGGGGTCTATGACTGACAGTATCTGTCCTGGTCAGAAGCTAGTCGGCGTCACCGCGCTCGGCAAGCGCCTGCCAAAGGCATCGCGCGGTGGGTCAGTGCCTCAGACCTTGCGGCCGGCGAGGAAGGTCAGCGTACGCCCATGGGCCAGCGCTGCGGCCTGCTGGTGATAGCTTGCCCGCGACCAGCAGTTGAAGCCGTGCTCGGCGCCGTCGTAGAGATGCACCTCGACATCGCGGTTGGCGGCGAGCGCGTTACGGGTCTGTTCGACATGCTCGAGCGGGATATGGTCGTCTTCGGCGCCGAAGTGGAACTGGGCCGGTACCGCCAGCTCGCCGGCGCGGTCGAGATACTCGGTAATGCCACCGGCGTAGTAGCACACCGCGGCATCGACGCCCGCATCCAGCGCGCACAGGTAGGAAAGCACACCGCCCATGCAGTAGCCCACCGAGGCGATCGGCCCCTCGCACACCGGGCTTGCACGCAGAGCCTGGGTGGCGGCGCGCAGGTCGCTGATCACGGTGGGGTAGTCCAGCGCCTGCTTGTGCGCCACGGCGGCTTTCCAGTCGTCGCCGTCATAGCCCAGCTCGACCCCGGGCGCTTCGCGCCAGAAGACATCGGGGGCGATGACGCTGTAGCCATCCATGGCGTACTGCTCGGCGACACCGCGGATATGGCCGTTGACGCCGAAGATCTCCTGGATCAGCAGAATGCCGGGACCCTTGCCCTTGTGGGGTAGTGCCTGATAAGCCTTGAACGTCTTGCCGTCCTCGGCGGTGATCTCGATCCATTCGGTCTTGATGTGTGTCTGGGACATGTCTGGCTTCCTGTGCGGGGTAAATGACCCTGGCCGGCGAGGGGTAGCTTGCCGGCCGTGGCCGCTGAAACGGCGCCCGGCGGCGAGCCGGGCAACCCAGGAAAAAGTATAGCAGGCTATCTAGCATCGGCCCGGGGGGACGCGGCCGTCACAGGGAGAGGGACGCATGCCGCCACTCGATGCCACCACGCTGGCCGCACAGCTCGGCGGGCTGATCGCGCTGGGCTTCATCATTCTGGCCTTCGCCAGTCGCCAGGACGATCGGCTGCTGCTCCACCTGATCTTCGCCAACGTCGCCTTTGCCGTGCACTTTCTGCTGTTCGGCGAGTGGACGGCGGCGGGCATCACGCTGCTGGTGATCGTGCGGATTCTGCTGGCGCGCCGCTATCGCGGCGACTGGCGGGTGATGCTCGGCATGCTGGCGCTCAACCTGGCGGTGGCGCTGGCCGTCGCGCGCGGTCCGGCGGACCTGTGGCCGCTGGTGGCGACGCTGTTCGGTACCGTGGGCATGTTCATGCTGCGTGGCATCCCTATGCGGCTGTGTCTGGCCGCAGCGGCGCTGGCATGGCTGATCAACAATGCGCTGATCGGCTCCCTCGGCGGCATCGTCGCCGAACTGCTGGCGCTGGTGACCAACCTGGTGACGATCTGGCGGCTACGGCGCTGGGGCATTCGCCCCAGCGACTGACTCACCGGCCTGAGACACCGCGGCAGGTATGCAGCGCCGAGGCGCTACGCCGGCCGACGGCGGTCTTCGAGCACCCGACGCCCGCGGGTGCAATCTTGCTCGTGGGGCTCGTCGACCCACGTCTCGGCGATGCCTTGTTCGATCCAGCTCGCCACCGCCGGGTGCGCTAGCAGCCGCTCGGCGTAGTCGCGGGCCGGGCCGTCCAGGGATATGCCGTAGCCGTGCACGCGCACCGCTACGGGCGCGAACATCGCGTCCACCGCGGTGAAGCGCTCACCCGCCAACCAGGGGCCGCCGAAGCGCGCGATGCCTTCCTGCCACAGGGCATCGAGGCGGGCAATATCCCGGGCCAGGGCGGCACTCGGTTCACCCAGCTCGATACGCAGGGCGCAGTTCATCGAGCACTCATCGCGTAGCGCGAAGAAGCCCGCATGCATCTCGGCACTGGCGCAGCGGGCCCAGGCGCGTGCCTCGCGCGCCTGTGGCCAGGCCGCCGGATGGCTTTCGGCGATGTACTCCAGGATCGCCAGCGACTCCCACACCGGGCTGTCGCCATCATGCAGGCAGGGCACCTTGGCGGTGGGTGAGAATTCGGCGAAGGCTGCCTGCTTGCCATCCCCTTCGAACGGGGTCATCACCTCCTCGAAGGGGATCTCCAGCGCGTGCAGCAGCACCCAGGGGCGCATCGACCAGGACGAGTAGTTCTTGTTGGCGATAAAGAGCCGATACGTCATATCCACCTCCGGGGCTGTGTCGCTAGGAGTATGCGGCGCTCGCCCGCGCGGCGGAAGAGGCCGGCCTTACGCGCGTGGCGGTACCGGACGCGGTGCCGGGCCAGCGTAGGGCCACAGCCACCCCTTGGGCAGCGGGCCCTTGTTGCGCCCGCCCTGGCACTGTTGCTCCCAGGCGTGGGCGAGAATGCCCACCGAGCGTGAGAGGCAGAACAGGCCGCGCGCCAGCGGGGCCGGGAAGCCCAGCTCGGCATAGATGACGGCGGTGGCGCCGTCGATGTTGAGCGGGATCGGCTTGCCCTTCATGGCGATCAACTGGCGCTCGACCTCCCGGGCGATGGCGACGCAATGTCCCGCCACCTCGCCGCGTTCGGCGGCTTCCTCGACCAGTTGCAACAGGCGCGGCCCGCGCGGGTCGACCGGATGGAAGCGGTGGCCGAAGCCGGGAATGATCTTGGTCCGCTCGCGCTGCCAGGTGGTGATGCCTTCCTGGACTGCGATCTCCAGAGTGTATCCGCCGGCCTGGTACTCGAGAATCGACTGATACAGCTCGACGGCCTGCTCGCCGGCGCCACCGTGAACGTCATCGAGCACGTTGACCGCAGAGGCCATGGCATTGTTGAGGCTGCCGCCACAGGTCATCGCCATGCGCGCGATGGCAATGCTGGGGGCCTGTGGGCCGTGGTCGACCGCGCTCATCAACGCCGTTTCCAGCAGGGCGGCCTGGGGCCGGGTGGGTAGCTCGCCACGAGTCATCAGCCAGACCATGTCGGCGAAGCCGACGTTGCCGATCAGCTCCTCGATGGGATAACCACGGTAGCGGATCTCGCCGGGGCGCATATCGATGATGTCGGTATGCCACCACTGTTGAGCCTGGTACGCCGGCGTAGCGGACTTGGTCATGTGCTCTCTCCCGTTCATTCGTCGTTGGCGGCCCGATTGGGCAGCAGGGTGGCGTTGTCTTGACCGAGTCCGGGCGGCGGAGATGCCACGCGGGGCGCCTGGCCGTCGAAGCGGTAACCGCCACTGACCACCTTCAGCGGCCGCCCGAGCTCGCTGCTCTCGAACTGCTCGATCAGCCCGCGGTCGCGCACCTGAGGGTGCGCCAAGGCCTCGGCGACGCTGTAGACGGGGCCGGCAGGCACGCCGGCCTCGACCAGCCGCGGCCACCAGTACTCGGTCGTCTCTCGCTTCAGTACCGCCTCCAGGCAGTCGCTCAACGCCTGACGATGCTCCAGGCGCGCCTGGCGCTGGGCGAAGCGCGGGTCAGCGAGCCACTCGGGGTGTTCGAGCAGGTGGCAGATCGCGGCGAACTGCTCCTGCTTGTTGGCGGCGATATTGATCAGCCCGTCGGCGGTGGCGAAGGTGCCGGAGGGGCTGGCGGTGACGTTGTCATTGCCCAGGGGCTGCGGTGGCTTGCCGGCGATCAGCAGATTGGAGACCGCCCAGCCCATGGTGGCGAGCACCGATTCGAGCATCGAGATATCGATGAAATGCGCCTTGCGCGGTCTTTCGGCCAAGGCCGCATTGATCGCCATCGCCGCGGTCAGGCCGCCGACGGTGTCGGCCAGCGGATAGCCGACCCGATAGGGCGCGTTGTCGGGCGCGCCGGTGATGCTCATCACCCCGGCCATGCCCTGAATGATCTGGTCGTAGGCCGGGTAGTTGGCCAGCGGCCCATCCTGGCCGAAACCGGAGATCGCGCAGTAGACCAGCTCGGGGTTGGCCTCGCGCAGCGTCTCGAAGCCGAGCCCCAGGCGCTGCATGACGCCGGGGCGAAAGTTCTCGACCACCACGTCGGCGGTCGCCACCAGCGTCAGGAAAGCGTCACGATCGTGCGCGTGTTTGAGATCGAGCGTCACCGAGCGCTTGCCGGCGTTCTGCGCGAGGAACGAGACCCCCATCAGCGCCTCGTTGAGCGCGGGGTCGGCGCCCAACTGACGTGCCAGATCGCCGCCCTGGGGGCGCTCGACCTTGATCACCTCGGCGCCGAGATGGGCCAACTGATGGCAGCAGAATGGCCCGGCGAGCACGTTGGTCAGATCGAGCACCCGGTAACCGGTCAATGGCGACGACATAGTTCCTCCTGATGAAACTGTTTCCTTCAGAGAGAATATGATTCGTCAGAGTGAGTTGCAATACCGTTTTGCCTGTCGCAACATCGCCCTGAGTTTCATGACCCATCAACCTGACCGACAAGGAGCGCGCCATGGCGCAGAGACGAGTCGAAGCCGTCGAGCGAGCGCTGACGCTGCTCGAAGCCTTTTCGCAGGAGCGCCGAGAGTTCTCTCTGACCGAACTCGCTAATGCCTCGGGGTTTTACAAGAGCACGATCCTGCGGCTGATGGCGTCGCTGGAGCATTTCGGCTATGTCACCCGCGACGAGCGCGGAATCTACCGGATCGGCCCGGCGGTATCGCGTCTGGCGCCGTTGGCAGGCGATGGGCCACAGCTCGAGAATCTGGTGCGCCCGATCCTCGAGTCGCTGCGTGACGCCAGCGAAGAGACCGCTTCCTTCTATGTCCGCGATGGCGACCACCGGATCTGCCGCCTGCGCGAGAACGGCTGCATGGAAGTCAGGCACCATCTGGAGGAGGGGGTGAGATTGCCGCTGGGCCGCGGTGCCGCGGGCCGGGTGCTCAACTATGAAGTGCCACGCGGTCAGGTAGCGGTCTCGAGCGGGGAGCGCCAGTCGGGGCTGTCGGCGGCGGCCATCGGCATCTACAACGGCGAAGGCGAGCTGATGGGGGCGCTGGCACTGTCAGGCCCTAGCGAGCGCTTCAATCTGGCGGTCAAGGATCGCCATGTGCCGTTGCTGACCCAGTACGGGCCGCGTCTCGAGCGCCAGTGGCCACGTGCACTGCGGGCTTCCTGAGAGACTCAGCGACGTAGCCGTCCGCGGTGCCAGTGAAAACCGATGGCTCGGATGGCTCACGGCGACGAGCCATCCGAGCCGGCGCGAGGGCCGGTTCTACTGGATCAGGCCAACTTCCCTGGAGATCGTTTCGATATCGGCGATCTGCTGATGCACGTAAGCATTGAACGCCTCACCGCTGCGGTCGAAGGGAATCAAACCGTTCTTGCTCATGACCTCCTTCCACTCAGGGCTTTCGTAGACCTTGTGCAGCGTTTCTTCCCACCAGGCCACATCCTCGTCGGAGAGTTTCGGCGGCAGATAGAAACCACGCCAATTGATGCCCTCGACATCCACACCCTGCTCCTTGGCGGTGGGGAACTCGCTCAGCGCACCGGGCAGGCGGCCGTCGGCGAGCACAGCGAGGACTCGCAGGTCGCCGGATTCGACGAAGCCGAGAATCTCCGAGGCATCGCCCGAGAAGGCGTCGATATGGCCACCCACGACCTGGGTCAGTGCCTCGCCACCGCCGTCGAACGGCAGATACTTGACCTTGTTCAGCGGTTGGATGTGGTCGGCGCGCGCCATCATCAGCACCTTGAGATGATCCCAGCCGCCACTGGCACTGCCGCCGGCGAAGCTGACACTGGCGGGGTTCTTCTCCATGGCATCCAGCAGCGACTCGAGATTCTGGTAAGGCGAGTCCTTGCTCACGGCGATCACGCCATAATCCGCCCCCACGGTGCCGGCCCAGTTGACCATGTCGGCGTTGAGCCCAGGGAACTGATGCTGGGCCAGGCGGGTGGTGGTCGAGGTCGACGCCGAGACGATGACATCGTTCTGCCCGGCGCGCTTGGTGACGACGTGAGAGAACGCCACGCCGCCGCTGGCGCCCGGCATGTTGGTGGTCTGCACGCTGCCGTCGATGGCACCGATCTCGCTCAGCACCTGGCCCACGCTGCGGCAGGTGAAGTCCCAGCCGCCGCCGGGATTGGCGGGGGCGATACAGTCGATCTTGCCGCTCGGACCGGCCGCCTGCACGCCCAGCGGCAGCAGCGCCAGCGAAAGCGCGAGACAGAGGGCGGAAGGCTTCATGGGCAACGATTTCATGGCGTCTCCATTGTTCTCTTCTGTAGAAAATGTTGCGTCAGTAGAAACTATAGGCGTGCGCAGATCGGGTCAATCGCGATGGCACGACTTGCGACTAAAGAATATCCATGAGAACTATGGTGTTCTATTTGGTAGAATTGTTGTGGTGGGTGTGGTAGAGACATTGGTGGGAAAAGTGACAGGCAGACTGGCGGTGAGAGTGGCAGGCAGGGTGGCGGTGAGAGTCGCGATGAGAGTGGCGGCAAGACGGGGCTGGCCGGGGTGTGCAGAGGCGTCTCTGGGGCCGAACAGGCGTCGACTTGTGCGCGATGCCGGTTTTATCGACGCGTTGGAAGCGTCAAACTAGGCCCCCGCCCCTGGCAGGGCGATACCGGTTCATCGGTGACTATCCGACCGATGCCGAAGCATCTCTTTTCTGGCTGGACGACCCCTTATGGCGCTACGACAATCGACCCGGATCAACAAGTACATCAGCGAAAGCGGCATGTGCTCACGCCGTGAGGCCGATCGCTTCGTCGAGCAGGGCAACGTCTGGATCAACGGCCGCCGCGCGACCACCGGCGATCAGGTGGTGGCGGGGGATCGGGTCAAGGTCAATGGCCAGGAGATCGAGCCGCGGGAGGCGGAGGATCTGGTGCTGATCGCGCTGAACAAGCCGGTGGGAATTGTCAGTACCACCGAGTCCAGCGAGAAGGACAACATCGTCGAGTTCGTCAAACATGGCGCGCGCATCTTCCCGATCGGCCGGCTCGACAAGGATTCCCAGGGGCTGATTCTGCTGACCAACGACGGCGATCTGGTCAACAAGATCCTACGCGCGCACAACCATCACGAAAAAGTCTATCGGGTGACGGTCGACAAGCCGATTACCGACGACTTCATCGCGGGTATGCAGCAAGGGGTGCCGATCCTCGGTCAGGTAACCAAGCGCTGCCAGGTCAGCCGCGAGTCGACCTTCGTCTTCACCATCACCCTGGTGCAGGGGCTCAACCGCCAGATCCGCCGCATGTGCGAGTACTTCGGCTACGAGGTCACGCAGCTGATCCGTACCCGGATCATGAACATCTCCCTCAAGGGACTGGCGCTGGGCGACTGGCGAGATCTCACGCCGAAGGAGATCGAGACGCTCATCGCGCTGACTCGCGACTCCGGCAGCGAAGCCGAGCCGGAGCGCACGCCCAAGCGCGCGCGTAGCGGCAACGCCGCGAAGCCGGCGACCGGCAAGCCTCGCGCCGGTGGCAAGTCCGCTCCCGGCAGCAAGCCGTCTTCCGCTGGCAAGCGTGCCGGCCGTGATGCTGCCAAAGGCGGTGCGGCCAGTGCCAAGAAGCGCGGCAGCGCCAACGCCCGCTCCGGCCCGAAGAGCGCCGCCGGCAAGCCGCATCCCAAGGCCAAGGCGGCCGCTGGCGGCAAGCCGGGTGCCAAGGGCAAACCCGGCGCTAAAGGCAAGCCGAGCGTCAACGGCAAACCCGGCGGTAAGCCACCCACCAAGGGGCGCGGCGGAAAGCCGGGGGCGCCCAACGCCAAGGTCCCGCGCGGCAAGAAGCGTTAGGGAAGCACTGCATAAATGCCTACGCGAGTGAATCGCTGCGTTGCGCGGTGCTCGAAGACTCGCCTAACCCCATGTTATGTCTCGCCTTCTGTGCGCCTTGCGCTTCATCCCGCTCGCCGATTTATTCAGCGCTTCCTTAGCTGCGTATCTCGAAGCGAATAACGCTTTTGCGCCGTCGATCACGACATTTTGGCAGTTCTTTAGCCAATGTCTTACACCCTTGTGGTCGATCGCTGACAAACAGTTTTCTCATGATGCGTTATCCTGATCCTCTGAACTTTTCCTCTGCCACTCGTCTACCGACTCGGGCACTGCGATCAGGAGAGAGAACATGCCCCCAGACCTTCTCGATCTCTTCGATATCGACCTGTCGCAGTCGCAGCGGCTGCTGACTCTCGACGTCGCCGGCACCGCCCTAGTGCCACATCGGCTGGTGGGCGAAGAGCGCGTCAGCGCACCCTTCACCTACACGCTGGACTGCATCTCTCAGCAGGGCGATATCGAACTCAAGACGCTGATGGCGCAGCCGGCACGGCTCTCGATCCTGCAGGCCGACGGCACCTACCGCCAGCTGCACGGGCTGGTCTCCGAGGCCGCGCTGCTGGGCGAAGATGGCGGCGTCACCTACTACCAGCTCACCCTGGTGCCGTGGCTCGCCATGCTCGGCCTGGGTCGCGATAGCCGTATCTTCCAGGATCGTAGCGTCGTCGATGTGCTCACCGCCGTATTCGACGATTACGACCTCGCCAAGGGGCGCTACCGCTTCGATTTGCGCCGCGACTACCCCGCCAGAAGCTACTGCGTGCAGTATCGCGAGAGCGATCTGAACTTTATTAGCAGGCTTCTAGAGGAAGAAGGATTATGGTTCTATTTCGAATATTCAGGGTCCTCAACCACTGCTGACAATGGCCAGGATAACGCCGCGTCTACAGAGCCTGAGTCGGACTTCGACGGCCATCGGCTGGTGATCACCGACGATGTCGACACCACCCGACCTGTCAGCCCCCAGGCGATCCGCTTCCACCGTCAGGCGGCCACCGAGCGCGAGGACGCCCTGACCCAGTGGGGCGGCGTGCGTACCCAGCAGCCCACCCGGGTCAGCGTGGGTACCTTCGACTACAAGCAGCCCTCGCTGACCAAGCGCACCGGGCTGGATACCCTCAGCGACCAGGGCAACCTGCCGCCGACCGAACGCTACGACTACGCCGGCGAGTACTACTACCACGGCTATGAGCGCGGCGAGCGGCTGACCGAGAATCGCCTGGAAGCGCATGAATCCCGCGCCAAGCGCTTCCGCGGCAGCGGCGGTGCGCGCCAGCTCCAGGCCGGGCGCTGGTTCGAACTCATCCAACACCCGCTGCACGACAGCGGCGGTGAGGCCGAGCGCCAGTTCCTGCTACTGGGCCTCACCGTCCACGCCGAAAACGCCCTGCCGGTCTCGGCCCAGCTCCAGGCGCTGCCGGGCAGCCTGCAGCCCCAGCTCGACGCCGCCAAGACGGCGCACGGGCTGGAAGACGAAGGCGATAGCGAGCGTCTCTCCGACTATAGGAGTGGCGGTACCGGCCACTTTCTGGTCGATCTCGAGGCCCAGCGCCTCAGCCAGCCCTACCGCCATCCGCTGACCCATCGCCGCCCGGTGATCGGCGGGCCGCAGACCGCCACCGTGGTCGGCCCGGCCAATGAAGAGATTCACACCGATCACCTCAACCGCGTGCGGGTGCAGTTCCACTGGGATCGCCAGGGCCAAAACGATGAAAACAGCAGCGTCTGGCTGCGGGTCTCTCAGCCCAACGCCGGCGCCGGCTGGGGCGGGGTGTTCGTGCCGCGTATCGGCCAGGAAGTGCTGGTCGACTTCCTCGAAGGCGACGCCGACCGCCCGCTGATCACCGGCCGGGTCTACAACGGCGAGCAGACCCCGGACTGGCACAGTCACGGCCTGCTCTCCGGGTTCAAGAGCAAGACCTACCGCGGCAGCAAGTACAACGAGCTGGTGTTCGACGACGCCACCGACCAGGAGCGCGTCCGCCTCAACTCCGAAGCCGAGAAGAGCCAGCTCAACCTCGGCTACCTGATCCACCAGACCGGCAACACCCGTGGCGCCTTCCGCGGCACCGGGTTCGAGCTGCGC
>JNVT01000134.1 GCA_000737985.1 Gammaproteobacteria bacterium MFB021 | reverse complement strand
GGGAACCTGCGGCTGGATCACCTCCTTAAACGATTAGCGGATCGCGAGATAAGCGCTCACAATCAATTACCTGATCGACCAAGAGCAAGGGTCTGTAGCTCAGTTGGTTAGAGCGCACCCCTGATAAGGGTGAGGTCGGCCGTTCAAATCGGCCCAGACCCACCATCTCAAGCTCAGTTGGTTAGAGCACCCCCCCCGGGGTGTCGAAAGAGAGGGTGAGGTCGCGGGGTTTTTCGAATCGGCCCAGACCCACCAAATTTACGCCATGACCGCGTTGTTTCCCGGCTCGCATAGCAGGCTATGCGTCACCGTGGAACGCCTTGTCATGACGAAAATTATCCAGATAGCTGGATTATCTGGGGCCATAGCTCAGCTGGGAGAGCGCCTGCCTTGCACGCAGGAGGTCAGCGGTTCGATCCCGCTTGGCTCCACCAAATCTTTCCCATGCTGCGTTGAAAGCCGACTCGCATAGCGAACTATGCGTCGCCGACTTTCGCCTTGCCTGGAAAAGATTGATCGAAAAACAGTCACCAAGTTCTAAGCCATCCGCTTCGTCACGCGACACGCTGACAAAGTCGATCGCTTAGAGCTTCTGCTCTAAACGCTCTTTAACAATGTGGATCATGCTGACAGTTCTTCACCATTCGTAGTTGGAATGGCGAAGAGCGAAAAGTGATACGTCTCAAGCGTATCCGGCAATTGTCGTTGTGATCGCGCGACCAGACTCCTTCGGGTTATATGGTCAAGCGATTAAGCGCACACGGTGGATGCCTTGGCAGCCAGAGGCGATGAAGGACGTTGTAGCCTGCGAAAAGGCTCGGTGAGGTGGCAAACAACCTGTGACCCGGGCATGTCCGAATGGGGAAACCCACCCAGCATAAGCTGGGTATCCCACACTGAATCCATAGGTGTTGGGAAGCGAACCGGGGGAACTGAAACATCTAAGTACCCCGAGGAAAAGAAATCAACCGAGATTCCCCCAGTAGCGGCGAGCGAACGGGGAGTAGCCCTTAAGCAGGTGACTGGTTAGACGAACGGTCTGGAAAGTCCGGCCATAGCGGGTGATAGCCCCGTAGTCGAAAACCTGATCCTGTGAAATCGAGTAGGTCGGGGCACGTGAAACCTTGACTGAACATGGGGGGACCATCCTCCAAGGCTAAATACTCCTGGCTGACCGATAGTGAACCAGTACCGTGAGGGAAAGGCGAAAAGAACCCCGGAGAGGGGAGTGAAATAGATCCTGAAACCGTGTGCGTACAAGCAGTGGGAGCAGACACGTTCTGTGACCGCGTACCTTTTGTATAATGGGTCAGCGACTTATATTCAGTGGCGAGCTTAACCGTATAGGGGAGGCGTAGAGAAATCGAGTCTTAACTGGGCGACCAGTCGCTGGATATAGACCCGAAACCGGGCGATCTATCCATGGCCAGGGTGAAGGTCAGGTAACACTGACTGGAGGCCCGAACCGGGATCTGTTGAAAAAGATTCGGATGAGCTGTGGATCGGAGTGAAAGGCTAATCAAGCTCGGAGATAGCTGGTTCTCCTCGAAAGCTATTTAGGTAGCGCCTCACGTATTACCGCCGGGGGTAGAGCACTGTTTCGGCTAGGGGCCCATCCCGGGTTACCAACCCGAGGCAAACTCCGAATACCGGTGAGTAGAGCGTGGGAGACACACGGCGGGTGCTAACGTCCGTCGTGAAAAGGGAAACAACCCAGACCGTCAGCTAAGGCCCCCAAATTCTGGTTAAGTGGGAAACGATGTGGGAAGGCATAGACAGCTAGGAGGTTGGCTTAGAAGCAGCCATCCTTTAAAGAAAGCGTAATAGCTCACTAGTCGAGTCGGCCTGCGCGGAAGATGTAACGGGGCTCAAACCAGATGCCGAAGCTACGGGTTCATCCTCAGGATGAGCGGTAGAGGAGCGTCGTGTAAGCCTGCGAAGGTGTGTTGAGAAGCATGCTGGAGGTATCACGAGTGCGAATGCTGACATGAGTAACGACAAGGGGAGTGAAAACCTCCCCCGCCGGAAGACCAAGGGTTTCTGTTCTACGTCAATCGGAGCAGAGTGAGTCGGCCCCTAAGGCGAGGCTGAAAAGCGTAGTCGATGGGAAACGGGTCAATATTCCCGTACCGGATGTGGTTGCGATGGGGGGACGAAGAAGGCTAGGTGAGCCAGGCGTTGGTTGTCCTGGTGAAAGTCAGTAGGCTGAGAGCTTAGGCAAATCCGGGCTCTCAAGGCCGAGAGACGAGACGAACGGACTACGGTCCGGAAGTCATCGATGCCACGCTTCCAGGAAAAGCCTCTAAGCTTCAGATCACATGCGACCGTACCCCAAACCGACACAGGTGGTCAGGGTGAGAATCCCAAGGCGCTTGAGAGAACTCGGGTGAAGGAACTAGGCAAAATGGCACCGTAACTTCGGGAGAAGGTGCGCCGGCGTAGCGTGAAGAGACTCGCTCTCCTAGCGCGAACCGGTCGAAGATACCAGGTGGCTGCAACTGTTTATTAAAAACACAGCACTCTGCTAACGCGTAAGCGGACGTATAGGGTGTGACGCCTGCCCGGTGCCGGAAGGTTAATTGATGGTGTTAGCGCAAGCGAAGCTCCTGATCGAAGCCCCGGTAAACGGCGGCCGTAACTATAACGGTCCTAAGGTAGCGAAATTCCTTGTCGGGTAAGTTCCGACCTGCACGAATGGCGTAATGATGGCCACGCTGTCTCCACCCGAGACTCAGTGAAATTGAAATCGCAGTGAAGATGCTGTGTACCCGCGGCTAGACGGAAAGACCCCGTGAACCTTTACTATAGCTTCACACTGGACGCTGATGTTGCTTGTGTAGGATAGCTGGGAGGCTTGGAAACCGTGACGCCAGTTGCGGTGGAGCCAACCTTGAAATACCAGCCTGGCATCATTGGCGTTCTAACTTCGCACCGTGATCCGGTGTAAGGACAGTGTGTGGTGGGTAGTTTGACTGGGGCGGTCTCCTCCGAAAGCGTAACGGAGGAGCACGAAGGTACCCTCAGCACGGTTGGAAATCGTGCATTGAGTGCAAGAGCATAAGGGTGCTTAACTGCGAGACAGACACGTCGAGCAGGTACGAAAGTAGGTTCTAGTGATCCGGTGGTTCTGTATGGAAGGGCCATCGCTCAACGGATAAAAGGTACTCCGGGGATAACAGGCTGATACCGCCCAAGAGTTCACATCGACGGCGGTGTTTGGCACCTCGATGTCGGCTCATCACATCCTGGGGCTGAAGTCGGTCCCAAGGGTATGGCTGTTCGCCATTTAAAGTGGTACGCGAGCTGGGTTTAGAACGTCGTGAGACAGTTCGGTCCCTATCTGCCGTGGGCGTTGGAGATTTGAGAAGCGCTGCTCCTAGTACGAGAGGACCGGAGTGGACGCACCTCTGGTGTTCCGGTTGTCACGCCAGTGGCACTGCCGGGTAGCTATGTGCGGACGGGATAACCGCTGAAGGCATCTAAGCGGGAAGCCCCCTTCAAGATGAGATCTCCCTGAGACTTCGAGTCTCCTAAAGGGTCCAGCAAGACGAGCTGGTTGATAGGCACGGTGTGGAAGCGCTGCAAGGCGTTGAGCTAACGTGTACTAATGCCCCGTGAGGCTTGACCATATAACCCCAAGGGGTCTGGGTCGGGCGATCACATCGCGACAATAGCCGGATAGGCAAGAGACGTATCATCAGCATGATCCAGATTGGTCGATGTGAAAGCGGTAAGCAAAAGCGTGCCATCAAAGCTTCATGTCGACGTCAGTTTTGCCTGACGACCATAGCGAGTGGGAACCACCTGATTCCATGCCGAACTCAGAAGTGAAACCGCTTAGCGCCGATGGTAGTGTGGGGTCTCCCCATGTGAGAGTAGGTCATCGTCAGGCACCTATACCGAACCCC
>JNVT01000133.1 GCA_000737985.1 Gammaproteobacteria bacterium MFB021 | reverse complement strand
CGGGGTGTGGTGGGCATCGGTGAGGGTGACCACTTCGATCCCGCGCAGGCGGCAGATATAGGCCAGCTCCATCACGATCCACAGATAGGGGGCGCAGGCGCCGGCTTCACCGCGGCGGCGCTGGCCGCGTTCGCGGGCGAAGGCGGTCAGCGCTTCGATGGTCTCCAGCTCGGGCAGCCGGCGGCGGCGGCGTTCGCGGGCGGCCTCGACGCCGCGGGCCGGGTTGGTGTCGCAGTAGCCACGGTTGATGCCCCAGCGGAACAGCCGGCGCAGGTAGCGCAGCAGGTGGTTGGCCTTGGCCGGGGTGCCGTCGCTGGCGATGCGGTCGACCAGACGCTGGACCAGCGCCGGCTGGAACTGGCGCGTGGGCAGCTCGCCCAGGGGCTTGCCCAGCTTGGTCGGCATCTCGATCAGCAGTTTGCGGCACCAGGCGTAGTCCTGCTGGGTGCGCGGGGCGAGCTGCTGGAACTGCTCGGCGGCGTGGAAGGCGGCGGCGAGATAGGCCAGCGAGTCGCGCTCGAGCCCGTCGCGGTCGGCGGCGATCTGGCGCAGCTCGTCCAGGGTCGCCTGGGCGTCGGCGACGTTGCGCCGGCGCAGGCGGTTGGCTTCGTCGCGGTACTGCCGATACCAGCGCCCGCGGCCGCGGGCATCGAAGTAGATCCCCGGCGGCAGCTGCGACTGGTCGATATGCGCGGGGATCGCCGGGTGATGGCGCCGGCGGCCGCTCTCGCCAGCGTGATCGGCCTTGCCGACGCTTTGGGCGGTATGGCGCGCTTCACCGCGGGGTCGGGCGGTATGGCGCGCTTCGCCGCGGCGTCGGGTGGCATGATCAGCAGCGCCGCGGGGTCGGGCGGTAGGAAGAGCAGCGGGCATGGTGGCGTCCTTGTTCTGGTTCAGGTCTGGCTCGGGTCTGATTCAGGTCTGGCTCGGGTCTGATTCAGGTCTGGCTCGGGTCTGATTCAGGTCTGGTTCGGGTCTGGCTTGGGTCTGGTTCGGATCAGGTTCGGGTCTGGTTCGGATCGCGTGACGCGCCAGGTCACAGCACCTGGCGCGGGTCGAGGGTGTCGTTGGCGGCGGGGTCGCCGAGCCCGCCGGCCTGGTTGATCAGGTCGAGGGTGGTCCAGGGCCCGCGGCGGCCGTGGAACACCCGCACGCCCTGTTCGCGCAGGCAGCGGGCGATATCCGCCGGGCGCTGGTAGCCGGTGATCTGGCGCAGCGCCTCGCAGCCGAGCACGCCGGAATGCGGGCCGGTGTCGGCATCTCTCAAGGCTCGATCAGCGCACATGGCGTTGCCTCCGTTCGCGCAGCGACTGGCAGTCGATGCAGGTGTCGCTCCAGGGCGCGGCGGCGCGCCGGGCGGCGGGAATTTCCTCGCCGCAGTCGGCGCACTCGCCGGCGCCGGTCTGGGCCTCGGGCAGCCGGTGGCGGGCCAGCGACTGGGCGAGATGGCGCTCGATCACAGCGCCGGCGTTGTCGGCCAGGTCAGCCATGGGTCAGCTCCTGAACGTGCTGGCCATCGCGGTAGGCGCAGCGGTGGTGGGTCACGGCCTGGCGCAGGGCTTCTTCGCTGTCGAAGGCGATCACCAGGGCGTAGCGGTGGCGGGTGGCGCCGCTCATGTCGCTGAGTACGGCCAGCTCGCCGGCCTCCTGCAGGGTGCCGCGGGCGATCTTCTCGGCGCCGCTGGCAGGGTGGGGCTGGGTCACGGTCATGTTCTGGTTCCTGTTCATGGTCGGGCTCCTGTTCGGGTTCGTGTTCGTGGTCGCATTCGTCGTCGGGGTCATGGGGATCTCCGGGTCAGCGGGGCGCGGGCAAGCCGTCACCGGCGCCTGGCCTCGCGGGCGGGGCGGCGGTGGCGGGCCTGGGTGTGGGTGGCGGTTCCGCCTCCACCAGGGCGCGGATCAGGCGCTGCTCGAGATCGGCGTTCTCCACCTCGGCGCGGGCGGCTTCGCTCGCGCGCCACTCGCGGTAACGGGCGAGCTGCTCGGCCAGCGCTTCTGGGCTCGGCTCGCGCGGGGTGAGCAGATGGCGCGGCACCGGGCTCGGCGGCGTGTTGGTTTGGGAAGCGGGGGCCGTACCGCTCGGACGCGTCTTGGTCGTATAAGAAGCGGGGTCCGTACAGCTCGGCCGCGTCGTGTTGGTATAAGAAGCGGGGTCCGTACAGCTCGGACCGGCTTCGGGGTCCGTACAGTTAGTGACACAAGTCCAAGGGTCGGCGGCTGCGCCGCCTCCCGAAAATCCACCCACCCCGCCCACGGCCAGGCGGCGCTTGGGGCGCACTTCCCAGCGGTAGAGGCGGGTGAGGTACTCGGCGGTGTGGCCCCGGCGGTCGCTGACCACCAGCCCCTTGGGCACGCGGATCTCGTCGCCGTAGCGGCCGCGTTCGATCCGCCCCGGATTGACCTCGCCGCTGGCGTGGCTGACGTCGTCGCCGGTCTGGGCGCGGCGGAAGGCGGGGATCGACCACGGCTTGATCGGCTGCAACTTGCGCGGCGCGTTGGGCCCGCCCATCAGCCGCAGATAGCGGTCCCATTGGCCGGCCAGGGCGGCGGCGCGCACCCGGCGCAGCACCCGGGCGATGCTGGGGCGCGGGCGGGTGGCGGCTTCCCACTGGTCCAGGGCGTCCGCCTGGCGTTCGGTCAGCCGGCGCACCTCGCGCCACACGGTGACGCTGGGCAGGCCGAGGAACTGGAACTGGCGGATGCCCCAGGTCGCCGCCCACGCCTCGATGCGCGGGGCGGCGTCGGTCAGCGCCTGGCCGTAGCGGTCGAGGTGGTCGCCCTCGACCCCGGCGCGGGCGAACTGCTCGCCGTTGAGGTTCTTGGAGATGTACTTGGCCACGTAGCCGGCGGCGGTGCCGCGGGCGGGGTCGATGGTCTCGGCCTTGAAGCGCGCCTGGGTCTTGTGGCCGCTGCGGTCGTAGAGCTCTTCCGGTGACTCCGCCTCGGCGTAGCCGCGCAGGGTCGCGGTCACCGCCGCGGCGTGCTCCGGCTTGGCCCACACCAGCAGGTGCCAGTGGGGGGTGCCGTCGTGGTGCGGCTCGACCACGCGGATGCCGTAGAGACTCCGGCCCTCCCGGGCCAGGGCGGCGCGGGCGCGGGCCCACAGCGCCTGTAGATGCTGCTGGGCGTCGCGCGGGGTGCTGCCGTCGTACTTCGGGTTGCGCTGGGCGCTGGCGGCGAGCACCGGGTGGAAGCGGCTCGGCGCGGTCAGGGTGAAGAAGAGGCCGACATGGCCCAGGCGCCGCGCTTCGACCTCGGTATCGCGGATGCGCAGCATCAGCTCGGCGCGGCGGTGGTCCGGGTTGGCCAGCCCCAATTCAGCCAGCTCGGCCAGGGTGTAGGTCTGGCCCGCCTGATTGATCGCCTCCAGCGTCTCCAGCAGCGCACGGTTGCGCACCTTCTGCGCCCGGCGGCGGGTGAGCGTCAGCTCGCTGCAGTAGATGCCTGCACGTTTGTGCACCCGGCGCGCTTCGCGCATGACCTGCTCCAGGCGCCGCCCGGCGAGACGCCGCAACTGGCGCCGCCACCAGCGCTCGCAGCTCAAGCGGGCGAGCTGGGCTGCCGGCTTCAAGCGCAGGCTGGGCGGGGCGATGCCGTGGTGGCGGGCGCGGGCCCGGGCGCGTTCCAGCGCCAGGCTGTCTGCCACGGCCAGGGTCATCAGCGGCGCGCGCT
>JNVT01000132.1 GCA_000737985.1 Gammaproteobacteria bacterium MFB021 | reverse complement strand
TCACCGTCGAGGCGCCGCTGCGCGAGGAGGAGACGGTCTATCTGATCCGGACCATGCTGGCGCAGCTGGTGCTGTCAGCGCCGCTGCACGCGGCCTACGACGCGGCGCTGATCGTGCGCGACGGCGTTGCCAGCCGCACCCTGGCCGGCGCCCGCGTGCTCGACGTGGCGCCACCGCGGCGGGGTGCGCGCCAGCCGGCGCGTCTGGCCTGGCTGCAGGCACTGAGGGCGATGCTCCCGGGGGCGGACGGTGAAGTGCAGCTGGCGGCGCTATGGCCGCGTCTCTCCAGCGGTCACAGTATCGACCTGGTGGCTCTGGCGGCGAATCTCGACCTGCCCGTGGTGCGTCTCGACGAGGCGGCCACCCAGGCCGGATGGGTGGTGATCGCCGCCGATGCGGCCACGCATCACGCCTTTCGCGTCGACGATCTGGCCGCGCGCTACGCGGCGGTGGTCGCGCGGCTGGCTCAGGTTCACGCCGAGGAGCCGGCGATGCGCGGGGCGGAGATCGACCGGCTGCGGCGGATGAGTGCACCGGCGTTGCCGCCGGCGCTGTTCCGCCCGCTGCTGGAGCGCTGGAAAGCCGAGGGAGAGATCGTCCAGCATGGGCCCTTCATCGCCCTGGCTGACCACCGGGCGACGCTGGGCGAGGCCGATGCCGCACGCTGGCAAGCGGTGCGGCCGCTGCTGGCGCAGACGCCGTTCGAACCGCCGCGGGTGCGTGATATCGCCATGGCGCTGGGCCTGGAGGAGGGTGAGACCCGGGCCTTGCTGCGGCGCACGGCGCTGCTCGGCGAGGTCTACCAGCTGCGCCACGATCACTTCTTTCTCACCCCGCATGTGGTCCAGCTGGCCGACTGGGTGCGCGAACTCGCGGCGCGCTCGCCGGCGGGGGTCACGGCGGCAGCGTTCCGCGATCGGGTCGGCTGCGGGCGCAAGCTGGCGGTGGCGATTCTCGAGTTCTTCGACCGCATTGGCTTCACCCGACGCATCGGCGATGGTCACAAGGTGATTCGACAGGATATGCTGTTCACCTGACCGCGCGCCTGCGCGGTCAGTCGCGTCCGATGGCCGGGTTCTGCTTGAAAAGGATCGTGCCTGGAGACGCACCGCGTCTGGAAGAGAATCGTTCCCCGGTGGGGCGCCAGGACTTCAACTCCTGTAGGGGCTGCCAGCGGTCCCTGGTGGGTTCGACTCCCACTCTCTTCCGCCACTCTCTTCTGCCACTATTTCCGCCATCTGCCATCTGCCATCTGCCATCTGCCATCTGCCATCTGCCACTATTCCCGCCATTCTGTATGCTTTTACCACCCTGCATGCGACTCTCCTGATAGACCCGCTACCGTCTCCGCGATCTCGCGCGAGTCGCTCGTGTCAGCCGCCGCTGTCTGAGCACCGCGGGACCTTCTCCGGGGAAGCAAGTCGATGTTCTCGCGACTTTTTCGCGGATACAAAAAATGACACAGCGTTATTGAACGAGTGTTCGGGTATAACCCCATGATTAAGGGAACTTAAGTATTGTCATTAGCAAAAGTGATGCGAGGATTACCATAATTGCCTTGGTTACGGCCAGCTAACGGTTCATGCTGAGCGGGCTCACTTAGCCAAGCGGCAAGACCGCAAGGGACTGCGGGGTGAGCACTGATGAGGGGGCAAGGTTCACGTCCTCCTTCTTATCGGTCCTATCCAGTGCTTCTCGTCTTTTTTTTCATGACGCTCTGCTACTTACGTTCATCTACTGCTTGCGTTCATCTAC
>JNVT01000131.1 GCA_000737985.1 Gammaproteobacteria bacterium MFB021 | reverse complement strand
AGCCTGGCTGCGCTGCGCCCAGACGCGCCTGGCAGCCATGGCTGTGGAGGGCTCACATCCGGCGCTGGCGACCCTGTCAGCGCCGCTGAGCGGCGGCGAGATGCCGTGGGAGAGTACGGCGTGGCTGGCACTGCGGCGCGGTTGAGGACTAAAGGGTCGAGCGCGCGGGACCAAACGCCTAGCCGGCGGCGTCGTTGGCCGACGCACCGGCCGCCGCCAGCGGCAGTGGCAACTCGAACTGCTTGATCAACTGCGCCATCGGCATCGGCCGGGCGTAGAAGAAGCCCTGGATCTCGCGTACGCCCCACTGGCGCAGTAGCCTCACCGTTTCCCAGTCCTCGACACCTTCCACCACCACGCCGTGCTCGAGACGCTGACACAACGCCACCACCGCCGCCAGCACGTGCTGCTTGCGCGGCAGCGTACTGACGTCGAGCACCAGACTACGGTCGATCTTGACCGTATCCAGCGGCAGCGAGGTGAGCTGCGCCAGCGATGAGTAACCGCTGCCGAAGTCATCCATCGCCACCTGGATACCCGCCTCACGCATGCGCTCGAGCATGCGTGAGGCGCGCGCCGGGTCGCTGAGTACCGCACTCTCGGTCACCTCGACCTGCAGCCGCGACTGCGCCACACCGTGGCGCGCGCAGGCGGCCAGCATCAGTTCGAGCAGACGCGAATCCATCAACTGGCGCGGCGAAAGGTTGATGCTGATCAGGAAGGTTTCGCCGAAGCGTTCGCGCATACCCGGGTCCTTGAGCACCGGCAGCGCCTGATCCATCAGCATCTCCCACAGCGGCGCGATCAGCCCGGTGCGCTCCGCCACCTCGACGAAGGCGCCCGGATTGACCAGCCCCTCGACCGGATCCTCCAGACGCATCAGCGCCTCGAAGCCGCGCGCCGTGCCGGCGACGATATCGACGATCGGCTGCAGGAAACAGCACACCCCGCGGTTGGCCAGCGCGCCGCGGATCATCTGCTCGGCACGCCCCTGGTGCCGCTCCCACTGGCGCAGCGACTCGCTGTAGTAGCAGCGCGTGCCGATATCCGACTGTCTGGCGCTGGCCAGCGCCAGGCGCGCCTGGCGGCGCCACTCGTCGGCACTGATGGCCTCGTGCAGGCTGACGATCGCCACCCCACTGACGTGCGACAGCCATACCAGACGACCCTCTATCTCTACCGGCTCGGCGAGCAGCGCCTCGACCGGTTCGAGTACGCGGTCGAGCTCGGCCACGGCGTCGAGCTCCAGCACCATGGCAAAGGTGTGCTCGGGCAGCGCCATCAGCGCGACCCGGGCGGGCAAACGCTGGCGCAGCGCCTGTACGCGCTTGCGTAACGCCGCGATAGCGCGTTCGACCGCGACACCGTCGAACAGCTGGGCGACGTTGAGCAGCTGGAACTTGACCAGTGACAGCGGCGGACGCGGCAGACCACCCAGTTTCTCCTGCATCAGCAGGTCGAGATAGGCGCCATTGGGCAGGCCGGTGAGCGGATCGCTCAGGCGCTGCTCGGTGGTATCGCTCAGCGTCCCGGCCATGCGCAGCGCGCGGCCCCGCTCGTCGCGCTGGCACAGCCCGCGACACAGCATCATGCGCCAGGCGCCGCGCGCGTTGCGCACGCGGTACTCGATATCGACCGCATCGCTGAGCCCATCGAGATGGCGATAGAAGGCGTGCTCCACCGTCGAGCGATCGGCGGGGTGGATCAGCCCCAGCCACATCTCGAAGGACTGGCGAATCTCGGCGGACTCCTGCCCCAGCATTCGGGCCCAGCGCGGCGACAGGGTGACGTGGCCGGCGTCGATCTCCCACTCCCACACACCGTCGTTGGTGGCACTCAGAATCAGATTGAGGCGCTGGGTACGCTCCTCGACCCGCACCTCGAGCTCACGCCGGGCCTGCTCAAGCTCGCCGATGGTGCGGCGCACCGCATCCAGGGTGAAGTTATTGAGCTGAGCCAGCTTCTGGATCGCGATCTCGTCGCTGTCGGTATGGACGTAGAAATCGAAGGTGCCGTCGACGGCCTGGCACAGCTGATTGCCGATCGCATCGATCTGGGCGACCAGATGCGCGTCGCGCCCCACGGGCGGGCTCCCCGGCGCGCGACTCATGCCGCACGCTCCTCGAAGTGCATCACGAAGCGGCAGCAGGCATCGCCACGGTGCATACAGCCCGTCTCCTCGCACAGACCGCGCTCGCCGTAGTGCTCGAGCAGGCGCCGAAACAGCGCCCGGTAGAGGCCGCAGAGGCCGTTGTCCGAGCGATACTCCACCACCAGACGGCCGGGATGCTGCTCGACGATACGAAACTTGTCGTTGACCCGGGCACGCAGCTGGGCGTCACGAATACCGGCCCCCATGGAGGCGTGGATGGCGGGCTGGCGCGCCAGGAACGCTTGGGCCGAGTCGGCCATCTGGAAGAACATCGGGTAGTGCACCAGCGTCCATTTGACGAAGATATCGGCATACAGCGCCATCAGCGCTTCCTGATCGAGCCCCAGCGCCTCTCCGGCGGCATCGAACAGGCGCAGGCACTCGGCATCGTCGTAGTCGGTATCGATGCGCCGACCCAGATGCTCGATCCCGGCATCGACGGCAAGCTGGCGCATGGCCGCCTCACCCAGCGTGGATTCGATATGGTCGATCAATACCCGTTGAATCAATCCAATCATGAACGAAGCTGCCTGAAATAGAGGACACGGTTACACTGATTTCGAGTTCGACGGGCAGCCGCGGCAGTCCGTGCCCGGCGCAGTGACATCGCCACCCGGCGCAAACCGTGATATCCGGGGTTATCGGCCACGATTCATCGAAGTTTAACGCTAGCCGGCGCGCGCGTTCCCCGCGCCTCGACACCCACTCCATCCACGCACAAGGCCTGCCCATCATGCAGTCTGGGGAATCCAGTTTTCGCAAGCAGCTGTTCCAGATCATCTTCGAATCGGATACCCGTGCGGGCAAGGCCTTCGACATCGCACTGATCACGCTGATCCTGCTCAGCGTGGTGGTGGTCTTCGTGGATAGCGTACCCCACCTGCATCAGAGATATGGTGAGTGGTTCCTGCTGGTCGAGTGGATCTTCACCCTGATCTTCACCCTGGAACTGATGTTGCGGCTCTACTGCCTGGAGCGGCCGCTACGCTATCTGAAAAGCTTCTACGGCGTACTCGACCTGCTCGCCATTCTGCCCACCTGGCTCAGCCTGTTCCTGCCCGGGGCCCAGTCGCTGCTGGTGCTGCGCATCCTGCGCGTGCTGCGGGTGTTCCGGGTGCTGCGGCTGATGGAGTTCGTCGGCGAGGGGCGCATGCTGGTGCAGGCGCTGCGCCGCAGCCAGCGCAAGATCCTGCTGTTTCTGATCACGGTACTGCTGATCATCACCATCTTCGGCGCCCTGATCTACATGATCGAACCGCCGGAAGCCGGCTTCACCAGCATGCCGCGTTCGATGTACTGGGCCATCGTCACCCTGACCACCGTGGGCTACGGCGACATCGCCCCGGTCACCCCGGTCGGTCAGTTCATCTCCGCCTTCATGATGGTGCTGGGCTACTCGATCCTGGCGGTACCCACCGGCGTCTTCTCGGCCGAGGTGATCCGCTCGATTCGCGAGGAGCGCTACTCCGACGAGGCCTGCCCCGGCTGCGGTCACGAAGGCCACGAACGCGACTCACGCTACTGTCGCCTGTGCGGCACCTGGCTCGACGAGGAGACGCAAGACCCCAACGCCCCGGCAGAAGACGCCTCGGACTAGCCACCAGCCCGACGCGCCAGTCCGGATACCCATTGTAACGACCTGTCATCGTACTGTGACACTCTTCCGACAGGCTTTCTCCTGTATCGACGTCTGTTCTCAGGAGCCTGCCATGAAACCGTTAAGACCCACTCTTCGCAGCGGGCTGATCGCCCTACTCGCCATCTTTGCCCTGCTGATCGGCCTGATCGGCGGGGGCAGCTATCTCGCCATGAAACAGGCCCAGGCGGCTTTCGCCTCTGTCTACCATCTCAACGTCGAACGTCTGGGCACGGCGCGCGCCGTCTACGCCGACCTGATGCAGACCCGGGTGCTGCTCGACAGCTACCAGACCGACTACAACCGGCTCAAGGTCAAGGCCGCCAAGGCGACCTGGGCCAAGGCCGAGGCGACGCTGGCCCGCGCCCGCCAGACCCTCGCTACCCTGGCCGCGAGCGAAGCCAAGGACGTGGCACTCAAGACGCGTTTCCAAAAACTGATCGACGACGGTATCGAGCCCGGCTTCGCGGCGCTCAAGGCCTGGAACCTGGCGGCCTACCAGCAGAGCGTCAAGAAGACCAACGCGCTCACCACCGATCTCGACCAGGCGCTGGATGCACTGACCCAAGCCGGCGCTACCAACGCCACCAACGGCATCACCACCATGCAGCGCAACGTCGAGCTCATGACGCTGGGACTGGCCATCGCCGGCGGCGTCACCCTGCTGCTGCTGCTGCTCGCCTTCCATAGCGTCAATCGTCATCTGCTGAATCCGCTGAGTCGAGTGCGCTCGCATCTGACCGGCATCGCCGCCGGCGATCTGGCCCAGCAGTTGGCCACCCGCGGCATGCGCGAGATGCGCCAGCTCAAGCAGGGCGTGGCAACGATGCAGGCGTCGCTGGCGACACTGGTCTACCAACTGCAGCAGGAGAGCAACGCCTTGGGCGATGACGCGAGCCGCCTGTCTCAGGCCAGCCATGCACTCAACGAGGAAAGCCAGCAGCAGGCCCAGGCGCTGCAGGAAACCTCGGCGAGCATGGAGCAGATCACCGCCTCCATCGGGCATACCGCCGAGCATACCGAGCGCGGCCGGCATCTGGCCGAGGAGAGTCGCCAGCAGCTCGAGCACAGCGGCCAGCAGATGGCCACCGCGGTGAGCGAGATGGAAGCCGCCCAGATACGCTCCCAGTCGTCGCTGGAGGTGATCGCACTGATCGACTCGCTCGCCTATCAGACCAGCATGCTGGCACTCAACGCCTCGGTGGAGGCCGCACGCGCCGGCAACCACGGCCGTGGCTTCGCCGTCGTCGCCGCCGAGGTGAAGAATCTCGCCTCGCGCTCCGCCGAGGCGGCACAGACCATCCGCGAGCAGATCGAGGGCACCCATCAGCAGGTCCAGCAGGGCGCCGAGGTGCTCACCCAGGCCGGCCGGGCGCTGGAGACGGCGGTCGACTCCAGCCGCCAGATGAGCCAGCTGCTCGACAGCATCACCACCGCCTGCCAGCAGCAGCACGAAGGCGTCGCCCAGGTCGATCAGGCCATCGCCGAGATCGACTCGGCGACCCAGCGCAACGTCGAGCTGGCGGCGCAGACGCTCGATGCCACCCGGGATATCGAAGCCCGCGCTCAGCGTCAGCGCGATAGCGTCGAAGCCTTCCGGCTCGGCAATGACGTCCTGGAACACGACTCGGAGCGGATGACCGGTGCCGACGACGAGCGCGAGATGGCGCAATGGGCGCCGGCCAACGATCCCAGCGCCGGTGAGCGCCCGGCGGCACGCCAGGCAGACGGACGCCACCTGGAAGCGCTCTCGGTATAGCGGGCCAGGGCGTCGCCAGCCGCCGCCGTCCTGGCCGGCGGTCATGGACCAGAAAGCGCGCCACGCCGGTAAGCCGCGCGTGGCGCGGTTTGAAGCCTTGCCGGCGCTTCTCTAAGGTATCCGAGTCGCCCGCGCCACGCGGGCGTCTCAAATGTCAGGAGAATAAAAGATGACAATCACCTCCCCTATCAGTCGCGGCATCGCTGGCGCCCTGCTGCTCGGCGGCCTGCTCTGCGCCACCAGCGCAACCGCCCAGACGGCGCCGGCTGCGAGCGCTGGTGAGTGCGCGCCCAAAGAGTACGCCATGGCGCTGCGCTACCAGCAGCAGTCGGCGGAGATCCAGGCGCTGCAGCGCCAGAACTACGCCCTGGCCACGATGCGCCTGGCACAGAAGATCGCCGCCCACCCCGACGCCACCAATCTGGCGATCATGACCGACCTCGATGAGACGGTGATCGACAACAGTGCGCTGCTGGTGCGCGACATGCAGGCGTGTCACGACTTCACCAGCTGGGATACCTGGAAGGTGTGGGAGCGCCAGGGGCATCCGCGCCTGATTCCCGGCGCCCGCGCCTTCCTCGACTATGCCAACGCCCATGGCGTGACGATCTTCTACGTCTCCGACCGCTACGACGAGAACAAGGCCGCCACCCTGGCGACGCTGAAGGCGCTACGCCTGCCTCAGGTCAACGACGCCCAGGTGCGCCTGCTGGGGCCCTCCAAGGCCGAGCGTCGCGCCGCCATCGAGCGCGACTATCAGCTGGTATTGCAGCTCGGCGACTCGCTGGCCGACTTCTCCGGCGACTTCCACCACGCCGACCTGGCCACCCAGAAGCGCCTGGTGGCCGAGCAGGCGGCGCACTTCGGCGACGACTGGATCATGTTCCCCAATGCCAGCTATGGCAGCTGGAGCGACGCGACCCTGGAAGCGTGGGCGGCACCGCTCGAGACGAACTGATCACACGGGCGGCCAGGCTCAGGCGGTCGCCGATCGCCGATCGCCGATCGCAGTGCGCGAAACACAGCGCCCCCGCCGGGCTTTACCGGCGGGGGCGCTTTATTAGGGAATCACTGCATAAATGCCTGCACGAGCGAATAGCTGCGTTACGCGGCTCAGCGGAACGGCGCGGGGTCGCCGCGGCCTTCGCGCACCAGGGTCGGCGGAATCTCACGCAGATCGACCACCGTGGTCGGCTCCAGGTGGCAGGCACCGCCATCGATGATCAGATCGACATGCGCACCGTAGCGCTCGCGGATCTCCTCCGCGTCGGTCATCGGCAGCTCTTCGTCCACCGGGATCAGGGTCACGCTCATCAGCGGCTCACCCAGGGTCTCGAGCAGCGCATGGGTGATACGGTGGTCGGGCACGCGCACGCCGATCGAACGCCGCTTGGGGTGCAAAAGCAGACGCGGCACTTCAGTGGTGGCGTTGAGAATGAAGGTATAGGGCCCGGGGGTGTGCGACTTGAGCAGGCGGAAGACGCTGTTGTCGACCTTGGCGTAAGTGCCGATTTCGGAAAGATCGGAGCACACCAGGGTGAAGTTGTGACGGTCGTCGAGCTGGCGCAGCCACTTGATCTTTTCGATCGCCTTCTTCTCGCCCAGGCAGCAGCCCAGCGCATAGCCGGAGTCGGTCGGATAGGCGACCACGCCACCCTGGCGCAGGATACCGATCGCCTGATCGATCAGGCGCTTCTGCGGGTTCTGCGCATGAATCTGGAAAAACTGGGTCATGTCATGCCCTCCTTGGGGTCGGATCCCGCCACGGCGGCCGCACGCTGGCGGCACGCCGGTATCACGCAAGGCGCCGCGAACGGCACCATTCAACCTCAGCGTAACAGATGCCGCCGGGGTTCGGTTCGGCTCGCGGCGGACTCAGCCGAGAGATGGCTCGGTGGCAGGCGCGCTAGAGGGGGGCGACGAAATCGGCCAGAGCCGGGTGCGCCCACACCGGACGCACGTGGGAGCGCGGTGCCGGGCTGAGCGTGCCCGGTGCCAGCGCACCGCCGGGGAAGTGAAAGTCGCTGCCGAGCGAGCCGTAGAGTTCGTGATGGGCGAGCTGACGCGCCAGATCGAAGGTGGTATCGCGGTTCTGGTAACCACTCACCAACTCCGCAGCCTGCCCGCCAGCGCCGATGAACGCCTCGAACAGCAGGTCGCGCTTGCGCCGGGTCATGCCGTAGCGCAGCGGATGCGCGACCACGGCGACACCGCCGGCATCGACGATCCAGCCGACCACCGTCTCCAGCGCCGGCCAGTGGGTCTTGACGTCGCCGCGCTTGCCGGCCCCCAGATAGCGCTTGAACGCCGCCTGGCGGTCCGCCGCCAGCCCGGCATCGACCAGCGCCTGGGCGAAATCGGGCCGCCCCAGTGGGCGCTCACTACCGGCGATCGCCCGCGCCCGCGCCAGGGCATCGTCGAGCCCCAGCTTTTCCAGCCGCCGGGCGATCTCCTCGGCGCGCTTGACCCGCGCCTCGGCCAGCCCTTCGAGACTGGCCGTGAACGCCGCGTTCGGCCCCTGGGGCAGCAGCGCGACGATATGAATCGTCATGCCGCGCCACTGGCACGACAGTTCGCTGGCGCAGAGCAGACGCATACCGTGATGCGCGCAGCGCTGGCGCGCCTCCGCGACCCCCGCCAGGGTGTCGTGGTCGGTCAGCGCGATATGCGAAAGCCCCTTGGCATGGCACAGATCGACCAGCTCGGTGGGCGTTAGCCGGCCATCCGAGGCGCTGGAGTGCAGGTGCAGATCGATGCCGCGAGCCTCGTCCAGCGAGGTGGCGGCAGTCAACGGCGCGCGTTCGGACGGCGCGGCGGTATTCTCGGAATCGCTGGCAGCAAGGGACATGGGCATGACGCCGCGGGGCGTCTTTGTCAGAATAGGCCGCACATGGTGAGGGCCGCCGCCGTCGCGGTCAATCCGCGCCCCGCCCTCTCGGAGCCCTGCGCATGAAACTGCTGTTCGACTTTCTCCCCATCGCGATCTTCTTTGCCGTCTATCATCTGACCGGCGATATCATCACCGCCACCGCCATCCTGATCCCCGCGACCGTGATTCAGCTCGGCGTGGTGTGGTGGCGCCAGCGGCGCATCGAGAAGATGCTGCTGATTACCTCGATCATCGTGATCGCCTCCGCCGGCGCCACCATCGCCTTCCGCGATCCGGCGTTCATCCAGTGGAAGCCGACCGTGATCAACGCCCTGTTCGGCATCGCCTTCCTGTTCTCGCCGCTGTTCGGCGGGCAGACCCTGGCCCAGCGTATGATGGGCAAGGCGGTATCACTGCCGGCGACGGTGTGGCGACGGCTCAACCTCGCCTGGGTGCTGTTCTTCTTCGCCATGGCGATCCTCAACGTCTTCGTCTTCACCCACTACGACGAAGCGACCTGGGTCGACTTCAAGCTGTTCGGCATGCTCGGGCTGACGCTGCTGTTCGTGATCGGACAGGCGCTCTTCCTGGCACGTCACATGTCCCGCTCAACCCCTGAGGAGCCCTCCTGATGCGCTACGCCATCATCGGTCACGACAACGATTCGAGCCTTGCACGGCGCCGCGAGGCGCGCCCGGCCCACCTGGCACGCCTGGAAGCGTTGCGCGACGACGGCCGCCTGATCCTGGCCGGCCCCTTCCCCGCCATCGACGGCGAAGATCCGGGCGAGGCCGGCTTCAGCGGCAGCCTGATCGTCGCCGAGTTCGAATCGCTGGAAGCCGCCCGGGCCTGGGCCGACGCCGACCCTTATGTCGCCGCCGGGGTCTACGCCAAGGTCGAGGTCAAGCCGTTCAAGCACGTCCTGCCCTGAACGCTCGGGCGTTATCCACAAGTCCTCGATATGAGCTTTTTCACAGCTGCTGTGGATAACGTTGTGAAGATCCCGCGGACGCCTTTCGCTGTCCCCGAAACGACGTCCGCTGGCGTGAGTCGATCACTTTTTGATCACCCTGGTGTGGAAACCCCGGGCAACGCGAGACCTTTTCCCCCATGACCGACGACCGACTCGCCGCCTTCGGCGAGCGCCTGGAGCCCGCGGAACTCGACTGGCGCCAGGATGACGCGCAGCAGGAAGCGCCCTTCTCGACCCGCTACGACGACGTCTACTTCTCGCGTGACAACGGCCGTGAGGAGACACGCTTCGTGTTCCTCGACAACAACGACCTGCCGAGCCGCTTTCGCGCCTGGAACGCCACCCGCGCCTTCGTGATCGGCGAGACCGGCTGCGGCACCGGGCTCAACCTGCTGTGCGCCTGGGAGTGCTTCGAGCAGCACGCGCCGGCCACGGCGCGGCTGCATCTGGTCTCCACCGAGAAACACCCGCTGTCGCGCGAAGCACTCGAGCGGGTGTGGCAGAGCTGGCCGGACTTCGCTTCCCGCGCCCAGGCGCTGATCGCACAGTGGCCACAGCCGGTACCCGGCGTGCACCGCCTGCGCCTGGCGCCGCGGGTGACCCTGGATCTGCACTTCGGCGATGCCGCCGCCTGCCTGGCGCAGCTCGACGGCCAGGTTGATGCCTGGTTCCTGGATGGCTTCGCCCCGGCCAAGAACCCGGATATGTGGCAGCCGGCGCTGTTCGCCGCGCTGGCCTCGGCCAGCCGCCCGGGAGCCACCTTCGCCACCTTCACCTGCGCCGGTCTGGTGCGGCGTGGCCTCGCCGCAGAGGGTTTTCAGTGGCGCAAGGTGCCGGGGTTCGGACGCAAGCGCGAGATGCTGCGCGGTGAATGGCAGCCGGCTACGCAGCCGACTCCGAACGCTGATTCGCGCGCCGCCACGCCCTGGTTCATCCCGCCATCGCCGCGTTCCGCCGCCCACGTGGCGGTGATCGGCGCCGGGATCGCCGGCACCAGCGTGGCCGAGGCGCTGGCGCGCCGCGGCAGCCGGGTCAGTCTGATCGACCGCGAGGGCATCGCCAGCGGCGCCTCGGGCAACCCGCAGGCGGCGCTCTACGTCAAGCTGGCGGCGGAGAGCAACCGCCAGAGCCGCTTCTACCTGGCCGCCCTGCTCTACGTCCAGCGCTGGCTGGCCACTCTCGACCCCGAGCGCAGCCTGTGGTGCGACAGCGGCCTGCTCGCGCTCGCCAGCGGTGAGCGCGAGCAGCGCCGTCAGCAGCGCTTCCTGGCCAACCACGCCCTGCCCGAGTCCGTGGTCAGCGGCTGCGACGCGGAGCGCGCCAGCGCGCTGGCGGGGACGCCGCTGGCGCACGCGGCGCTGGCCTATCCGCTGGCGGGCTGGGTCGACCCGGTGGCGCTGTGCCAACGGCTGGCGCAGACGCCGGGGGTCGAGTTCCGGCGCGCCGCACTCGACTCGCTCGCGCAATACGACGGCAGCTGGCGGCTCATGCTCTCCGATGGCCAGCTCCAGGTCGATCAGGTGGTGTTCGCCAGCGGCCACGCCAGTGGCGCCTGGCTCGACGGCCTGCCACTGCAGCAGGTTCGCGGCCAGATCTCGAGCCTTCAGTGGACCGCGCCAGGCGCACCGGCGCAGGTGCTGTGCGGCGAAGGCTATGTGCTGCCGCCCTATGCCGGCAGGCTCACCTTCGGCGCCACCTTCACCCCCAACGACGGCGACACCCAGCTGCGCGAGGCCGACCAGCGGCGCAACCTGGAGGAGCTATCGCGCACCGCCCCGGCGCTGCACGCCGCACTCTGCGCCGATGGCGAGGCGGCGGCCCTGGCCGCACTCGCTGGCCGTGCCAGCGTGCGCGCCGCCAGCCCCGACAAGACGCCCTACGCCGGGCCACTGCCGGACAGCGCCGGCTGGCGAGAGGACTACGCCGGACTGGCCAAGGATGCGCGGCAGCGCTTTACCGCCCCCGGGCGTCACCATCCGGGGCTCTGGGTCAGCACCGCCCACGGCTCGCGCGGGCTGGTCAGCGCACCGCTGTGCGCCGAGCTGATCGCTTCACGCCTGCATGACGAGCCGCTGCCGCTGGCACGGGAACTGGTCGATCCCCTGCACCCGGGGCGGCGGCTGATCGCCGAGCTGATCCGCCAGGCGTGAGCAGAGATCCGCGCGTGCGGGCACCGTTGTCTATCAATTGACACGGCCGTTCAGCTGACACAGCGGGTCATCTGCAGCGGGTATCTGCGGTGATGAAGCAGCCGGTCAGGCGGTCGGCGTACCGCCCAGCCGCGCCAGCGTCTCGGCATCGAGACAGCGGTAGGTGAACGAGGGGCGGCCGATATGGCCGTAGTGGAAGGACTCTTCGAGCACGCCCTGATCGACCAGGTGCTTGAGGTACTTGCGCACCGAGACTCGCGACATCCCGGTATCCTCGCTCAGCGCCTCGGTGGTGAAGGTCGCCTCATGGTGCTCGGCGGCGGCGCGCGCCACCTGCGACAGCGAGTTGAGGGTGAGCCCCTTGGGCAGGTCGCCGGGACGCTGGGGCGGCGCCACCGCGGCACTGTCGCGGCGGAACAGCGCATCGACGTCGCGCTGATGGGCGCGCGCCGGCAGCCCGGCCAACCGCCGGTGGGTATCCAGGCAGTGGCTCAGCGCCTCCTGGAAGCGCTGGAACTCGAACGGCTTGACCAGATAGTCGTCGACCCCCAGATGCTTGGCCTCGCGTACCGTCTCCATCTCCGAGGCGGCGGTGATCAGGATGATCTGGATATCGCGCGCCTGGCGGCGCAGCTCGCGCACCAGCGCCAGGCCGTTGTGCTCGCGTAGAAAGACATCCAGCAGCAGCAGATCCACCGACTCGCGCTGCAGCACGTCTCGCGCGGCGGGCAGATCCTCGCACTGGGCGACCAGGCTGGCGCCCTCGATACGATTGAGGAACTCGACGTTGAGCCGCATGACCATCGGGTCGTCTTCTACCACCAGTACACGCATGCTCATGTCACTCCGTCGGTAATCCAGGATGGGGCCACCGCGTAGGGTAATGTCACCTCGACCAGGGTGCCACGTCCGGGGGTGGAATAGATCGCCAGATGACCACCGCGGGAGTCGATGTGGGCCCGCACCATGGCCAGGCCGTAGCCACGCCCCTCGCCCTTGGTCGACACCCCCTGTTCGAGCACCGCGCCGCGCTGGGCCGCGTCCATGCCGCAGCCGCTGTCGGCGACGTGCAGCGACAACGCCCCGGCATCCAGCCCCAGCGTCAGGGTGACCTGGCGCTCATCGCGTCCGGCGACGGCTTCGAAGGCGTTCTCCAGCAGGTTGCCGATGATCGTCACCAGCAGGTGGCACACCTCCTCCTCGGCCGCCGCCGGGATATCGCTCTCCAGCTCGACCTCGAGCTCGATCCGGCGCTCCCGCGCCTCGCTGCCCTTGGCCAGCAGAAAGCCCGCCAGTACCGGGTCCTTGACCCCGGAGACGCGCGCCGCGGCGGGGGCGATCAGGGTATCGTCGAGTTCGTGCAGATAGCGCTCCAGACGCCCCAGGTCGCGCAGCTGGACCAGCCCCAGGATCACATGCAGGCGGTTCTTGAATTCGTGGGTGGAGGCGCGCAGCGCCTGGGCGTAGCGGCTGACCCCGGTCAGCTCCTCGGCCAGGCGATTGACCTCGCTGCGATCGCGCAGGGTCACCACGCTGCCGCCGCCGCGGGTCTCGTTGACGCGCTCCGCGCCACTCTCTGCACCACTCCCTACAACACTCCCTGCACCACTCTCCGCGGCCACCACGCGCCCACGTCGGCGCGGCCGGGCCGGCGCCCGGATCTGCACCCGGTTGACGATCAGCGCGCGGCCGTTGAGGGTCAGGCGCTGGTTGAGCGCCGGGGTGCCGTCGCCGAACAGCTGGGCCAGAGTGGCAGCGGGCACACCGGTGGCGGGCGCCGCCCCCATCGGGGCCAGCAGCTCACGCGCCGCCGGGTTGATCAGGCTCAGCTCGCCGCCGGCGTCGATCGCCAGCACGCCCTCATGGAGCGAGGCCAGCAGCGCCTGGCGCTCCTGCACCCACTGCGAGATCTGGTGCGGCTCGAAGCCGAGCAGAATGCGCTTGATATAGCGCGCCAGCCACCAGGCGCCGAGGCCGCCGACGAGCATCAGCAGCAGCGTGCCCAACAGCACCACCTGGCGTTTCTCGGCCAGCAGCAGCCCGACCCGGGAGAGAGTGACGCCGGTGGCCACCGCGCCGATCACCTGGCCATCGGCGGCGCGCACCGGGGCGAAGCCGCGGATACTCACCCCGAGCGTACCCTCCGAGCGCGACACATAGGACTCCCCCGCCAGCGCTGGCCTCTCGTCGCCACCGCGGAAGTGACGCCCGACCTCGTTGGGGTCGGGGTGGGTCAGACGCAGGTGGTCGCGATCCATCACGGTGATGAAGTCGACTCCCAGACGCTCGCGCAGGACTTCGATGTGCCGGCGCAGCGCCGAGCCTGCATCGTGGACGATCGGCGTGGCCTCGAGCGCGCGGCGAATGTCGCTGCGGTCGGCGAGCACCGCCGCCAGCCCCATCACTCGCTCACCCTGGGCGCGTTCGAGGTTCTCCTTGAGCTGATAGTCGAACAGCAGAAAGGCCACCCCCAGGGTCAGCACGATCATGCTGGCGACGAGGATGAAGATCTGGGCACTGAGACGCAGTCGTTTCACGAGGGTTATCCGAGGGCAGCAGGCGTATATCGGGGAGCGTGATCCGGCATCACGGCTCTAGGCTGAAGTTGTAGACCCTGTAGTTTCAAAACCTCTAGCTTTAGACCAAGGGGGTATTCCCCAGCCCGGCACTTTGTGCCAGCACCCCGCCGCTCCCTTTCAATATTTTATTAAGGCTTAGTTAACTTCAGAAAGTTTGGCCGCCGCGGCCTGGCTTCTTATCCTGCCGCCTACCCGCCCGGCAGGGCGCGCAATCCTGGGAGTGAACCATGACCGCAACCGTGACGCAAAACGCTCACGCCGAGTCGGCCCGACCGCGCCACTGGCTGTCGACGCCGATCTTCGGCATTCCGCTACCGCTGTTCGCCATCGCCGCGCTGGTGCTGATCGCCGCCATCGCCACGGACACGATCCCCACCGGCATGATCGGCGCCCTGCTGGTGATGATGATCTTCGGCGAGCTGCTCGGCTTTCTCGGTGACCGCCTGCCGATCATCAAGAGCTATCTCGGCGGCGGTGCGATTCTCGCCATCTTCGGTGCCGCGGCGCTGGTCTACGTCAACTGGCTGCCCGCCGATGTCACCGACAACGTCACCCAGTTCATGAAGAGCGGCGGCTTTCTCAACTTCTACATCGCCGCGCTGATCACCGGCAGCATTCTGGGCATGGACTCCAAGGTGCTGGTCAAGGTCGGCTCGCGCTACGCTCTGCCGCTGGTCTGCGCGGTGCTGTTCGCGGCGCTGTTCGCGGTGGCGGTGGGCTGGCTGCTGGGCTTCTCGCCGCAGGACGCGGTGGTGGTGATCACCCTGCCGATCATGGGCGGCGGCATGGGCGCCGGCGCGGTGCCGATGAGCCAGATCTACGAGCAGCTGCTAGGCCAGCCGGCGAGCTACTACATCTCGATCCTGGTGCCGGCGCTGGCGCTGGGCAACGTCTTTGCCATCATCATCGCCGGCCTGCTCAACGGCCTGGCCAATCGCATGCCGAGCCTGACCGGCAACGGCCAGATGATGCCGGGCGTGGAGATCGAAGAGCGCGAGAGCAAACCCGATCTCTCCAAGCTGGGCATCGGCCTGGTCGCGGCGCTGACCTTCTTCGTCGCCGGTGAGATCCTGGGCGACTTCATTCCGCTGCACCCCTATGCGCTGATGATCGTCCTGGTCGCAGTGCTCAAGATCGCCAACCTGGTGCCGGAATCGGTCAACGAGGCCGCCTCGCAGTGGTTCAAGTTCGTCGCCAAGAACTGGACCTTCGCCCTGCTGTTCGGTATCGGCATCGCCTACACCGACCTCGGCCAGGTCATCGACGCCATCTCGATCACCTATGTGCTGATCGTCTTCGCGGTGGTCGCCGGTGCAGCCTTCGGCGCCGGGCTGGTGGGCAAGCTGGTCGGCTTCTACCCGATCGAGTCGGCGATCACCGCCGGCCTGTGCATGGCCAACATGGGCGGCACCGGCGACGTCGCCGTGCTCTCCGCGGCCAAGCGCATGCAGTTGATGCCCTTCGCGCAGATCTCCTCACGCCTCGGTGGCGCCTTGATCCTGCTGATCTCGAGCATCGTGGTGCCGCTGTTCTTCACCTGACTTGATGAACAGCCTGCCCATTGACAACGGCGCCTGCGGGCGCCGTTATCGTTTGTGGCGTTCATTCACGCGCCGGACGACTACCAGTCGCCTTCCTCTTCGTCATCGGCCACCGCGCGGCCAAAGCTCTGCCACTGGGCCAGCGTCATCACCTCGGTCGACTCGGTCTGCAGATCGTGAACGATCAAGAGCTCGCCGCGTTCGAGCTGGCGCCGGAGCTCGCGCACCCAGTCGTGCATATCGCTGGCGACATCGGTGGTGTCGTAGCCCTGACGGGTGACGAAGGTCTCGAGCAGCGCGTCCAACGTTTCCGCCGGCAGCATGCGGTGGGGGACTTCGACGAAACGGCTCATTCTCCCCCCTCCCACTCGGTCAGGCGCTGGATGAAGGTGGCCTCGTCGATCACCTCGACCCCGAGCTGCATGGCCTTCTCCAGCTTGCTGCCGGCGGCCTCGCCGGCGACCACCGCGGTGGTCTTCTTGGAGACGGAGCCTGCGACCTTGGCCCCCAGCGCCTGCAGGCGCGCCTTGCCGTCGTCGCGGGTCATGCTCTCCAGGCTGCCGGTGAGCACCCAGGTCTGCCCCGCCAGCGGCTGCGGACGCTCGCCGATCTCTTCTTCGTCCCAGGTCACGCCGACCGCGATCAGATCGTCCAGCGTCTGCTGGTTATGGGGCTGACGGAAGAAGGTATGCACGTGATGGGCCACCACCGGGCCGACGTCGGCGACCGCTTCCAGCGCCTCCAGTTCGGCGTGGCGCAGCGCCTCCAGACTGCCGAAATGGCGCGCCAGATTGGCTGCGGTGGTCTCGCCCACCTCGCGGATGCCGATGGCATAGATGAAGCGCGCAAGCGTCGTCTGCTTGGCCGTCTCCAGGGCGTTGACCAGATTGTTGGCGGACTTCTCCGCCAGCCGCGGCAGCTCGGCGAGACGTGCGGCTTCGAGTCGGAACAGGTCGGCGGGGGTCTCGACCCACTCGCGCTCGACCAGCAGGTCGATCAGCTTCTCGCCCAGGCCGTCGATATCCAGCGCGCGGCGGCTGGCGAAGTGCTTGAGCGCCTCCTTGCGCTGGGCCGGGCAGTAGAGCCCGCCAGAGCAGCGCGCGTCGACCTCGCCGTCGAGCTTCTCGACCCGCGAGCCGCACACCGGGCAGCTCTCCGGCAGCACGATCTCGCGGCCATCCGCCGGACGCTGCTCACGCACTACCTCGACCACCTTGGGGATCACGTCGCCGGCGCGATAGATCCTCACGCTGTCGCCGATACGCAGATCCAGCCGCGCGATCTGATCCATGTTGTGCAGGGTGGCGTTGGAGACGGTGACCCCCGCCACCTGCACCGGTTCGAGCTTGGCCACCGGGGTCAGCTTGCCGGTACGCCCGACCTGGAACTCGACGTCGAGCAGCCGCGTGACCTGCTCCTGGGCGGGGTACTTGAAGGCGATCGCCCAGCGCGGCGCGCGCGAGACGAAGCCCAACACGTTGTGATCGCTCAGCGCATCGAGCTTGATCACCGCGCCGTCGATATCGTAGTCGAGGGACTCGCGCTTCTCGCCCAGCCGGCGGCAGAAGTCGACCACGCCATCGATCCCCTCTACCACCGCCAGTTCGGGATTGGTCGGCAGCCCCCAGTCGCGCAGCAGCGCCATGCGCCCGGAGTGGGTGGCGGCCAGTTCGGCATCGCTTTCGATGCGCGCCACCTGATAGGCGCAGAACTCCAGCGGGCGCTGGTCGGTGATCGCAGGGTCGAGCTGGCGCAGGCTGCCGGCGGCGGCGTTGCGCGGGTTGGCGAAGACCTTGTCGCCGTTCTCCAGGGCGCGGGCGTTGAGCGCCTCGAACCCGGAGTGGCGCATATAGACTTCACCACGCACCTCGAGCAACGCCGGCCAGTGCTTGCCGCGCAGCTTGAGCGGGATCGAACGCAGGGTGCGCAGGTTGTTGGTGATCTCCTCGCCGGTGCGCCCGTCACCGCGGGTCGCACCATAGCTTAGGTAGCCATTTTCGTAGACCAGCGACACCGCCAGGCCGTCGAGCTTTGGCTCACAGCAGAACACCAGCGCCGAGGCGTCACGCTCCAGCCCCTTGGCCACCCGCTTGCCGAACGCCAGCAGCTCCTCTTCGTCGAGGGCGTTGTCGAGCGACAGCATCGGCACCACGTGCTCGATCTCGGGAAAGCCGCTGTCGGGCTTGACGCCGACTCGCTGGGTCGGCGAATCGTGGGTCGCAAGTTCGGGGTACTCGGCTTCCAGCGTCTGCAGTTCGCGCAGGCGCTGGTCGTATTCGGCATCGGTGAGCTGCGGCGCGTCTTCGACGTAGTAGTGGTAGTTGGCGTCTTCGAGCTGCTGACGCAGGGTCGCGGCGCGCTCCTGCGCCGCTTGGGGGGTCTGGCTCATGGCGTCCGGTTCGATCGCTGACAGGGTGGTGGCATTGTAGCGGAAGGCAGCGGGCAGGCCGAACGCCATGACACCACTGCCGGTACGTGCAGGGGCCCTCACGCAGGCAGGGCCCAGCAACGACGACGGGGCCCGAAGGCCCCGTCATCGATACCGCTACCGCGTTCGGCGTCAGACCGTATCAGTTGGCCTGATAGCGATGCAGCCGGTGGCGACGCTCGAACTCCTGCACCCGCTGGCGGGCGAATTCGATCGTCTGCGCGGTCATCACGCTGTGGTTTTCGTCCTTGAGCTCGCCGCCCAGATGACGCACCAGCACCATGGCGGTCTCGAGCATCGCCTCGAACGCCGCGGCGGTGTCGTTGGCGCCGGGCAGCGGCATCAGGAAGGTGACCCCCGGGGTGACGATCTCGTCCATCTTGTCGAGATCGAATACGCCCGGCTTGAGCACATTGACCATCGAGAACTGCAGCTCGCTGTCGTCCGCCTCGGTCTCGTAGCGGTGGAAAATGCCCATCTCGCTGAAGCGCAGACCACAGGCCAGCATCAGGTTGAGCAGCGTGGTGCCGTCGAACCCTTCTTCGGTCCGCGCCAGCACGCTGATGACGATGACTTCCTCGGCATTCGAGAGCGTCTCACGGGCCCGCGCAGCGCTGACGTGATGGCGCTTGGCACGCTCCACCGCCGGATGCGTGGTGACCACATCGCGCCGCGGCGCGTCATCCTGGGTGGCTCGATCGAAGGCCGCCTGGTCGAAGGTCGGCGCATCGGCCGCGCCGCGCAGCTCGGCTTCATCCACGGCCGTCGCTGACGCTTCACTCGCCGCCGGCATCCCGCCGGCCGGCGTCAGCGCGGTGATCTGCAGACGCGAGGGGTCGAGCTGCGGCGTGTCGGCGGTGACGCGGACTTCGGGGGTCTCGGCGCGCGCGTCGACCCCAGCCTCGGCGGCAGACAGGCGCGGCTCTTCGTGCGCCCGCTCATGCGCCCGAGCGGAGGCGGCATCGTCGCGTTTCTGACCCAGGCGATGGGCAGAGTCGCTGACCCGCTTGGCGCCAGCCTTCATCGCGCTCTTGACGTTCTCCTGCATGTCGGCGAACGAGGTACGCGACTTGTAGCGGCCGAACACGCTGCTCTTTATCTGGTCGTCGGGAATCCGCTCCTGACGCTTGGGCTCGGCCGGGCGGATGGGTTCGGCGCCATCACTGCTGCGCTCGAACGTCGCCGGCCGGACGACACGTGCCCCTCCATTGGGCAATTCCCAGTTGATCTCGGCCGCACGGGCCTCCTCTTCCGGATCCACGTGGGATTCGGCGTCGTTTCCGCTGGATTCCATCGCCTGGTCAAGGCGCGGAACACGACGTTGGCGCTGTAGACGGCGGAAGCCATCGATCACGATGGTCGCCACCAAAACCAGCCCCAGGATGATCAGCCACTCTCTTAGTTCCATGGGTCGTCTTGCCTGTTCGCGGTGCCACTATGCGGGTAGAGGACAACATGCTTGCGGCATGTGGGCTCTAGCATAGCGTGATTTTCCTAAAATGGGCGACTTTTTTTCATTGTCAAGTAAAGTTTTTGCCCGCCAGCAACCGCCCTTCAATTTTCCCTAATGCTCGACATCCTATTACGCCGATAGCCGCTTTGGCTATTTCGGGCAAACTCAGGACGCCTCTGCCATCGACGCCGCCTCGTCGACCCCGACAGCGACCAGGCGTGAGACACCTGGCTCCTGCATGGTCACCCCCATCAATCGCTCGGCGGCCTCCATGGCAATCTTGTTGTGGGTGATGAAGATGAACTGCACGCTCTCGGACATCTCCTTCACCAGTTTCGCGTAGCGCCCCACATTGGCATCGTCCAGCGGCGCGTCGACTTCGTCGAGCATGCAAAAAGGCGCCGGATTGAGCTGGAAGATGGCAAACACCAGCGACAGTGCGGTCAGTGCCTTTTCGCCGCCGGAGAGCAGATGAATGGTGCTGTTTTTCTTGCCCGGGGGGCGCGCCATGATGGCCACCCCGGTCTCCAGCAAATCCTCCCCGGTCAGGGTCAACCACGCGGCCCCGCCGCCGAAGACTCGGGGGAAAAGCGTCATCAGCCCCTGATTGACTTGCTCGAAAGTCTGCTTGAACCGGGTGCGGGTCTCCTGATCGATGCGTCGGATCGCCCGCTCCAGGGTCTCGATCGCCTCGCTGAGTTCGGCGTGCTGGGCCTCGAGGTAGTCGCGGCGCTCGGCCTGCTGGTCGTACTCCTCGATCGCCGCCAGGTTGATCGCGCCCAGCCGGCGGATGCGTTCACCGGTCTCCTCGAGCCGGGTCTGCCACGCCGACTCGGTGGCGTTGGGGTCGAGCGCGGCACCCAGGGCCTCGGCGTCGTGCTGCTGCTCGGCGAGCTGCTCGGCCTGGGCATCGGCCTTGAGCGCCAGCGCCTGGAGCTGCATACGGCCCTCCTGCAGGCGCGTGCGCAGCCCATCCAGATCGCGTTCGTGCTGCTGACGCTCGAGCTCGCTCTGGCGCAGCATCTCGCCGAGCTGGTTGGCGCGGTCACGACACTGATTGAGGGCACTCTCCTGCTGGCTGCGCTGCTCGAGAAGCTCGGCCAGGCGCTGCTGCTGGTCGTCATCGGGCTGGTTGAGGCGCTCGCGTTCGGCCGCCAGCCCTGCACAGCGCTCTTCCAGCGCGGCCAGTTGGGTGCGGCTGCGCTGCGCCTGCTGCGCCAGTTCTCCGCGCTGGGTCTCGAGACGCTGGCGCTCCAGCGCCAGTTGCTGCTGGCGCTGCCCCGCCTGCTGCTGCTGACGGCGCAGCTCGGCCAGACGCTCCCGCGCCTGCTGGCGGGGGGCGTCGATGGCCCGCGCCTGCTGGCGGGTGGCGTCGATGGCGGCCCGCTGCCCGGTCCCCGCCTCGACCTCGGCCAGCGCCTGCTGCCAGCGTTCGCGGGTCTCTTCCAGCGTCTCGCGGGTCTCTTCCAGGCGCGCCTGACGCGCTTCGCTCTCGGCGGCGAGTTCGGCGGCCCGCGCGGTGCTGTGCTCGAGCCGGCTCTCCAGCGTGGCCAGCCGCGTGGCCTGCTGCTGACGCTCACGCGAGAGGTCGAGCTCGGCCTGGCGCAGCGCTTCCAGCCCCCGCTCGCTCTCCTCGATCGCCGCCTCGCCCGCCTCGAGGCTCTCAGTCAGCGCCGCCAGGCGCTGGTCGATCTCCGCTACCTGGATGGCCAGTGCCTCACGCCGCTGACGCTGCAGCAGCACGCTGTCGCCCTGGGCGTCCTGCGCGCCCAGCCGGCGCACCCAGCCATGGCCGAGCCACAGCCCATCGGCGGTGATCACGCTCTCGCCGGGGGTGAGCGCGGCCTGTGCGGCCCAGGCGC
>JNVT01000130.1 GCA_000737985.1 Gammaproteobacteria bacterium MFB021 | reverse complement strand
ATCTTAGACGAGTCGCTTGCCTTGATATGCTGTGACTGGCGTCACGCAAGACAAGCGCCCACATCAATTACCTGATCGATTGTTAAAGAGCGTCTTTACTTGAAGTCTCGTCTCACGTGGAGATGCGAGCCTTCCGCCGTGACCCGAAAGTGACTCAAGTGCTTGTCAGCGCTTGCTTTCTGGGTCGCCGTAAGGAGAGGCGTATTTTAAGGATCTTGGCGAAGATGTCAACGTCTTTCTTGTCGATTCTTGCCCGGTTCACGTTGCTGCCTGAGAACCGATCCTGGAAAAGCGAGGGCGTATTCTGCCGCCTCCGAGGCTAAGCGTCAATCGATTTTTTTCAATCTTTTCAACAGCTTAGCCAGCTTTCCTGCTGTCTCCGAGAACCTGTCTCGGCGTCAGCGGTGTGTACTTTACGGCGCGTGGCGGCGCCTGACAACCCCTGAGGCCAAAAAATGTCACCAGCTTCATCAAGCTGTCATCGATGCCGAGAAAACCCGGGCGTGGGCTAGCACCACAACGCCCCGGCATACGGCGGTTTCAGATGACCCAGAGATCCATGAAAGCGGCAACCGAGGTCGACTCGAGCGCCTCCTGGTCCTTGCACAGGCTGAAGATGGTATTGCAGCGCGCGGCCGGGAAGCGCGTGGCCAGATTGCGCTGGAACTTCTTCTCGAGCAGCGGGATGCCCGCCTCGCGGCGGCGACGATGACCGATCGGATATTCGACCGCCACTTGCTCGGTGTGCGAACCATCCTTGAAAAAGACCTGGATCGCGTTGGCGATGGAGCGCTTGTCCGCCTCCAGATACTCACGGGTGTAGCGCGGCTCTTCCTGAATGGTCATCTTCTCACGCAGCTCATCGATGATCGGATGCGCCCGATGGAAGTCGTCCTCGTAGTGCTCGGCGATCAGATCACCGAACGCCAGCGGCACCGCAATCATGTACTGCAGGCAATGATCGCGGTCGGCCGGGTTGGCCAGCTCCCCCACCTTGGAGATGATACGGATCGCCGACTCGTGGGTGGTGACGACGATACGCTCGATCTCGTCGAGACGATCACGCACCTGCGGGTGCAGCGTCACCGCGGCCTCGGCGGCGGTCTGGGCGTGGAACTCCGCGGGGAAGCTGATCTTGAACAGCACGTTCTCCATGACGTAGCTACCGTACGCCTGGCTGACCCGGAAGCGGCGCTCCGCTTCGGGCTTGAGCGCCTGATCCTTGTTGGTCTTGCTAAAGAGGACATCATAGAAGCCCCACTGCGGCGCCGAGAGCACACCAGGGATGCCCATTTCGCCACGCATCGCGATGTCGGCCAGACGCACGGCTCGCGAGGTGGCATCCCCCGCCGCCCAGCTCTTGCGTGAACCGGCATTGGGCGCATGGCGATAGGTACGCAGGCTCTGGCCATCGACGAAGGCGTGCGACAGCGCCGCCAGCAGCTGCTCGCGATCAGCCCCCATCAGCTTGGCCACCACTGCGGTAGAGGCCACCTTGACCAGCACCACGTGATCGAGCCCGACACGATTGAACGAGTTCTCCAGCGCCAGTACGCCCTGAATCTCGTGCGCCATGATCATGGCTTCCAGCACGTCACGCATGGTCAGCGGTTTCTCTCCTCGTGCCAGGCGTGTCTGAGAGAGCGAATCCGCCACCGCCATAATGCCGCCCAGATTGTCCGAGGGGTGACCCCACTCCGCCGCTAGCCAGGTGTCGTTGTAATCGAGCCAGCGGATGATGCAGCCGATATCCCATGCCGCCTTGACCGGGTCGAGCGTCAGTCGAGTCCCGGGTACCCGTGCCCCATTGGGCACCACCGTGCCTTCGACCAGCGGCCCCAGATGCTTGGTGCACTCGGGGAAGCGCAGCGCCAGCAGGCCACAGCCCAGGGTGTCCATCAGGCAGTTACGCGCGGTATCCAGCGCTTCACGGCTTTCTACCCGGTAGTCGAGTACATAGTCCGCGATGGCCTGCAGTTCGGGATCGTAATCCGGGCGCTGGTTGAGATCGACATTGGCACTCATGCAGTGGCGTCCTCGTCTAGGAGAGAGGGGCGACGTCGACGCGCCGCCCCGAAGATCGGTTGGCAGGCAGCGTCTCAGCGCTGCTCGAGGGGTACCCAGGCACGCTTGTCGGGACCGACATAATCGGCGCTCGGGCGGATGATGCGGTTGTTGGCACGCTGCTCGAAGACGTGTGCGCACCACCCGGTCAGCCGCGAGCAAACGAAGATCGGGGTGAACAGCTTGGTCGGGATCCCCATGAAGTGGTAGGCGCTGGCGTGGTAGAAGTCGGCATTGGGAAAGAGCTTCTTCTCCCGCCACATCACTGAGTCGACCCGCTCGGACACCGCATAGAGATGGGTGTCGCCGACATCCTCGGCGAGCTGACGTGCCCAGGCCTGGATGATCGGGCTGCGCGGGTCGGATTCACGGTAGATGGCATGGCCGAAGCCCATGATCTTGTCCTTGCGCTCGAGCATACCGAGGATCTGCCGTTCGGCCTCGTCGGGCGACGACCAGCGGCTGATCATCTCCATCGCGGCCTCGTTGGCGCCGCCGTGGAGCGGCCCACGCAGCGAACCGATGGCGCCGGTGACACAGCTGTGCAGATCGGAGAGCGTGGAGGCACAGACCCTGGCGGTGAAGGTCGAGGCGTTGAACTCGTGCTCGGCATAGAGAATCAGTGAGACGTTCATCACCCGTGCATGCAGCTCGGAGGCAGGCTTGCCATGCAGCAGGTGGAGGAAGTGCCCGCCCACCGAGGTATCGTCGGTCTCGGTCTCGATCCGTTCACCGAAGTGCGAATAGCGATACCAGTAGTTGAGCATCGAGGGCATCACCGCCAGCAGACGGTCGGCATGCGCCTGCTGCTCTTCCAGTCGCTGCTCGGTCTCGAGGTTGCCCAGCATCGAGGTGCCGGTACGCAGCACGTCCATCGGATGGGCGTCGGAAGGAATCTGCTCCAGTACTTTCTTCAACGCTTCGGGGAGGCCACGCGAACGCTGCAGCCGCGAGATGTAGTCATCCAGCTCCTGGCGTGTCGGCAGTTCGCCCTTGAGCAGCAGATAGGCGACCTCCTCGAAGCGCGCCTTCTCCGCCAGTTCCTGAATGTCGTAACCGCGATAGGTCAGGCCCGAACCACTCTTGCCCACCGTGCAGATTTCAGTATTGCCAGCGCTCTGACCGCGCAGTCCAGTACTCTTGATCGTTTCCGCCATGAGAGTCTCCCGCCGCTCGGCCGCGGCCTTGGTCTTGCATGCGTTGGGGGAACGCTGTCTCCATATCCGCGCGGATACGGCGCGCCCGTGGGGCTATTCCGCATTCCCCTTGTCGAACAGGGCATCGAGCTTGCGCTCATAGGTGTGGTAATCGAGGAACTCGTAAAGTTCCTCGCGGGTCTGCATCATGCCGACCACGTCGCGCTGATGCCCCTTGGCGTGGATATCCTGATAGACCTTGAGCGCCGCGGCATTCATGGCGCGGAACGCCGACAGCGGATAGAGCACCAGGCGACACCCCACCTCGCCCAGCTCCTGCTGGGTGAATAGGGGTGTGGCACCGAATTCGGTGATATTGGCCAGGATCGGCGCATCGACGCCCTCGCAGAAAGCGCGGTAGTCATCCAGCGTGTGCACCGCTTCGGCGAAGATCGCATCCGCCCCCGCCTCGACGCAGGCGTTGGCGCGCTCGATCGCCGCCGCCAGCCCCTCCTTCTGGAAGGCATCGGTGCGCGCGATGAGGTAGAAGGCCGCATCCTGGCGCGCATCCGCCGCCGACTTGATGCGATCGACCATCTCACTCTGGGAGACGATCTCCTTGTTGGGGCGATGTCCGCAGCGCTTCTGCGCCACCTGATCCTCGAGATGCACCGCAGCGACACCGGCACGCTCCATCTCCTTGATGGTCCGAGCGATGTTGAAGGCGCCTCCCCAGCCGGTATCGATATCCACCAGCAGCGGGAGATCGCTGGCGCCGGTGATGCGCCGGGCGTCCTCGGCGACGTCGTTGAGCGTCGTCATGCCCAGATCGGGCAGTCCGAACGAGGCATTGGCGACGCCACCGCCGGACAGGTAGATCGCCTGATGCCCCACGGCCTGGGCCATCATGGCACTGAAGGCGTTGATCGTGCCCACCACCGCCAGCGGGCGATGGGCATCGAGGGCGGCGCGGAAACGGGCGCCGGGCGTCGACTGTGACATTTCACTCTCCTTCGTCTTGGTCTCTCTATCGATCCGTTTACCCACCGCTCGCCGCATTCGAAGCGCGACTCACCACATCCGGACCGCGACTCACCTCGCCCCGAACCGCCACCCCGCGTCTATCTCAACGGCCGGAGTGCTTGACGGACGTCGCCGTGGTATCAGCGGAAGCCACCTTCTCCTCGCCCAGCGTCAGCGCATAGCTCGCCGCCACGTTCTCGCGGGAGGCGCTGACATGGCGCCGCATCAGCAGTTCGGAGAGTTCGGCGTCCCCGGCTTCTATCGCATCGACGATACGGTGGTGCTCGACGAACGCGCGCTGCGGACGCTTGCCGCTGGCGCTGAACTGAGTGCGATAGAGCCGCACCAGGTAGTAGAGGTCGTCGCACAGAATCGTCATCAGCATGCGGTTATGGCTGCCCTGGACGATCCGGTAGTGGAAATCGAGGTCCCCTTCACGCTGATAGTAGGCCTCACCGCTGGCCAGGTCGCCCTGCCGCTCGTGAACCGCCAGTACCTCACGCAACCCCGCGATCTCTTCCGCGGTCATGTGCTGGGCGGCCAGTCTCGCCGCCATGCTCTCGAGCGCTTCGCGCACGTCGAACAGCTCCAGCAGCTCGTCCATCGACAGCTTGACCACGCGCGCGCCGACATGCGGCACGCGCTCGATCAGGCGATAGGTTTCGAGGCGGCGCATCGCCTCACGCAGGGGGCCGCGTGAAATGCCGTAGCGCGACGATAGCTCGGGCTCGGTGATGCGTGTCCCCGGGGGGAGCTCCCCGCGCACGATCGCCCGCTGCAATTGATGAAACACCCGCTCGGCCAGCGTCCTGACTTCCGGCAGGTCGGTATCGCCCTGGGGTGTCGATGAAAGATCGTCGGTCATCTTGATTGTTAACAATTACCTGGAATAAGGGTCATGGTAGAAAGAATGCTTAGTCAGGGCAATCAAAAATAGCCCACAGAAACGCCACTTTAGTCGCAGAGCGATACGTCACTCAAGAGCCATTGTCTACAATCCTACAAGCAACCGCCCTTCTCTCACGCGCGGCCCGACACGGCCAACGCACCCGCCATGGCAGGTCTCTCGGCGACGCGCTCGGCGACGCGCTCGGCGGCGTCGTCACGGATATCGGCGCATCGACTCCCGGGTCGCCCAGGGACAATGCAACGGTGGTGAAAGCAGCGCGCGCTTAGGGTCTCGCTCATCCGCGCCGCGCCCGATACACTCGCGCCAAACCATCCTTTCATCCGGGTCCGCGTCGCCCTCGCGAGGCACGCGAGTCCCCGTGTACCGAGTACCCCAGGCATGCCAGAGGCGCGACCCCAACTCGCTATCACCGAACTCCCCTACGCCAGCGACCCGGCTCACCACTTCGCCGCGCTGCGCCAGCGGCCGGGCGCCGTGCTGCTCGATAGTGGCCGCCCGGCCGCGCCGGGGGGACGCTTCGACATCCTCACCAGCGACCCGCTCTACACCCTGAGCGTGGACGAAGCCGGCGTGCACTGCGATAACGGCGTGCCGCCGCTGCCCTCGGCGCCGTTCGCGGCACAGCGCGAGCTGCTCGCCCACGCCCTGAAGCATGACCTACCCCAAATACCGGAAGCCCTCGCCGGCGCTCTCGACGAGCTGCCGTTCATTGGCGGCCTGCTCGGCTACTGGAGCTACACCTTGGCACGCGACCATCGTCCTCAGGCCAGTCCAGCCGACTCGCGACCCGGTCCCGACCTGCCAGACGCCCGCCTGGGACTCTACGACTGGGCGCTGATCCAGGACCATCAGACCCAGCGGACCTGGTTGGTGGCCAGCCCAGAGCGCCGTCGCCTGGTCGAGCGCTGGCTGGCGATGCCAACACCGCAGGGTGAAGATATCGTGCTGACGCAGCCCTTCGTCAGCGATATCGATCGCGCCGGCTACGGCGAGCGCTTTCGCCGCGTGATCGACTATCTGCATGCCGGCGACTGCTATCAGGTCAATCTCGCCCAGCGCTTTACCGCACGCTTTCAGGGTGACACCTGGCACGCCTACCGCCGCCTGCGTCAGGCCACACCCACGCCCTACGGCGGCTACCTATGCTGGGATGACAAAGCGATCGCCTCGCTCTCCCCGGAGCGCTTCGTCAAGGTCGCTGGCGGGCAAGTGGAGACGCGTCCGATCAAGGGCACACGGCCACGCGGGGAGACGCCTCAAGCCGATGCGGCACTGGCCCAGGCGCTACAGGAGAGCCCCAAGGATCGCGCCGAGAATGTGATGATCGTCGACCTGCTGCGCAACGATCTAGGACGGGTCTGCCGCTTCGGCAGCGTGCACGTGCCGCGACTGTGCGCCCTGGAGAGCTACGCCAACGTTCACCATCTGGTCAGCGTGGTCCGCGGTGAGTTGACCCCGGAGGCCAGCGCACTGGATCTGCTCGCCGCCGCTTTCCCCGGCGGCTCGATCACTGGCGCCCCCAAGCGGCGGGCCATGCAGATCATCGACGAGCTCGAACCCAGCCAGCGCAGCGCCTACTGCGGCAGCCTCGGCTATGTCGACCGCCGCGGACACCTGGATACCTCGATCGCCATTCGTACCCTGGTGGCGGATGGCGACACGCTGCACTTGTGGGGCGGCGGCGGCGTGGTGGCAGACTCCGACGAAGAGGAGGAGTACCGCGAGACACTGGCCAAGATCGGGCGCCTGATGGCCGCGCTGGGCTCCGCGAGCGATGGTGGAGACGCCGGAGCCTCGAGGGACGCCGCCAGGGCGTAGCGTTCAATAACCAAAAAATCTAGATAAGCACAAATATACGGCAAAAACGTTATATATCGTTCTAACCAAACGGTATTGGTCAACGCAAAAGCCGCGTTGCTAGAGTGCCAGCATCCGTTTCACCTGTTCATCATCCCGTGTACGGCCGGTCGAGCTACCGGCCCGCCGGTCCAGGAGCTTGCCATGGCATTGGATCTCGACGCCCTCAACCGCGACATCGGCCACGACCCGCTGGCGATCACCGAATTCGCGCTGGGGCTGGATCAGACCGCGATCTGCACCACCAACTTCCGCCCCTTCGAGGCGGTCATCCTGCATCTGGTCACCCGGGTGCGCCCCGATATCCCGGTAGTGTGGATGGACAGCGGCTACAACACCCCGGCGACCTATCGCTTCGCCGACGAGTTGACCCGTCTGCTCAATCTCAATCTGAGCATCTATCATCCGCGTCGCTCGCGCGCCCACCGCGAGTCGCTCGAAGGGCCGATGCCGACCATCGACGACCCTGGCCATGCCGCCTTCACCGAAGAGGTCAAGCTCGAACCCTTCCGCCGCGCGCTGGCAGAAGCCGCGCCCGACGTCTGGTTCACCGCCCTGCGCGCCGAGGACACCCCGGAGCGTTCGCGCATGCAGCCGCTGTCGCGTAACGCCGATGGCCTGCTCAAGGTCGCCCCGGTGCTGCACTGGAACGCCAAGCAGATGTATCAGTACCTGCAGGCGCACGATCTGCCCAACAACTTCGACTACTTCGACCCGACCAAGGTGGAAGACAAGCGTGAGTGCGGGCTGCACCTGCAGCACTGAGTGCCGGCGCCCTCAGCCGCCCCCCTGCCACCAACGCCACCAACGACAAAGCCCGCCGAATGGCGGGCTTGTGCTATGTACGCTCTCAGTCGCGGGTACGCTGTCGGTCTTGGCCATTTTGGCGCCTAGAGCACCGGCAGCTCCACATCCCTGAAAAGCTCCCCCTCATGTCGCGGCCCCGCCGCCAGCGCCGCCTCGACGGTGTCCCGGTCGAGGTGCGGTGCCAGGCGCTTGACGAAGTCATACATGTAGCTGCGCATGAAGGTACCGCGGCGAATGCCGATCTTGGTGGTCGAGCTCTCGAACAGATGCGAAGCGTCCACCGCGACCAGGTCGGCATCGGCCACCGGATCGACCGCCATATGAGCGACGATACCGACCCCCAGCCCCAGCCGCACATAGGTCTTGATCACATCCGAGTCGGCAGCGGTCAGCACCACGTTGGGCGTCAGTCCCCGCGACTTGAAGGCATCGTCGAGCTGGGAGCGCCCGGTAAAGCCGAACACATAGGTAACCAGTGGATGCTCAGCCACGCGCTCCAGGGTCAGCTCGCCACTCGCCAGCGGATGCCCCTTGGGCATCAGCACACAGCGGTTCCAACGATAACAGGGCAGCAATACCAGATCGTTGAATAGCTCGAGGGACTCGGTGCAAATGGCGAAGTCTGCCGTGCCATCGCTGACCATCTGCGCGATCTGCTTGGGCGTGCCCTGCTGCATATGCAGCGCCACGTCAGGATACTGCTGGCGAAATTCACCGATCACTCCGGGCAGAACGTAGCGCGCCTGAGTGTGGGTCGTGGCGATGGCCAGGCTGCCGCGACGTTCGTCGCTGTGCTCCTGGGCCACATGCTTGATATCGTCGACCGTGCGCAGCACCTTGCCGGCGAGTTCGACGATCGCCTCCCCCGCCGGCGTCACCCGGGTCAGGTGCTTGCCGCTGCGCGCAAAGATCTCGACGCCGAGCTCGTCCTCCAGCAGCCGGATCTGCTTGGAGATCCCGGGTTGCGAGGTGAACAGGCTCTGTGCCGTGGCCGACACATTGAGCTGGTGGCGCGTCACTTCCCAGATATAGCGCAGTTGCTGGAGCTTCATGAGCGACCTCGTGACGATGCGTAACGCACAATAGCATAAGAAAACGGATTGCGATTACTTTACGCTATAAGTGACGAGGGGTGAAGCTGCGATCGCGCCGGTTTTTCGGGTATGAGAAACTGCTGTTTAATAACCTGGCGCTATCGTTGTCATAACCAGAGCGATTTGCCAGCACCCTGGCCAAGGGCTAACATCGCACCCATACGCTCTCTTCGCGAGCGCAAATGTCTACAGGAGTTACCGCATGTCCAACAACGTCGATGTCACCACCGCGAATTTCGAGCAGGAAGTGCTCAAGTCCGACAAGCCGGTGCTGCTGAAGTTCTGGGCCCCTTGGTGCGGTCCGTGCAAGATGATGGCCCCGGTGGTCGATGAGGTGGCCGATGAGAAAGCTGACGCCATCAAGGTCGTCAGTGTCAACGTCGACGACGCCCCGGAGATCGCCTCCGAACACGGCGTGCGCGGTGTTCCCACCGTGATGCTGTTCAAGTCCGGTGCCAAGGTCGCCTCGCTGGTCGGTGCGCAGTCCAAGTCGCAGCTGACTCAGTTCATCGAGCAGAACGGCTGATATCTAGCCAGCGGCGCTCGGTAGCCTCCGTAGCGCTCAGCGGAAAGCCGCATCGCTTGCTAAAAAGCCGCCCTCTCCGGGGCGGCTTTTTTGTGGCTCGTCTCTCTGCGGACTTCACGGGTCGAGCTCCTCCTCGAGCTCATCCAGCGCCTGCTGGGTCTTGCGCAGCCGCCGCTGGCGCCGCTCCGAAGGCCCCAGCATCTTGGCGATCCAGCGCGTCTCGGGATGACTATCCAGCGCGATCTTCAGCGTCATCGTCAACGGTACCGAAAGCAGCATACCCACCGGCCCCAGAATCCAGCCCCACACCACCAGCGAGAGAAAGGCCACCAGGGTCGATAGCCCCATGGTTCGCCCCATGACTCGCGGTTCGACCAGGTTGCCGATCACGAAGTTGATCAATAGATAGGCGCCCGAGAGCGTGAGCGCCTTGACCATCCCCCCGTCCGGCATCGACAGGGTCAGCAGTACCGGCGGGACCGCCGCGATCACCGAGCCGATGTTGGGGATGTAATTGAGAATGAAGGCCAGCGCGCCCCACAGTAGGGCGAACTCGACCCCTACCAGCCAGGCCGCCAGCGTCACCAGTGCCCCGGTGATCAGGCTGACCACCGTCTTGACCGCCATATAGCGCTTGAGGTTGTGACTGAACTCGGTGAAGCGCTCCAGACTGGGCCCCGGGTTGGCCAAGGCACGCGCCACCTTCTGGCGGAAATCGAGCGTCTCGAACAGCATGAAGTTGACCATCAACAGGATCACCAGGCTCTGCGACAGCACCACCCCCAGCCCGCTCAGGAAAGCCGAGATCCAGCCCTTATCCTGGGAGTCGTCGATCATGCTGGAGAGCTCCCGCGGCGAGACCGACATCCCCTGGTGCGCCAGCCACTCGAGCAGATTCAGATAGTGCCCCTGCAGCTCCTGCTGCATCTCGGGCCAGCGCTCCATGAACATGGCGACACTGTTGCCCAGCAGAGTGCCGAACAGCGCCAGCAACCCGCCCAGAATCAGCAGCGTGATCAGCACCGCGGCGTAGGAGTTCATGCCGCGGCGATAGAGCCAATGCACCGGTGAGGCGCAGATCACCGCGATGAAGATCGACAGCAGGATCGGAATGATCAGCGCCTCGGCCGCGCGCAGGCCCGACACGATGATCGTCAGCGATGCCAGTGTCAGCATCAGATGAAAGGGTATATTGCGAAACGCCGGTTCCTGCCCTGGCGACATGGTCAGCCCATCCTTGTGGCACGTCCTGTGTCGCCAGACACTACCACGAACCGATACGGCGTTCGCTGACTCAGGTCAACTCTCGGCTCTCGCCTCACGGTCGATCCCGAGTACCGCCCGCCACCGGAGAGAGCCACGAACGGCCGCGCCAGACACGCAAGCGCCCCGGCCGCAGGGGCCGGGGCGCAAGACAGGACAGCGAGGCTCAGCCGTAGCGGCCGGTGATGTAGTCCTCGGTGCGGCTCTCCTTGGGCTGGGTGAAGATCTTGGTGGTATCGTCGCACTCGATCAGACTACCCAGGTACATGAAGGCGGTGATGTCGGAAATTCGCGCCGCCTGCTGCATGTTGTGGGTCACGATGACGATCGTGTAGTCCTTCTTGAGCTCGTTGATCAGATCCTCGATGTAACCGGTGGAGATCGGGTCGAGGGCCGAGGTGGGCTCGTCGAGCAGGATCACTTCCGGCTTCACCGCGATGGTGCGAGCAATGCACAGACGCTGCTGCTGACCACCGGAGAGTGCCTGGCCGCTCTGCTTGAGCTTGTCCTTGACCTCTTCCCACAGGGCGGCCTTGCGCAGCGCCCACTCGACCCGCTCCTCCAGCTCGCGCTGGGAGAGTTTTTCGTAGAGCCGAATCCCGAAGGCGACGTTATCGAACACCGTCATCGGGAACGGCGTCGGCTTCTGGAACACCATGCCGATGCGCGCGCGCAACAGGTTCAGGTCGACCCCGGAGCCGTAGATATCGTGGCTGTCGAGCAGGATCTGCCCTTCCGTACGAATCCCCTCGTAGAGATCGTGGATCCGGTTGAAGCAGCGGATCAGGGTCGACTTGCCGCAGCCGGAGGGCCCGATGAACGCCGTCACCTGGCGCTCGGGGATCTCCATGGTGATGTTTTTGAGCGCCTGAAACTGGCCGTAGTAGAGGTTCAGGTCCTTGACGCGAAGCTTGGACGCGGCCCGTGCCTGGGACGCGTTCGGCGCCTCGGCAGCGTTCGGGTTGGCGTTGAGATTGAAATCGACGGTCATGGCAGTCTCTTGGCGAAAGTCAGGTGCGTTGACGCGAGAAGTAACGCGCCGCGATGTTGAGGATCAGAATGGCGGCCGTCAGGATCAGTGCCCCACCCCACGCCAGCGATACCAGGTCGGGGATAAAGGCGTTGATCGTCATGTTCTGGTAGATGGTCATCGGCAGGTTGGCCATCTCATTGTCGAGATTGAAGAAGTTCCACTGGTTGGAGTTCAGCGAGGTGAACAGCAGCGGTGCCGTCTCGCCACTGATGCGGGCGAACCCGAGCAGGATACCGGTCAGAATGCCGGCACGCGCACCGCTGTAGCAGACACGTACGATGATCCACCAGCGGTGGGCACCCAGCGCCGCCGCCGCCTCGCGCAGCGAGTTGGGAATCAGGCGCAGCATGTCTTCGGTGGAGCGAATCACCACCGGCACGATGATCACCGTGAGCGACAGCACCCCGGCCCAGGCGGAGAAGCTGCCCATGGGCACCACCACCACCGCGTAGATGAACAGACCGATGATGATCGAGGGTGCCGACAGCAGGATGTCGTTGATGAAGCGGATCACCTTGGGCAGCACCCCCTTGTTGCCATACTCCGCCAGCCAGGTACCCGCGGCCACGCCGATCACGGTGCCCAGGATGGTGGCCAGCGAGGTCATCAGGAAGGTCCCCCAGATCGCATTGCCCAGGCCACCACCGTTCATACGCGTGCGCTCGATGAAGATCGAGGGCGAGATCGCGCTGAGCCCCTTGGTCACGAGCGTCAAAAGAATCGCGAACAGGAATACGAATCCGATCAGGGTGGCACCGATACAGGCGGCCATGACCAGGCGGTTGAGCAGCTTGCGCCGGCGATAGAGCGGCGTCGTGTGAGTCTGCATCGTCTCTCTCCTCTCGGCTCAGGCGTGGCGACCGGTGCTGTTGCGCAGCAGATAGCGCGCGAACGCCAGCACGGCGAAGGTGATCAAGAACAGAATCAGGCCGAGTGCCAGCAGCGCCGAGCGCTGGGTACCGTCCGATTCGGAGAACTGGTTGGCGATCAGGGCCGCGATCGAGGTGCCCTGTCCGGTGAGCGTGGTGTTCAGGAACAGGTTGTTGCCGATCACGAAGGTCACCGCCATGGTCTCGCCCAGAGCCCGTCCCAGTCCGAGTACCACACCACCCACCAGACCGCCCTTGACCGAGGGCAGGATGACCCGGCGTGCGACTTCCCAGGTGGTGCAGCCGAGGCCGTAGGCGGACTCACGCATCACCGCCGGCACCGTATTGATGACGTCGCGACTCACCGCGGTGATGAATGGAATGATCATCACTGCCAGAATGATGCCGGCCGTGGCCAGGCCGGTGCCGGCGGGAAATACCGAAGGAAACCAGGTACGCAGCAGCGGAGCCAACACTTCCATGCCCCACATGCCGTAGATGATCGAAGGGATACCGGCCAGCAGCTCGATCAGGGTGCTGAGGGGCTGGCGCAGCACGTTCGGGCAGCGCTCGGTCAGGAAGATGGCGATGCCGAATGAGATGGGAACCGCAATGACGATCGCAATCAAGGAGGTCAGCAGGGTTCCGTAAATGGCGGGCAAGGCGCCGAACACTTCGACGTTGGCCGCCCAGCGATTCTCGGTGAAGAACTCCAGGCCGTAGCGCTCGAGCGCAGGCCAGCTGGAAGCGATCAGCGAGGCGATGATCGCCCCGAGTAGCAGCAGTACCGCGAAGGCGAAGGCAAACAGCGTGCGCTCGAACCACACGTCGATGCGTGCCTTGCGCTGGAGCCGCCTGCGGGTGGCCTCGCTCAGTCCGCCCAGACCGCCGCCGGTTTGAATCGCTTGGGGGGTGGCCATGTCAGTTCCTCGTCGGCTTGCCACGCTGCCGCCGGAGGTAGCGGCAGTACTTGATCGTTGCATACGCGCTCGTTACTCACGCGCTTATTGCATATTCGGTAGTTCGATACACGATCGCGACGGGAGCCATGAAGCACTCGCCGTCGCGATCGGGGCTCAAGGGATTACTGCTTCCAGACGGCTTCGCCGTTCGGGCCCTTGATCTCGCTCCAGCTCTCACGAACCATGTCGGCCACGTTCTTCGGCATCGGCACGTAGTCGAGCTTCTTGGCCATCTCGTCGCCGTTGCTATAGGCCCAGTCGAAGAACTCGAGCGCCTGGCGCGCGGCATCCACGTCCTGCACTTTCTTGTGCATCAGGATGAAAGAGGCACCAGTGATCGGCCAGCTGTTGTCACCCGGCTGGTTAGTCAGCACCAGGTACATGCCCGGGGCGTTCTTCCAGTCGGCGTTGGCGGCAGCGGCCATGAACGAATCCATGTCGGGTGCCACGGTCTTGCCGGCCTTGTTCTTCAGGTGCACCAGGTGCAGATCGTTCTGGGCGGCGTAGGCGAACTCGACGTAGCCGATGGCGCCATTGGTGTTGGCGATCTGGCTGGCGACGCCCGCATTGGCCTTGGCCCCGACGCCCGCCGGCCATGCCACCGACTTGCCCTCGCCCACAGTGTTGGCGAAGTCTTTGCTGACCTGCGACAGATAGTGGGTGAACAGGAAGTTGGTGCCCGACCCCTCGGCGCGATAGACCGGGGTGATCTTGGTGTCTGGCAGCTTCATGTCCGGATTCAGCTTGGCGATGGCTTCATCGTTCCAGCTGGTGATCTTGCCCTGGTAGATGTCGGCCAGCGTCTTGCCGTCCAGATTGATCGCGCCGTCGATGCCGTCGACGTGGAATGCCGCGACCACCCCGCCCATGACCATCGGCCACTGCAGCAGACCGTTCTTGTCCAGTTCTTCCTTGGTCATCGGCGCATCGCTGGCACCGAAAGTCACGGTCTTGGCGGTGATCTGCTGAATGCCGCCGCCAGAGCCGATGGCCTGATAGTTGAGGCCAACGCCGGACTTGTCCTGATAGGCATCCGCCCACTGGGAGTAGACCGGATAGGGGAAGGTCGCGCCGGCGCCGGTGATGGCTTCCTGGGCTTGGACGGCAGCGGCGCCCAGAATCAGGGACCCGGAAACGAGCGTAGCGAAGACATGTTTGAGCATAGCGATATCCTGTTTCCACCTTGGATGGATGCGTGTGCGATAACGACGTTGCGAAGGTTGCCTGCACTCTCAGAACGCCACGTTACGTCAGACGCGTGACACTTTTATGACAGCCTTGTCATCGTCTTGAAAAGTGACATTCGACGAATTGGGTGTGTCAGGTGTATGAAAAACCACCGCACGACCGCAGCTCGCTGGCGATCGCCGGTGATCTCGAGAGCGGCCTCGACTACCGGCCGCAACCTTCGCGGCACCCACACTGCCAAGCCAAGATGACAACAGGATGACAAGGGTCAAGGCGCGTAACCGCTTGCACGCATTGAGTAAACAGCACTGACGGTGAGTAAGGTCGGCTGCGAGAGCACAGCCGAACGCACCTGAGGCAGGGAGTGAAGAAGGACGATGATGGCTTCAGCGTGGGCGCCGATGGCGGCCGGCGCTGCGCCGCCCGACTGTCATGCGGAGGGTGTCGAGGCGGGCTTGAGTGCCGAGCCCGACAGCATGCGGACACCGATATTACCCAGCAGGGTCGCCCCCAGCATGGTCAACACCGTGGGCCAGGCGCTGGCCAGCTCGAAGGCACCGACCAGCGCCCCCGCAACCGCCCCACAGGTGAACTGCAGACAACCCTGCAGTGCCGTCGCGGTGGCACTCATGCGCGGGAAGTGATCGAGCATGGATGACATGGCGTTGGGGCTGATCAGCCCTTGCATGCCGACGAAGACCACCATCAGCGGCGCCACGCTGTAGATCGAATCCAGCCCCGAGGCGACCAGCGCGACCAGACCGACCCCTGCACTCAGCTGCACGCCGAGCCCCAGCAGCAGGTTCTGCTGCGGCGTGCGGCGCTTGAGCAGGCGGATGTTGAGCCGGCTGGAGGAGGCCATGATCAGGATGTTGGCACCGAACACGAAAGGATAGAGCGTGGTCGAGAGGCCGTAATGCTCCATGTAGAGATAGGGCGAGCCGGTGATGAAGGCGAACATGCCGGCGAACGACATCGATACCGCCCCGATATAGCCCATCGCTTCTCGATGACGCAGCACGCTGCGATAGTTTCCCAGGATCTGCCCCATCGAGGGCGCATCGGGGTCGCGCCCATGAGTCTCGGGCAGCAGGCGCCCCAGCAGCCCCAGCACGAAGACCGCGTAGAGCGCCAGAAACAGAAAGATCAGCCACCAGTCGGCCAGGTGCAGCAGCGCGCTGCCCAGGGCGGGCGCCACCAGCGGCGCCATCATCAGGATCATCACCATGGTCGACATCACCTTGGCCGCCTCGCGCCCGCTGAAGCGGTCACGCACGATCGCCGCGGAGTTGACCACGCAGGCGCCACCGCCGAGCGCCTGGACGAAGCGCCAGCCCCACAGCGTGGCCAGTGAGCCGACCTGTGTCAGCGCCAGACTGGCGAGCAGGAAAACGGCCAGCCCCGTCATCAGCACCGGCTTGCGGCCGAACCGATCGGAGAGCGGTCCGCATACCAGCTGCCCCAGGGCAAAACCGAGCAGGAATATGCTCAGCGACAGCTCGGTATGGTGCACGCTGGCACCGATGGAAGCCGCCAGTGCCGGCATCGCGGGTAGATAGGCATCGATCGCCAGCGGCGCCAGGGCGGTATTGGCAGCCACCAGCAGTGCCAGACGACGCGCACTCAGCGGCCTCACGCTAGACTCCTCGACAACACAACTTCCTCCTCGCTGCGAGCGGATGAGAGATACCTGATCGCGGGCGTCCGCGGCGTCACACGACAAGCGGCCAGCAATACCGCTGGCACGCAGGATACAGACACTTGGAGACGACGGCGGTCAGCGCCGGGGCCGATGATCACGCGCGCGCGATGACGCTCGCGCGGAGGGACAGGCGCAGGTAACGCAATTTCCGGCAGGTGACACCGGCCCTGACACGCGTGGCAGACACGCCCCCGGTCGCAGACTCACCGAGAGTCAGTGCGGGGAGGCCTTGGCGTGCTGAGACTCGAGCAGCTCGATCAGCGGCTGGAACTCGTGCCGATTGTGCTCGCTCATATGCATGAGGATACGATGAGCCTCGAGAATGCGCTGCTGAATCGCCTTCTCATCGGCCTCGACGTGGGGCAGCTCGGCAAGCTCGGCCGGCTCGGTGAGTGGCGCCTCCACCAGCGTGAAATAGCGCGCGAACCCCATCACGTCCAGCATGCGCCGCACGTCCGGATGCTCGGCCACGATCGTGGGCGGCTGCTCCAGCCGCCCACGCACCGCCAGCGCCACCTTGGCCAGAAAGCCCAGCGCCGTGGAGTCAACGTTGGTCGCTTCGCGCAGATCGACCATGACCGCCCGCAGGCCCGGCAGATCGGCCAGCCGCTGGGCCTCCGCGTCGAGCGTCGCACACAGCGTCAGGCGGACATCGCCGCAGAGCTTGAGCACGAATACGCCAGAGTCGAAGGCCGCCTTGATTCGCCCTTCAATCATGCTCGAAACCACTCAGTGTCATCATGCTGAGATCATCCGGCAGTTGATCTCCCAGCGCCAATCCATCCTTCAGATCGTCGACGCGGGTACAACGTGTCACGCGACGCTCGAGTTCCTTGAGCCGCGCATCCAGTGAAGCCGCCGGCAGGCATTCGAGCACGCCGTCGGAACAGAACCAGAGCTGGAATCGCTCAGGTAGCGGACAGCCATAGATGGGGTACTCGACATCCGGAAACAACCCCACCGGCGGCCCTTCTCCGCCCAGGTAGCTCGCCCCCTCGTCGCTGACGAGGATCGGCATGGGCAACTGAGCGCCGAGCGCATAGTGCAGAAAATGGCGCTCATGGTCCAGTACCCCGGCAAAGATCGTGGCGTGCTTGCCGATACCGGTCTCCAGCAGCTCGCGATTGAGCTCGCCCAGCCAGCGCGAGGGAAACGCCTCCGGCAGCAGTGTGCGCCACTGCGACAGCCAGCGGTTGCAGAGATATTTCAGCAGGACAGTGACAAACGCCGAGGAGGCACCGTGGCCGGCGACATCGGCAAAATAGAAGAAGCTGTAGCGCTCGTCGCAGCGTTGGAAGTCGAGAAAGTCCCCGGAGAGATAGAGCGAGGGCGCGAACCAGTAATCGCAGCGCACGCCGCGATGGGTCACCCCCGGCGGCGGCAGCAGCTTGCGCTGCACGTGTCCGCCGGCGCGCTGGTCCTCGCGCAGGACCTCCAGGTGCCGCTCGAGACGGTCGTTGAGCGACTGCAGCTCAGCACGGCTCTCGTCGTGTGCGCGGGCCAGACGGTCGAGATCGAGCGCGCGACACACCAGTCGGCGCAGGATATCGGCATGCGCCAGCGGCTCGACCAGATAGTCGATCAGCCCGGCGTCCATCGCCTTGTGCAGATCACCGTCGCGGCGACTTTCACTGACCACGATGGTCGGCTGCCCCTGGCTCAGGGACTGCCAGCCATCGTGCGAGACCGCACGCACGTGCGCCACGACCAGATCGCAGGCTACCGGCAGCGCCGCCAAGGAGTGCGCCGCCACCACGCGCGCGTCCAGGCGAGCGATCTCGCCCACCAGCATCTCGCGCTCCCGCCCCGGCAGATCGATCACGCCGATCACGGGCTCATCGCTCAGCGTTTTGGACACGGGGTCACTCGGCGAAGTCGTCTTCGCTGTAGTGGAAATCGTTGCCGAAGTCGCCACTGGCGAACGGATCCTTGCCCGCCTTGCCGTTACTGATCAGGAACTGACGCCGCTGCAGGTAGGCATCGCGGATGAAGCTGTAGCGATCGCCCTGGATCAGCGACTCCTGGTCGAGCAGACTCGCGCGCAGATCGACGTAGCGCAGGAAGGTCAGACCGTAGCGTGTCTTGTCATCTTCGACATAGGTCACCGGATAGGTGTACATATCGAGCGGCAGGCCGCTGGTATCACGCACCGTGCTCGGACCGAGCACCGGCAGCACCAGGTAGGGGCCGGAATCGACGCCCCACACCGCCAAGGTCTGACCGAAGTCCTCCTCGTTCTCGTCGAGCCCCATGCGCGTGGCCGGATCGAGCAGGCCGCCGACCCCCAGGATGGTGTTGATGACGAAGCGGCCCGAGGCCGTCCCGGCATTGCCCCACTCCCACTGCAGCACGCTGTTGAACGCAGTGCGGATCTCGCCGAGGTTGGAGAAGAAGTTGCCGACACCGTCACGCACGGGTTCGGGCGTGACCGCCTTGTAGCCCTGGGCGACCGGCTTGAGCGCATAGCGATCGAGCGTGTCGTTGAACTGATAGACGCCGCGGTTGAACCCTTCCCACGGATCCTGTGGGTTGCTGTTCTCACCGCTGGAGGCACAGCCCCCTAGCGCCAAAGCGACGGCGGCGCCGCTCAGCCAATGGATCGATTTCATCAACACGCATTCCCTTTACGCAATATGACACTGCCCGCACTGTAGCCCGCGCCGAACGAACACACCACCCCCACATCGCCCTCCTCGAGATCGTCGCGATGCAGATGCAGGGCAATGATCGAGCCGGCCGAGCTGGTATTGGCATAGCGGTCCAAGATGATCGGCGCCTCGTGCTCGCTCGCCTCGCGCCCCAGCACGCGCCGCGCGATCAGATCGTTCATGTGACGGTTGGCCTGGTGTAGCCACAGCCGGGTGACCGATTCGCCGGTCAGCGACTGGCTCTCCAGATGCTCGAGGATCAGCTCCGCCACCAGCGGGCAGACCTCCTTGAACACCTTGCGCCCCTCCTGCACGAACAGCTTGTCATCGGCACGGCTGTCGGCGAGCCGGTTGAGGAAGCCGAAGTTATTGCGGATGGCGTTGGAGAAGCGCGTGGTCAGGCGCGTGCCGAGAACGGTGAAGTGCTCGCGCTCGCGGGCCAGATGATCCGCCTCCAGAACCACCGCGGTGCAGGCGTCGCCAAAGATGAAGTGGCTATCGCGATCACGGAAATCCAGATGCGCCGAGCAGATCTCGGGGTTGACCACCAGCACTCGCTCGAGACTCCCGGCGCGAATGGCATTGGTCGCCATGTCGATGGCGAAGGTGGCACTGGAGCAGGCCACGTTCATGTCGAAGGCATAGCCGCCGGCACCCAGTGCCGCCTGCAGCTCGACCGCCACCGCCGGATACGGCCGCTGCAGGTTGGAACAGGCGACGATGATCAGATCGAGCTGGTCGGCGCGGATGGCCGCCTGCTCGAGCGCCTGGCGTGCCGCCGCGAGGCCCATCTCAGCCTGCAGCGAGAGCGCAGAATTATCACGCTCTTCGATCCGCGGGCGCATCCGCGCGGGGTCGAGGATACCGCTGGCTTCCATGACGTAGCGGCTCTCGATGCCCGACGCCTTGAGGATGAAGGCTTCGCTGGAGTGAGCCAGCGGCTCGCGCTCGCCGCAGGCAATGGCCTCGGCATGGCGGGCGTTCTCGGCGTCCACCCAGGTGTTGAAACTGGCGACCAGCGCCGCGTTGTCGATCGCCTCCGGCGGCGTGAACAGGCCCGTCGCCGTGATGACGGCTTGCGTCATGACTCGCTCCTTATGCGGCGAAGGCCGCAGTCCCTCTCGATAGTGCGGCGAAGGCCGCAGTCCCTTCTCGATGGCGCGGCGAACGCCGCGCGCCCTGCGATACGGTGCGGCCAGCGCTGTCCAGCCCCTGCGCCCCGTGCAAACCTCTGCAACCCATGATACGCCGGAGGCGAGTGCCGGGATGCAGCGGCCTCATACCGCCTGCCCGGTGATCTCGCGCCAGCGCCGCGCCAGGCGCTTCTCCGAGACACTCTCGAGCGTGCCCAGCTGCTGGGCGAACAGCGACACCCGAAATTCCTGCAGCCACCAGCTGAACTCGATCAGCTCGGCGGGTACGACGCCCTCGCGCTCGGCGGCCTGACGGCGGGTATCGAGTCGGCTCTCCCACTCTTGCACCTGCTGCATCGCCAGCTGATCACGACGGCGATCGCGTGGCGCCTTCTCAAGCCGAATCTCGGCCGCCTGCATGTAGCGCGGATAGTGTTCGAGCCAAGGCCCGGCATCGCGCACGAAGCCCGGATAGACGAGACGCTGCATCTGCGCCTTGAGATCACTGTAGCTCAGGGCCAGGGCAAAACTGACGTTACCCTGGAGCTGCTTGGTCACCGCCAGGTGCCCCTCCAGCGCCTTGTGCAGGTCATCGAGCAGCCGCTCGGCGTAGCCCACCAGATCGCCCCGCCACTGCTCGAGGCGGGCATCGAAAGCCTCGCGCGAGCGCGGCAGCGGGTCGGCAGCGACGGTCTGCGCCAGCACCGCATCGATCACGTCCTGGGTCAGCTGCTCGCGCGTGCCCACCTTGGTGAACAGCAGCGCGCACGCCTTGAGCTGCGGCAGCTCCCGCTGCAGGTAGCGCAGAAGCTCCGGCAGGCGGCGGCGCGCCAGCGCCACCACGCCATCCCGGTGCGCCGCGGTGGCGCGCTCGGCGTGGTCGAACCAGGCGATCTGGAGCGCGTCACCGGCCGGCACCAGGGCCGGATAGACCTCGACCTGGATACCCGCCTGGCGGCTGGTGCTGGAGTCTGGCAGCGGGGTCTGCGGCAGCGCCTCCAGGGTTTCGCTGGGGGCCGCCTGCTGCTGCGCCATGGCACGCGCGCCGGCCGCCGCGGCATCGCCGAAGCGCTCGCGTAGAGCGGCCAGGTCGCGCCCCTCGCCCAGCACCTGCCCCTCGTGATCGACCACCCGCAGATTCATCACCAGGTGCGGTTCGAGCTGATCGAGCCGCCACGCCGAGGGCTCCAGCCGTACCCCGGTCTTGACCCGCAGGAACTCGCCCAGCGCGACCTCCACCGGACGCGCATCGGGCGTCAGCGTCTGCAGCGCCGCATCGACCCAGTCGGGGATCGGCACCACCTGACGCCGCAGCGTCTTGGGCAGCGCCTTGAGCAGCGCGATGCACTTGTCGCGCAAGAGCCCCGGCACCAGCCACGACAGCCGCCCCTCCGGCAGCTGGGCCAGCATCACCGCCGGCACGGTAAGGGTCACACCGTCGTCGCTCGCCCCCGGCGCAAAGTGATAGCTGAGCGGATAGCGTACGCCGTTGAAGACCAGCTCGTCAGGGTACTGTTCGACGCTGACATCGTCGGCCTCGCGCGCCATCAGCGCGGCCTTGTCGAGTTTCAGCAGCTCGGGGGTCTCGCGCTCGGCGCGCTTGCGCCAGGCTTCGAAGTCGCGCCCGCTGGCGACTTCGGCGGGGATGCGCTCCTCGTAAAAGGCGAACAGCGTCTCTTCGTCGACCAGGATATCCCGCTTGCGCGCGCGATCCTCCAGCTCCTCGACCTCCGCCACCATCGCGCGGTTGTGGGCGAAGAACGCGGCGCGAGTGTCGTAGTCGCCTTCGACCAGCGCGCGCCGAATGAACAGCTCGCGCGCCTCCGTCGGCGCCACCTTGGCGTAGTCGACGCGCCGGCCGCTGACGATCGGCAGCCCGAACAGGGTGACCTGCTCCAGCGCCACTACCTGGGCGCGCTTGCGCTCCCAGTGCGGGTCGCTGTAGGCGCGCTTGACCAGATGCCCCGCCTGGGGCTCGATCCACTCCGGCTTGATGCGCGCGCAGTCACGGGCGAACAGCCGACTGGTCTCGACCAGCTCGCCGGCCATTACCCACTTCGGCGGCTTCTTGGCCAACCCCGAAGCGGGATGGAGCATGAACTTGCGATTGCGCGCGCCGAGGAATTCGCGGCTCTCCGGCTGCAGCTGGCCGAGATGCGACAGCAGCCCGGCGAGCAGCGCCTGGTGCAGGCGGGCGGCGTCCACCCTGGGTGCGGCCCCCTCGCCCTCACCCGGCTGCATGGCACTGCTCGGTTCGAGCTTCATCTCGCGCACCAGCTGGCGCAGCTGGCGGTAGGTATCGTGCCATTCGCGCAGGCGCAGATAGCTCAGATACTGGTCCCGGCACCAGCGTCGCAGCTGACTGCCGGAAAGCTCGTCGCGGGCCGCCTCGAAGCCCTGCCACAGATTGAGCCAGGCCACGAAATCGGAATCGGGGTCATCCCACTGGCGATGCTTCTGATCGGCGGCCTGGCGCTTCTCGGCCGGGCGCTCACGCGGGTCCTGGGTGGCCAGCGCGCTGACCACGATCAGCGCCTCGCGCAGACAGCCGAACTGCTCGCCGGCCAGTACCATACGCCCCAGCCGCGGGTCGATCGGCAGCCGCGACAGGCGTCGCCCGATGTCGCTCAGACGCTCGCCGCCGTCCACCGCGCCGAGTTCGAACAACAGGCGGTAGCCATCCTTGACCACCCGCGGATCGGGGGCGTCGACGAAGGGAAAATCGAGTACCTCGCCGAGCTTGAGCGAGAGCATCGACAGGATCACCGCCGCCAGATTGGTGCGCTGGATCTCGGGCTCGGTGAACTCGGGCCGGGAAAGAAAATCCTCCTCGCTGTAGAGACGGATGCATACGCCATCGGCGACGCGCCCGCAGCGCCCCTTGCGCTGATTGGCGCTGGCCTGACTCACCGGCTCGATCGGCAGCCGCTGCACCTTGGCACGGAAGCTGTAGCGGCTCATGCGCACCAGCCCCGGATCGATCACGTAGCGGATGCCGGGCACCGTCAACGAGGTCTCGGCGACATTGGTCGAAAGCACGATGCGGCGCCCGGCGTGGCTCTGGAACACGCGGTTCTGCTCGGCGTTGGAGAGCCGCGCGTAGAGCGGCAAAATCTCGGTACTCTTGAGTTCGAGCCGGCGCAGCAGATCGGCGGTCTCGCGAATCTCGCGCTCTCCGGGCAGGAAGATCAGGATATCGCGTGGCCCCGAGTACCAGCGCTTGTCGCGCTCGATCTGCTCGATCTCCTCGACCGCCGCCACGATCCCCTCCTGCAGCGTCAGGTCCTCTTCGTCACGGGCCTCGCGCACCAGCGGGCGGTAGCGCACCTCGACCGGGTAAGCACGCCCGGAGACCTCGACCACCGGCGCCGGGCGCGTCTCGCCGTCGATCTCACGGGCGAAGTGGCGCGACAGCCGATCGACGTCGATAGTGGCGGAAGTGATGATGATCTTGAGATCGGGCCGGCGCGCGCTGAGGCGCTTGAGATAGCCGAGCAGAAAATCGATGTTGAGGCTGCGCTCGTGGGCCTCGTCGATGATGATCGCCTCATAGCGCAGCAGGTCCGGATCATGCTGGGTCTCGGCCAGCAGAATGCCGTCGGTCATCAGCTTGACCAGGGTGGCGTCACCGCTCTGGTCGGTGAAGCGCACCTGATAGCCGACCTGCTCCCCCAGCGGTACCTCCAGCTCCTCCGCCAGCCGGGTCGCCACCGAGCGCGCCGCCAGGCGCCGCGGCTGGGTATGCCCGATCATGCCGCGTCGGCCCAGGCCCAGCTCGAGACATAGCTTGGGTAGCTGGGTGGTCTTGCCCGAGCCGGTCTCACCGGCCACCACCACGATCTGATGCTCACGCAGCGCCTCGAGGATCGTCTCGCGCCGCGCCGCCACCGGCAGCGACTCGGGGTAGTCGAGGGTGGCGCGCTCTCGACGTCGGCGCTCGGCCTGCGCCTGGGAGGCGTCGATGCGGGCCTCGATTTCGCCCAGCGAGCGGTCGATCGGCTTGCCCTCGCGGGCACGCCGCTCGAGCCGCGCCAGGCGCCCGCGCAGGGCGTGGGCATCGCGCAGCAGACAGGCGTCTAACCGCGCCTGCAGTTGGGTCAGAGCTTGGGAAGCGTTGGCAGCGGTGGCGCTCAAGAGATCCTCGACATCGACAGTCCGGTGAAGTCGCCGGGAGACCACGGCGAACCCACCATTGTAGCGCCGAAAGCGTGCTAACTCACGTCGAGGCCTTGCTGCCCGAGACCTTGCCATCCGAGACCGAGCCATCCGCGGCCTTGTCGCCGTCACGCAGCTCACGCCGCAGCACCTTGCCGACATTGCTCTTGGGCAGCTCGTCGCGCAGTTCGACGAACTTGGGCACCTTGTAGCCGGTCAGTTCCTTCTTGCACCACTGGCGCAGCGCCTGGGGGTCGAGCCCCTCGTTGCGCGCCACCACGAACAGTTTGATCGCCTCGCCGCTCTCCTCGTCGGGCACGCCCACCGCAGCGGCCTCGAGCACGTCCGGGTGCCCCACCACCACCTCCTCGATCTCATTGGGATAGACGTTGAATCCCGAGACCAGAATCATATCCTTCTTGCGGTCGACGATCTTGACGTAGCCATCCTCCTGCACCACCGCCATGTCGCCGGTACGCAGCCAGCCATCGTCGCTGAGCGTCTTGGCGGTATCCTCCGGGCGATTCCAGTAGCCCTTCATCACCTGCGGTCCCTTGATGCACAGCTCGCCACTCTCCCCTGGCGGCAGCGCTCGCCCCTCGTCGTCGACCACGCGTACCTCGGTGCCCGCCACGGGGCGGCCGATAGTGCCGATCTGCGGCGCATCGGGCGGATTGACCAGAGCGATCGGCGAGGTCTCGGTCAAGCCGTAGCCCTCGACGATGCCGTTGCCGGTCACCTCCTGCCAGCGCTTGGCCGCGGCCTGGGTCAGCGCCATGCCGCCGGAGATGGTGAACTTGAGCCGCGAGAAATCGAGCGCTTTGAAGTCGTCACGCTGACACAGGGCGTTGAACAGCGTATTGAGCCCGACGAAGACGCTGAACGGTGTCTGTGAAAGGGTCTTGACGAAGCCGGCGATGTCCCGCGGGTTGGGTATCAGCACATTGTGCTGGCCGGTGGTCATCGCGTACAGGCAGTTCACCGTGAAGGTGTAGATGTGATAGCACGGCAGCGGCGCGATGATCGTCTCGCAGCCGTTCTCCAGAGTATCGCCGAGCAGTTGCTGGGTCTGCAGCATGTTGGCGATCAGATTGCGGTGGGTCAGCATCGCGCCCTTGGCCACCCCGGTGGTGCCGCCGGTGTACTGCAGCACGGCGATCTCGTCGTCCTTCCCCGACGCGACGGTGGCCGTCCGCTCGCCAGCGGCCAGGGTACGACGAAAATCGACCGCCTGGGGCAACGAGTAGGTGGGCACCATCTTCTTGACCCGGCGCACCACGAAGTTGATCAGCGGACGTTTGGGCCAGTCGTGGAGGTCACCCATCTCGGTCACCACCACGTGGCGAATCTCGGTCTGGGCGAGCACGTTCTCGAGCTTCTGGGCCATGTTGGCCAGCACCACGATCGCCTTGGCGCCGGCATCACGGAACTGGTGGCGCATCTCGCGCTCGGTGTAGAGCGGGTTGGTATTGACGATCACCAGCCCGGCGCGCAGCGCGCCGAACACCGCCACCGGGAACTGCAGCACGTTGGGCAGTTGGATGGCGATACGATCACCCGGCTCGAGGTCGGTGTGGTTCTGCAGCCAGGCGGCGAAGCGATCGGCGAAGCGGTCGACATCGGCATAGCTCAGCGTCTTGCCCATGCAGGTGAACGCCGGTTTGTCGGCATAGCGATGGCAGGCATCGGCGATGATGTCGTTGATCGAATGAAAAGCCTCGAGACCCGTCAGGGGCACTCCGGACTCGACGTAGGCGTTCGCGCTGTCACCCATGGGATCTCCTTGATTAGGCTTGAATAACTCCCTTATATCAGGTTCCCCGCGCCCCGGCGCTGCCACCAAGGTGGTAACCGCTGCTTTACAGGGAGGGCTCCGAGCGCCGCGCCCGACGTCTGCGACTGGCAGCACGGCGCCAGCGCTCGAGCAGCAACAGCACCACCAGCAGCGCGATCACGATCCAGGTGACCGGACGCTGGGCATAGGTCTCGACGTAGGGACGCGCGATCTGCCAGCCCTCGCGCGCCTTGGCCACGGCGGCATCGGCCATCTGCGACGCCGACAGCCCATCGGTGAAGCTGTCGTCACTGCCACTGCCGAGGCTATCGTCCTGCTCACGCTGCTGGCTCTTGACCGCACGTGACAGATCGGCGCCGGTCAGCCCTACCCCAGCTTCAGGATTCAGGCGCACGATGGGCAGGTCGAAGTGCCAGGTACGACCGTCGAGATCGGCCTCGGCGGAAATGGTCACCGGCAGCGAGGCGTTGGGGTCGGTACGCGGCACTTCGATCGCCCAGGTGCGTGCATCGATACGCTGGACCGTCAGCGGGCTGCCGGTGAGTTCGGCGCTGAGCCGGGTGTTGTCGGCATTGAGATCGGGATGATTGGCGCGGATCACGATGCGCGAGCCGTCCTGACTCAGTTCGGCGCTGAGTGCGGCGACCACATTGACCGTCTGCACCCGCTGGCGAATCAGGCGCTCGCTGCGCGCAGTGATCACCAGGCGCGCATTGCCCAACTGCTCCGCGCCGGGCAGCTCACCGCGGAAGTGCCCCGCCTGGGGCGAGAGCGTGGTTTGTGCCAGCAGATTGCCATCGAGGTCGCGCAGCTCGGCGCGTACCGCAAGCCCGGCAGGCAGCGCATCGCCCTCCAGACGCTGACCCTTGGCTTCCAGCCACACGTCCAGCGGCGTGGTGAAACCGCGGTAGAGCGTTGCCGGCAGCGCAGTGCTGCGCAGCGCGATATCGGCCTGGATGCCGACCCGGCTGTCGTCGCCGATGGCGCCTTCGATACGCCATTCACCAGACATCGGCTCGGGCACCTTGATCAGATCGTAACGATCGCTGCTCTGCCACTCGACCCGACCGGGGTGATCGTTGCGGGAATAGCGCTGGCCGTCGGGGCCGATCAGTACCGGCGAGTCGGCATTCGGGGCGTGGAACAGCAGTGCATTGAAGGCCTGAATATCGTCATCGATGGTGAAACGCTGCTGCGCGTCGATGGGCACCTGATCCCCCGGCAGGATGCGGTCGAGCACGTCGAGAAAGGCGCGCAGCAGCTGGTCCGGAGTGTCGGCCACCGCCGCCAGCCCGCCGGTGGTCTGCGCCACCTGCTCGAGCAGCGGCAGGTCGACGTTGCGCGAGAGCGCGATCAGATGGACGGTCACGCCTTCGGCGGCCAGCTCGGGGGCGAGCTCGTCGATCACTCGCTGCCGCGAAGCCGCGTCCTGTTCACGCTTGTCACCGCCAGTGGCGGGCAGATCGATCATGCCGTCGGTGAGCAGGATCAGATGGCGGTTGGGCCCCTGGGGCGGCGCCGCGGCGGCGCGCGTCAGGGCTTGCTCGATATCGGTGAACTGCTGGTAGTCGGTGAGCTGCGGCATCAACCGGCTCACCCGCTGACGCCAAGCGTCATCGACCCCGGCATCGGGGACCGGGTTGGCCACGGTGGTACCGAAAGTCCAGATGGAGCCGCGCGCCTCCTGCGGCAGCAGGATGGCGGCAAGATCCAGCGCGTTGGCGCGCAGGTTGCCGGGGTCGTTCTGCTTCATGCTGCCGGAAACATCGACCACGATCCTGACGTCAGGCGCCGTCTGCGCCAGCACCCAGCCCGGCAGCAGACCGAGCAGACACACCAGCCATACCCTCAACGCACGCATGCCGCGCTTCCTTCTCGCCACCCGGCTCCGGCGTGAAGTGCGCACGAAGCCCTGTCCCAAAAAAAGCGTCCGGCGCGACTCCGCCCCGGTCACCCACCGAAGCCCCGCGGGCGAGGGCTGAATCAGCCGACCATCGGTTCGCGGCGGCCGCCACCCTGGCCACGCTCACCCGTCTTTTTCGCAGCGGCAGTACGGGTCGCACCCGACTGCTGTTTGCCGCCACGTCCGCCGCTGCGGCCATCGTCACCGCCGCGGTAACGCAGTTTGCGCCATGCCAGCACACCGACCCCGGCACCCAGTGCCGCTCCCAACAGCAACAGCGGCAACGCACCGAAGACCTGACCACCGTCGTGTTGCAGCACGCCCACCGCCATCACCACGATGGCCGGGGCCAGACCGGAGTAGGTCTCACCCGGCTGCGCCAGTGGCAGCGTGAAGGGGGCGACCATCCACAGTGCCCCCGCGACCACGCCGACCAGCGCCAGACGCGGCAGCAACGGTAGCAGCCGCACCCCCAGATAGCCGGTGACCAGGACCACACAAGAAAGCGCGGCGTAGCTCAGCCACAGCTGCGGCAGGGAATCGGAAAACAGCATGATGACGACTCTCGATTCGAACGGTTTGGGACATGGTACACTTCCCGCTTGGAAAGCACAGCCGCCCGGGGTCCGTGCCAGAGGGTCGGGTCGCGGCGGCGTTCTCGCCATGTGAACTACCTACCCGAGCAGCCCGATAGCCTATGCCCCGCGCCCAGATTCCCGAGCCCTCCCCCGTCAGCCACTTCCGCCGCGAGGACGACCCCGCCTGGCACTGGCTGGAGTCGCGCGACGACCCTCAGGTGAAGGCCTTCCTGCGCGCAGCCAATCGCCAGAGCAACCGCTTCTTCACACCATTGAAGCCACTCGAAGACGCGCTCTACGACGGCCATCTGGCGCGGCGCGAACTCGCCGTCACCGGGCTGCCGACCACGCTCGACCACTACCGCTACTGGAGCGAGACGGCCGCCGACGCCGACTATCCACGCTGGTGGCGTCAGGCGTGCCAGGGTAACGCCGAGCCCGAACTGATTCTCGATCTGCAGGCGCGGGCCGCCGACCACGACTTTCTCGAACTCGGCGACATGGCGCTCTCCCCCGACGAGGGTTGGCTGGCCTGGACCGAGGATGTCAGCGGCAACGAGTTCTTCGATCTCTATCTCAAGCAGCTGCCGGATGGCGAGCCGCGCCGGCTGCGTCGGCGTCTGGGCCCGGAACTCTTGTGGGCGGAGGATAACCGCACCCTGCTCTTCACCCGCTACGACGCTACCCAGCGCCCCGCCAGCGTGTGGCGGCTGTGCGTGGAGAGCGACCGCTGCGCCAAGCTGTTCGAGGAGCCGGATGTCGAGTTCTGGGTCGGCGTGGGCAAGACACGCTCGCGCCAGTGGCTGGTGATCGAGACCGCCTCCAAGGATACCGCCGAGTGCCATCTGATCCCTGCCGCCGAGCCAGAGCGCGCGCCGCGCTGCGTGCGCCCACGCGAGAGCGGCATCGAGTATGGCATCGACCACCGCGGCGATACCTTCTATGTACTGCACAATCGCGACGCTGCCCACTTCCGCCTCGACACCGCCCCGGTGTCCGCCCCCGATCAGTGGCAGCCGCTGGTGGCGCATCGCGAGGACGTCACTCTCGAAGGTGTCGACGCCTTCGCCTGGGGGTTGATTCTCACCGAGCGTGACCACCACGAGGCGCAGGTCTATCTGCGCGCGATCGAGCTCGCGCCGGACGCTGAGACCAGCGATGCCGCGGGCGTGCCCGGCTATCGTCTGCCGCTGCCAGAGGCGCCGTGCAGCCTGGCGCTGGGCGATACGCCGGACTTTCACGCCCGTCGCCTGCGCCTGCGCGAGGAGTCGTTCACCCTCCCCGTGCGCTGGGTCGAGCACGATCTCGACAGCGGCGAGCAGCGCCTGCTCAAGAGTCAGACGCTGCACGGCGACCTGCAGCCGGCGCAGTTGACCTGCCGCCGCCTGTGGGCGACGGGCCACGACGGTGAGCGCATTCCGGTTTCGGTAGTCGCCCGCGCCGACCTGCTGGGGCAGGCCCCGATGCCGACCCTGCTCTACGGCTACGGCGCCTACGGCGAGGTGCTCGACCCCTGGTTCTCGGTGGCTCGACTCGAGCTGCTGGCGCGCGGCGTCGCCTTCGCCGTGGCCCACGTGCGCGGCGGCGGCGACCGCGGCGAGCCGTGGTATCTGGCCGGCAAGCTGGAGCACAAGGAGAACAGCTTCCGCGACTTTCTCGCCGCACGCCACGCCCTGGTCGACTCGGGCCTCGCCGCCCCCGAACGCATCGCCGCCTACGGCGCCAGCGCCGGCGGCCTGCTGGTCGGCGCCAGTCTCAACCTGGAGCCCACCGCGTTCTGCGCCGCGGTGCTCGACGTGCCCTTCGTCGATGTGCTGCGCACCATGGAGAACCCCGACCTGCCACTGACCACGGCGGAGTACACCGAGTGGGGCAACCCCGACGAGCCCGCGGTGCGCCGGCGCATTCGCGACTACTCGCCGCTGGATAACCTCACTGCGCAACCCTACCCCAGCGTCCTGCTGCAGGGCAGCTGGCACGACTCGCGGGTGCCCTACTGGGAACCGGCCAAGCTCTATGCGCGCATGACCGAACTCGACAGCGCCCGCGGCCCGGTACTGCTGCGAACCGATATGGCTGCCGGCCACGGCGGTGCCTCCGGGCGCTTCAAGGCGTGGCGCGACAACGCACGCCAGGACGCCTTCCTGCTGTGGGCACTGGGCGTCGCCGAGCCGCAGGCGACCATGCGCGAGGCACAGCAGACAAGCGAGTGAGGGGTACGCGGCCGACCACTCGGGTCGGCCGCAGCGGGCGTCAGGAGATGTCCACAGCGGCCGGTCCGCTGACGAGCAGGCGGGCAAAGAGGGGGGTCAATCGCGCAGCGGCAGGATATCGATGATGTGCGCTTCGTAGTCCGCCTCGTCGACCTCGCGCTCACTGACCGCGAAGTGGCGCACGCTCATGCCGCGATCGTGCATGCGCCGATCGCTGCCGCTGCGCAGCGGATGCCAGCTGGCCAGCTTGCGTCCTTCGGACAGGCGGCGATAGGCGCAGCTATGCGGCAGCCAGTGAAACTCGTCGAGATTGGCCAGACTGAGCTGAGTGCACTCCGGCACCCGCTCGAAGCGGTGGGCATAGTCGCCGCAGCGGCAGCTGTCGATATCGAGCAGGCGGCAGGCGACATTGAGCGTGGCCACGTCGCCGCTCTCCGGGTGCTCCATCTTGACCAGACAGCACTTGCCGCAGCCGTCGCACAGCGCCTCCCACTCCTGCGGGGTCAGCTCCTCGAGCGTGAACCGCTCCCAGAATCGCTCACGCATGGGGTGTGTCGTCCGTGTCGCGCGGGGTGAACAGATCGAGCAGATAGCCCTCCTTGGCCGGCGGCATCTGCAGATAGAAACCCTGGGCGCGGATCGCCGCCATCACCTGATGCACATCGACCCGGGCCAGCGGCCGCTCGGCACGTAGCAGCAGCGTCATCACCGGAATCGGACGGCCGAAGCGCTCGCGTAGCGCCTGCGGCACCGCCGCCATGCCCCGCGCCTTGTCGAGGTAGAGATACATTTCATCGAGACGCGGGCTCTTGACCACCTCGCACAGCAGGCGCTGCTCGCCGGCACTCATGCCGCCCCCTCCAGCGCGTCCAGCGCGGCGCGCCACGGCGCCGCCAGGCACTCACCACGCCAGCCACCGGGTAGCGGCAACGCCCGCCCATCGAGATGCGCCGCCGCGATCGTCTCCATCTCGGCGCGGTTGGAGAGCCGCTCCGGCGCTAGCCCCAGCGCCGTGGCGCGCTCGCCGACCACGCCCTTGAGCGCCTTCATCCGCCGCTTGAAGGCCGGCGCGGTGGGCACCGGCGGCGGTGTCGGCAGCGCGGTCTCGTCGGCGTGCTGCGCCTGTTTGACCAGATCCAGCAGCGCGTCGCCTTCACGCTTGACCAGCGCCGGCGTCACGCCGTCGACCGCGGCCAGCTCGAAACGGTTGGTCGGCATCGCCTCGGCGATCGCCAGCAGCAGCCCATCCTTGGCCAGCCAGCCGCGCGGGGTATCGCGACGGCGCACCTCGGCCTCGCGCCAGCGCGTCATCAGGCGGTAGGCCTCGACCTGACGCGGCGTCAGCCGCCACAGTTGACGCTGACGCAGATACCAGCGCTCGCCGGCATTGACGTCGCGCCCGGCGCCGAGCGCAGCGCACTCTTCGTAAAGCCAGGCCAGCCGACCCTGCGCCTCCAGCGCCTGGCGCTGCTGAGCCCAGATTTCGGGCAGGAAGTAGACATCGAGCGCCGCATAGTCGAGCTGCGCCGCACTCAGCGGGCGCTCGAGCCAGTTGGAGCGGGTCTCCTCCTTGGGCAGATCGACCCCGCAGCGCGCCTGTACCAGGCCGCGATAGCCGATCGCCGCCGACTGGCCCAGCAGCGACTCGGCGACCTGGGTATCGATCAGCGGCGCAATCTCGACTCCGGCCCACAGCGCGAGCACCTCGAGATCCTCGCTGCAGGCGTGGATCAGCTTGGGCGCACCGTCAGCGAGCAACGCGCGCAGCGCCTCGTCCGCTGCCACCGCCTGGGGGTCGATGAGATAGATACGCTCGCCGGCGCTGAGCTGGACCAGCGCTGGCACCGGATAGAAGCTGGTCTCACGGAAGAACTCCGTATCCAGCGCCAGCACCTCGGCGTCGGCCAGGGCGGCACAGGCGGCGGCGAGGCCCGCCGGCGTATCGATCCATTCAATGGGCGTGTCGACAGTCATTCGAACTCTTTCATGGTTGAGCGCGTCACGGCCACGGCCGCGTCACGTGGGAAGACGCATGCTGGTGCAAGGTGCGCCGTGACCCGAAGCCCCGCCACCATCATGGCAGCAGCGGCAGACGAGTCGCGCGGGATGCGAGTCACTCGCGAGCGAAGGGCTGGCGCCCGAGGAAGGCGCGACTGAGCGTGCCGCCATCGACGTACTCGAGCTCGCCGCCCATGGGTACACCGTAAGCCAAGCGCGAGAGCTTGGCCGCCTGCCCCACCAGGTGCTCGGCGATATAGTGCGCGGTTGCCTCGCCCTCGACCGTAGGGTTGGTGGCGAGGATCACCTCGTCGACCGCCTCGGCCGCCAGCCGCGCTTCCAGCTGATCGAGACCGATATCGTCGGGGCCGATGCCGTCGAGCGGTGAGAGATGGCCGTGCAGCACGAAGTACTGGCCGCGATAACCGCCGGCCTGTTCGATCGCCAGCATGTCGGCCGGCGATTCGACCACGCACAGCAGCCGCGCGTCGCGGCGTGCGTCCTGACACACGCCGCACAGCGTCTCCTCGGTCAGGGTACGGCAGCGCTCGCAGTAGCCGACCGACTCCACGGCTGCCACCAGGGCCTCGGCCAGCCGACGGCCACCCTCACGGTCGCGCTCGAGCAGATGCAGCGCCATGCGCTGGGCGGTCTTGGGCCCGACGCCAGGCAGCACGCGCAGGCTTTCCAGCAGCTGTTCGACCAGCGGCGAAAAGCTCATCAGAACGGCAGCTTCATGCCCGGCGGCAGATTGAGGCCGGAAGAGACCTCTTCCATGCGCGACTTGGATTGGCTCTCGACCTTGCGCGAGGCGTCATTGACCGCAGCCGCGAGCAGATCCTCGAGCAGCTCCTTGTCCTCCTGCATCAGCGAGGGATCGATCTCGACCCGGCTGACGTCATGGCGACCATTCATGGTGACCTTGATCATGCCGGCGCCAGCTTCGCCCGAGACTTCCATCTGAGCGATCTCTTCCTGCACCTGCTGCATCTTTTCCTGCATTTCCTGGGCCTGCTTCATCAGGTTGCCCATGCCACCTTTGAACATCTCGCACTCCTTGGAACGACGATTGAATCGATTGAAACGGAAAATGTCGGGCTTCAGCGACAACCACGCCCGCGACCGTGATCGGTCAAGAGGTCAGGCGCGGTCGCTGGTCACGCTCTCTTCCAGCAGACGCGCACCGAAACGCGACTCCAGCTCCTGAACGTGCGGGTCACCGCGCAGCGCTTCAACCGCTTGCGCATGACGCTCGCGCGCTTCCCGGTCGCGTTTGTCGCGAGCGGTCTCCAGGCGGCCGTCGAGCGGGCCCACCTCGATCGCCACGCGCCGCGCGAAGCCCTGCGCCGCGAGCGCCTTGGTGATGCGCTCGACGTGCATCTCGGAAAGGATCGCCGACTGCCCCGGATCGAGCGTCAGCGCCAGGGTCTGGCCATCGTCCTGGGTCACCACGCAGTGGGCGGCGAGATTACGCGTCAGACCGCCGATCTCCAGCGTATCGAACCGCTCGAGCCACGCCGCGTGGGTCAGATGCTCCCCCGCCGCCGCAGGCGCCATGGGCGCAGCGGCACTGGATGCGACCGGCAGAGGCTCCTCGTCGGCCTCTTGCGTCGCCGGTGCAGCGGGTGCCGGCGCGGACTGCCAGTCGGCATAGGCCGCTTCGGCGGCGGCCTGGTCCTGGGCCAGATCGGCATCGTCGAAGCCGGCATCCGCCTCCCAGTCACCCTCGGACGCAGCTTCGGCGGCCGCGGGCGCATGGGTGGACTGCTGAGCCCCTGCGGTCGGTGTCGGGGCCGCTGAATCGACGGCCGGGGTCGGGGCCGCCGAATCGACGGCCGATGGCGCCGAGTCGACCGCCCAGGGCGGCGTATCCGCTGCCGGGGCTTGCTGAGGCGCCGCCGCGGCGGGCTCGGCAGCCGGCGCTGCCTGCATTGCAGTTACGGCGCCCGAAGGCGGCGCCACCGGTGTTTCGGGCGCTGAATCCACGCCCGGCGTCGGGGGCAGGGAGTCTACTGCCGACGGCGCAGCAGCCGGCGTGGATTCGACCGCCCAAGGCGGTGCATCCGCCGCCGGCGCCTGCTGAGG
>JNVT01000129.1 GCA_000737985.1 Gammaproteobacteria bacterium MFB021 | reverse complement strand
GCGTTGGCCGGCAGATCGAGTAGCCGCACCTGGCGGCTGCCGGCCTCGTTCTGCAATGAGCGGCCGAAGCCCCACAACGCCGCATCTTCGGGCGGCCTGGACCGACCTGCCGCGTCTTCGGGCGGCGCCGCGTCTTCGGGCGGCATGAACCGGGCGCTCTGGGTATCCATCGCGCCCAATGTGACGCCGACGCCCTGGGTGATCAGCCACAGTGATGCCTCGCTGCCACTGGCCTCGAGACTCTGCAACCACTGCATGGCGAGCACGCAGCGTGTCTCGGCGTCGCTGCCGAGGCCACGCAGATCGACCACTTGGGTCGCGGCGACCTCGGCGAGCAGTGCCGCCGGTTCACCATCATCGCGCCGTGAAACCGTCTCTTCGAGGGCGTTCAGGCGCGCTTCCAGCGC
>JNVT01000128.1 GCA_000737985.1 Gammaproteobacteria bacterium MFB021 | reverse complement strand
TTGGTGAGCCATTACCTCACCAACCAGCTAATCCGACATAGGCTCATCCGATAGCGCAAGGTCCGAAGAGCCCCTGCTTTCTCCCGTAGGACGTATGCGGTATTAGCCTGGGTTTCCCCAGGTTATCCCCCACTACCGGGCAGATTCCTATGCATTACTCACCCGTCCGCCGCTCGCCACCAGGGAGCAAGCTCCCCGTGCTGCCGCTCGACTTGCATGTGTTAGGCCTGCCGCCAGCGTTCAATCTGAGCCATGATCAAACTCTTCAGTTAAAAGTCTGATAGTCCTTACCTCTTCTCTGCCCGAAGACAAGAGAAGCGAAGCGGACCAAACTTGGTTCAAGGTCAAACGAATCTTAGACGAGTCGCTTGCCTTGATATGCTGTGACTGGCGTCACGCAAGACAAGCGCCCACATCAATTACCTGATCGATTGTTAAAGAGCATCCTTACTTGAAGCCTCGTCTCACGTAGAGATGGGAGCCTTCTGCCGTGACCCGAAAGTGACTCAAGTGCTTGTCAGCGCTTGCTTTCTGGGTCGCCGTAAGGAGAGGCGTATTTTAAGGATCTTGGCGAAGATGTCAACGTCTTTCTTGTCGACTTTCGCCCGGCTCACGTTGCTGCCTGAGAACCGATCCTGAAAAAGCGAGGGGCGCATTCTGCTGCCTCCGAGGCTAAGCGTCAATCGATTTTTTCAATCTTTTCAACAGCTTAGCTAGCTTTTCCACCAACCCCGAGAACCTGTCTCGGCGTCAGCGGATGCGTACTTTACGGATCTCCCCCGGCCTTGGCAAGGGGAAATGTCGAAAAAGTGTCGCCGCGTTCCGGCGCCGGCGCTGGAGGCCACGTATGGCGGGAGTTCGCTGGCCGGGGGAGACGTTGATTCACGTCCGGGCCAATGCGCGGCATAGTGGATGACATCGTTGTCACTCGAGGGAGTCGCCCGTGCCGCCATCGCCCCTGCGCCAGCCGCGCCTGGCCGACGTCATCACCCAGCGTCTGGAGACGCTGATTCTGGAGGGCAGCCTCAAGGCTGGCCATCGCCTGCCGTCGGAACGCGAGCTCGCCGAGCGTTTCGGTGTCTCGCGCCCGTCGCTGCGCGAGGCCATTCAGAAGCTCGCGGCCCGCGGCTTGCTCACCAGCCGCCAGGGCGGCGGTACCTATGTCAGCGAGCGGCTCAGCGACAGCTATGGCGACCCGATCATCGAGATGCTGTCACGCCATGACGAGTTCTATCTCGATGTGCTCGAGTTCCGCGATGCCATGGAGGGAATCACCGCCTATCACGCGGCGATGCGCGCGACCCCGGCGGACAAAGAGATGCTGCAGCAGCGCTTCCAGGCCCTGCGCGACAGCTACGCCGACCCCAGCCAGCAGGGCGACGCCCTGCGCGAGGCCCGGGCGGATGCCGCATTCCACCTGGCGATCGCCGAGACGGCACACAATGTGCTGATGCTGCACACCATTCGTGGGCTGTTCCAACTCCTGGAGAAGAGCATCGTCGCCAACCTGGCGCGTCTGTTCGAACGCCCCGACGCGCGCGGCCTGCTTCTGGATCAGCACCGGGCGCTGCTCGAGGCGATTCTGGAGGGTCGCGCCGAAGATGCCCGGCAGCTCGCCCATGAGCATCTCGACTACGTCAAGGAGGGGCTGATGGAGATGCAGCGCGCCGAATTCCGCGCCCAGCGCGCCGAGCGCCGCACCCAGCTCCTCAAGGGCACGCCGCTACGCTGATCACTCGCCGCTGAGGTGGCGATCCTTGAGCTTGACGTAGTTGCCCGCGGTATAGGCGAAGAACTCACGCTCTTCGGGTTTGAGCGGGCGCAGGGGCTTGGCCGGATTGCCGGCGTAGACATGCCCGCTGGACAGCGTCTTGCCCGGCGGCACCAGGGCGCCAGCGGCGATGATCACCTCGGACTCGACCACCGCGCCGTCGAGCACGATGGCGCCCATGCCGACCAGCACCCGATCGCCCACGCTGCAGCCGTGCAGCGTCGCCTGATGCCCCACGGTCACCTCGTCGCCGATGATCAGCGGATGCCCGCCGGGGTTGTAGTCGCTGGCATGAGTGCAGTGCAGCACGCAGCCGTCCTGCACGCTGGTGCGCGCGCCGATTCGGATGCGGTGGACATCGCCGCGAATCACCGCCATCGGCCACACCGAACTGTCGTCTCCCAGGGCTACATCGCCGAGCACCACACTGGTCTCGTCGACGAAAACCCGCTCACCCAGACTCGGGCTGATACCCTGATAGCTTCTCATTGCCATGGATCGTACGCCCCTCTTCACTCGACTCGCTCGACGCCGCCCGGCGCCGATGGTCATGGATGATTTCTAGATCAGGCTCGACAACAGCACCACCGCCGTCAACGGGATCGAGACATAGCGCACCACGCCGCGCCACAGCCGGAACCCAGCCGCGGGACCGCCCAGCGCCGAGGCGGCGGCTTCGGGCAACATGCGCCAGGCGGCGAAGATAGCGATCAGCAGCCCGCCGATGGGCAGGAAGATATCCGGCGGCACCGTGGAGACCAGGGCGAAGAAGTTCATCTCGCCGATCCAGTGCACGTCGGCCAGGGTCGAGAACGACAGCACCGAGAGCAGGCCCACGGCCCACACCAGCGCGCCGATCAGCAGCGCCGCCCGCCCGCGGCGCCAGCCGGCGCCGATCAGCATCGCCACCATTGGCTCGGCCAGATTGATCGAGGAGGTCCAGGTCGCCACCAGCAGTAGCAGAAAGAAGGCCCCCAGCCAGATCTGCCCACCCGGGAGCTCGCTGAAGGCGATCGGCAGCGTCACGAACATCAGCCCCGGCCCCTCGGTGGGATCGAGGCCGTGGGTGAATACCACCGAGAAGATGGCGATACCCGAGAGCAGCGCCACTGCGATATCCAGCAGCGCCACCGCGCACACCGCCCGCGGCAGACTCTGCTCTTCGGGCATGTAGGCACCATAGGCCATCAGCGCGCAGGCCCCGACGGCGAGGGTGAAGAAGGCGTGCCCCATGGCATTGAGCACCACCTGGAGATCGATCGCCGCCGGATTGGGCGTGAACAGCCACGCCATCGCCGCGCCGAAGCCGGCGGTGGTGACGGCGTAGCCACCGAGCACGATCAGGATCACGTAGAGCAGCGGCATCATCACGTTGTTGAGCTTTTCAAGGCCGTTGCTGACCCCGGCGGCGACCACCGACATGGTCAGCAGCATGAACAGCGTGTGATTGAAGGTCATGCGCAGCGGATCGGCGAGAAAGGCATCGAAAGCCGAGCCGATCTGTGCCGGCGTACGCTCGACGAAGCCGCCGTTGACCGCATCGACCAGATACTCGATCGACCAGCCGGAAACCACCGAGTAGAACGAGAGGATGAAGAAGACGGTGAGCGCGCCGAACAACCCGATCCAGCGCCAGTGCGGGCTGGCGCCGGCCTCGTTGGCGAGATACGCCAGCGCCTGCATCGGGCTGCGCCGGCCGGCACGCCCGATCAGGATCTCCGCCATCATCATCGGCAGGCCCAGCACCACCACGAACAGGATATAGAGCAGCAGGAAGGCCGAGCCGCCGTTCTCCCCGGTCATGTAGGGGAAGCGCCAGATATTGCCCAGCCCCACCGCGGCGCCGGTCACCGCCAGAATGAAAGCACGGCGGGAGTGCCAGCGCTCCAGGGTTTCGTTCATCGTCTCGTCACCTTCTATCTTGGCGGGGCGCCGTCGCTACAGGGCCGTCTTCACGCGGCCATCGTCACGGAGAAAGGAGGCGAGCCTATCAGGGCTCATCGTCCCGGCCAATCCTGGTATTGCACGGGCAAGAAGATGCTGCCCCGTAGACTGGCCGCCGCGTTGAAAGGGACGCCCCTTCCCCCCATATACTGTGGCACCGATTCTTCGTCCGAGGTGATCATGTCGCACAATCCGCTGCTCGACTCCAACACGCTGCCGCCGTTCGAGGCGATTCGCCCCGAGCACGCCGTTCCCGCGGTCGAGAGGATCATCGCCGACAACCGCGCCGCGATCGACACCCTGGCCAATCAGCAGGCGCCTACCTGGGACTCCCTCGCCGCGCCGCTGGAGGCGCTCGATGACCGCCTGTCTCAGGCCTTTTCGCCGGTGTCGCACCTCAACTCGACGATGAACAGCGACGCCCTGCGCGACGCCTATCAGCAGTGCCTGGCCCTGCTCTCGGAGTACAGCACCTGGGTCGGCCAGCACACCGCGCTGTTCCAGGCCTTCGAGCGCCTGGCCCAGAGCGAGGATTTCTCTGCGCTTGACGAAGCCCAGCGCAAGGCGGTCGACAACACCCTGCGCAACTTCCGCCTCGCCGGTGTCGACCTGCCGAGCGAGCAGAAGCGCCGCTACGGCGAGATTCAGGCCCGTCTATCCGAACTCGGTAACACGTTTTCCAACCAGCTGCTCGATGCCACCCAGGCGTGGCACAAGACGCTGCCCGACGCCTCGCGCCTGGCCGGCCTGCCGGAGAGCGCACTGGAGATGCTGGCCGCCAACGCCGAGGCCAAGGGCGAAACGGGCTATCGCATCACCCTCGATGTGCCCTGCTTTCTGCCGATCATGACCTTCGCCGAGGATCGCGAACTGCGCCAGGAGGTCTACACCGCCTACGTCACCCGCGCCTCCGACCAGGGTCCCAACGCGGGAGACAACGACAATGCCCCGGTGATCGAAGAGATCCTGGCGCTGCGCCATGAGCTGGCTCAGCTGCTCGGCTTCGCCACCTACGCCGACTACTCGCTGGAGACCAAGATGGCCGAGTCTCCCGGCCAGGTCCTGGGCTTTCTCGACGATCTCGCCGAGCGAGCCCTGCCCCAAGCGCGGCGGGATATCGGCGAGCTCCAGACCTATGCCCGCGATACCCTCGGCATGGGCGAGCTGGCCCCGTGGGACATCGGCTTCGTCAGCGAAAAGCTGCGCCAGGCGCGCTATGACATCTCCCAGGAGCAGCTGCGCCCCTACTTCCCCGCGCCGCGGGCGGTGGACGGCCTGTTCCGCGTGGTCGGCAAGCTCTACGGCATCCGCATGACCGAGAACCCCGAGGCTCCGCGCTACCACCCGGATGTGCGCTACTTCGACGTGCTCGACGGCGACACCCCGATCGCCGGCTTCTATCTCGATCTCTACGCCCGGGAAGGCAAGCGCGGCGGCGCCTGGATGGACGTCTGCCGCACCCGGCGCCAGCGCGAGGATGGTTCGCTGCAGCTGCCGGTCGCCTACCTGACCTGCAACTTCACCCCGCCGGTCGGCGGCAAGCCGGCGCTACTGACCCATGACGAGGTGCTGACACTGTTCCACGAGTTCGGTCACGGCCTGCACCACATGCTGACCCGGCAGACGGTGGCCGACGTCTCCGGCATCAGCGGCGTGGCCTGGGACGCGGTCGAACTGCCCAGCCAGTTCATGGAGAACTTCTGCTGGGAGCGCGAGGGGCTCGACTTGATCGCCGGCCACGTCGACAGCGGCGACAAACTGCCGGACGCGCTGCTCGACAAACTGCAGGCAGCGCGCAACTTCCAGTCGGCGATGCAGATGATGCGCCAGCTGGAGTTCTCGATGTTCGATCTGCGCCTGCACCACGAGCTCGCCACCCCCAGCGCTGCCGACGTGCAGGCACTGCTCGATGGCGTGCGCGCCCAGGTGTCGGTGGTCCCCAGCGTGGACTTCAACCGCTTCCAGAACGGCTTCTCGCATATCTTCGCCGGCGGCTACGCAGCGGGTTACTACAGCTACAAGTGGGCCGAAGTGCTCTCGGCGGACGCCTACAGCGCCTTCGAGGAAGCCGGCATCTTCGACGCCGAGACCGGCCAGCGCTTTCGCAGCGAAATCCTCGAGCGCGGCGGCTCGCGCGATGCCGCCGAGCTGTTCAAGGCATTCCGCGGTCGCGAGCCGAGCATCGAGCCGCTGCTGCGCCATACCGGCATCGAACCGCGCGACGCCGCCTGACGGACGGCGCCGACACGCACCCAGGGGCGGGCAGGCGAACCCTGCCCGCCCATCAGCGAGGTCAGCCATGACACACACACCCAAACGCTTCATCGCCGGTGCCATCTGCCCGCGCTGCGCGGCCATGGACCGCATACGCAGTTGGGAGCAGAACGGTATCCGCTACCGCGACTGCGTCAGCTGCGACTTCTTCGAGCAACTGCCGGTGGAGGAGAGCGCGCAGGACGAACTGCCGACCCGGGTCAATCAGCCCCGCGAGACCCAGAAGCCCGCGCGCGAAGAGATCAGTACCGTGAAGATCATCGATCCCGCTACCCGCCACTAGTCTCTATCGAAGCCAAACCGCCTCATCCCGCCGCGACGACCTGGGCCATCAGCTGGCGCAGGTCGTCACCACGCCAGGTGGGTACCTGTTCGAGTGCCGGATCCATCGCTTTGCCCGGGCGCGCCACAAAGGCGGTACGCATGCCTACCGCCTGAGCACCGATCAGATCCCAGCCGTGGGCCGCCACCATGATCATCGCCTCGGGCGCAACCGCCCAGTGCGCCGCCGCCGCACGATAGGGCTCCGGCGCCGGCTTGTAGCGCGCGACCCGATCGACGCTGAGAATGGCATCGAAATAAGCCGCCAGCCCCGCCTGGGATAGCTGGTGCTGCGCCGCCTCACTGGCGCTGTTGGTCAACGCGGTGAGGGTGTGGCCCTGCTGGCGCAGCCAGGCCAGCGCCTCGACGGCATCGGCGTGCGCCGGCATGGCGAGCACGCCGTCGACCAGCGCCCGCTCGTCGGCGGGGGTGATCGCCACCTCGTGCTTGGCACCCAGTTGGCGCAGCGCACTCCTGGCAAGCTCAGCGAAGGGGGCGAAACGGCCGACCAGATTGGTGGTCATCCAGGTTTCCTGCAGGGTCAAAAACCACTCGCCGCGGCGCGCCTCGGTGCCGAACCAGCGCATGAACAGCGGGTCCAGTGCGGCGGTGTCGAGCAGCGTTTCATTGACGTCGAAGACCAGATGCATGGGGCCTCTCCCTTGGGTGGTTGGCCCCTCAGTGTAGAACGCGATGCTCCAAAGCGCGGGGGCTTAGCGCCCCCAACCCAACCCCCATCCCAGCCCATGTGTCAGCACCTCCCGCAGCACCGCCAGCGGCGGCAGCCAGGCGATCAGATGCACCGAGGTGAGCAGCAGCATCAGCGAGCTGCCGGGAGCCTTCCAGTCGAACGGCTTGAGCGCGGTGCCGAAGGAGCGCTTGAGTCGCGCCCCGGTGAGATCGACGCTGTAGAGTTCGTCCAGCGCCAAATGGATGAGAAAGCCAAGCGTCAGCGCCAGGCCGTGCAGCCAGGCCAGGCGCGCCGGCTGGCCGAGCAGGGTGAAACTCGCCGACGCCGTCGCCAACCCGCTGAGTGCGGCCGCCAGCAGCGAGTGCCACAGCCCGCGATGCACGGTGAAGCGAGCGAACAGCGCACTGGCCAGATAGCGCACTGCGAGATAGGTCGCGCCACAGGCAGCGAACAGCTGCGCCGGCGTGACCCGATGCTGCAGCAGCAGCACCGCCACGACGATGGCGATCAGTGCCAGGATCTGGAAGATCAGACGCACCGCTCGGGAGTTGTCGGCATCGATGTCGGGCAGAATGCCGCCGAAGGTCACCAACCCGGCGATCACCGCCGCCTGCCACAGCCCGTAGAGCGACGCCTGCCACCCCGCCTGGGAGGCTATCAGCCCGCCCACGCTGGCGACCCCGAAGTGGGTGCGAAAGTTGGCCATCGATGCCGCCGCTCCAAGACTGGATAAATAGCCAGATTATGCGGCTTGCGGCCTATGGAAAACAATAGCTTAGACGGCGGCGTTGCAAACATCGGCGTTGCAAACATCGGCGTTATCCCGCGCGGATGCCGGCACTACTCTAGCGTCTCGCGCGATACCCCATGACGACACGGCCCCGCCGAAGCGGGGCCGTGTGGAGAGCCGAAGACCCGTGACGCCACGCTACTCGATCACGCCGCAGGCAACACGCGCCCCGCCGCCGCCCAGCTTGGGCTGATCGCTGTAGTTGTCGCCGCCTGCGTGGATGACGAAGGCATGACCGGAAAGATCGGCTTCGCTCAGGCGCGGCGCCAGCACCGGGGTGGTGGCATTGCCCTCGGCATCCACCGCCAGCACCGGCAGATCCCCCAGATGGCCGGCATCGCTGTAGGGCCCCTGGTGGGAGTCGGTCTGCTCGGGGTCGAAGTGGCCGCCCGCGGCCCCCGCCGGGGTCACCTTGCCATCGCTCTCGCTGGGGTCGCAGCTGGGGTTGGTGTGCAGGTGGAAACCGTGGATGCCGGGTTCGAGACCGGCAAGCTCCGGCGTCAACAGCAGCCCATAATCGGTATCCCTGGCGGTAATCGTACCGATGGACTCCCCCACCCCCTGGGTGGAGACGCTGTGCATGTCGACCTGCGTATCGGCCTGTGCCAGCCCCGCCAGCGTCAGCAGCATACCAGCGCCCAGGGCAGTCGCTATCGTCCGTTGCATCGTTCACCTCCGTTGCGGCCATGATGTCCGGCACGGGCCAGCCCATGGCTCACCCAGCGCCAGCCCGTGGCTCTCACCCTAGTCGAAGTCGTGCAACGGCGCGACGTGAGCGCCTCAGGCCAGATTGTCGAGGATGCGCAGCGACGGCGCGGCCTGATTGAGGGTGTAGAAGTGCAGCCCCGGCGCACCGCCATCGAGCAGACGCTGGCACAGCCGCGACACCATCTCGGTGCCGAACGCCTGGATACTCTGCTGGTCGTCGCCATAGGCTTCGAGCTGCTTGCGCACCCAGCGCGGAATGTCGGCGCCACAGGTCTCGGAGAAGCGTGCCAGCTTGCTGTAATTGGTGATCGGCATGATGCCGGGCACGATCGGCGCCTCCACCCCCAGCGCCCGAGCCCGATCGACGAAGTGGAAGTAAGCGTCGGCGTTGAAGAAGTACTGGGTGATGGCGAAGTCGGCGCCGGCCTTCATCTTGCGCGCGAAGTTTTCCAGATCGCGCTCGGCGCTCAGCGCCTGGGGATGCACCTCGGGGTAGGCGGCCACCGCGATATTGAAATGGTCGCCGGTCTCGGCGCGCACGAACTCGACCAGCTCGTTGGCGTAGCGCAGCTCACCTGCCCCGCCCATGCCCGAGGGCAGATCGCCGCGCAGCGCGACCAGGCTGTCGATACCCGACTCGCGATAGCGTCCGAGCAGCTCGCGTATCGCGGCCTTCTCGCTACCCACGCAGGAGAGGTGCGGCGCGGTGGCGACGCCGCCCTGGCGCAGCGCCGCGACGGTATCGAGGGTGCGCGCCTGGGTCGAACCGCCGGCACCGTAGGTGACCGAAAAGAAGCGCGGCGAGCGCGCGCTCAGCGCGTCCCGCGTGGCGTCGAGCTTTTCCCGCCCGGCCACGGTATTGGGAGGAAAGAACTCGAAGCTGATGCCCAAGGGGAGATGCGTGTTCATGCGCGCCTTCGTCTCGAAACCGGATCGGGAGGGAGAGGCACTGGCTGGGGGCCATGGGACGCCGTCGCGCCCCCTGCGTGCCTCTCTACGACATGGGCTCATTGTGCCCGCCGCCTCCAGCCCCGGCCAATGAAACTTTCCGCGTCCGGATAGGAAAGCCGGTCATGCCCCACCGAGGGCATCGCTCTCGATCGTGCAGACGACAGCGGCGGATCGGCTCAGGGATGAACACCCGCGTGGCAGTCGCCACCGGTACGGCAGGCGGCGGTCTCGACCTGGAGAGTGGCATGGTGGATCGCGAAACGCGCCTGCAGCACGCCATAGGCGCGCTCGATGACCGCATCGTGCTGGTCGGCCGAGACGATCACCAGGTGCGCGCTGAGCAGCGGGTCCTGCGGCGTGAGCCCCCAGACGTGCATGTCGTGCAGCCCCTCGACCCCCTCGACCGCCAGCAGCGCCTGACGGATCTGGTCCACGTCGAGGCCCTCCGGGGTACCCTCGAGCAGGGTGTGGGTGGAGCGTCGCAGAATCGTCCAGGCCGCGCGTAGAATCAACCCGGCGGCGAGCATCGAGAGCAGCGGGTCGATCGGCGTCCAGCCGGTGAACAGAATCACGATCGAGGCCACGATCGCCGCCACCGAGCCGAGCAGATCACCCAGCACGTGAAGCAGCGCCCCGCGCAGATTGAGGTTTTCCTGATCGCCGCCATGGAGAATCTTGAATACCACCAGATTGACCACCAACCCGAGCACCGCGATGGCCATCATCGGCCCGGCCAGCACCTCCACCGGCTGGGTGAAACGCTGGATCGCCGCGATGAAGATCCACACCGCGATGCCGAACAGGGTCAGCCCGTTGACGAAGGCGGCGAGCACCTGGAACCGCTGATAGCCGAAGGTGCGCCGGGTATCCGGCGCGCGCCTGCCCATGGCGAAGGCGAACAGCGCCAGGCCGAGCGAGAAGCTGTCGCTGAACATGTGCCCGGCATCGGCCAGCAGTGCCAGCGAGCCGGAAATCCAGCCGCCCACCACCTCAGCCAGCATGAAGCCCGCGGTCAGCAGCATCGCCCACTTGACCCGCTTGGCGCTGTCGGCGGTCACCTCGGGCGCATGGTCGTGATGATGGTGATGGCCGCCATGATCGTGATAATGATCATGGTGGTGGGCGTGGTCGTGATGAGCTGGCATGGTGCGCGTCCGTCTAGCGTGTCCTTTCAGGGTAGCGCACACCCCTGGCGCTATTGTATTACACCCCCGGCCCGCCAGCGGCATCGCATAGAGCCTCCCACGCGGGTCGCCTCAACGCCAGGGGCGCTGGCGCCAGAGGTCCCAGGCGATGCCCACCGCGATACCGACCCCGATACCCCAGCCCCACTCGCCGCTGGCGAGCCAAACCGCTATGCCGGCGACAATGCCGATGAGAGAGCCCTGCATATGACCTCCGTTGCGCTGAAAGAATCGACGCTTCCGCGACACGGAAAGCTGGCGCATGATGCCATGGGTGGCGCCGGATAAGACAGCAAGAGCGCCGGCATGAGCACATCTTGCAAAGCAAAGCGACCTATCGCGAATGGCACCGAAAGCCCGCCCACGACTCACGCCAGTAGCGACTATCGGTAAGAGGGAGTCAAAGAGAGAAAAAAGCAGGTAGAAGAGCGCAGTAGATGAACGTAAGCAGTAGATGAACGCAAGCAGTAGATGAACGCAAGCAGTAGATGAACGCAAGCAGTAGATGAACGCAAGCAGTAGATGAACGTAAGTAGCAGAGCGTCATGAAAAAAAAGACGAGAAGCACTGGATAGGACCGATAAGAAGGAGGACGTGAACCTTGCCCCCTCATCAGTGCTCACCCCGCAGTCCCTTGCGGTCTTGCCGCTTGGCTAAGTGAGCCCGCTCAGCATGAACCGTTAGCTGGCCGTAACCAAGGCAATTATGGTAATCCTCGCATCACTTTTGCTAATGACAATACTTAAGTTCCCTTAATCATGGGGTTATACCCGAACACTCGTTCAATAACGCTGTGTCATTTTTTGTATCCGCGAAAAAGTCGCGAGAACATCGACTTGCTTCCCCGGAGAAGGTCCCGCGGTGCTCAGACAGCGGCGGCTGACACGAGCGACTCGCGCGAGATCGCGGAGACGGTAGCGGGTCTATCAGGAGAGTCGCATGCAGGGTGGTAAAAGCATACAGAATGGCGGGAATAGTGGCAGATGGCAGATGGCAGATGGCAGATGGCAGATGGCAGATGGCAGATGGCAGATGGCAGATGGCAGATGGCAGATGGCAGATGGCAGATGGCGGAAATAGTGGCAGAAGAGAGTGGCGGAAGAGAGTGGGAGTCGAACCCACCAGGGACCGCTGGCAGCCCCTACAGGAGTTGAAGTCCTGGCGCCCCACCGGGGAACGATTCTCTTCCAGACGCGGTGCGTCTCCAGGCACGATCCTTTTCAAGCAGAACCCGGCCATCGGACGCGACTGACCGCGCAGGCGCGCGGTCAGGTGAACAGCATATCCTGTCGAATCACCTTGTGACCATCGCCGATGCGTCGGGTGAAGCCAATGCGGTCGAAGAACTCGAGAATCGCCACCGCCAGCTTGCGCCCGCAGCCGACCCGATCGCGGAACGCTGCCGCCGTGACCCCCGCCGGCGAGCGCGCCGCGAGTTCGCGCACCCAGTCGGCCAGCTGGACCACATGCGGGGTGAGAAAGAAGTGATCGTGGCGCAGCTGGTAGACCTCGCCGAGCAGCGCCGTGCGCCGCAGCAAGGCCCGGGTCTCACCCTCCTCCAGGCCCAGCGCCATGGCGATATCACGCACCCGCGGCGGTTCGAACGGCGTCTGCGCCAGCAGCGGCCGCACCGCTTGCCAGCGTGCGGCATCGGCCTCGCCCAGCGTCGCCCGGTGGTCAGCCAGGGCGATGAAGGGCCCATGCTGGACGATCTCTCCCTCGGCTTTCCAGCGCTCCAGCAGCGGGCGGAACAGCGCCGGCGGCAACGCCGGTGCACTCATCCGCCGCAGCCGGTCGATCTCCGCCCCGCGCATCGCCGGCTCCTCGGCGTGAACCTGAGCCAGCCGCGCGACCACCGCCGCGTAGCGCGCGGCCAGATCGTCGACGCGAAAGGCGTGATGCGTGGCCGCATCGGCGGCGATCACCACCCATCCGGCCTGGGTGGCCGCCTCGTCGAGACGCACCACGGGCAGGTCGAGATTCGCCGCCAGAGCCACCAGGTCGATACTGTGACCGCTGGAGAGACGCGGCCATAGCGCCGCCAGCTGCACTTCACCGTCCGCCCCCGGGAGCATCGCCCTCAGTGCCTGCAGCCAGGCCAGACGCGCCGGCTGGCG
>JNVT01000127.1 GCA_000737985.1 Gammaproteobacteria bacterium MFB021 | reverse complement strand
CGCGAGCCGGCGCTTGCCGCCCTTCGTGCGGGGGTCGAGGAGGCGCTGCTGTCGCTCGGCGGCGCGGGCCTGATCTGGATCAGCCGGCGCGGCGAGTGGCTGGCCGAGCCGCCCCGGGTGAGCGTGGTCAACACCGTGGGCGCCGGCGACACCCTGGTCGCCGGCATGCTCCACGGCATTCTCGCCGACCAGCCGCCGGCCCAGGTGCTGGGCTTCGCCACGGCGCTGGCGGCGGACGCGGTGCGGCATGTCGGCGTGGGCCGGCCCGAGGCCGCAGACTTTTCCGAACTACTTCAACAAACGCGCGTGCAGCGGCTCGACGAGGCGACGTACGCGGGGGAGAGCGCATGAACGTGATTCTGATTACCGCCTGCCCCAGCGGCATGGCGACGACCTTCCTCGGCGCGCGCCGGCTCGAACAGGCCGCCAAGCGGCTGGGCTGGCAGGTGTCGGTGGAGATGCACGGCGAGCTAGAGGCGGTGACCCCGGTCTCCGCCGAGGCGATCGCGGCGGCCGAGCTGGTGGTGGTCGCGGCCGAGCGCGTGCCCGAGCCGCAGCGCTTCGACGGCAAGCGGCTGTTCCGCGCGCCGATCCATCAGGCGCTGCCCGACCCAGAGGTCAACCCCGAGCGCGCCGCGCCCCAGACCGCGACCTTCGACACGCCG
>JNVT01000126.1 GCA_000737985.1 Gammaproteobacteria bacterium MFB021 | reverse complement strand
GGCGCCTGCGCTTCGAGCTCGGCGCGCAGCAGCGGAAAGTGGGTACAGCCCAGCACCACCGTGTCCAGAGCCGGCTCCCGCCACAGCGGCATCAGCGCCGCGGCCAGCGCCTCGCGGTCGAGCTCGCCGCCGGCCAGCTTGCGCTCGGCGGCGACCACCAGGGTATCCGCGGCGACGCCAACGAGCCGGCAGTCGGCAGCGAAATCGGCCACCAGCCGCTGCAGATAGGAGCGCTTGAGGGTGGCGCTGGTCGCCAGCACGCCGATCACCCGCGAGCGGCTGGCCTCCCCGGCGGTCTTGATCGCCGGCACCGTGCCCACCACCGGGATCGTCAGCCGCGCGCGCAGCGCCTCCAGCGCCAGCGTGCTGGCGGTGTTGCAGGCGATCACCAGTGCCCGCGGACGGCTCTCGGCACACGCCGCCAGGCAGACCTCGACGGTCCGCGCCACCAGCCAGGCATCCGGCTTGGTGCCATAGGGCAAGGCGGCGTTGTCGCAGACGTAGTCGAGCCCGAGCTGGGGCAGCCAACGGCGGATCTCGGCGCTCACCGAGAGCCCGCCGACACCGGAGTCGAAGATCAGCGCATCACGCATGGGTCGGGCTCCCGGCGAAGTGGGTCAACAAGGTTTCGATCAGCGCGCGCAGGCGCGCCGGCATGAAGTCACGCTCGGCGTAGAGCAGATGCACATCGAGCGCGGGGACCGGAAACGCCTCGAGCAGACGCACCAGGCGCCCCGCCGCCACTTCGGGCTCGCCCAGGAAGGCGGGCTTGACCACCAACCCCATGCCCAGCGCCGCGGCCTCGATCAGCGCACGCCCGTTATTGCACGCAAGCGCCGGACGAAAGCGCACCCGCTGCGGCTCGCCGTCGACCTCGAAGGTCCACTGCGGCCCCTGGCGTGCCAAGGTGTAATGGAGGCAGCGGTGGTGCTTGAGCGCCTGCGGGTGATCGGGGATGCCGTGACGGCGCAGATAGTCGGGGGCGCCATACAGGTAGCAAGGCATGCGCATCAGCGGCCGGGCGATCAGACTCGAATCCTCGAGCGCCCCAATCCGCACCACCAGATCGTAGTCCTCGGCCAGCAGGTCGACGTGGCGATCCTCGAGCACCAGTTCAAGGGTGACCGCGGGGTGCGCCTGCTCGAAGGCATCGAGCACCACCATCAGTGCCTGAGCGCCGAAATCCATGGGCGCCGACAAGCGCAGACGGCCGCGAATCTCGCCGCGCTGCTCGCCCAGCCCTGCCTCCAGTTCGTCGAGCTCGTCGAGCAGCCGTGCGGTGGTGGTCAGATAGCGCTCGCCCTCCGCCGTCAGCTGCAGCCGCCGCGTGGTACGCGCGAGCAGACGCACCCCGAGACTCTCCTCGAGGCGCGATATCTGTTTGCTGACCATGGCGTTGGATACGCCCAGCCGGCGGGCGCCGCCGGCAAAGCTGCCGGCCTCGACCACGGCCCGGAACACCTGCATCGCCTGTAGCCGATCCATCCCGGCTCCCTCTGACACTGTCGGGCGCCCATTCTACGCAAAGCGATGACGATCGCGCAGTGCGATCGTCATCGGGCCATCACGCAGTGCGGACCGGCGGTCCGCCGTGATCAGGATTCGAGGGGGGAAGGCGCGTCGCGGAACTCGGAATAGAGCTCAGGGTAGGCCTCCTGCAGGCGCGACAGCTCGGACTCCGCCTGGGGCGGCATCTCGGCAGCCAGACGCGCCAGGTCGTCATCGTCGAAGTGCTCGCGAATCAGCGGGAACAGCTCCTCGCGCTCGGCGCGCAGATAGCCGCGGTGGGCGTCGAGATAGGCGCGCAGGTCCTCGGCGAACTTGTCCATCGGCATCACTCCATCCATCAGGATCATGTCGATGTCGTTGGAGAGCCGCATCAGTTGCTCATGCAGATGCTGATAGTCCTCCGCCAGTCGAGCGAACAGCGCATCGGTGTCGCTGGCCCGGGCAGAGAGTTGCTCGCGGCAAATGCGCTCCAGCGGAATGGTGAAGCCGCTCATGTAGTCGAGAATATAGTCCACCACCTCCCGAATCAGGCGGAAGTTGGGGCGTTCACCATCGGCGAGCGTCTTGTGCTTGAGCTGCAGCACGTGGAGCAGACGCGCCATATTGGCGTGATCCTGGCGCAGTTGGGTCAGCATGGGCATGGGAGTTCTCCTGTCCGTGCGGCGGCTATGGCGACGAGCGTGAAACGGCGAGACTGATGACCAGCGTGCCGAGGCCTCGGTTTTTGCGTACAGATTCTAGTGTAGCGGCACTCGAAGGCCAGCGTGTAGTGCCTTGGCGCGGGCCACATGGCCTGGCGCAGCGCACGCGACGACGGCCCCTCGAGCGCCCCGTCTGGTCATCCGACCCGCGGCGGCCATACTGTGTCGGGGCGCACTTGGGTAGAATCGACCCTGGGCCGTTCACACTGCCCGGGCGCCACTCGGTATGGCGCGGGCGTGCCGACGCGACCGGCCCCGACTGTCTTACCCTAGCGGGTTTGGAAGAGAAAGCCCTACGCCTTAAGTCGCGATTGGCGTAGTGAAATGTACCCGCTCGTTGCCGAGCACAAACCGGAAGTACGCCGATGGACCTGTTTGCCGATAGCGCCCCCCAGGACAATGTGCCGCTCGCCTACCGCATGCGGCCGACAAGTCTCGACGACTATGTCGGCCAGGAAGCGCTGGTCGGCCCGGGCAAACCCCTGCGGCGCATGGCCGAGAGCGGCAGCGTGCGCTCGATGATCCTGTGGGGCCCACCGGGGGTGGGCAAGACCACCCTCGCCGACATCCTCGCCGAGGCCTCAAACTCCCGGCTCGAAAAGCTCTCGGCGGTGATGGCCGGGGTCAAGGAGATCCGCGCCGCGGTGGAGCGGGCCCAGGAGGCGCGGCTGCGCGAGCGTCAGACGCTGCTGTTTCTCGATGAGATCCACCGCCTCAACAAGAGCCAGCAGGACGCCCTGCTGCCGCACGTGGAGTCGGGCCTGTTGACGCTGATCGGCGCCACCACCGAGAACCCCTCGTTCGAGGTCAACTCCGCCCTGCTGTCGCGGGCCCGGGTCTACGTGCTCAAGGCGCTCGACGAGCAGGCGCTGATCAGGGTGATCAAGCGCGCCCTGGGCGACGCCGAGCGTGGCCTCGGCCAGCGCGACATCCGCGCCAGCGACGAAGCCCTGGCGATCCTCGCCCGCGCCGCGGCGGGGGATGCCCGGCGCGCCCTCGGCCTGCTCGAGACCGCCTGCGACTTTACCGGTCGCGACGAGCATGGCGAGACCCTGGCGCGTGACGCCGTGGTCGAGGTGATCGGCCATCAGGCGGCGGCCTTCGACAAGCAGGGCGAGCACTATTACGACCTGCTCTCGGCGATTCACAAGTCGATACGCTCATCCCGCCCTGACGCCGCGCTGCTCTACATGGCGCAGTTCATGCGCGGCGGCGGCGACCCGCTCGACGTGGTGCGCCGGCTCACCGCGATCGCCTCGGAGGACGTCGGCAACGCCGACCCGCGCGCCCTGCCGCTGGTGATCGCGGCCTGGGACGCCTACCTGCGCCTGGGCGACTACGAAGGCCAGCGCGCCATCGCCCACGCCGCCATCCATCTCGCCACCGCGCCCAAGAGCAACCGGGTCGATCAGGCCTGGGCCCAGGCCAAGGCGTTCGTGGCCGAGCATGCCGATCTCGAGGTCCCGGTCTATCTGCGCAATGCGCCGACCCAGTTGATGGCCTCACTGGGCTACGGCGAGGGCTACCGCTACGCCCATAACGAGCCCAACGGCTACCCCGCCGGCAGCGCCCACGACTGCTGGCCGGCAGCACTGCCCAAGACCAGTTTCTACGTGCCCAGCGAGTTCGGTCAGGAGAAGCGCTACCAGCAGATGCAGGCGTGGCGTGACGAGCTCGACCGTGAGGCCGACCGTCAGGCTTGAGAGGGTATTTGCACAATGCCTGCGCTCAGCCATACGGGAGCAGTGGATCAATCAAACATGAGCGCAGCGGCGAGCGGGCGGCCCGGTGGACGGGCCGCAGCAAGGCTCAGGGGGACAAAACTCAGTGGGACAAAGCTCAGGGGGAAGCAGGTGACTGCTCGCGGATGACGTCAGCTCCGGCGGGAATCTCGAAGCGGAACTTGGCCGGGTCGATGCTGCCGTTGACCTCGGCGTTATCAAACTTGATCGCGGTGCGCTGGCCGGTGCTGTCGGTCATCTGCAGCATGCCCAACTTTTCGCTGTAGAAGGTCAGCTTGAGCTGCTCGAACAGGGTGTCGTTAGCCTTGGGCTTGAGCGTGAAGGTCTCGCCAGTGCCCTGCTGCTGCTCCGTCACCTCATAGTTCTGCGCCAGCTCCGAGGCGCTGCCGGAGAGCAGCAGCGCAGGGGTGTGGGTGACGCGGTCGTCGAGCGACTGGATCGTGGCCTGCTCGAGGTCGGGGTCGTAGAGCGTCACTTCCTGGCCGTTGGAGACCACGATCTGGCGATAGGGCTCGTTCACCTCCCAGCGAAAGTGGCCGGGGCGCGACAGCCACATGTGGCCGCTGGTGTCCTGCAGGCTGGAACCCGAAGCGTCCAGTATCTGCTGGTCGAAATCCGCCGAGTAGGTCTTGAGCGGTTCGAGCAGCCGGGTCAGGCGGTCGACCGAGGCCGGGTCGGCGTGTGCCGCCTGGGTCGCCAGCAGCAGCGCGCCGGCTGCGGCCAGGCTCTTCATCATACGCATGGGCATTCCTTGTCTGAGTGCAGAGAACATGATCCTTGGACAGCGGGATGGCGGCTCAGTTGCCCACCGGCGGCGGCGCCAGCACTTCGCGCGAGCCGTTGTTGCCCATCGACGAGACGACGCCAGCCTGCTCCATCGCCTCCACCAGCCGCGCGGCGCGGTTGTAGCCGATCTTGAAGCGACGCTGGACCGCGGAGATCGAGGCGCGCCGGCTCTCGGTAACGAACTGCACCGCCTCGTCGTAGAGCGCATCCTGCTCGGCATCTTCGCCGTCGCCCCCTTCGGCCTCGAGCCCGGCCAGGGCGTCGGCGGAAACACCGCCGGAAAGAATCTCCTCGATGTACTCGGGCTCACCGCGCCGCTTCCAGTCCTCGACGATGCGATGGACCTCGTCATCGTCGACGAAGGCGCCGTGAACGCGCTGCGGCATCCCCGCTCCCGCCGGCAGATAGAGCATGTCGCCATGGCCGAGCAGGTTTTCGGCCCCGCCCTGATCGAGGATGGTGCGCGAATCGATCTTCGACGACACCTGAAACGCCATGCGGGTGGGGATGTTGGCCTTGATCAGCCCGGTGACCACGTCCACCGACGGCCGCTGGGTGGCGAGAATCAGGTGGATACCTGCGGCGCGCGCCTTCTGCGCCAGCCGCGCGATCAGCTCCTCGACCTTCTTGCCGACGATCATGAACATGTCGGCGAATTCGTCGATCACCACCACGATATAGGGCAGCTTGGCCAGCGTCGGTGGCTGCTGGTGCATCTCCCACGGCTGCGGCTCCCACAGCGGGTCCTGGACCTGGGCGCCGTGGCGCTCGGCCTCGTCGAGCTTGGCGTTGAAGCCGGCAATGTTGCGCACGCCCATGGCCGCCATCAGCTTGTAGCGCCGCTCCATCTCGGCCACGCACCAGCGCAGCGCGTTGGCCGCTTCCTTCATGTCGGTGACCACCGGGGCCAACAGATGCGGAATGCCATCGTAGACCGACAGCTCGAGCATCTTGGGGTCGACCATGATCATGCGCACCTCGTCCGGGGTCGCCTTGAGCAGCATCGACACCAGCATGGTGTTGATCCCCACCGACTTGCCCGAGCCGGTGGTACCGGCCACTAGGAGGTGCGGCATCTTGTTGAGGTTGGCCACCACCGGCTTGCCGCCGATGTCCTGGCCCAGCGCCAGGGTCACCGGCGAGTCGGCCTGCTGATAGACATCGGAGTCGAGCACCTGACGAATGCGGATCATCGCCCGGTTCGGATTGGGAATCTCGATCCCCACCGTGGGCTTGCCGGGGATGACCTCGACCACGCGCACGCTCTTGACCATCAGCGAGCGCGCCAGGTCCTTGGCCAGGTTGCTGATCTTGGAGACCTTGACCCCGGCCGCGGGGCGGATCTCGAAGCGCGTGATCACCGGCCCCGGCCAGGTCTCGACCACCTCTGCCTTGACCCCGTATTCACGCAGACGCATCTCCAGCAGCTCGGCCATGTCGGCGAGCTGCTCGGGCGTGTAGTTGGGCTGCTCCGGGTCGGCCGGCGTGGTCAGCCGGATCGACGGCAGCTCGCCGGTGGGCTCGGGCATGTCATCGAACGCCGGACGCTGGCTCTGCAGATGCTCGACGGTCCACAAAGTGGGCTGATCGTCGGCCGCCGCCCGCGCCTGCTCGGCGGTCGCCATATCGCCGCGCGGTGTCGGTGCCGCCTCATGATGTTCGATGGCGTCCCCGCCCACATCGGCGGCATCGTCCCAATCCGCTGCTGCGGCATCGCTCTGCCACGGCGCCCGGGTGTCATCGGCGTGGCTGCCGGCCGCGCCAGCGCCCGACAGCGGCGAACGCTCGACCGGTGCATCACGCTCCTCGACTTGCGGCTCATCGACCTGCGTCTCTGCGTGCACGTCACCAAGCCCACGGTGCGTGGGCTCGCGCCGGGTCGGCGCGGCAAAGCGCGACTCGTCCGCACCGCCGCGCGCCCAGTCGAGACTAGGTTCACGCGCCCCGGCGTCAGGCTGATCGCTGCCCAGGCCAGCCGCGAACGCGCCCAGCGTTGGCTCGGCGGGCCCAGGCCGCGCTGGGGGGACGCGAGTGCGATCGTCGTCCTGGCGAGAGACGTCGTTGCCACTGTCGTCAGGATCGCTTTCGTTGGCCGCGCGGGCGTGGCGCCAACCGGCCGGCGCCTCGTGGCGCTCGGCGCGCAGCCCCCACTGCGCAGTGGGGGTCTCGTCCTCCGCCGCGGAGAGCCGGCCGCTGTCGGCGGGCTCGCCACGGGGGGCCGCCATTTCGGCGCCAGTCTCGCTGGCAGTTGGGTGATCACCGGTCTCCGCGCCGCTTTCCTCGGGCGCCATCGGCGACGCCTGGAACGCTTCGGGGATACGCCGACGGGTGACATCGGCACGGAATGGCGTACGCGCGGCGTCATCATCCGGGGTTTCTCGAGTCGGCGACGCCGCTGCCTCGGGCGCCCCGCCGTCGCGGCCATAGGGCGATGCTGCAGCGCCCGTCTCCGGCCTCGCCACCTCGGCGGC
>JNVT01000125.1 GCA_000737985.1 Gammaproteobacteria bacterium MFB021 | reverse complement strand
GTCGCCCTTCTTCAGCTTGGGCCCGCCATTGACCGCCTGACCGTCGAGGGTACGCTTGAGACGCTCGAAGGTGGCGTCCTCGGCCCGACGGTCGCTATGGTGCCCGCCGACACTGCTAAGGAAGCACTGCATAAATGCCTGCGCGAGTGAATCGCTGCGTTGCGCGGTGCTCGAAGACTCGCCTAACCCCATGTTATGTCTCGCCTTCTGTGCTCCGTGCGCCTTGCGCTTCATCCCGCTCGCCGATTTATTCAGCGCTTCCCTAATTCCGCTATCGATTGAGGAGTTTTTCGTGGTCATCACCACCATCGACCCGGCGCGCTATGACGCCCAGCTCGCGGCCAAGCGCGCGCGGATCGAGCAGCAGTTCGCCGCTTTCGACCCGCCGCCGCTGGAGGTCTTCGCCTCGCCGCCGATGCACTACCGCATGCGCGCGGAGTTCCGCCTCTGGCAGGAGGGGGACGATCTCTACTACGCCATGTTCGAACCCGACCCGGACGCGCCGCTGCACAAGGGCCGGGTGGCCCAGAAGGTGGTCCGGGTCGATCGTTTCCCGGTCGCCGGCGAGCGGATCAATGCGCTGATGCCCCAGCTGCTGGACGCCATTCGCGACGACACCACGCTGCGGCGCAAGCTGTTCCAGGTCGAGTTTCTGACCACCCTCAGCGGTGAGGCGCTGGTGACGCTGATCTACCACAAGCCGCTGGATGCCGAGTGGGAGCAGCGTGCCCGCGAGCTGCAGGCGACGCTGGGGGTGGCGCTGATCGGGCGCTCGCGCAAGCAGCGCCTGGTGCTCGAGCGTGATCACGTGTGGGAGCGCCTGACGGTCGAAGGGCGCGAGTTCCACTATCAGCAGGTGGAGAACAGCTTTACCCAGCCCAACGCCGAGATCTGTCGCGCCATGCTCGGCTGGGCCCGGGATGCCACGCGCCACAGCGCAGGCGATCTGGTCGAGCTCTACTGCGGCAACGGCAATTTCACCGTGGCGCTGGCGGAGAACTTCCGCCGCGTGGTCGCCACCGAGATCTCGCGCACCTCGGTGGCCTCGGCTCAGGCCAACCTCGCCGCCAACGGCATCGACAACGTGCATGTGGCGCGAATGTCGGCGGAGGAGTTCGCCCAGGCCCTGGCCGGCGAGAAACAGGGGCGCCGGGTGGCGGCGATGGCGCTCGATGAGTGCGACTTCTCCACCGTGCTGGTCGACCCGCCGCGTGCCGGGCTCGATGCCGCCAGCTGTGCGCCGCTGATGGAGTATCCGCGAATCGTCTATATTTCCTGCAACCCCGACAGTTTGGCGGTCAATCTGGCGCAGCTCACCCAGACGCATCGGATCACGCGGATGGCGCTGTTCGACCAGTTCCCCTGGACCGACCACTGCGAGTGCGGGGTCGTGCTCGAGCGCCGCGAGACGGCCTGAATTTGTCAAGTCGCACCGGTATCGTATGGTGGGTGTCATGATGCGTAAGCGACATGTGTCATAACGAAGCTTCAAGTGGATAGGGTGCCCCCGGGCGCTGGCGTAAGCTTCGCCCCATGTGAATGCGGCCGCCATATCGACGGCCGGTGCCAGCCGAGGTGATAGATGCAACACGTCGCGATCGAAGGAAAGACGGAGTTTCTGGAGCAGCTGCGGGAGAAGCTGGCGAAGCGACTTCCCGAGGAGAAGGTGAAGCGGATCACCGCCTTCGCCGAGGATCTCTACGCCACGGCGCCCTTCGAGGAGGCGGCCGACCGCCAGCTGGACGATGTCTACGGTGCCACGCTGGCGGCGTGGCACTTCATGCGCACCTTCGATCCCAGCGATGCCAAGGTCCGCATCTTCAATCCCAACTTCGAAGAGCATGGCTGGCAGTCGCCACACACCGTGGTCGCGGTGCTGCACCCGGACATGCCGTTTCTGGTCGACTCGGTGCGCATGGAGCTCAATCGTCGCGGCCTGACCCTGCATGCGATCCACAATGCGGTGCTGGCGGTCGAGCGCGACGCTCGCCACCACGCGTTGAAGATCACCGGGCAGCGGGCCAAGGAGGCACCGGCGTCGCGCGAGTCGCTGATTCTGATCGAGATCGATCGCCATACCGATACGGCGACACTGGATGACCTGGAGCAGAGCCTGCACGACGTGCTGCGCGACGTGCGCACCGCGGTCACCGACTTCGAACCGATGTGCGACAAGCTGCGCGAGGTGATCGCCGAGCTCGAGGCCCAGCGCCCGGCGTCGGTGAGCGCGGCGGACCAGAAGGAGACGGTGGCGTTTCTCAAGTGGCTGCTCGATGAACACTTCACCTTCTTAGGCTTTGCCGAGAGCCGGCTCTCCGGCAGCGGCGCCAAGGCGCGCGAGACGCGGGTCGAGGGCAGCGAACTGGGGGTGCTCAAGCTCGACCAGCCGCGCTATCAGGAGTCGGTGCGCTTCGAGCTCGACGAGGAGCCGGGCCCCATGCCGGCGCTGCTGCGCTTCGCCAAGAGTTCACATCACGCGCGCGTGCACCGGCCGACCTACCCCGACCATATCGCCATCACCCGCCATGACAAGCAGGGCAAGGTGATCGGCGAGTGGCGCTTCTTCGGGCTGTTCACCTCGCTGGTCTACAATGAGTCACCGCGCTCGGTGCCGGTACTGCGGCGCAAGGTGCAGGCGGTCATCGATGCCGCTGGGGTCAATCCCAAGGGCCACAACGGCAAGCTGCTGTTGCAGATTCTCGAGGTGCACCCGCGCGACGATCTGTTCCAGAGCACCATCGAAGAGTTGAGCCAGACCGCTTGCGGCATTCTCAATATTCGTGAGCGCCGCCGCGTGCGGCTGTTCATCCGTGAGGACCGCTGCGGCCAGTTCTACTCCTGCCTGGTATTCGTCCCGCGTGACATCTTCTCCACCGATCTGCGTCTGCGCATTCAGAACCTGCTGTGCGAGGAGCTCGACGCCACCTTTGCCGACTTCAACCCCTATCTCTCGGAGTCGGTGCTGGCGCGGATCCAGTTCACCCTGCGCTTCAACGGCGATGAGCCGGTGGCGTTCGATCGCCGCGCGCTGGAGAAGAAGGTCATCTTCCTGGCGCGCAACTGGCGCGAGGATCTGCACGGTGCGCTGATCGAAAGCCTGGGAGAAGAGGAGGGCAACCGCCAGGCCCAGGTATTCCGCGACGCCTTCCCCGGCAGCTACCGCGACGACTTCTCGGCGCGTACCGCAGCCAACGACATCCGCCACCTGAGCGCGCTCGACGTTGGCGCGCCGATCGGCGTCAGCCTCTATCACCTGGCCGAGAACAGCGCCGATAGCGTCAATCTCAAGCTCTATCACGCCGACTCGCCGATTCCGCTCTCCGATATGCTGCCGGTGCTGGAGAATCTGGGGCTGCGGGTGATCAGCGAGCGCCCTTATCATATCGAGACCGAGCACCAGACCTACTGGATTCATGACTTCACCTTCGAATATCGCGGGGTCGGCGAGGTCGATCTGCGCGCGATGCGCGACAACTTCATCGACGCCTTCACGCGGATCTGGGTGGGAGACGCGGAGAACGACGCCTACAACCGGCTGATCATCGGCGCCGGGCTCGACTGGCGTCAGGTCGCGGTGCTGCGCGCCTACGCGCGCTATCTCAAGCAGCTGCGCATCGGGCTGTCGCAGGACTACATCGCCAACACCCTGGCGGCACACGCCGACATTACCCGCGGCCTGTCGCGGCTGTTCGAACAGCGTTTCGCCCCGAACCTGGATGGCGACCGTGACACCCGCTGCCAGGGGGCGGTCGACGACCTCAATACGCTGCTCGATCAGGTCGCCAGCCTCAACGACGATCTCTTGCTGCGGCGCTACGTCGACCTGATCCAGGCCACCGTGCGCACCAACTACTTCCAGCCGCGCGAAGACGGCAGCCCCAAGGCGTACATCTCGTTCAAGCTCGAGCCGAGCAAGGTGCCGGGCATGCCCAAGCCGCGGCCGATGTTCGAGGTGTTCGTCTACTCGCCGCGGATGGAAGGGGTGCACCTGCGCGGCGGCAAGGTCGCTCGCGGCGGTCTGCGCTGGTCCGACCGCAACGAGGATTTCCGTACCGAGATTCTGGGCCTGATGAAGGCGCAGCAGGTCAAGAACTCGGTGATCGTGCCGGTCGGCGCCAAGGGTGGCTTCATCTGCAAGCGCATGCCCGAGAATGGTGACCGTGACGCCATCCAGGCCGAGGGTATCGAGTGCTATCGTCTGCTGATCCGCGGCCTGCTCGATATCACCGACAACCTCGATGGCACCGAGGTGGTGCCGCCGCAGGCGGTGGTGCGCCACGATCCCGACGACCCCTACCTGGTGGTTGCCGCCGACAAGGGCACCGCGACCTTCTCCGACTACGCCAACGCGATCTCGCTGGAGTATGACTTCTGGCTGCGCGACGCCTTCGCCTCCGGGGGCGCCCAGGGCTATGACCACAAGGGGATGGCGATCACCGCGCGCGGCGCCTGGGAGTCGGTCAAGCGCCACTTCCGCGAGATGGGCCTCAACACCCAGAAGGACGAGTTCAGCGTGCTCGGTATCGGCGACATGGCCGGTGACGTGTTCGGCAACGGTATGCTGCTCTCCGACAAGATCCGTCTGGTCGCGGCTTTCAACCACCGCCATATCTTCGTCGACCCGACGCCGGATGCGGCCAAGTCGTTCGCCGAACGCAAGCGTCTGTTCGAGACGCCGCGCTCGAGCTGGTCGGACTACGACGAGGGGCTGATCTCGGAAGGCGGCGGGGTGTTCTCGCGCGATGCCAAGTCGATTGCGATCTCGGTGCCGATGAAAAAGACCTTCGGCATTGAGGCCGACAAGCTGTCACCCAACGACCTGATCAACGCCATGCTCAAGTCGTCGGTGGATCTGATCTGGAACGGCGGCATCGGCACCTACGTCAAGGCGCATGACGAGAGCCACGCCGACGTCGGTGACAAGGCCAACGATGGCCTGCGCATCGATGGCCGCGAACTCAACTGCCGCGTGGTCGGCGAGGGCGGCAACCTGGGTCTGACCCAGCGCGGGCGCATGGAAGCCGCGGCCAAGGGAATTCGGGTCAACACCGACTTCATCGACAACGCCGGCGGCGTCAACTGCTCCGACCATGAGGTCAACATCAAGATCCTGCTCGACGGGATCGTCCAGCGCGGCGACATGACCGAGAAGCAGCGCAACCAGCTGCTGGTGGAGATGACCGACGAGGTCGGCGAGCTGGTGGTGCGCGACAACTACCGCCAGACCCAGGCGCTGTCGCTCGCCGAGCTGCAGTCGCTGGAGGGGATGGGGCCGTATCGGCGCTTCATCAACGAGCTGGAAGCGGCCGGCAGTCTCGACCGCGAGCTCGAGTTCCTGCCCAGTGACGAACAGCTCGGCGAGCGCAGCAACGCCGACGGCGGTCTCACCCTGCCCGAGTTGAGCGTGCTGATCTCCTACGCCAAGAGCACGCTGAAGAGCGATCTGATCGCCGCCGAGCTGCCCAACGACCCGCAGCTGCAGCAGCACGTGGCCAAGGCGTTCCCGGTGACGTTGACCGAGCGCTTCGCCGACGATCTTTCCCAGCACCGCCTGAAGCGTGAGATCGTCGCCACCCAGATCGCCAACGACCTGGTCGATCACATGGGTATCACCTTCGTGCGTCAGCTGCGCGATTCCACCGGCGCGTCCAGGGTCGAGATCGCCCAGGTCTATGTGATCGCCCGCGACAGCTTCGGCTTCAACCGTCTGTGGGAGCAGATCGAGGCCCTCGATTACCGGGTCGAGAGCCAGGTCCAGTACCGCATGATGCTCGACCTGATGCGCCTGATGCGGCGCGCCACGCGCTGGTTCCTGCGCCACCGCGGCACGCTCAGCGTCAAGGAGTGCGTGGAGCAGTTCGCGCCTCAGTTGACCCAGCTGCAGGAGGATATCGGCAACCGGCTCAAGGGCGACGAGCGCGAGGCCTGGGAAGGTCGCCGCGACGAGCTGATCGAGGCCGGTGTACCCAAGACCCAGGCCGCGGTGGTGGCCGCCGCGCCGAGCCTGTATGCCGGGCTGGGTATCATCCAGGCGGCGCGTGTCAGTGGCGAGAAGCTCAAGCGCGTGGCCGAGGTCTACTACGCCATCGGTCATCAGTTGGAGCTGCCGTGGATGACGCGCCAGATCAACGCCCTCGAGGTGCGTGACAGCTGGCAGATGCAGGCGCGGGAAACGTTCCGCGACGACCTCGACCGTCAGCAGCTGGCGCTGACGGTGAAGGTGCTGGGCATGAACGATGCGCCGCGCGAGGTGGAGGCGCGGGTGGCTCGCTGGGAGGAGCAGCACGCGGCCCTGTTCGAGCGCTGGAATGCGCTGCTGGGCGAGATCAATGCTGGCACTCAGGTGAGCTTCGCGCTGATCGCGGTGGCGATCCGCGAACTGGTCGATCTTGCCGAGAGCGAAAGCGACGGCTAAGGTGGCAGCGGGCCGGCACGCGCCATTGCGCGTCGGCCCCGGCTTGAAAGCATGTTTTGAAAAAACGGTTTGAAAAAGCGGTTCGAAAAAGTGAGCTGAACGGTGGGCTGGTCGATCTTCCCGCCAGCCATCATGCATCGCCACGGGCGCTTGCCGGAGAGCCTTTTTAGGCATGGTTTGAAAAGTCGCCGAGCGCAGTACTTTTCAGACCTGCCTAAGGTGTTCTGGCAAGCGCCTCTGTTATGCTGCAGCCATCCGCAGGCAGTCAACGCAGAGAGGCCCCATGAAGTATCGCGCGTTTTCCACCCTTATCGTGGCCGTCGGTGTCGCCACCGCCATGCCCGCCATGGCGCAGAGCGAGGCGCTCAAGCAGGCGCAGGCCGCGGCCGCCAAGGTCGACCTGACCAGCTTCTTCAAGTCCAGCTCCGACGCCCGCAGCCAGAGCTTCTTCTTCGGTGGCGTGCAGCAGCACCCGTTCACTGTCGATGAGGCCGGCCGCTACCGCTTCACCAGCTCGACCCTGCCGGGCGAATCCCAGGATTACCGCATCAAGGCCACCCTGATCGACGCCAACGGCAATGTCCTGGCCAAGAGCAGCGGGCTCGGCAACACCGGTGGCCTGGAGATGGAGCAGCAACTCGAACCGGGCAACTACACGCTGCAGGTCTCGGGGCAGAAATTCGGCAGCACCAAGACCGGCGGTAACAGCTTCAACATCCAGGTCGATGCGCTGGATGCCAGCGGCAAGGTGATCACTGCCGACCAGGGCGGGGTCGACAACGGCGGTGGCATCATGTTCGGAGGCCCCGGCAGCAGCGGGCGTACCACCGCTTTCGTCGATGACAAGGTCGAGCTGGCGACGCTCAGCGCGCTGGCTC
>JNVT01000124.1 GCA_000737985.1 Gammaproteobacteria bacterium MFB021 | reverse complement strand
CAGCCACGCCAGCACCGCCGCACAGCAGCCGGCCCGCAGGCACTGCTCGGTGGCCCAGAGCGCTTCTCGCCCGCTCACGTCGAGCCAGTGGCAGTGGTCGAGTTCGACCCCGGCGCGCCGCCAGGCCGCCGGATAGGGCAGCGCCGGCGGCGCCACCAGCACCACCGGGCGCTGCTCGCGGGTCAGACGTGCCAGCAGCGGCCACAGCAGCGCGAGCTCCCCGCTGCCGGCACCGTTACAGAGCAGCTCGCTGATCGCCCCGCGCGGCCAGCCGCCCGCCGGCAGCACCGCATCCAGCGCCGAGTGGCCGCTGGCGACCGCGCTGGCGGGAGACTCGGCGGCGCTCTCCTGGGCACGCCAGACGACGCGGCTATCGAGCAGCCGATCGAGCGCGCTCACCGCCCACGGCTCCGGTAATGGCAACGCCAGGCACACCGGACGCGGCAGCTCGCGGCAACGTGGCGGCAAAGCTGACGATGACACTCAGACATGGGCGACATCCCCCTGGCCTTCGAAGGGGATAGTGTCGCTCACAACCCTGAATACTGTCTATACATACAGTATTCGTGACATGACATCGCTCAGCAGCTCGGCTGCCGCGCGGGCGCGGCCCGGCAAGCGCCGGGGAGCAGATTCAGGCAGCGAAGGCGCGGGCGGCTTCGGTCAGTGTCTTGACGCCACCCCAGATCGACACCAGACCGCCGACCGTGCCCAGCAGCTTGCCGGTCACCTTCTCGCTATCGCTGGCCACCAGTTGGACGAGCGTAGCGGCCACATTCCGGGCGCTATCGCTCGACCTTGAGAGGGCCTCGCCTTGCAACGTGAAGGCGGGCAGAGGAGGCGCCAAACTTCATTTGACGCGCCGAATGAAATCACTGCCGACTTGAATATTATTTTCTTCCTGCCAAGCATTAGACTCACGAAGAGCTTCATCGATCTGCTCTTGAGTCATCTGCTTTGCGATACGCTGCTTACCTTTCAAACCCGCAGTACCGATTAAATCGTAATATTTATATGCTTTCACAAGGTCTTTTTTAGTTCCTATTCCATTTTCGTATGCGTTTGCCAGCCCTGGCATGCCAAGCATATTACCTTTTTCGTATTTTGTGAAAACAGCCTTCTTAAGCCAGCAAAAATACTTATCTTCATCCTTGGGAACGCCATCACCTTTCCCATACATATGTGAGAGCTGCCCTGCAGATTCTCCGTCGCCAGCGTTACCCGCTTTGCTGAGCCAGTATATCCCCTTGTCGACATTGTAAGGTGAGAGTTTTGCCCAATTCTCCCCCACGTAGGCCATACCTAACATGCGCTGCGCCAAGATATAACCATCCTCCGCAGCTTGAGTCGCTAATTTTTTCGACTTAACAAAATCCTGACCTACACAGACGCCATTGTAATACATGGTTGATAACGTATACCCAGCATCAGCAATGCCCTTTTTCCAGGCATCCTGCAAGAAAGCGACAGATTTCTTGCAGTCCTTATCGATATGAAACTCTGGAGCCCCATTTATATAAAAAAGCCCCAAGAAGAACTTTTTACGACTAGCATCGGGAGTAGATAAATCCTTAACATCCTTCTCCGAAAGCTTATCTATTGCAGCGTTAAGCGCTTTTCCTGTTGGATCATAAAAAAGAACCTCTGCCTGTGCACTATTGAACAAAAATAGAGCGATAATGAAAAACAAACACCTCATAAGAACACCTCCCGCAAAATTCATTAACCGTCAAGACTGAGAGTCAACACATCATTTTTCAGCGCCTGCGTATCGGAGGAACGAAATTTAACGAAAAGATCGACCGATTGGGTCAAGATGTTTTTTGAGTACGCTTGCGACCATTCCGCCTTATAAACCTTGTCCTTCAATGTGAATTCTGGTTGATCGCTTGGCGCGCTACTTTGAGTCGTACTGTATCCCGAGGCTGTAGCAGACACCAGTGTTTCAGTGGTCCGGTTCTTTTGATAGGCCCAGTCAAAAATGGCTCTTCTTTCTCCATGAGGAGTAAACTGAAGCACTAGCTCAATCGTATCCAACTTCGGCACCCGGACCGTCAGATTGATGCGCACCAATTGCGCCACGCGGTCGCGCTCTTGTTGCAGCGCCTCGGTGTCGATGCTCGCCGGCAAATACGCCATGTTCGAATCGACATAAGCCGACATCTCGGGCTGCACCGGCGTCCACGACAGCTCCACCACGACACCCTGGAAGACCATCTCCAGCGAACTCTGTTCCGAGGCCATGTCACCGAAGGGCTGTATCTGCCCCTCGTGATGACCGATCAGGCTGCGGTTGATCCACATCTCGACGGAGGGCGCCACCAGGGTGACCGCCCAGTAGCCGACGAGCAGCGTGACGATGCCGACGAGCAGGCCGACCGCCAGGCCGATCCCGGTGCTGGCGCTGATCACCATCAGGGTGGCGAGGCCGCCGCCCACGGCGACACCGCCCATGATCATGCCATGCTCGGCGCTGACGGACTGGCCGAGACGCGAGGCGCGGGCGGCTTCGGTCAGTGTCTTGACGCCGCCCCAGATCGACACCAGGCCGCCGACCGCGCCCAGCAGCTTGCCGGTCACCTTCCAGTTGTCGCTGGCCACCAGTTGAGCGAGCTTGCCGTCCTCGGCCAGGCTCGCGGCACGGATCTTCGTATAACCCTCGATGGCCTGCATGCCGCCGTTGGCCAGGGAGACACTGGCGCCGAGCACCTTGGCCCAGTCGGCGCCGGTATCCTCATCGCTGAGCAGTTCCTTGTCGACCACCAGCAGGGTGTTCCAGAGCACCAAGCCCAGCGCCGCGATCTTGCCGTAGCTGCCGGCGCCGGCAATGGTAGCGGCCACATCCCGGGCGCTTTGTTGCAGGTCCGCCCAGCGCTGCTGTTGCTTATCGGGGTCGTAGGTTTCATCGAGGTTATGGGTCAACCGTTCGAGAGACTCGTCCTGCAACGCGAAGGCGGGCAGGGCGACATCGACGACGCAGCCGTTGTCCGCCATTGGCGCAACGAAGTTGCCGACGCTCTCATCGAGAGACTTCAGGGCCTGGCTCGTGTCGGCCCCCTGAGGCTTCGATTCGCTGTAGCGAATCACCAGCCTGAGCCATTGGTGGTATTCCGCCAACGGCATACGGACACGGTGTAGAACGGGGATTGCCGCCCTGCCGGCTTGCGTATTCGGATCCCCCATATAGGCCAGTTGCGCATACGGAATGAAGTGCGCCAGCCAGGTCTTGGCATCGCTGCTGGACACGTCCGCCGCGTCATAGGTCACCAGGGAAGCGAACGAGTTGCCGATTGTCATCGCCAGGGCGCCCTGGGCGGGGCACAGGCGGTTGCGGATCTCATCGCCCTGCGGTGGGCGCTGTGACAACGTCCGGGTCTCGGCTTGAATGGCGTGGAAACGTTCGCCCCAGCCAGACAATGTCTCCGAGGTCAGCGGCTCGGCCGGTGCCAGGGCGCTGACGGTGGACCTTGCCGGGCTGATCAGAGAGGTTTGATTGGCGAACAGGGCGCTCAGTACCAGCGAGTCCTCGGTATCGAGCTGACTCCCCAGGTGTTGCCACAGCCCGGCACTGGCGGGTGAGAGGATGCCGCCACGCAGGGCGTTGGCGATCAGGCCGCTCAGCCCAAGGCCCATCCAGTACTGGGTGCGGCTGTAGCGGCCGACGACTGCGGGCAGATGATCGCGTACCCAGAAGGCGTAGTCGCTGTCATGCAAGGCAAGCAGGGCTTCGCAGTAGCTGGTCTGCTCAAGATAGTCACTATAGAAGCCATCGAGTGCATCCTTATCGTAAAGCTTAGCCAGTTGCGCCTGATGATCCGTGATGACTTCCTGGGCATCTTCCAGATCATCCTGATAACCGTCCTTGACTTGCTGGATTCTTTGCTCGTAACGGGCTTCCATCCATTCCGCGTTTTGTGCCACGAAATCGACTTCCGTCTGCGTACCTTCCCGACGCAGCCTTTCCAGGGATTCTGCGTACTCTCGACGCTCCTTGGCACGCTCCTGTTCCAGTTGCCCTATCTTGGTGTCCCGTACCTGACGCTCTTGCGCCTTGTAGTTTCTCGCAAAGTTCTCATGGAAAGCATCGATGGCTTGCTTGCAAAGCAGCTTTCGACGTTTCGTATCGCTGTCCTTGAAGAAGTCTTCGGTCTCGGCGAGTGCCTGATGCCGATACGCATTCAACTCATCGATGATGCCGGCTTCGTCCTTGACCGCCAGGATCAGCCCCCTGCCCTGGTAGCGGCTGGCCGCGTGGTCCAGGCGCAGATCCATGGCGTTCTTGAGTTGCTCACGATCGAAAAGCTTGCGTTGAGGTCCCCTCGACAAGAACTGCTCGCTGAGGTTCTTGGCGCCATCGCTGTACTCAGCGACCCGACCCAGTTCGTCGGTCCCGTAGGCAAAGGGTTGCGACTGTCCGCCGACCCAGGCTTGAATATCGACCTTCTGCATGTGCGCATCGCGCCAGGCCGGGTCACCGCCGATCATTTGAATATGCTCCAGCGGCCAGGCATGTTCGGTAAAGGCGTAATAGAGCGTCCGTGACTTATCGGGGTTGGGCAAGGTGATCAGGGAGGCATGCAGAGCGTCATTGGGCTTGTTGTTGCAGGCGAAGTCGATCTTGTCCAAGGGTTTGGGATCGCGGACGGAGAACTGATAATACTTGCCGTCGTCAGTGATGGCGTAGGCGTACCAGTACATGCCATCGGGGTTGTCCTGATCGTACAAGTAAAGATACCCCTGACGCAGTTGGCGCAGGATGTACTTGTTCACTTGGCTGCCAGTATGGCCGGAGATCAGCTCACCGACTTCCGGTGGCACGCTGCGAGAACCCGCTACCGGCTCGCCGTTGGCCCCTGCCTTCAGGGATTGGTCCAGCATGATGTCGGTGAATTCGCGGATACGCGATTCGGGGAGTTCCGGGATGTCGCTGTTGAGGCCATTGCGCTCGCATACAGCATAGCGGACCGGCAGGATGGGCAGGCCCTTGCGCTCGCAGAACGAGCAACGCCCGTTCTCCAAGCCGATGGTGTCTCCCAACGCGGCTTGGGCGTTAATTCTCGACGCTACCGTCATGCTCGAAAGTCTCCTTGTCTTCCGCGATGGCTTCCCACTCTTGCTGCGTAAGCCGGTTCGTCAGACCGATGTAACTCATACCGCCTGCACATTCTTGCAATAGCGCCTGCATCCGGGGGTGTCTGTGGAACCGATCGTGAAGCACCAGGCAATGCAGAACGAACGCGGAAATCTCCTGGCGTTCGCGCAGGCCATAACCTTGTGCTTCGACGATGAGGCGGTCCACGTCATCCGGGTCTACCGCGCGGTTGCGATCCTCATCGGGAAGCGTGCGATAGAGTTCCAGACAGCGATTCACCTGGCCGATGCGACGAATGGACTGCCATTGATCGGCATTCGGTTTCAGGCGCGCCACTCGACGAGTTCCCTGATGCGGGTCTAGCCATTGCAGGGTCCGGCCGTTGTCGAAATGAATCCACTGGTCGATAGGCCCCAGCAGCGCCGATAGCTGAGATCGGTCCAGGATCCGCGTCAGTCTCCCCATGACCCGGGGGTCGTAGAAGCGCAGCAGAGCGCTTTTCCCCTCGGGGGTCTTCTGGTCAAGCTGACGACGCAGATAACCGGCGATCGTGAAGAGAGCCTGTTTCGAGATCAGCCAGCCGCAGAAAGCCACGGGTTCGAGCAGGCTGACCGGTAGCCCTTGGCGTTCCCGTTGAATCTCGTCATGGAACGCCTCGATGTCACCGGGAGTGATCCGCTCCAGGTACAGGTGCTGTATCTCGGGAAGGGCGATAAAGGGGTTGTCGATGCGGCATCGCGACGTCGCATCCTCTCGGTACTGCCTTCCCGGTGCATTGGCGGGATCGATCAAACGCAAGAGATGGCCGTCGCGTGCGGCGGTCATCATTCGCTCGGCGATGGCTGACTCATCGAGTGAAGGGTCCATGATCAGCCTTCCACCGAGCCTTCTCCGCCTGCCGAAGCAGCCTGGTTCCGAGTTGCGCAGAGTTGGCTCTCGCCTTCCGGCAGTTCCGGTATCGGCGGGTCCAGGCTCGCGGGCCCACCGAAGACGTGCTGGGCACCCTTGATGTCGATCTTGCCGGGGCCGTGGACATCGATATTGCCGCCTTCGATGCGGATGTAACCGCCACCACTGTTCAGCAGGATACCGTTGGCGGCATTGATCTCGACCCGCCCTTCGGTGGAGGTGATCTTGACGTCCTTCTCGGCGGTCAGCGCCATCTCGTCGCTCTGCGCCTGCACTTCGACCTTGCCGCGGGCGGCGAACAGCTTCATACCGGCGCGGTAGACGAACAGCGAGAGCTTCTCGGAGATCGAGG
>JNVT01000123.1 GCA_000737985.1 Gammaproteobacteria bacterium MFB021 | reverse complement strand
CGACCTCGCCTGATCGCGACCGTAGCGTCTGCCCCGCTAGACAACGCCGCCGGAGCGACTCCGGCGGCTTTTTGATGCCCGCCATCCCTGGCGGGCACCCTTCGGCCGTCGCTACGCGACGTTAAAAACCGCTCCCGGCGGGTTCTTTGTCTCTCAATCGCCCCAGGCGGCTACGCACCGAGTCATCGCCTCGGGGTCGGTGACAATAGCGAATGTCGCTTACCTCGAGTGTCGCTTTCGGTGGGCCGACAGTCATTGCCGACATAGAGGCAACGAGGGAGACTGGCCACTCACCGCCGGGAGCCGTCGATGACCCATACGCTCGATCTGTTCGTCTACCCCGACTGCCAGCTGCTGGATGCCAGTGGCCCATGGCAGGTCTTCGCCAGTGCCAACGAAGCCGCCGGCGAGCCCCGCTATCGGCTGCGCCTGCTCGCCGCCGAGCCCGGGCCCGTGGTCACCAACGGCGGCATGACGCTGGTCGCGACCCACGCCCTCGACGCCACGCCGGCCGGCGACACCCTGTTGATCGCCGGTGGCCACGGCGTGCATCGACTGAGCCCCGCCACGCTGGATACGCTGGCCGCCCGCGCCGCGCGCACGC
>JNVT01000122.1 GCA_000737985.1 Gammaproteobacteria bacterium MFB021 | reverse complement strand
GCAGGATATCGCGGCCGCGTCTTCAGAGGGGGATAGCATGACCTCACGCCTTCTATAAAAGCCCTCCCTTAGTCTTTTGATTATCCCATGACATTACACTTATTGTGAGGGGGTTATTTGACCGGACAGCTCTAGGGTTCGCAATGCTCCTCACAATATATCAAAGCCACCAAACATCCGGCCATCTATTCCGCTCTTCTCATGTTGGTTGTGAATATGTAATGCAGTCCAGGCTTCGTAGAACACAATGATCTAATAGAGGTGCATAAGTTGTGCAGAACCCTTGGAGTCTCATGGAATCGCGA
>JNVT01000121.1 GCA_000737985.1 Gammaproteobacteria bacterium MFB021 | reverse complement strand
CTGCCCCCCATCGGCCGGCTCGGCCACCGCGATCAGGAGAGAGACCATGCCCCCGGACCTTCTCGATCTCTTCGATATCGACCTGTCGCAGTCGCAGCGGCTGCTGACTCTCGACGTCGCCGGCACCGCCCTAGTGCCCCACCGGCTGGTGGGTGAAGAGCGGGTTAGCGCGCCCTTCACCTATACCTTGGACTGCATCTCCCAGCAGGGCGATATCGAACTCAAGACGCTGATGGCGCAGCCGGCGCGGCTCTCGATCCTGCAGGCCGACGGCAGCTACCGCCCACTGCATGGGCTGGTCTCCGAGGCTGCGCTGCTGGGTGAAGATGGCGGTGTCACCTACTACCAGCTTACCCTGGTGCCGTGGATTCAAATGCTCGGCCTGGGCCGGGATAGCCGTATCTTCCAGGATCGCTCGGTGGTCGACGTGCTGACCCAGGTCTTCGACGGGCATGAACTGGCCCAGGGCCGCTACCGCTTCGACCTGCGCCGCGACTACCCGGCGCGCAGCTACTGCGTGCAGTACCGCGAGAGCGATCTGAACTTCATCAGCCGCCTATGCCAGGAAGAAGGCATCTGGTGGTATGCCGAATTCGCTGGCGAAGACGACGACTACGCGGGCCACCGTATCGTCTTCACCGACGATGTCGATACCACCCAACCGGTCAGCCCCCAGGCGATCCGCTTCCACCGCCAGGCGGCCACCGAGCGTGAGGACGCCTTGACCCAGTGGGGCGGCGTACGCACCCAGCAGCCCACCCGGGTCAGCGTGGGTACCTTCGACTACAAGCAGCCCTCGCTGACCAAGCGCACCGGGCTCGACACCCTCAGCGACCAGGGCAACCTGCCGCCGACCGAGCTCTACGACTACGCCGGCGAGTACTACTACCACGGTTATGAGCGCGGTGAGCGGCTGACCGAGAACCGCCTGGAAGCGCACGAGTCCCGTGCCAAGCGCTTCCGCGGCAGCGGCGGCGCGCGCCAGCTCCAGGCCGGGCGCTGGTTCGAACTCACCCAGCACCCGCTGCACGACAGCGGCGGTGAGGCCGAGCGCCAGTTCCTGCTACTGGGCGTCACCGTCCACGCCGAGAACGCCCTGCCGGTTTCGGCCCAGCTCCAGGCGCTACCGGGCAGCCTGCAGCCCCAGCTCGACGCCGCCAAGCAGGCGCACGGTCTCGAAGCTGATACCGCAGATCCTACTGGCGAGCGTCTCTCCGACTATGCCAGCGGCGGCACCGGCCACTTTCTGGTCGATCTCGAAGCCCAGCGCCTCAGCCAGCCCTACCGCCATCCGCTGACCCACCGCCGCCCGGTGATCGGCGGGCCGCAGACCGCCACCGTGGTCGGCCCGGCCAATGAAGAGATCCACACCGACCATCTCAACCGCGTGCGCGTCCAGTTTCACTGGGACCGCCAGGGGCAGAACGATGAGAATTCCAGCGTCTGGCTGCGGGTCTCCCAGCCCAACGCCGGCGCCGGCTGGGGCGGCGTGTTCGTGCCGCGTATCGGCCAGGAAGTGCTGGTCGACTTCCTCGAAGGCGACGCCGACCGCCCGCTGATCACCGGCCGGGTCTATAACGGCGAACAGACCCCGGACTGGCATAGCCACGGCCTGCTCTCGGGCTTCAAGAGCAAGACCTACCGCGGCAGCAAATACAACGAGCTGGTGTTCGACGACGCCACCGACCAGGAGCGGGTGCGCCTCAACTCCGAAGCCGAGAAGAGCCAGCTCAACCTCGGCTACCTGATCCACCAGACCGGCAACACCCGCGGCGCCTTCCGCGGCACCGGGTTCGAGCTGCGCACCGACGCCTATGGCGCCATCCGCGCCAATCAGGGGCTCTACCTCACCAGTTGGGGTCAGCCCGGCGCCAGCGGCGACCAGCTCGATTTGACGCCGGCACGGCAGCAGCTCGACAGCGCCTACCAGCTCACCGACACGTTGAGCCAGAGTGCCCAGGATCACAACGCCGAAACACTCGACAGTCGTACCCACCTCAAGCAGGCAGGCGAGGACGCCGACGACACCTACGGCAATAGCGAACAGCTCGCCGGTTCATCAGGACAGACCGATCAGAGCAGCGCCCGTGGTGCCACCGACAGCGGTGGCCGCGGCGAAGCGGCACGCATGAAAGCGCCATGGCTGCATATGGCCTCACCCGCCGGCATTACGCTGAGCACGCCGGAATCGACCCACCTGGCCCAGGGCCGCTCGCTGAGCGTCTCCAGCGGCGAGGACGTCAACGTCGCCACCGGCAAGAGTCTGGTCGCCTCGATCTCCGAGAAGCTCTCGCTGTTCGTGCAGAAAGCCGGCATCAAACTGTTCGCGGCGCGGGGCAAGGTGGAGATGCAGGCACAGTCGGACAACCTGGAAGCCACAGCGCGGCGGGATCTCGGGGTGACCTCCACGGAAGACAAGATCGACTTCGCCGCCGCCAAGGAGATTCTGCTGGTCAGCGGCGGCGCCTATGTGCGTATCAAGGGCGGCGATATCGAGCTGCACGCCCCCGGCAAGGTCACCGTCAAGGGCGCGACGAAGAACTTCGGCGGTCCGGCGAGCCTGAACGCCACCCCGCCCGAGTTGCCTGAGGGGGAAAACGAGCTCTGCCCGCAAAAGAATGGCCAGGCGGACAAGACCGGCGGACCTGTGGTGGAGTCCTGACGATGACTCCCGATAACGCACTCGATCAGTTGATCGCTCTGGCCACCTCGCCAGGAGATACCGGGCGAGTCTATCGGCTGGTGGATCCTCAGTACGTACCGGAGCGTCGCTTGTCTCCCGAGCAACGGGAGACATGTGGGCTGATTCGCAACCCTTTCTTCGTCCAGACCTGGCGCGAGAAGCTCTATCTACAGCCGCTGGAAACGAGCGAGCAGGCGCTGCGCCACCGAGTCCAGGAAGAGCGTGCTCAGCTCCCCCGGCAGTCCGATGGGCCGATCGCGCATTGTGGCTGGGTCGTCTCGAACCATCCTATTAGCACCCTCGTCCGACATCTCGAGCGGCAACTGGTGCAGGTCACTCCGGAAGGAAAACGCAGCCTGCTGCGGTTCTTCGCCCCTCGAGTACTGGAACGTCTGGTCGAACTCCTCGATTCCCGGCAGCTGTCGCGGCTCTTGGGACCCATCGATCATTGGTTCTATTTCGATAGCCGGCATCGGCTCAGACAACTATCGCCACATACAGAGACTCGGCATATTGGCCGGATTCAGCTGACGCAAGAGCAATGGCGTTTACTCAGGCGCATGCCCTCGATCAACACCTACCTGAGGGCCTGGCATCATATGGTAGGGGACGACCGGGCGCCGCCTTCGCTGCTCGATGTGGATAGTCTCATCTCGGCCGCGCAGGAGCTGGGTATCGAACGAGAAAAAGACATCCTGCTATTCGTCCTTCATGGGCTGCTGTTCACTGTGGATTTTTACCAGCATCCGGAAATCAGACAGAAGCTCGCACGCATTCGGCCCAATCTTAGCTACGAAGAACTGACCAATGACATGGAAGACGACGACTGGGCACGGATCGACAGAGAACTCAAGGAGCGCCGGCATGTCACCTAACACCAATGCAGCGATTAATGCCGCGGCACAGGCAGCGGGTGTCGAGTGTCACGAGCCGGAAAAAAACTGCCCCTATTGCGAACGTAAAGGGTTGCCTATTCTGCCGGTTCGCTATGCCGTCTGCGAAAATTCCCAGGATAACGAGGCCATCGATGCGCTTCCCGAGTCGCGTACCGGCGCCTTTACCGATGTCGCGCTCAATGAATCGAAGTACATCTTGCGCCAGCTTCGCCCTGGCTACTTCTACTTGTTCGACCCCGAGAACAGCCTGCGCTGGTACGCCTACCGCGTTACCCAAGATGGGCTGTTCGAGCAGTTCAATGTCCTGAATCCCGAAAAATACATCGAGAAGGACAACCATTGCGCCAACAACCAGAACAAGATGCTGCATGCCTCACTCATTACCTTGCCCACCGTGGACACCTCGGCCGCCATTTATTGGGCATATACCGAGTATCCCTGGCCGGAGAGTCTGATCCGGCGGCTCGGTGAGGACTCGGCGGCGGGCGAGACGTTGCGTCAGAAGATGATGCAGAAGATCGACAATATCCAGGACTGGATCAACGATCAAAACGGCATCGAGCATGCCTTCGACGCCGAACAGCTGCACTGGATCGCGGAATATAGCCCCGGCGCATCTGCCGTGGAAGGCCATTTTTGGGGCAAGGGGGCAGAGCGCAAGCTGTTCACCACCGATGACATGCAAGCGGCCATGCAATCCCACCTGGATCATGCGGATAGCCGCTGGCGCGGCCTGATTCTGGGCGTCAAGGACGAAATAGGCGTCATTACCGAGCTCAACGCCTATCGCCACCAGGTCGCCGGGGAAATGGAAGATTTCTTCGAAACGGGGGACAACAAGCGTCTCGCGCTCTGCTGCGATGTCATCGACGCCATGGACAAGGGATTCAAAACGGCCCGGGAAAAACAGATTACCGACGAGGCCGCCGGCAAAGCCAAAGCGTTGAACGAACGCTATTCGTCAGCCTCTGGCCCCGGGTTACGGGCATCCCTCGAGGAGCAGCTCGCCGAGGCTAGGCAAGCCAGCGACACGGACAAGGTAGAACAGCTACAACGATTGATCGACTACTCGGAGAGAAATGGTCACTTCGAACGTAGCCCTTACCCCGAGGCTCGTAGGGGCCACCAGGCCCAGCTCGCCGGTATCGAGCGGGAAAAAGCGCATGCGCTTGGCAATATCGAGGATGAGTACCAAGATTACTTGGAAGAGCTGCGTCAATATTATGACATCAATGCCTACGAAGATTTTGTCAACGACGAATTAAAGCCGCAAAAAGAACGCGTCGACAGCGCGCTCGCGCCTTACGATGCCGATTATGCCGCCTGGGTTTCTGCGCATCTCATGGATGCCATCGAACGCTACGATCGCGACAACTTCTGGTGTGGCATCGGCCTATGCATTGCCGCCGAAGGCGCGCTGCATGGTGGTGCCATGGGGGAAGCGAGCAGCGCTGTCTGGCTGGACTTCGCTCGGCACATCGATGACGCGGACTCCCCGATTCTTCGCCTGTTGTTCGCCAACTCGGCCACGCTGCAGGAAGACGCGCTGGCCAGCTATGCCGGGCTCGCCGAGGGGGCCTGGTTCGATGAGAGCGCCTTGACGCAGTGGAAGACGAAATATCGTGACCTGTACGAGGCGCAGTATGCCAACCGTTTGAGCGAGGGCGGCATTGGCGACACGCCCCAGACCCTGGCCACGCATTACGATGTCGTGAACGGTAAGCTCTTCGCGCTGATCGGTAACGCCTTCTTCGCGTTGGCGGTTCAGGACGCTGCCGGGCATGAGGCGGCCAGCGGGGCCGGTGACAGGGCCCAGGCCTATCTGCGCTTCACCCAGCTCTCGCGCATGGGAAGCTCTGACATCCAGTTCGCCGATGCGCCCTTGCCACTGTTCAAAACCGTGACGCTCACACTGACGGAATACCATTACTGGCTCGACCTGGTGCAGCGTTACGGCGGAAAAAGGGGCGAGAGCAGCCTGGATGATACCTCAGGCGACGCGACAAAGAACCGCGAGGAGAGTGAGGGGAACTTCGCCATCCCCTACGTCACGGACGATACCACCGTTGAAGTGGCCATGCCCCTGGACGCCTCGGATCGCTTGGTGCATCTGACTCAGGGCCTTCCCGACAACGTGTTCAATACTGATGCGCTGGATGCTCGATACACGGACCTGACGGAAAGCGCCTTGGGCATCGCCAGCAAGATCGTCAGTCAGAATCCCGCCATGGTGCCGTACATGAAAGGCTACAGCGCCTGGAGCAGCGTCGACATCATTCGGCAATACTTCAGCGAGGACAAGGGCGACGACGTCGCGCTGACCAAGGTCATGGGGGCGGCCGCTGGCATCTCGGGGCTGGCCATGGAGCTAGCCGGCAAGAGCGCTTTCCTGCAATACCACGCCGCCATGGCCGGGCTCGTCAACCAGGCGACCCGGCAGGCCTGGAAGCTGGTCTCGGGGACGATCAGCGTCGTGGGAGACGTGCTCTCCTTCTACGATGGCTTGATGAAACTCTCCGACGCCATGCACGATCAAAACCTCGGCCGCTCGACCCGCAGCGTGAGACTGCAGTATGCGCTGGGGGGCACGATCATCACCGGTGCCTCGATCGGGCTGCTTGGCCTCTCGCTCTCTGCGGCCGGTATCGCCGGCGCGACGTCGCCGATAGGCTTGGCGCTGGTCGCCATCGGTTTGATCATCGGTGCCATCGGCATCGCACTGGGTTTCGCGGCGACGAAGCTGGTCTCCACCGCCACGATGGTCTGGCTCAATCGCTGCTATATAGGGCGCCAATACGACACCCAGTTGGCGCCTTTCGCTAGCATCGAGCAGGAACAGTCCTCGCTGGATCTGCTGTCGCAGGGCGTGGCCATCGAACTGACCCGGGAAGAGTACCAGGAGACCCGCGTGACAGGTGAGACGGGGCCTCTGGGCGAAATCGTGAATCGCAAGCGGGTCAGGATCAAGGCGCGGGTCCCCAACTTGTCGAAGATGGAATTAAGCTTGATGTTGCAAACGACTTCTGGAATTCTTTCAGAAGAAATATTTAACGATGCTTTTGTTAAAGAAGATGGTGTTTTTGAAATAGAAAGTGCAGATCAGGGCGGTATACGTATTTCCGAGTCTTCTGAGTATACGGTTTCCCAAGGGGATGGAAGCTATACGATAGAGAGGTCTGTGGATTTGCCAAATAGTAATTCGCTTAATAGTGTGAGATTTGAGGTTGAGTTTTTAGACAGGCGGGCTCGCACATTGACGTACAGAGATGTGTTTAACATGGAGGTTTCTTGATGAGAATGCTAGCTGCTCTTGTTATTCTTTTTTGGTCAGTGAGCGCTTTGGCGACCACGTTATACAATGATCCAACCAGCGAAGAGCTTAGAGAAGAGCTTCGGAATATTCCTTTTTCAGAAATAGAGGCAAAAAGTCAAAAAAGCCCCGAGGAGGAATATTTGTTGGGGATGACCTATCTGAATGGAAGCAAAAGGCATGAAGTCTCCATGGATAGGCATGAAGCATTCTTGATGCTCAAGTCTGCTTGGGATCATGGCATAGCAGATGCGGGGTATGCTTTATTTACCATATATTATTATGGACTGGGTGTTGAAAAAAATTACGAGACTGCTCGGGAGTACCTGGCTAAATCTGCAGAGATGGGCTACTCCCTCTCTCAGAGAAGTTTGGGGCATGTTTATTATGGGCATAAATATAGCGAAATAGCGAAGACTGATTATGAAAAAGCACTTCATTGGTATAAGTGTGCTGCTGATCAGGGTGATAAAGTATCTGCATTAGCGATTGCAGAAATTTATTATTTGGGCAAAGGTGTTGAGAAGGATGATAGGCAGGCCTTTAAGTGGCTGTTGCGCTCTAGCAAACTGGAATATGGAAGTCCCACCGCAAGCTTTGTGTCATTGGCAAAATTCTACGAAGAAGGCATCGGTACCGATGTCGATCTGGTACAGGCTTATAAATATTACGACCTTCAAGGGTCTGCCGGGGCGGAAGGCAAACAGCGCCTTTCCAAGCAGATGACCAAGGAGCAGATAGAAGAAGCCCGCCGACAGTCGCTGGAATGGCAGAAGGAGCACAACGTGCGTATCGGGGGAGGGTTTTTCCAGATGAATTGACCGCTGGCCGGGGTATGCTCCCGAGTGGTTGGTAGTGATGGGCCTGGGTCCCGTGAGGGCACCCAGGCCTATTTGCTTCATCCAGCTTTCGCGTATGGGCAGCTCTGACATTCTGTTTGCCGATGCGCCCTTGCCACTGTTCAAGACGGTGACGCTCACTCTCGCGGAATACTATTACTGGCTCGGTCTGGTGCAGCTTTGCGGCAGCAAACCGACGCCATGCACGATCAAAACCTCGCCCTCTTAATTCCTCGGGGCGCTTGAACTCCGCGCCAATCAGGGGCTCTACCTCACCAGTTGGGGCCAGCTCGGTGCCAGCGGTGATCAGCTCGATTTGATGCCGGCCCAACAGCGGCTCGACAGCGCCTACCAGCTCACGGACACGTTGAGCCAGAGTGCCCCGGATCACAACGCCGAAGCACTCGACAGTCGTACCCACCTCAAGCAGGCGGGCGAGGACGTCAATCTGGCCACCGGCAAGAGCCTGGTCGCCTCGATCTCCGAGAAACTCTCGCTGTTCGTGCAGAAAGCCGGGATCAAGCTGTTCGCGGCGCGGGGCAAGGTGGATATCCAGGCGCAGTCGGACAACCTGGAAGCCACCGCGCGGCGGGATCTCGGGGTGACCTCCACGGAAGACAAGATCGACTTCGCCGCCGCCAAGGAGATTCTGCTGGTCAGCGGCGGTGCCTACGTGCGCATCAAGGGCGGCGATATCGAGCTGCACGCCCCCGGCAAGGTCACCGTCAAGGGCGCGACGAAGAACTTCGGCGGGCCGGCGAGCCTGAACGCCACACCGCCCGAGCTGCCTGAGGGGGAAGACGTGCTCTGTGCCAGCAAGAGCCAGGCTGCGGCAGGCAGCGGTGATGGTAGCGTGGAAAGCTAGCAATGCGCAGCGTGAGCGATGCGGCGTGGGTGGCCGAAGCCAATGAGGCCGCCAGGGAAGGGCGGCTTTACCGTCTGGTGGACCCTTCTGAGTCACCGGACTGGGCGCTGAGCGGCGAGGCTCGCCAACGGGCGACGCTGATTCGCCACCCGCTGCTGGCCCAGACCCCGGCCCAGCGTCTCTATCTCGAACGGATGGACCAACGTCACGCCGCGGCGCTGGTGTCGCAACTCGATCACCAGCGCGCCGAGCGTGGTGCTGGGCTGCTCGGACCAGTGCCGCTCTGCGGCTGGCTGATTTCTCACCATGCCAGCACCAGCATTGCCACCTATCTCGGCCGCCAGCTCAAGCAGATGACGCCGGAAGGGAAGCCAGCCCTGCTGCGCTTCTACGACCCCCGGGTGCTGGAGCACCTGCCGCGCATTCTCGAGCGCTGGCAGCTCTCGGCACTGCTGGGGCCCATCGATCGCTGGGTCTATCTCGATACCGAGCTGCAGCTGCGCGCGCTCGACCCACACGGAGAGGTGCGCCGGCTCGGCGGCCTGAAACCCAGCGCCGAGCAGTGGCGTGCCATACAGCGCATCGGCCAGATCAATCGCTGCCGGGAGCTCTATCGCACGCTCCCTGGCTCGGCGGGACTCTCGGCAGCGCCCGCGAACAGCGTCGACGCCTTGTTGGTCGCCGCACACGACCTCGGTCTGCGATACCGAGCAGACGTGGCCACCTTCGTCCTTCACGGGCTGGTCACGCGGATCGATTTTCATCGCCACCCGATCATGCAGGCGCTGCTGGGCCGCCTGGGCGGACGGTTGAATTACATTGGATTGTCGAATCAGCTTTCCGACGCTGACTGGGAAGCGATATCGAACATGGGGGAGATCACATAGTATGACGGCACCATCTCAAGCTGGCGCTCACGCAGCGGAAAATGAGGCGGCGGGCCAGGAGAGCGGGCGCTGCCAGTTCTGTGAACGCAAGGGATTACCGATCCTTCCCGTGCGCTACGCCGTCTGCCAGCGTAACGATCGCAATGGCGATATACCGGAACTCGAGACCTCGAGAATCCAGGAGTTCACCGACATCCTTCTGGACAAGAGTCTGGTAGGCGGCGAAGAGCAGGCGAGAAGTGTGCCCGACGAGGTCAGGGCGGAGCTGACGCAGAGCACCGGCAGCCAGGTCAACAAGTACATTCTGCGCCAGTTACGCCAGGGGTATCTCTACTTTTACGATCAGGACAACCCCGACCAGAATTATTGGTACGCCTACGCGATCACCAGTGACGGCAAATACTACCAGTTCCCTGTGTTACAGCCGCGGGCGCTGGACGAAATCAAGTTTCCCGAAAGCTGTCAGGCCAAGCCCGGCGATGTCCTGGATGCTTCTATTGTCACCCTGCCGTTTCCCGAGAAGTCGGGCACGCTTTACTACGCCTTCAGCGAACACCCCTGGTCCAACGCCCACATCCAGATGATCGGTAGTGATGAGGCGTGGCGCAAGGCCCACATGCAGCAGGTGAACATCCCGGCATGGGTGAGTGGGCAGCGGCAATCTTGCGCCTTTGGCATCGATGAGCTGGAGAAAGTCGCCGAGTACAGCGCGGCGGCAGGAAGTCTGGATGAACAGTTCTGGTCCAGTGGCCCGGCGCGATCGCTATTCAAACCCGGTGAACTCAGGGACGCCATGCAACGCCGGCTCGACCACGCCGGCAGTGAATACCAGGGCAAGGGGCTCATTCTCGCGGTCAAGGACGAGATCGGCATCATCGACGAGTTGAACGCCTATCGGCATCAGGCGTTGGCCGAGGTCGAGAATTTCGTCTGCGAAAGTGAAGAGACCCGGCGCAAGTTGCTCTGCATGCAGGCCATCGATGCCTTCAAGCAAAACTTCGCGCATAACTACGTGGCGAGTCAGGAGCAGTCACTGAGTGACAAAATCGATAAGGCGCGTGCCGAGCGGGATGCTTTTCAGGAGGAGAAGTATTCCCCCGAGGAGGCCTCACCTCGGGAGCGCGCCCAGCATCAGCGCCGTTCAGGTCAGTTGAACCAGGCCGTGCGCGAAGCTGAGACAGAAAAGGAGGACTTTCTACGTGAACAGCGGCGTGAGACCACAGCACGGAATGCAGAACGGGAGCGACTGAGAGCCGAGATCGAGCGGCTGAAGCAGGAGAAGGCCGAGCATCTGGCAGAGATCGACCGCCGAGCTGCCAGCGACGATCCAGCGGTCGCTAGGCAGGCCGAGGTGATGCGACGTGATACGTTCTATGACCGCGAGATTCAGCGCAATGAGTTTCTGCTCCACAACACTAAATCCGAAGCCGAGCAGATGGCGGATAGGCACGCCGACCAGCTCGACAAGCTTTATGACGCCAAAGAGTTAGAAGAATTTGCCGATCGGCATCAGGCGCGTACCCGTGTCTGCGAACCCCTGCTGGCACTTCACGATGCAGATTACTCGCTCTGGGTGAAGCACCACCTGGCCGATGTAATCGGGCGCTATAGCCAATCGGATTACTGGATGGGATTGGGTCTGAGTGGTCTGTTGGCCAACACGCTACGGGGCGGTGTCTTGGCCCCAGCCAGTGGTGAGCTGTGGCAGTCTTTGGCAGCAGCGATGATGAATGAAGAATCGGTCATTCTATCGGGCCTGTTTTCCAATAATGCAGAGCTGATGGCACAGGCACGTACCACGGTATCTGCCCTTGCCGAGGGAGAGAATCTGTCAACCGAGACGCTAGAGGCCTGGGGAGAACGTTTCCACACGCAGCAGGCTTCCACGCTCATGTTGAACGGCAGAAGGCCTTCCGCCGACGATATCAGCAACCGACTGCACCCTATCCATGGGCAAATCTCCAACACAATCGGCAACGCGATCGCAGCGCTCGTCACGCAGGATTTGATCGCTGGCTCCGATAGCGAGACCAAAACTGCACTACGCAACTTCATACGATTCGAGCAGTTGGCATGGATGAGTGGCCCTGATGTCCAACGAGGCGAAGCACCGCTACCTCTGCTCATCGATGTCAAGATGACGATGGCGCAGTACACGTACTGGTTCCAGCAGATCAGCCAACGCTACCGGGACTCTAAGACGAACAGAGGCGTCGACACGGATCTTGCGATGCCATCGCTGACGGGCGGCGGCGGCAATTTCTCCGCGCCGATGGGCGAAAATGGCGTTGTCGTAACGACGACGATTCCATGCTTCGGACTAGATCCGGCGGTGATTCGACGTCTGATCGAGAATAGCGCGCTTGCGGAGACCTACGACGCGGCGCAGACCCAGCAACAGTGGGCGGACGTGGCCCAGAGTGCTCGCGATGTCGCGGGAACCATTGCAGGTACTGGGAATTACGGCAAGCTGCTGTCTCTTGGACTGACTTCATGGAATCTCTTGCTGGCAGTCGACCAGGAGTTACTGGACGATACAAACAGCGGTGCTGACTGGAACCGGTTGTTTAGTTCAGGTGTCAGTTTACTTAGCGCAGGCATGGGCGCTGCCGAGGGGTATCAGGCGATTCGAGTTGCCAGCATGGGCCCCGGTACCGAAGGAGCGTTGAGCAGAATCATTAACGGCGATACCTGGAAACTGGGGAACGGTCTGCTGAGTGTGGCGAGCGGTATGCTCTCGATCTGGGACGGCATGCGCAAGTTGACCGAATCAGCGCGAGCCAGGCGGCTGGGGCAGACGCTGAGCGCCGGCAATCAGAAGATTATGGGGGGCTTCGGGGTCGTCAGTGGCATCAGCACCATCCTGGTGATTGGCTTTGGTGTGACGGCGGGCCTGGTGGTGGGGCTTTTCTTTGGGATTCTGACGCTCCTGCTGGGTGTTTGGATGGTAACCCTGGTAGCGCCCTCGGTGCAGATGTGGGTCGACCGCAGCCTGGTTGGCTTTCACACCAGCCAGGTGGAAAAATTCGAGGATCTCGTCTCGGAGCAAAGTTCGCTGGAGATGGTGTTTCAAGGTGTGGTGGTGGAGCTATGGTGGGAGCCTGCCGCGCCTAATCCGACGAACTATATCGACTCTGATTCCTCAGGGATCATGGGATTTAGTATCGATTCAGAGGCACAACAATTAGAAGAGGAACGTGTTGAAGATTTTTTGCGGATCTATCTAAGGGTTAGAGTGCCAAAGTTGGAAGCTATTGCTCTTGTTCTGAGGCTTACGCCACATGATGTGCCCGGAACAATTTTTGATTGGTCCTATCAAAAGACTCGAGAAAGCAATCTGCTAGTGTCTGCTGCGGCCTCGGGAGAAGGGTATGGTACGACTCAAGAGGCTGAAAGCCAACCCAAGTTTTCGCTTAAAGATAAAGCATATGAGGCAGAGTGGTCACATGTGTATGAAAAAAGTGTTCTAACCCATATGGCGGATCTTGCGATAGACTTCAGGTCCGCTGATACGCAGTCCATTAAAAGCGATACTTTGACTTTGGTTATGGGGAGTCAGTAATTCTATGTGGGGTTTTGTAATGAAATTTCTTGTTTTTTTTATATTGCTTTTTCCCGGTTTTGCCCATGCGGATATCCTTTTTCAGGATCCAACTGGAAAGAGTTTAAATGTCGCGATAAAAAGTCTATCGAAAGAGGAGGTTGAGGGTTGGTCTTCACCAGCCTCCGGGCGCGAAGAGTTTTTTTTAGGCCTTTTTTATATAAGAGGAGCACCAGAGTTTTCGATCCAAAAAGATTGCAAGAAATCCATCGATTTTTTGCGGTCGGCTTGGGGCGGTGGTGTGGCTGATGCCGGGTATACGTTGGCGACCATGTATTATAATGGTGTTTGTACGTCCAAAGATGTCAGCAAGGCTAGAGATTTAGCAACGCAAACGGCGCAAGAGGGATATATCCTTGCTCAGCGCATGTTAGGTATGGCTTATGTAGGTAAGAAGTGGCAGGATTTATATCCTTACGACGTTGAGAAAGGCATCTGCTGGCTTGCTAAAGCAGGGAACGCCGGAGATCGAGAGTCCGCTGCACAGCTTGCGCTTATGTATAATAGAGGTGTTGGGGTGGTTAAGGACGAAAAGAAATACTTTTCCTGGTTAAAGAGGGCGGTCTTTAATAAATTTGAGGAGGGCAACAGACTTGGCTTTCCTGCATTGGCTGAAAGTTATGAGAGTGGAAAAGGTACTGAAAAAGATTTAGTCAAAGCATACAAGTATTTTGACCTGAGTGGTACCGCTGGTGTGAAAGGGAAAAAACGCATCGCCAAGGAAATGACCCAAGAGCAGATCGACGAAGCTCTTCGTCAGTCCAAAGAATGGCAGGAAGAGCACAACGTTCAGGTGGGCGGTGGTTTTATTCGTCGCGCCAATTGAGATGGTTGTTTTCTAAGATTGCGGCGTGTAACTTTAGAATTGAAGCCCATGGCATTGGTCATGGGTTTTTTGTTGAATCATCTTCGCTCCGGTAGAAGGAAGCGGTATTGTCGTGACGACGACGATCCCATATTTCGAGTTAAATCCAGCAGCCGTTGGGTGCCTGACATAGTATGGTGCGCCTAGAGCTTTTAGACGATACAAACAGCGGTGCCGACTGGAACCGGTTGTTTAGCTCAGGTGTCAGTTTACTTAGCGCAGGCATGGGCGCTGCCGAGGGGTATCAGGCGATTCGAGTTGCCAGCATGGGCCCCGGTACCGAAGGGGCGTTGAGCAGAATCATTAACGGCGATACCTGGAAACTGGGGAACGGTCTGCTGAGTGTGGCAAGTGGTATGCTCTCGATCTGGGACGGCATGCGCAAGTTGACCGAATCCGCGCGAGCCAGGCGGCTGGGGCAGATTCTGAGCGCCGACAATCAGAAGATTATGGGGGGGCTTCGGGGTTGTCAGTGGTATCAGCACCATCCTGGTGATTGGCTTTGGTGTGACGGCGGGCCTGGTGGTGGGGCTCTTCATCGGGATTCTGACGCTCCTGCTGGGTGTCTGGATGGTAACCCTGGTAGCGCCCTCGGTGCAGATGTGGGTCGACCGCAGCCTGGTTGGCTTTCACACCAGCCAGGTGGAAAAATTCGAGGATCTCGTTTCGGAGCAAAGTTCGCTGGAGATGGTGTTTCAAGGCGTGGTGGTGGAGCTATCTTGGGAGCCTGCCAAACCTAACCCGGTGAATTACATGGGGACGGGAAGTCATGCCAGTGGTTCTTTGGGAGTCAGTTCAGATGAAGATACTCGGCAAGCAGAGGAAGAACGTGTAAAGGATCTTGTTGTAATTGAAGTGGTTCTAAAGATTCCAAAGCAGGATGTAACTGACTTGACCGTTCAGCTGGTACCGAAAAGTCAGAATGCAGGTACTTTGTTTGAGTGGAGTTATCAAAAAAGACGTGGCAGTGAAACTTTGGCTGTCGCTGATGGCGCCGGGTATGCAGCCACTCAAGGCAATGGGAGTCAGCCAGGGTTTGATTTGCGTGATAAAGTTTACGTGTCGAATTGGTCGGGTGTGTATCGGAAAGAGGAGTTGGGTGGCTCGGTAGATCTTGTTGTTAGATTTCGTTCGTCCGATACTCGTACGTCAAAAAGTGATGTTCTAACGTTGGAAATTGAAAGCTCTGAGGTTGGGGAGGGTGCTTTGATATGAAAGCTCTTTTTATTATATTGGCTTTGGTTGTGCCCGGGGTGTCTTGGGGGGAGGTTCTTTTTCAGGATCCAACAGGAAAGGCTTTGAGTAATGCAATCGCTGATCTCCCAAAGAAGGACTTAGAAGAGAGTTTGCCTCAAAATTCAGGTCTTCAGCAGTACCTGATGGGGCTTTTTTATATACATGGGGCCCCAGAGTTTCACGTTGAAAAAAGCTGTCGCAAAGCAGTTTCCTCCTTGCAAAACGCATGGAAAAACGGGGTTTCCGATGCTGCGTATACACTTTCTACTATGTATTACAACGGTGTTTGTGTGAGTAGGGATCTGGAAAAATCTAGAGAGTTGGCAAGTGAGTCTGCAGAGGATGGTTATATACTTGCGCAACGTATGCTAGGAATGGCTTACGTTGGGAAAAAGTGGCAGGGGCTTTATTCATATGATGTTGACAAAGGAGTGTGCTGGCTAAGCAAAGCCGGCAATGCAGGGGATAGAGAGTCAGCAGGCCAATTGTCTGATATGTATGCAAAAGGCAAGCAAGTTAAGAAAGATGAGAAGAAATCTTTCTTGTGGCTCAAAAAAGCAGTCTTCAATAGATTTGAAGATGACAACATGGTTGGCTTTCGTGCACTTGCTGAAAGTTACGAGAAGGGTGTTGGTACCGAAGTTGATTTAATTGAAGCATATAAGTACTATGATCTCTATGGTGCGGCTGGTATGAAAGGTAAGCAAAGGGTTGCCAAAAAAATGACCCAAGAACAGATCGACGAAGCCATTCGTCAGTCGCAGGAATGGCAGAAAGAGCACAATGTTCAGGTGGGTGGTGGTTTTATTCGTCGCGCTAATTGATATTCTTTAATGGCTTGTAGTGTGCGTCTCTAGTATTAATGCCCATGGCACGTTTCATGGGTTTTTTTATTGAATCATCTTTGCTCTAGTAGAAGAAAACGGTGTTGTTTTGACGACGGCTGCCTATATTTCGGGCTCGGTCCGGCAGTCATTGGATGCCGGACATAGAATGGCGTGCCTAGAGGTATCTGGACGATACAAATAGCGGTGCCTGGGACCGGTTGTTTAGTTCAGGTGTCAGTTTACTTAGCGCAGGCATGGGCGCTGCCGAGGGGTATCAGGCGATTCGAGTTGCCAGCATGGGCCCCGGTACCGAAGGAGCGTTGAGCAGAATCATTAACGGCGATACCTGGAAACTGGGGAACGGTCTGCTGAGTGTGGCGAGCGGTATGCTCTCGATCTGGGATGGTCTGAAGAAGTTGACGGAAGCCAACGAGGCCAGCAAGACAGGCCAGAGTCTTACCGGCCACTATGGCATGATCGTCGGCGGGGTTGGGGTTATCGCCGGTATTGCTTCGATCGTCGTGATCAGCGCAAGTACAGTCGTCGGTGTTTTCGTAGGTCTATTCGTCGGCCTTGTGACACTCTTGGTTGGCTTTATATTCGTTACTATGGTGTCCCCGGCGGTGCAGATGTGGGTGAACCGAAGCATTCTCGGGAAGCCATCGGCACAGCAGGAAATGCAGGTCCTGCCGTTTGGCGACATGGCGTTCGAGCAGGGCTCGCTGGAAATGGTGTTCCAAGGGGTGCTGGTGGAGTTGTCTTGGGAGCCTGTCAGGCCTAACCCGGCAAATTATATGGGTACAGGTTCTCAAGGTGGCGGTGCCTTGGGGATTGGTTCGGATGCAAGTGCGCGGCAAGCGGAAGAAGAACGTGTTGCGGATTTGGTGAGAATTATCCTTTCAGTCAAAATGCCAAATACTAATTATATTCGTTTGGGTCTAAGTCTCGTTGCTGCTGAAAAAAGAAATAGGCTGCTTGACTGGTCGTATTTGAAGCCTGGGGAAAATGCTGACTTGGCACCGGAGAATGGGCGTTCAAGAACTAGAAGTTCTAGTGGGCAGCCTGGCTTTGAGCTAGAAGACAATTCTTATAGCTTAGCATGGAGTGAGGTTTTTTCTAGAGAAAACATTGGGCATGATATCCAGCTTGAGTTTAGATTTGGATCTGATAGACTAAGCCCAATTAGTAGGGACCTCCTTGAGATGGAGATTCCGTGATGGTGCGAATCTGCTTGATTTCGTTTTTGATGGTTTTTTCCACAATGGTAGAGGCTGAGATCCTATATCAAGATCCTACCGGTAAAACTCTAAACCAGGCGTTTAAGAAATATTCGGAAGAAGAGATAAAGGACATCTCTGGGAGTAGGGAGAAAGAATACCTGTTGGGGCTTCTTTATTTGAGCGGTGATAATGGATTTGATGTAAGACAGAGTTGCGCAAAAGCTAAAGCGTTATTGAGTAGCGCTTGGCATAAGAATGTTGTTGATGCTGGTTATAGCTTGGGTGTGATGTCTTATAATGGCGATTGCGTCAAAAAGGATGTCGACCGTTCAAGAAAGTTAATAGAAAAAACAGCCGAGGAGGGTTTTGTTCTCTCTCAGCGCATGCTCGGCAGGGCGTTCTGGGATGAAGAATGGAAAAATCTTGTCCCTAAAGATATGGATAAAGCCATTTATTGGTTGGGCAAAGCGGGGGATGGAGGTGATACACAGTCCGCTGGAAATCTAGCCTACATTTATAAAGTAGGTGACGGTGTTCCTGTGGATGATGTCAAGTCTTTTTGTTGGGCGAGGAAGTCGGCTTTTTCGAAGTATGAGCCTGATGGTGGTGTTGGTTTCACGTCTTTGGCAGAGTATTACGAGAACGGGATCGGAACTCAAGTTGATTTAGTTAAGGCTTATATGTATTACGATCTCTATGGCTCGATGGGTGTGAGGGACAAGCAGAGGCTTGCAAAGAAAATGACTCAGAAGCAGATTGACGAAGCCATTCGACAATCTCAAGAGTGGCAGAAAGAACATAACGTTAAGGTCGGTGGCGGTTTTATTCGGCGCGCCAACTGAGATCAATGTTTTACCAGGCCTCTAAAGCTCCGTAAATATGGTCTGATAAGATAAAACCCATGGCATTGGTCATGGGTTTTTTTATTGGGATCTCTCCGTCTCGGTTGCGGATAGCGACAGAACGGTACGCATCGCCTTGCCGGTCTACGTGGATATCCAAGCGGTGACGGGGGCAGTGGCCAGGTCGCCGGTGCGTGCCTGGTGCTATGGAGCCTGATCGTCTCCTTGCAAGAAGGCGCCTTCGTGGATGACGACGAGGGCGCCGACTGGAGCAAGATCATCGGCTCGGGTGTCAGCGTGGCGAGTGGCGCGATGGCGGGGATCGAAGGCTACCACAAGATCCGCATGGCGAGCCTGGGCCTGTCGACAGAAGGCGCGGTGATCGGTGGGATTAAATGGGCCTTTGTCAGTGACGTGCTCGGCGCGGCGGGTGGCATGATCTCGATCTGGGATGGCCTGAAGAAGTTGACGGAAGCCAACGAGGCCAACAAGACAGGCCAGAGTCTTACCGGCCACTATGGCATGATTGTCGGCGGTGTTGGGGTTCTCGCTGGCATTGCTTCTATCGTCGTGATTAGCGCGAGCACGGGTGTCGGGCTCGTCGTGGGCGTGTTTTTCGGGATTCTGACGCTACTGCTGGGTTATGCATTCGTGGCCATGGTGTCCCCGGCGGTGCAGATGTGGGTGAACCGCAGCATTCTCGGTAAGCCATCGGAACGAGAAGATATGCAGGTCCTGCCGTTCGACGACATGGCGTCGGAGCAGAGTTCGCTGGAGATGGTGTTTGAGGGGGTCATGGTGGAGTTCTCGTGGAGCCGTGTTGTTTCTGGCGCTAATGATGCTGGTGTCAGTGATGGCCTGCTGGGATTTAGTACTAGCGATCTTACCGATATGTCTGCACCAGCAAGAAATCTGTTGAGGATTGCTGTAAAAATAAGTTTGCCAGCCCTTCGCGCTGTTGATTTGGAGGCTCGTTTAAGAGTTTCTGAAACGAGAGATTATGTTTTTGATTGGCGTTACAAAAAGGTTGAAGGTGGCAATCAAATGTTGCCCACCTCTGGAGGTTCGCACTCGCAAGGCGTACACCTTTCTGATCAACCTGCTTTTGAATGTATTGATGAATCATACGTTCTGGAGTGGCAGGGCGATTATTCCATAGATGAAGTTGGAGATAAAGCCGAGTTGAGTGTCCTCGTGGGGGACGCGAGCTTGGGTTTTATGAAGCGTGACATATTGGAAATGAGGCTGGGTTAATGAAAAATATTTTTGTTTTTGTTTTTATTGCGTTGTCTATATTTGCGCGATCTGCACATGCGGAAGTTTTTTTTCAGGATCCCACTGGAAGGTCGCTTAATGAAGCGTATGACGACCTGACTATAGAGGGGCTGAAGTCTGCGGATGGCGCCAATGAGTACAAATACAAGTATATGTTGGGATTGCTTTATGTAAAAGGAGATGATGAATTTGGTGTTGCAAAAAACTGTGATAAAGCAGTTGGCTTGTTAAAGGAAGCGTGGCAGGCTGATGTGGTTGATGCTGGCTATACCCTTGCAACTATGTATTACTATGGCGTCTGCGTAAGTAAGAATCTAGATGAGGTGAGACAGCTTGCCACTGAGACAGCAGAAGAAGGCTACATTCTCTCCCAAAGAATGCTTGGTAGAGCCTATTGGGGGCGTGATTGGCAGGGTCTGTATTCTAAAAACATGAATAAGGCCGTTTTTTGGTTAAGCAAGGCTGGTGAGGCAGGTGATACTCAGTCTGCTGGTAATCTTTCCTATCTTTACCGCAAGGGTGTTGGTGTGGTAGTGGATGAGGCAAAATCTTTTTATTGGGCCAAAAAGTCGGCGTGTTCTAAGTTTGAGCCAGGTCAGATAATAAACTTCCCTTACTTGGCTGAGTATTACGAGAAGGGTATAGGGGTGGAGAGGGATTTTGTGGAAGCATATAAGTGCTATGACCTGAGTGGAAGTGCTGGTGCTGATGATAAAAAACGCATTGCCAAGGAAATGACTCAAGAGCAGATCGACGAAGCTCTTCGTCAGTCCAATGAGTGGCAGAAAGAGCACAATGTTCAGGTGGGTGGTGGTTTTATTCGTCGCGCCAATTGAGACTGTTGTTTTGCCAAGATTGTGGCTTGTGACTTTAGAATTAAGACCCATGGCATTGGCCATGGGTTTTTTGTTGGGATCTCTCCGCCCCGGTTGCGGATAGCGACAGAACGGTACGGATTGCCTTGCCAGTCTACGTGGATATCAACGCGGTGACGGGGGGGAGTGGCGAACCTCCCGCCCTGCCAGGCAGCTATACGCCGGAGGATGAACAGCAGCGCCTGGGTGATCTGGCGCAGAACGCCCGGGATATCGGTAACACCCTGTTCAGCGCCCACAAGGGAAGTGGCCAGGTTGCCGGTGCCTGCCTGGTGCTATGGAGCCTGATCGTCTCCTTGCAAGAAGGCGCCTTCGTGGATGACGAGGAGGGCGCCGACTGGAGCAAGATCATTGGGTCTAGTGTCAGCTTGGCGGGCGGCGCGATGGCGGGGATCGAAGGTTACCACAAGATCCGCATGGCGAGCCTGGGCCTGTCGACAGAAGGCGCGGTGATCGGTGGGATTAAATGGGCCTTTGTCAGTGACGTGCTCGGCGCGGCGGGTGGCATGATCTCGATCTGGGATGGCCTGAAGAAGTTGACGGAAGCCAACGAGGCCAACAA
>JNVT01000120.1 GCA_000737985.1 Gammaproteobacteria bacterium MFB021 | reverse complement strand
ACCAGCTTCGAGCTGGGCGAGGGAACCTACGCCGATGGGGATGTGCAAGTTCGCCAGACTGATGTCGCGGGCAACGTCAGCCCGGTCGATGCCTTGGGACCAATCACCGTCGACTTGAGCGCACCTGTCGCACCGACTATCTCACTGGCCAACGACACCGGCGCGGATATCGCCGACGGCATTACCAATGACGCCACGGTCAATATCGACGGTCTCGAAGCCAACGCCGCCTGGGAGTACTCCACCGACGGCGGTGCCACCTGGACCATTGGAACCGGCACCAGCTTCGAGTTGGCTGAGGCCACCTATGCCGATGGGGATGTGCAGGTGCGTCAGACCGACGTCGCGGGCAACGTCAGCCCGGTCGATGCTTTGGGACCAATCACCGTCGACTTGAGCGCACCTGTCGCACCGACGATCTCGCTAGCCTCCGACACCGGCGCAGATATCGCCGATGGCATCACCAATGACGCCACGGTCAATATCGACGGTCTCGAAGCCAACGCCACCTGGGAGTACTCCACCGACGGTGGTACCACTTGGACTACCGGAGCCGGCACCAGCTTCGAGCTGGGCGAGGGAACCTACGCCGATGGGGATGTGCAAGTTCGCCAGACCGATGTCGCGGGCAATACCAGCCCAGTCGGCAATTTAGGCGCCGTTACCATCGATCTCAGCGCGCCCGCGGCGCCGGTCGTCGGTCCGACCGATGGCGAGATCATCATCGGCACGGCCGAAGCCGGCAGCACGGTGACCCTGATCGATGGCGACGGTAATCCCATCGGCTCCACCACCACCGATGCCAACGGCAACTGGTCGTTCCAGCCCGACACCCCGCTCGCCGACGGCAGCGCGGTCAATGCCGTCGCAACGGATGCCGCCGGTAACGCCAGTGCACCGACCTCGGCCACCGTGGAGGGTGATCTCAACGACACCACCCCGCCGGCCGCGCCGACCCTGACCATCGTCAGCGACGACGTCGCGCCGCAGACCGGCGCGCTCGCCAGCGGCGACAGCACCAATGACACCACCCCGCGCTTCACCGGTCGCGCGGAAGCCGGCAGCACGGTGACGGTCTACGCCAATGGCGATGCCATCGGCACGACCAGCGCCGATGCCCAAGGCAACTGGAGCTATACGCCGGACGCACTGGCCCAGGGTGATTACGACTTCACCTTTACCGCCACCGATAGCGCCGGCAACGACTCGCCGGCCAGCGCCCCCTTCACCCTGACGGTCGATACCCAACCGCCCGCGGCGCCGACCGTCAATCCGACCGACGGCGAGATCGTCACCGGCACGGCCGAAGCCGGCAGCACGGTGACCCTGACCGATGGCGATGACAACGAACTCGCCACGGTGAACGTCGACCGCAATGGTAATTGGTCCTACGCACCGGATACGCCACTGGCCGATGGCAGCACCGTCACCGCCGTCGCAACGGATGCCGCCGGCAACGCCAGCGATCCCGGTAGCGCCACCGTCGATTCGGACCTGGTAGATAACCGCCCGCCGGCAGACCCGGTCATCATCACGTCTCTGGATACCGAAGCTCCCATCACCGGCGAAGTCGGAGATGGCGGTACCACCAACGACACCATGCCGACGCTGATTGGCACCGCAGAAGCGACCAACCGCGTGCAGCTTTGGGCGGATAGTGGCAGCGGCATGCAAATGCTGGGAGAAACCCAAGCCGATAGCTTCGGCAACTGGAGCTTCCGCATCCTTTCGCGGCTGGCCAGCGGCAACACCACTTTCCGGGCACTCTCTTTCGATCCCACGGGGCAGACATCCCAGCCCAGCGGCCCCTTCGCCATCAATGTGGACACCACACCGCCTGACGCGCCCTCTATCGATACCGTGATCGACGACGTCTCCCCCGTCGGCGACCTGGCCAGTGGTGACATCAGTAATGACAACACACCCGCACTAAGCGGCAGCGCAGAGCCCGGTAGTAGTATCAGCGTGTTCGCGGGCGGCGTGCTGCTGGGCACCACGATGACCGATGCCGAGGGCAACTGGTCGTTTACGCCAGATGCACTGGCTGACGGCAGCTATGACTTCACGGTCACCGCCACCGATGCGGCAGGCAATACATCTCAGGAGAGTGCATCGTTCTCGCTGAACATCGATGCCTCGGCACCAACCGCACCAACGATCTCACTGGCCAACGACACCGGCGCGGATATCGCCGATGGCATCACCAATGACGCCACGGTCAATATCGACGGTCTCGAAGCCAACGCCACCTGGGAGTACTCCACCGACGGCGGTACCACCTGGACCACTGGCACCGGCAACAGCTTCGAGCTGGCTGAAGGGACCTATGCCGATGGGGATGTGCAGGTGCGCCAGACCGATATCGCGGGCAACATCAGCCCTGTCGATAGCCTGGGGCCGATCACCATCGACCTGAGCGCACCGACTGCACCAACGATCTCGCTGGCCAATGACACCGGCGCGGATATCACCGATGGCATCACCAATGACGCCACCGTGACTGTCGATGGCCTGGAACCCAACGCCACCTGGGAGTACTCCACCGACGGTGGCAACACCTGGACTACCGGAGCCGGCACCAGCTTCGAGTTGGCTGAGGCCACCTACGCCGATGGCGATGTGCAGGTGCGCCAGACCGATATCGCCGGCAATGTCAGCACCGTCGATGCCTTGGGACCAATTACTGTCGACTTGAGCGCACCTGTCGCACCGACGATCTCACTGGCCAACGACACCGGCGCAGATATCACCGATGGCATTACCAACGATGCCACCGTGACCGTGGATGGCCTGGAAGCCAACGCCACCTGGGAGTACTCCACCGACGGCGGCACCACCTGGACCACCGGAACCGGCACCAGCTTCGAGCTGAATGAGGCCACCTATGCCGATGGCGATGTGCAGATCCGCCAGACCGACGTCGCCGGCAACGTCAGCCCGGTCGATGCCTTGGGACCAATTACTGTCGACTTGAGCACCCCCCTCGCACCGACGATCTCGCTGGCCAACGATACCGGCGTGGATATCGCCGATGGCATTACCAACGATGCCACCGTGACCGTGGATGGCCTGGAAGCCAACGCCACCTGGGAGTACTCCATCGACGGCGGCACCACCTGGAGTGCTGGCACCGGCACCAGCTTCGAGCTGGGTGAAGGGACTTATGCCGATGGCGATGTGCAGGTGCGCCAGACCGATGTGGCGGGCAACACCAGCTTGGTTGGCGATCTGGGGCCAGTAGTCGTGGACCTTAGCGCACCGACCGCACCGACGATCTCACTGGCCACTGACACCGGCGCGGATATCGCCGATGGCATCACCAATGACGCCACGGTCAATGTCGACGGCCTGGAAGCCAACGCCACCTGGGAGTACTCCACCGACGGTGGCACCACCTGGACCACCGGAACCGGCACCAGCTTCGAGCTAGGTGAAGGCACCTATGCCGATGGCGCCGTACAGGTCCGCCAGACCGATGTCGCTGGCAACGTCAGCCCGATCGATGCCTTGGGACCAATCACTGTCGACTTGAGCGCACCTGTCGCGCCGACGATCTCACTGGCCAACGACACCGGCGCGGATATCACCGATGGCATCACCAATGACGCCACCGTGACTGTCGATGGCCTGGAAGCCAACGCCACCTGGGAGTACTCCACCGACGCTGGTACCACCTGGACCACGGGCACCGGCGCCAGCTTCGAGCTGGGTGAAGGGACCTACGCCGATGGTGATGTGCAGGTTCGCCAGACCGATGTCGCCGGTAACACCAGCCTGGTTGGCAACCTGGGCCCGGTAGTCGTGGACCTCAGCGCACCCACCGCACCGACAATCTCGCTAGCCAATGACACCGGCGCGGATATCGCCGATGGCATTACCAACGATGCCACGGTCAATGTCGACGGTCTCGAAGCCAACGCCACCTGGGAGTACTCCACCGACGGTGGCACCACCTGGACCACTGGCACCGGCACCAGCTTCGAGCTAGGTGAAGGGACTTATGCCGATGGCGATGTGCAAGTTCGCCAGACCGATGTCGCGGGTAATACCAGCCCGGTTGGCAATCTGGGCCCGGTAGTCGTGGATCTTAGCGAGCCCCTTGCACCGACGATCTCGCTAGCCAATGACACCGGCGCGGATATCGCCGATGGCATCACCAATGACGCCACCGTGACTGTCGATGGCCTGGAGCCCAACGCCACCTGGGAGTACTCCACCAACGGCGGCACCACCTGGACCACTGGCACTGGTACCAGCTTCGAACTGGATGAAGGGACCTATGCCGATGGCGCCGTACAGGTCCGCCAGACCGATGTCGCCGGCAACGTCAGCCCTGTCGATGCCTTGGGACCAATTACTGTCGACTTGAGCGCACCTGTCGCACCGACGATCTCACTGGCCACTGACACCGGCGCGGATATCGCCGATGGCATTACCAATGACGCCACAGTCAATGTCGACGGCCTGGAAGCCAACGCTACCTGGGAGTACTCCACCGACGGTGGTACGACCTGGACCACTGGCACCGGCAACAGCTTCGAGCTGGCTGAAGGGACCTATGCCGATGGCGATGTGCAGGTGCGCCAGACCGACGTCGCGGGTAATACCAGCCCGGTTGGCAATCTGGGCCCGGTAGTCGTGGATCTTAGCGAGCCCCTTGCACCGACGATCTCGCTAGCCAACGACACCGGCGCGGATATCGCCGATGGCATCACCAATGACGCCACGGTCAATATCGACGGTCTCGAAGCCGACGCCGCCTGGGAGTACTCCACCGACGGCGGCACCACCTGGACCACCGGAACCGGCACCAGCTTCGAGCTGAATGAGGCCACCTATGCCGATGGCGATGTGCAGGTTCGCCAGACCGACGTCGCCGGCAACGTCAGCCCGGTCGATGCCTTGGGACCAATTACTGTCGACTTGAGCGCACCTGTCGCACCGACGATCTCGCTGGCCACTGACACCGGCGCGGATATCACCGATGGCATCACCAATGACGCCACAGTCAATGTCGACGGCCTGGAAGCCAACGCCACTTGGGAATACTCCACCGACGGTGGCACCACCTGGACCACTGGCACCGGCACCAGCTTCGAGCTGGGTGAAGGGACTTATGCCGATGGCGATGTACAAGTTCGCCAGACCGATGTCGCCGGCAACACCAGCCTGGTTGGCAACCTGGGCCCGGTAGTCGTGGACCTTAGCGCACCCAACGCACCGGCGATCTCACTGGCCAACGACACCGGCGCGGATATCGCCGATGGCATCACCAATGACGCCACCGTGACTGTCGATGGCCTGGAAGCCAACGCCACCTGGGAATACTCCACCGACGGTGGCACCACCTGGACCACTGGCACCGGCACCAGCTTCGAGCTAGGTGAAGGGACTTATGCCGATGGCGATGTGCAAGTTCGCCAGACCGATGTCGCGGGCAACATCAGCCCTGTCGATGCCTTGGGGCCAATTACTGTCGACTTGAGCGCACCTGTCGCGCCAACGCTCTCGCTGGCCAACGACACCGGCGTGGATATCGCCGATGGCATTACCAATGACGCCACCTTGACTGTCGATGGCCTGGAAGCCAACGCCACCTGGGAGTACTCCACCGACGGCGGCACCACTTGGACCGCGGGCACCGGCACCAGCTTCGAGCTGGCTGAAGGGACTTATGCCGATGGGGATGTGCAAGTTCGCCAGACCGACGTCGCGGGCAACACCAGCGTAGGTAATCTCGGCCAGGTCACCGTCGATCTCACACCGCCTCCCGCGCCTACCATCGATCCGACCAACGGGCAGATCATCACCGGCTCTGCCGAACCCAATAGCACGATCACATTGACCGATGGCGACGAAACGTTCCTGGGTGAGGTCACTGCCAATGCCAACGGTGACTGGTCATTCCAGCCAGCGACTCCCCTTGCCGATGCGACGCAGGTGCAGGCGACGGCAACAGACGTGGCAGGCAATATCGGCGGTACCGACTCTCAAAATGTGGATGTCAATCTCGACGATACGACGCCACCGCCTACACCCATGATCGACTTCGCGGTAGACGACATGGACCCTGTCGGAAATCTTGCCAATGGCGACAGCACCAACGACACGACGCCCACCTTGAGAGGGAGCGCGGAAGCTAGCAGCACCGTCACGATCTTCCTGGGAGGTATCCAGCTAGACACGGTAATCGCTGATGACACCGGCAACTGGAGTTACACACCGGCAGCGCTTGGCGAGGGCAACTATGACTTCACGGTCACAGCAACCGACGCTGCGGGCAACACGTCTCAGGAGAGCGCTCCATTCTCACTGAGCATCGACCTTAGCGCACCCACCGCACCGACGATCTCGCTAGCCACTGACACCGGCGCAGATATCACCGACGGCATCACCAACGACGCAACGGCCAATGTCGACGGCCTCGAAGCCAACGCCACCTGGGAGTACTCCACCGACGGCGGCACCACCTGGACCGCGGGCACCGGCACCAGCTTCGAGTTGGCTGAAGGAACCTATGCCGATGGGGCTGTGCAGGTGCGCCAGACCGATGTCGCCGGCAACATCAGCCCTGTCGATAGCCTGGGGCCGATCACGGTCGACTTGAGCGAGCCCACCGCACCGACGATCTCGCTGGCCAACGACACCGGCGCGGATATCGCCGATGGCATCACCAACGATGCCACCGTGACTGTCGACGGCCTCGAAGCCAACGCCACTTGGGAGTACTCCACCGACGGCGGTACGACCTGGACCACTGGCACCGGCACCAGCTTCGAGCTGGGTGAGGGGACTTATGCCGATGGCGATGTGCAAGTTCGCCAGACCGATGTCGCGGGCAACACTAGTCCGGTAGATAGTCTGGGGCCGATCACCATCGACCTGAGCGCACCGACTGCACCGACGATCTCGCTGGCCAACGACACCGGCGCGGATATCGCCGATGGCATTACCAACGACGCCACCGTGACTGTCGACGGTCTCGAACCCAACGCCACCTGGGAGTACTCCACCGACGGTGGCAACACCTGGACTACCGGAGCCGGCACCAGCTTCGAGCTGGCTGAAGGGACCTATGCAGACGGCGATGTGCAGGTCCGCCAGACCGATGTCGCCGGCAACATCAGCCCTGTCGATAGTCTGGGGCCGATCACCATCGACCTGAGCGCACCTGTCGCGCCGACGATCTCACTGGCCAATGACACCGGCGCAGATATCACCGACGGCATCACCAACGACGCAACGGTCAATGTCGACGGCCTGGAAGCCAACGCCACCTGGGAGTACTCCACCAACGGCGGCGCCACCTGGACCACTGGCACCGGCAACAGCTTCGAGCTGGCTGAAGGGACCTATGCCGATGGCGATGTGCAGGTGCGCCAGACCGATGTCGCGGGCAACATCAGCTTGGTTGGCGATCTGGGCCCGGTGGTCGTGGACCTTAGCGCGCCCACCGCACCGACGATCGCTCTCCAGACTGATAGCGGTCTCGATGCTAACGACGGCATCACCAACGACGCCACCGTGACTGTCGACGGTCTCGAAGCCAACGCCACCTGGGAGTACTCCACCGACGGCGGCACCACCTGGACCACTGGCACTGGTATCAGCTTCGAGTTGGCTGAGGCCACCTATGCCGATGGGGATGTGCAGGTGCGCCAGACCGATGTCGCCGGCAACATCAGCCCTGTCGATAGTCTGGGGCCGATCACCATCGACCTGAGCGAGCCCACCACACCAACGATCTCACTGGCCAACGACACCGGCGCAGATATCGCCGATGGCATCACCAACGATGCCACCGTGACTGTCGACGGTCTCGAAGCCAACGCCACCTGGGAGTACTCCACCGACGGTGGTACGACCTGGACCACCGGAACCGGCACCAGCTTCGAGCTCGGTGAAGGGACTTATGCCGATAGCGATGTGCAAGTTCGCCAGACCGATGTCGCCGGCAACACCAGCCTGG
>JNVT01000119.1 GCA_000737985.1 Gammaproteobacteria bacterium MFB021 | reverse complement strand
TGGCGCGCAGCGCGCGCTCGTGGCTGGGGAAGTAGGGCACGCCCAGCGCGCGCAGCTCGCTGACATAGTCCGCGGGAATCTCGGCACCCTCGTCGAGGCCGGCGCAGATGACGGGTAACTGCGGTTGCTGTTCGCGCACTGCCTGCAGCACCGGTGGCAGCTTGATCCGGCAGGTGACCGGGTCGGTCTGGATCAGGCCGACCAGCACCGTGCCGAAACGGGGGTCCGCGAACAGCGCCTCCAGCGTGCGCCGGTAGAGCTGCGGGTCGACCAGGCCCTGGGCGGTGAGATCGAGCGGGTTGCTCACCTCGACGAATGGCGGCAGCGCCTCGCGCAGTGCCGGTGAGTCGGCGTTGCCGAGCGTCGGCAGCGGCAGCTCGAGCGCTTCGCAGAGATCGAGACAGAGCGCCTTGAAGGCGCCGGACTCCCCCACGATGGCGGTGCCGGCCGCGGGCAGGGTCGGGCAGCGCAGGGCGATCTCGGCGATATCGCCAAGCTCTTCCAGCGTCTCGGCCAGCACCACCCCGGCGCGCTCGACCAGGGTGCGCATCACCGCATGGTCGCCGGCCAAGGCGCCGGTGTGGGTGGCGGCGGCGGCTCGGGCCGCGCTGCTTCTGCCCGGATGCAGCAGGATCAGGCGCTTGCCGCTGGCTTCGGCGCGCTGCGCCAGCGCCAGCAGGCGCCGGGGCTGGCGGAACTGCTCGGCGATCATCGCGATCACCGCCGTGCCCGGATCGTCGAGCATGTAGTCGAGATAATCCTCCAGGTGGCTGGCCGCCTCGTTGCCGGTGGAGATGGCGCAGGAGAGTGGTAGTCCGCGGCTTGCCAGGGTGGTGTTGAGCACCGTCATCATGGCGCCGCTCTGGGAGAGAATACCGATCGCCGGCTGACTGCGGTGGCGCTCGGCCTCGGCGGCGCTGATCGCCACTTCGATGAAGGTCAGCGGCAGGCGCTGGCGGTAGTCGATGCCACCCAGGCAGTTGGGCCCCTGCACCAGCATGCCGGCGTCGGCGGCGATACGGGCGATCTCGCGCTGCTGGGCCAGCCCCGCCTCGCCGGCCTCGGCGAAGCCGGCGGAGAAGATCACCACCGCGCCGACCCGGCGCGCGGCGAGTTCGCGCACCGCGTCCAGCACGCCGGCCTGGGGGATCGCCAGCAGTGCCACATCGACCCCTTCGGGTAACGCGGCGATACGCTCCAGGCACGGGCGGCCGGCGATCTCCGCGCGCCTGGGGTTGATCAGGTGAATGTCGCCGGCATAGCCGTTGCGGGTCAGGTTGCCGAGCACCGCGGCGCCGAGCGCGCCCGGGGTGGCCGAGGCGCCGACGATGGCGATCGACCGCGGTGTCAGCAGGCGCCTTACCGCGCCCTCGGGCAGGCGTCTCGACGCCTGCTGCGATGAGTCCGACATGATGCTGCCTCCTCTGGGTAGACCTCAGGCGTCGCGGGAGTGCGCGCGGTCGTAGGCGCCCAGGCCGGGCTTGTAGCGCTTCTCGTCGAGGAACTGGCGCAGCCCTTCGTGGCGGCCGCTGTCGTCACGGCTGTTGGCCGCTTCCTGGGCGCGTACCAGATAGTCCTCGGCGTTGTCGTAGGTCATCTCGCGGACCCGGCGCAGGGCATCCTTGGTCGCCTTGAGGGCGATCGGATTCTTCTCGAGTAGCAGTGCGGCGACCGCGGCGACTCGCGTCTGCAGCTGTGCCAGCGGCAGCGCCTCGTTGACCAGCCCCCACTCGGCGGCGGTGGCGCCGTCGATCGGCTCGCCGGTCATGGCGTGGTACATCGCACGGCGGAACGAGAGCAGCTCCACCGCCACCTTGGAGGCGCCGCCACCCGGCAGGATGCCCCAGTTGATCTCGGACAGGCCGAACTTGGCCTCCTCGGCGGCGAACGCCAGATCGCAGGCGAACAGCGGGCCGTAGCCGCCGCCGAAGCACCAGCCGTTGACCATGGCGATGGTCGGTTTTTCGTACCAGCGCAGGCGGCGCCACCAGCCGTAGCTCTCGCGCTGGGCCTGGCGGGTCCCGGCGAGGCCGTGGGCTTCGGTATCGCGGAAGTACTGCTGCAGGTCCATGCCGGCGGTCCAGGCGCTGCCCTCGCCGCTGAGCACCAGCACACCGACCTCGGGGTGGAACTCGAGCGCGTCGAGCACCGCCAGCATGCGGCGATTGAGGGCCGGACTCATGGCGTTGCGTTTTTCCGGGCGGTTGAACTTCACCCAAGCGACGCCGGACTCGATGGTGTAGCTGACGGTCTCTTCTTCGCTATGTGATGTTGACATGGCAAAACCTCATGAGTGGGACGGTGAGCTGCGGCGTGGCGCTCAGAGGGCGCGACGGGGGCAGCGGACACGTGACGGATGTGGTGCGGACTGCGTTGCCGCGGGCCGCGTTCAGAACGGGTAGCTCGGTGGCGTTTGCTTGAGCGTGACCCACTGCCAGTGGGTGTATTGCTCCCAGTCGGCAGGGCCGCCGACGCTGGTGCCGTTGCCCGAGCTGCCGGTGCCGCCGAAGGGATTGACCACCTCGTCGGCGACGGTCTGGTCGTTGATGTGCAGAAGCCCGGTATGGAGCTTGTCGCCCAGCGCCATGGCGCGACCCACCGAGGCCGAGAGGATCCCCGCGGAGAGGCCGTAGTCGGTGGCGTTGGCCAGCGCCGCTGCCTCGTCGTCGTCGTCGAACACGATCACGTTGGCCACCGGGCCGAATATCTCCTCGTCGAAGGCGCGCATGCCTGGGCGAACGTTGGAGAGCACGGTGGCGGCGTAGAACAGCTCCTGGTGGGTGCCGCCGGCCTCGAGCACCGCACCGGCGGCGACGCTGTCATCGACGATCGCCTTGACGTGGTCGAGCTGGCGCTGGTCGATGATCGGCCCCAGCGCTACCTGTTCCCGTGCCGGGTCGCCCACCGGCAGCTGACGCGCCTTCGCGGCCAGACGCTGGGTCAGCTCTGCGGCGATGCTGTGATGGACCAGCACGCGGCCGGTGGCCATGCAGATCTGGCCCTGGTGGAAGTAGGCGCCGAAGGCGATCGCCGACACCGCCTGGTCGAGGTCGGCGTCATCGAGCACGATCAGCGAGTTCTTGCCGCCCAGCTCCAGCGATACCTTCTTGAGATGGCGCCCCGCCAGCTCGCCGATACGGCGCCCGGCGGCGGTGGAACCGGTGAAGGCGATCATCGGCACGCCCGGCGCCTCGACCAGCGCCTGGCCGGCCTCGGCCTCCCCCGGCAGCACGTGCAAGAGCCCCTTGGGCAGGCCGGCGGCGCTGAGGACCTCGGCGATCACGAAGCCGCCGGCGTAAGGCGTGCGCGGGTCGGGCTTGATCACCACGGCGTTGCCCACGGCGAGTGCCGGGGCCACCGAGCGCAGCGACAGTACCAGCGGGAAGTTGAACGGCGAGATCACGCCGACCACGCCGAGCGGCCGGCGTCGGGCCAGGCTCATGCGCCCGGGTTCGCTCGGCAGCACCTGGCCGGTGGCCTGCAGCGGCATGGCGGCGGCACGCTGCAGCAGCACGATCGCCTCGCGCACCTCGTGCTCGCCCTTGGGCAGAATCGCCCCCGTCTCGCGGGCGATCAGGCTCGCTATGGCGGGCGCCTGCGCTTCGAGCAGCGCGGCGGCGCGATGGAACACCGCGGCGCGTTCGCGGGGTGGGGTCGCGGCCCAGGCGCACTGCGCCTCCTTGGCCTGAGCCACCGCGCGCGTAACGGCGGCAGCGTCGGCCTTGCCCACGGTATGTAGCGGTGCGCCGGAGCCGGGCTCGATCACCTCGAGGGTGGCGCTTGCCTCGATCCAGTCGCCGTCGAACAGCTTGGCGTGCCAGCGCGCGGGGTCGGGGAATCGGGTCGGGGTATCGCTCATGGGGTCTCTCCAGGAGTATGAGGGATCACAGGGCGGTGGCCGCGAGGCCGCCGTCGATGGGTAGATTGACACCGTTGATCCAGCGCGCGGCGTCGGAGAGCAGGAACACGATCCCCTCGGCCACCTCGTCGGCGAACGCCGGGCGCTTCATCTTCCCGGCATCCGCAGCGACGCGCTCGGGGCCGAGCATGGTGACGAAGTCGTCGAGGATGGGGGTGAACACTGGGCCGGGGGCGACGCAGTTGACGCGCACGTCCTGGCTCGCGAACCAGGGCCGCGAGGCGCGTGCGCTCCACACGATCAGCGCCTCCTTGAAGTACTGATAGCAGCTTTCGGCGGGCACCGGATGCGCTGCCAGCCACTGTTCACCGGCGGTGAAATCGGGCGTGTCGGCGAGGGCGCGATGGGCCTCCAGGCGCTCGGCCCAGGCGGCGCCGAGGATCGAGGTGACGTTGACCACGCTGCCGCCGCTGAGCCGCGGCAGCAGCGCTTGGCTCAGGTGGCGCAGACCCAGATAGTTGACCCGAGCCACCAGCGCCGGGTCGGCGGTGCCTGGCACCCCGGCGATATTGGCCAGGCCGTCGAGGCGTGCGGGCAGTGCCGCGACGAGGGCGTCGATCGCCTGCGGATCGCTCAGATCGGCCTGGTGAAAGGCGTCCAGGGTCATGTCGACCGGATGGCGGTCGACGCCGATGACCCGCGCGCCGTGAAAGCGCGCCAGGCGGGCGACTTCATTGCCGATTCCCGAGGCGACGCCGGTCACCACCAGTGTCTTGCCGTAGAGTTGCATGTCTCGACTCCTGCGCGAAGGCGCATTCAGAAACTGTGGACGAACTGCAGGTTGAGGCTGTTGCCGGCGGCGGCGTTCTCGACCTTGAGTGGAAAGTAGAGATTGACGTTGAGCAGGTTGTCGGCATCGAAGCGATAGGCGCCGCCCGGTCCCAGATAGAGCAAGGTCTGGCGCGAATCGGCCACGCGCTCGCCATTGGTGCGGTTGTCGCTCAGCTGGCGCAGATAGAAGCCGTTGATGCCCAGGCGCAGCTTGTCGTTGACGGCGTAGGAGCTGGCGAGGTTGACCCAGGCGGCATCCCCGGCCTGGCCGTTGTCGAACTCGAAGCCGGGGATGGCCGGCGGAGCCCCGGCGCGGTCGGTCTCGAAGTTATACAGATAGTTGAGGCGAGCGCTGATCTCCCACGCCGGCGTGGGCAGTACGGTGATCGCCCAGTTGGGGAGGATCGACCAGTAGCCATCGCCGGGGTTGAGGGCGCGGTCGCGGTCGAACTTGCCCACCGGGGCGATCACGTCGAATTCGAAACGCTGTGAAAAGACCGGTCGCCCCTGACGGATGATCGGTGCCATCTGCAGATAGGGGCCGAAGGTGATGTCGCCCAGCCCGAAGCCGTTGTCGCGCAGGGTGACGGGGCTGTCGTCGGCGAAGGAAGCATGCAGATTGACCAGCGGCACCAGAGCGGTGAAGCCGAGCCAGCCGCCCCACAGACGGTAGGGCGAGGTGTAGGCGAACTGGGTGATCAGCGCGGTGGAGTCGATCTGCGGGTTACGAAAAGCGGGTGAGTCGTCGCCGCTGGCATCCTTGATCGCATCGAGGTGGGACAGGCGCGCGTATTGAATATAGGTCCAGCCCTGGCCGAGGCGGCCGAAGCCGTCCATGAAGCTGGTGCCGCCGGTGTTCATGCCTGCGCGTAGCTGCACCGTCTGCGGCATCGACTGGGCGTCGGCCTGCGGGATGAGTGCCTGCGGAACGAACACCAGACCTGCGGTGAGGCTCAGCGCCAGACCCAGCAGCGACCGGGCGACGTGGTTCAGGCCAGATGTTCGAGCCGTGCCAGCGCCGCCAGCAGTGCCTCTCCGTGCGTCGGCCCGAGGCTGTCGAGTAGCCGCGCTTCCATCTCGCTGACCGCGAGCTCGGTCTCGTCGAGCAGTTGCTTGCCCACCGTGGTCAGGTGCAGGTGCTGCATGCGTCGATCCTGCTGGCCGCGCACCTGGCGCAGTAGCTCTCGCTTCATCAGTCGTGCCACCACGATGGCTAGATTGGGCGGCGAGACGTCCAGCACTTCGGCCAACTGGCGCTGATTGACGCCCGGGTTGGCGTCCACCAGGACCAGCAGCGAATAGTCCACCGGCTTGAGTTCGAAGCGCGCCATGCACTCCAGGAACAGGCGGCGTATGCGCAGCTCGGCGCGGGTGATGCGAAACCCGAGCAGACGCGTCAGGCGCGACTGGTCGAGCGAATCGGGGGAAACAGAGGCGTCGGAAGTCATGCGCGCGGGATAGGGCCTGGCGTAGAGAGAGCGAATCAGTACCGGACCCCGGCCGTATGCTCCGCCCGGAGCGCGAGAGCGGGGCGCAACACGGCGCAGAGCCCGAAGCGTTCTCCCCATGATAGCGGCTGATGGATCGTTGGGAGCGCAGCGCGGCAGTTTTTTGCCTCGTCGTTTTTTGACTGATGATTGTTGGCATCGTTGTTTTTCGACTTGTTGTTTTGTTCATGGTCGTTCTCCGGCAAGGGCGCGGATAGTGGGTCGAGGCCGGTGGTGGCGTGGTCCGGCCGGATTCGCCGCCGCGATCATCTCCCGCCAGCGAAGCAGCGACGTGCGAGGCGAGTATCCGCAAGAAAATAGTTATGATCCATAATCATTACGTCTAATAACCAGTGGAGAGGGGCGCAAGGGCGGTGGGCTCGCCGGCGTAGATGCGCCGGCAGATGCGCCGGCAGATGCGCCGGCAGATGCGTGAGGTGGATGAGTGAGGTGTGGCCCGAGCGCGAGGGTGGCGAAGCGTGACCTCGGGCTTTGCTGGGGCCGGGCGCGTAAGGGAATACAAGCGCTCCGAATCGCACGATCCGAAGAAACACGGCAATACAGGGCGCAGTCAGCCGAGCGCGGGTAACAACGAAGAGAGGGGTAAACGAACAGAACGGATAGACGAAGCGGGCGGGCAGGCCATGAGCCAATACCAGTGCCCAAGAAGACAACGAGGCAGCCTGCAAGAGCCTACGACGACATGCAGAAACGCCTACACCAAGCCTGATTCAGACAGTTCTCGGTACGAGATTTACGGGGGCACGATATAGAGGAGATTGCAGCGCGGACAGGGGGTGTCCAGCAGGAGAGTCGCATCGTATGAAGCATGACAGCGTGGTGCCCAGGAGAGGACTTGAACCTCCACGTCCGTAAGGACACTAGCACCTGAAGCTAGCGCGTCTACCAATTCCGCCACCTGGGCTTGTCATGCTTGCTGCGCGGGATCGAGATTGGTGCCCGGAAGAGGACTTGAACCTCCACGTCCGTAAGGACACTAGCACCTGAAGCTAGCGCGTCTACCAATTCCGCCATCCGGGCTCGATCCTGGCCCTGTCTACCTCGATGATCGTCATATCGACGACCTCGATGGTGCCCAGAAGAGGACTTGAACCTCCACGTCCGTAAGGACACTAGCACCTGAAGCTAGCGCGTCTACCAATTCCGCCATCTGGGCCAAGGCGCGATGTATAATACCGGCTCTGCGATCGAATGCAAGCCCTTGTCGATAAACCTTTCACGATCTCTTGCCGGTGCCTGTCAGTGGCGTAAACCGCTATCGCCATGGCATTTCTCGGGCTGCACTCGCGGTAGCGTCCGGATGCCGTCGGCGGCTTCCCACGCTGGCAACGCCGCCGGTGGTTGGGTCGGAGAGGCGTGACCGCTATACTTGACGTATGACCCATAAAGTAAATAACGGCAATTGCCGCCCGCCGCGTGACTCCCACCCTGAAGCAAGGACGATGGCTGCATGACTCATTGGACGTTGGACGACGATCCGCACGCGGCTCGTGAAGCTGAAAAATATGACAATCCCGTACCCAGCCGCGAGTACCTGCTCGCCCGGCTCGAGGAGTACGGCAAGCCGATCACCCATGAGAACATGAGCGCCATGCTCGGGCTCGAGGACGACAACCAGCTGGAAGCGGTGCGTCGTCGTCTCGCCGCGATGGAGCGCGACGGTCAGATTCTGCGCGACCGCAAGGGCGCCTATGCGCTGATCGACAAGCTCGACCTGATCAAGGGGCGCGTTCAGGGCCACCGCGATGGCATGGGCTTTCTGATTCGCCACGATGGTGTGAAGCCCGACCTGGTGCTGCCGCCGCGCCAGATGCGCCGGGTGTTCGACGGCGACGTGGTGCTGGCGCGGGTCAGCGGCCGCGACCGTCGTGGACGCGACGAGGCCACCATCGTCGAGGTGCTGGCGCGCAACACCCAGACTCTGGTCGGTGTCTTCCGTCAGAACTCTCCCGAGTTCGCGGTGCTGATTCCGGAGAATTCGCGCATCAGTCAGGAGGTGATCATCCCGCACAGCGCCAGCCAGGGCGCCAAGGATGGTCAGATCGTCTCGGTCAACATCACCCGCCAGCCGGAGACCCGCCAGCAGCCGGTGGGCGAAGTGGTCGAGGTGCTGGGTGAGCGCATGGACCCGGGGCTCGAGATCGACATCGCCATCCGCACCCACGATATCCCGGCGGAGTTCCCGCCCGAAGTGGACCAGCAGATCGCCGGCATCTCCGCCGAGGTCCTGGAAGAGGACAAGCACGCGCGTATCGATCTGCGCGATACGCCGCTGGTCACCATCGACGGCGAGGACGCCAAGGATTTCGACGACGCGGTGTGTGCGTGGAAGACCAAGTCCGGCAGCTGGAAGCTGATCGTCGCCATCGCGGACGTCTCCCACTACGTGCGCGGCGGCAGCGCGCTCGACAACGAAGCCTACGTGCGCGGCAACTCGGTCTATTTCCCTGGCCAGGTAGTGCCGATGCTGCCGGAGCTGCTCTCCAATGGCCTCTGCTCGCTCAACCCGCACGTCGATCGCCTGACCATGGTGTGCGAGATGAACATCTCGCAGAGCGGCAATATCAGCCGTTACAAGTTCTACGAAGCGGTGATCCGCTCCCATGCTCGCCTCACCTACACCGATGTCGGCACCATGCTGCACGAGGGTGACAGCGAGGAAGGGCAGGCGCTGCGCGAGCGCTACCGCGAGCTGGTGCCGTCGCTGGAGAACCTGCATGCGCTCTACAAGGTGCTGCGTCAGGCTCGCGAGGCGCGCGGGGCGATCGATTTCGAGACTACCGAGACGCAGATCGTCTTCAACGACGAGCGCAAGATCGAGAAGATCGTGCCGCGTACTCGCAACGACGCCCACAAGCTGATCGAGGAGTGCATGCTGGCGGCCAACGTGGCCACCGCACGCTTCCTCGACAAGCACGATCTGCCGGCGCTCTACCGCGTGCACCAGCCGCCGGCCAGTGAGCGCCTGGAGAATCTGCGGGTGTTCCTCGGCGAGCTGGGCCTCACCCTGGGCGGCGGTGACGATCCCTCGCCCAAGGATTACCAGGCGCTGCGGGAGGCGATCAAGGATCGTCCCGACGCCGACATCATTCAGACGGTGATGCTGCGTTCGATGAGCCAGGCGGTCTATTCGCCGCACAACGAGGGCCACTTCGGTCTCGCCTATCAGGCCTACGCGCACTTCACCTCGCCGATCCGCCGCTACCCCGACCTGCTGGTGCACCGTGCCATCCGCTCGGTGATCCGCGGCCCGCGCCAGACGCAGACGGTGATGCGCGCCGAGGGTGCGCCGGTGGAGAAGCCGACCACCTGGTGTCCCTACACCTTCGAACAGATGGTGGAGCTGGGCGAGCACTGCTCGATGACCGAGCGGCGTGCCGACGACGCCACCCGCGACGTCACCGACTGGCTCAAGTGCGAGTTCCTCTCCGACAAGGTGGGCGAGACCTACGAGGGCACCATCGCCTCGGTGACCCAGTTCGGGATCTTCGTGCGCCTCGATGACGTCTACGTCGAGGGGCTGGTGCACGTCACCTCGCTGCCCTCTGACTATTACCACTACGAGGCCGAGAAGCACCGCCTCAAGGGCGAGCGCAGTGGCGTTGCCTACCGCCTGGGCGATGGCGTCACCGTGCGCGTGGCGCGGGTCGACCTCGACGACCGCAAGATCGATTTCGATCTCGCCGATGCCGCACCGCGCCACCGCAAGACGCCGCGCACGCGCAAACCCGATGGCGGCGGTGCCAGCGAGGCGTCCAGCGAGCAGGCGCCGCGCAAGCGCAAGCAGCGCCCGGGCAAGCGTGAGCGCCAGGGCGGCGGTGAC
>JNVT01000118.1 GCA_000737985.1 Gammaproteobacteria bacterium MFB021 | reverse complement strand
GCGCTAAGGTCCACGACTACCGGGCCCAGGTTGCCAACCAGGCTGGTGTTGCCGGCGACATCGGTCTGGCGAACTTGCACATCGCTATCGGCATAAGTCCCTTCACCTAGCTCGAAGCTGGTGCCGGTTCCGGTGGTCCAGGTGGTACCGCCGTCGGTGGAGTACTCCCAGGTGGCGTTGGCTTCGAGACCGTCGACAGTCACGGTGGCATCGTTGGTGATGCCATCGGCGATATCTGCGCCGGTGTCGTTGGCCAGTGAGATCGTTGGTGTGGTGGGCTCGCTCAGGTCGATGGTGATCGGCCCCAGACTATCGACAGGGCTGATGTTGCCGGCGACATCGGTCTGGCGCACCTGCACATCCCCATCGGCATAGGTGGCCTCAGCCAACTCGAAGCTGATACCAGTGCCAGTGGTCCAGGTGGTGCCGCCGTCGGTGGAGTACTCCCAGGTGGCGTTGGCTTCGAGACCGTCGACAGTCACGGTGGCGTCGTTGGTGATGCCGTCGTTAGCATCGAGACCGCTATCAGTCTGGAGAGCGATCGTCGGTGCGGTGGGCGCGCTCAAGTCGACCGTGATCGGCCCCAGGCTATCGACAGGGCTGATGTTGCCGGCGACATCGGTCTGGCGGACCTGTACAGCGCCATCGGCATAGGCCCCTTCAGCCAGCTCGAAGCTGGTGCCTGTGCCAGTGGTCCAGGTCGTACCACCATCGGTGGAGTATTCCCAGATGGCGTTGGCTTCCAGGCCGTCGACAGTCACGGTGGCATCGTTGGTAATGCCGTCGGCGATATCCGCGCCGGTGTCATTGGCCAGTGAGAGCGTCGGTGCAGTCGGTGCGCTCAGGTCGATGGTGATCGGCCCCAGACTATCGACAGGGCTGATGTTGCCGGCGACATCGGTCTGGCGAACTTGCACATCGCCATCGGCATAGGCCCCTTCAGCCAACTCGAAGCTGATACCAGTGCCAGTGGTCCAGGTGGTGCCGCCATCGGTGGAGTACTCCCAGGTGGCGTTGGCTTCCAGGCCATCGACATTGACCGTGGCGTCGTTGGTGATGCCATCGGTGATATCCGCGCCGGTGTCGTTGGCCAGTGAGATCGTCGGTGCGACAGGTGCGCTCAAGTCGACCGTGATCGGCCCCAGGCTATCGACAGGGCTGATGTTGCCGGCGACATCGGTCTGGCGCACCTGCACATCGCCATCGGCATAGGCCCCTTCAGCCAACTCGAAGCTGGTGCCGGTGCCAGTGGTCCAGGTCGTACCGCCGTCGGTGGAGTACTCCCAGATGGCGTTGGCTTCCAGGCCGTCGACATTGACCGTGGCATCGTTGGTAATGCCGTCGTTGGCATCGAGACCGCTATCAGTCTGGAGAGCGATCGTCGGTGCGGTGGGCGCGCTAAGGTCCACGACTACCGGGCCCAGGTTGCCAACCAGGCTGGTGTTGCCGGCGACATCGGTCTGGCGAACTTGCACATCGCTATCGGCATAAGTCCCTTCACCGAGCTCGAAGCTGGTGCCGGTTCCGGTGGTCCAGGTCGTACCACCGTCGGTGGAGTACTCCCAGGTGGCGTTGGCTTCGAGACCGTCGACAGTCACGGTGGCATCGTTGGTGATGCCATCGGCGATATCTGCGCCGGTGTCGTTGGCCAGTGAGATCGTTGGTGTGGTGGGCTCGCTCAGGTCGATGGTGATCGGCCCCAGA
>JNVT01000117.1 GCA_000737985.1 Gammaproteobacteria bacterium MFB021 | reverse complement strand
CAACCGTACCGTCGACGTCGGTCGCCGCCGGCACTTGGGCATTCAGGGTGGCGTTTTCGCCGGTGGTCTGAGTATCGGCCTTGGCGACTGGCACGTCGTTGGTGCCGGTAACGGTAATGGTCACCGTCTGCGGCGTACTCACCCCGCCGTTGTTGTCGATGGCGGTGTAGGTGAACGTGACGTCCCGACTCTGGCCCGCGGCCAGTGCGTCGAAGTCGGCACCCGGGTTGAAGGTGTAGCTGCCGTCGCTATTGAAGCTCAGCGAGCCATTGCCCTGGCCGACGTCGGTCGCGAGCTGATAGCTCTCGACCGTGCCGTCGACGTCAGTCGCCGCCGGCACGCTACCTTCGAGTACCTGGTTCTCACCGGTGGTCTGGGTATCCGCCTTGGCGACCGGCACGTCGTTGGTGCCAGTGACGGTGATGGTCACCGTCTGCGGGGCGCTGACGCCGCCATCGTTGTCGGTAGCGGTGTAAGTGAAGGTGACGTTGCGGCTCTCACCCGCGGCCAGACTGTCGAAGTCGGTGCCCGGATTGAAGGTATAGCTGCCGTCGCTGTTAAAGCTCAGCGAACCGTTGTTGTCACCAACACCGTTGACCAGTTGGTAGCTATCGACCGTGCCGTCGACATCGGTGGCCGCCGGCACTTGGCTAGTCAGCGTGGCGTTCTCGCCGGTGGTCTGGGTATCCGCCTTGGCGACCGGCGCGTCGTTGGTGCCGGTCACGGTGATAGTCACCGTCTGAGGTGCACTCACCCCACCGTTGTTGTCAGTGGCCGTGTAGCTAAAGGTGACATCGCGACTCTGACCAGCCGCCAGGCCGTCGAAGTCGGTACCCGGGTTAAAGGTGTAGCTGCCGTCGCTATTGAAGCTCAGCGAACCGTTGTTGTTACCAACACCGTTGACCAGTTGGTAGCTCTCGACGGTGCCATCCACATCGGTGGCCGCCGGGACCTGGCTAGTCAGCGTGGCGTTCTCACCGGTGGTCTGGGTATCGGCCTTGGCGACCGGCACGTCATTGGTGCCGGTCACGGTGATGGTCACCGTCTGCGGGGCGCTGACGCCGCCATCGTTATCGGTGGCGGTATAGGTAAAGGTGACGTCACGACTCTGGCCAGCGGCCAGACCGTCGAAGTCGGTACCTGGGTTAAAGGTGTAGCTGCCGTCGCTATTGAAGCTCAGCGAACCATTGTTGTTACCAACACCGTTGACCAGCTGGTAGCTCTCGACGGTGCCATCCACATCGGTGGCCGCCGGCACTTGGCTAGTCAACGTGGCGTTCTCGCCAGTGGTCTGGGTGTCGGCCTTGGCGACCGGCACGTCGTTGGTGCCGGTAACGGTAATGGTCACCGTCTGCGGCGTACTCACCCCGCCGTTGTTGTCGGTGGCGGTATAAGTGAAGGTGACGTCGCGGCTCTGGCCAGCGGCCAGGCCGTCGAAGTCGGCACCCGGGTTGAAGGTGTAGCT
>JNVT01000116.1 GCA_000737985.1 Gammaproteobacteria bacterium MFB021 | reverse complement strand
TGAGCGCAGGTAGTTTTCGTACGGAGCCTAGGAGGAACAGCATGGCGACACTGAGGATGGAGGAGACGCGCTTCGCGCTGGCCGAGCGCTTCACCATCTCGCGCGGGGCGCGCAGCGAAGCGCGGGTGGTGACGGTGAGCCTGAGCGACGCCGGCCACGTGGGCCATGGCGAGTGCGTGCCCTATGCCCACTATGGCGAGTCGGTGGCGAGCGTCATCGCGCAGATCGAATCGCTGCGGGAAGCTCTCGCCAGTGGGCTGGATCGCGAGGCGCTGCAGACTCGGCTGCCGGCCGGCGCGGCGCGCAACGCGGTGGACTGTGCGCTATGGGATCTGGAGGCCAAGCGGCGTGCCACGCCGGTGTGGGCGCTGGCGGGGCTGGCGCCGCCCCAGGTGCAGGTATGCGCCTATACGCTGTCGCTGGATACGCCGGCGGCCATGCGCGACAAGGCCCGGCGCCACGCCGAGCGCCCGCTGCTCAAGATCAAGCTGGGCGGGGAGGGGGATCTCGAACGCCTGCGCGCGGTGCGCGAGGGGGCGCCGCGGGCGCGGCTCATCGTCGATGCCAACGAGGCCTGGGATCTGCCCACCTACCAGCGTCTGGCGCCGCGGCTGGTCGAGCTGGGCATCGAGATGGTCGAGCAGCCGCTGCCCGCCGCTGACGACGCCTCGCTGGCGCAGACCGAGCGGCGGCTGCCGGTGTGTGCCGATGAGGCCTGTCATGATCGCAGCTCACTGGCAGCGCTGGTGGGGCGTTATGACCTGATCAATATCAAGCTCGACAAGAGCGGCGGCCTGACCGAAGCCCTGGCGCTCAAGCGCGAGGCGCAGGCCTTGGGGTTCGGGGTGATGGTGGGCTGCATGGTGGGGTCGTCGCTGTCGATGGCGCCGGCACTGCTGGTGGCCCAGGGTGCGGCGGTGGTCGATCTCGACGGGCCGCTGCTGCTGGCCCGGGACCGCGACCCGGGACTGCACTACGATGCGATGGGGGTGCATCCCGCGCCGTCGGCGCTCTGGGGTTGAATCGGTCTATCCGCGTCGCTGCAGACAATTCAGCGGCGCATACGGAAACAGCGCACAGAAAGGAAACGCTGAATAAATCGCCGAATTCGCTCGTGCAGGCATTTATGCTGTGATTCCCAAAACGCCAAAGCCCACGCGAGGTGGGCTTTGGCGTCGTATCTGGTGGCTACGCCCTGATTCGA
>JNVT01000115.1 GCA_000737985.1 Gammaproteobacteria bacterium MFB021 | reverse complement strand
TTGCTGAGCGCAGGTAGTTTTCGTACGGAGCCTAGGAGGAACAGCATGGCGACACTGAGGATGGAGGAGACGCGCTTCGCGCTGGCCGAGCGCTTCACCATCTCGCGCGGGGCGCGCAGCGAAGCGCGGGTGGTGACGGTGAGCCTGAGCGACGCCGGCCACGTGGGCCATGGCGAGTGCGTGCCCTATGCCCACTATGGCGAGTCGGTGGCGAGCGTCATCGCGCAGATCGAATCGCTGCGGGAAGCTCTCGCCAGTGGGCTGGATCGCGAGGCGCTGCAGACTCGGCTGCCGGCCGGCGCGGCGCGCAACGCGGTGGACTGTGCGCTATGGGATCTGGAGGCCAAGCGGCGTGCCACGCCGGTGTGGGCGCTGGCGGGGCTGGCGCCGCCCCAGGTGCAGGTATGCGCCTATACGCTGTCGCTGGATACGCCGGCGGCCATGCGCGACAAGGCCCGGCGCCACGCCGAGCGCCCGCTGCTCAAGATCAAGCTGGGCGGGGAGGGGGATCTCGAACGCCTGCGCGCGGTGCGCGAGGGGGCGCCGCGGGCGCGGCTCATCGTCGATGCCAACGAGGCCTGGGATCTGCCCACCTACCAGCGTCTGGCGCCGCGGCTGGTCGAGCTGGGCATCGAGATGGTCGAGCAGCCGCTGCCCGCCGCTGACGACGCCTCGCTGGCGCAGACCGAGCGGCGGCTGCCGGTGTGTGCCGATGAGGCCTGTCATGATCGCAGCTCACTGGCAGCGCTGGTGGGGCGTTATGACCTGATCAATATCAAGCTCGACAAGAGCGGCGGCCTGACCGAAGCCCTGGCGCTCAAGCGCGAGGCGCAGGCCTTGGGGTTCGGGGTGATGGTGGGCTGCATGGTGGGGTCGTCGCTGTCGATGGCGCCGGCACTGCTGGTGGCCCAGGGTGCGGCGGTGGTCGATCTCGACGGGCCGCTGCTGCTGGCCCGGGACCGCGACCCGGGACTGCACTACGATGCGATGGGGGTGCATCCCGCGCCGTCGGCGCTCTGGGGTTGAATCGGTCTATCCGCGTCGCTGCAGACAATTCAGCGGCGCATACGGAAACAGCGCACAGAAAGGAAACGCTGAATAAATCGCCGAACGAGATGAAGGAGCCATTCGCTCGTGCAGGCATTTATGCTGTGATTCCCAAAACGCCAAAGCCCACGCGAGGTGGGCTTTGGCGTCGTATCTGGTGGCTACGCCCTGATTCGAACAG
>JNVT01000114.1 GCA_000737985.1 Gammaproteobacteria bacterium MFB021 | reverse complement strand
TACTGCGAGCGAGTGCTCACCCCGCTGTTCGGACTGGTGGTGGAAGAGGGCATCGTGCTGCTGGCACACCAGCAGAACATCGTGCTGCGCCTCGACCAGGGCTGGCCGGTGGGCATGGACTACCGCGACTGCCAGGGCAGCGGTGTGAACGACCACTTCCTCGCGCGCCATCCGCAGCTGGCCGAGGCGCCGGAAAACCACTGGTCCCGCGATACCCTGCGCCGCTACTTCCTCTACTACCTGCTGATCAACTCCACCTTCGCCGTCACCAGCGCCCTGGCCGCCGACGGCCTGGCCGAGGAGGCGCTGCTGCTGGCCGATCTGCGCGCCCATCTCGAGGGTCTGCGCGAGCGGCTCGACGGCGATCTCGACTGTCTGGAGCACGCCCTGAACGCCGCCGAACTGGAGGTGAAGGGCAACTTCTTCTGCTACCTGAGCGGCGTCAACGAGGCGACCCTGGGCAACCCCGCCCGCCTCTATCTACCGCTACGCAATCCGTTGACGCAACCGCTGACCCGCCCCCTCGACGGCTCGCAGGCAGCGCCGACCGCGACGCCGAACGCCAACCGCCCCACCGGAGCCATCGCATGACTGCTACGTCGCCAGACACGCTGCAAGACACGCCGACAGACGCACTGACAGCCACGCGCGATCACCCGCTCGGCCAGACTGACGTTTCCAAGACTGACGTTTCCAAGACCGACGTTTCCAAGACCGACGTTGCCAATACTGACGTTGCCAATACGGGCGTTGCCGAGAACTCGCTTGCGTTCCTCGCCGACCGCGCCGCGCGCCTGAACGCCACCGGCGAGCACGCTCCGCACTCGCTGATCGCCGCCCTCGATGCCGCCTTCGCCCGCCATCCGACGCTTGAGCTGCTGGTGCTCGAAGACACGGACTGGCAGGACCATCCGGACTGGCCGACGCTCATCGCCACGCTGGGCGGCCCGCGGGTGCTGCGCGCGGTCTTCTATCAGCAGCCGTGGCACTGGCTGCGCCACGCCCCGACCACCCCGGCAGAGACGCCCTTCGCCCCCGAGCTGGGCCACCCCCGGCGCCCAGCCAAGCCGAGCGGCGAGGTCTACCGGCGGCAGATGCCCAAGCTGGGCCAGACCTTCAGCCTGCGGGTGATCGAGCGCGAGCGCGACCTCGAACGCTTCGTGCGCTGGATGCATCTGCCGCGGGTGGCCGAGTTCTGGGAGCAGGCATGGCCCGAGGCGGAGCTGGCCGAGTTCATCGACCAGCGCCTGGCCGACCCGCACACCCTGCCGCTGATCGGTGAGTTCGATGGCCGTGCATTCGGTTACTTCGAGCTCTACTGGGCCGCCGAGGATCGCCTCGCCCCCTACTACCCCTGGGCGCCCTTCGACCGCGGCATTCATCTGCTGGTGGGCGAGGAGGACGTGCGCGGGCCGCAGTTCGTCGATGCCTGGCTGGGCGGACTCAGCCACTACGCCTACCTGTCCGAGCCGCGCACCACCCGCCTGGTACTGGAGCCGCGCCACGACAACCAGCGGCTGTTCCGCCATCTGGGGCGCCTCGGGCTGGAGCGCCTGCGCGACTTCGACTTCCCGCACAAGCGTTCGAGCCTGGTGATGGGCCAGCGCGATCACTTCTTCAGCGAGATTATGTGATGCCCCGACCTTCGATGATTCATCGAGCCCCGGAGATGGCCACGCTGGACACCTGCCTGGCGCCGCACTGGGGCGCGGCCAACCGCGCGCTGATCGCCAAGATGATCGGCGAGCTGAGCTACGAGCGCATTCTCGCGCCGCTGGGCGACGATGACAGCGGCTATCGCCTCGACCTGGACGAGCACGGCAGTTGGCACTTCAGCGCCCGCACCAATCTCTGGGGCCAGCCGCAGGTCGACCCCGAGAGCCTGAGTCCGCCCCCCGGGGCGAGCCTGGAGGCGGCCGACTTCCTGCTCGCGCTGGCCGCGCCGCTGGGCATGCAGGATAGCCAGGTCGCCGAGCATCTGGAGGACCTGTTCGCCACCCTGCGCGCCGACTGCCAGCTGCGCCAGGCGCGCCGCGGGCTCAGCGCCGATGCCGCCATCCGTCTGCCCGAACCGCAGCGCCAGCGGCTGCTCGATGGCCACCCCAAGTTCCTGTTCAACAAGGGGCGCCGCGGCTGGGGGCTGGAGGCGCTGGCGCGCTACGCCCCGGAGCATGGCCACAGCTTCCAGCTGGGCTGGGTGGCGGTGGCCGCGTCGGCGCTCGAGTGCGGCGGTGTGGCGATCGATACCCCGGAACTCCTGCGCTCGGCACTCTGCGAGATCGAGCTGGGGCGGCTGCACCAGGCGCTGGCCGAGCGGGTCGACAACCCCGCCGACTACCGTCTGATGCCGGTGCACCCGTGGCAGTGGCAGCGCTGGCTGGCGCCGCTGCACGCCGGCGATATCGCCCACGGCCGGCTGCACTATCTGGGCGAGTTCGGCGACCGCTACGCGCCGCAGCAGTCGCTGCGCACCCTGACCAACGTCAGCCGGCGCGCCAGCCACGACATCAAGCTGCCGCTGACGATCATGAACACCTCCTGCTATCGCGGCATCCCCGGGCGCTATCTGCTCGCCGGCCCGGCGGCCTCGGCGTGGCTCAAACGCCGCGCCCAGGAGGACGCTGAGTTCGCCCGCGCGGGGCTGGAGATCCTTGCCGAACCCGCCGGAGCGGTGCTGCCCCACGCCCAGTACGCGCGTCTGGACCAGGCGCCCTACCGCTACGCCGAGCTGTTCGGGGTGATCTGGCGCGAAGCGCTGGCGCCGCGTCTGGCAGCCACCGAGCAGGCGCTGCTGATGGCCGAGCTGATGCAGCGCGATGAGCACGGCCGGCCCTGGCTCGCCGCCTATCTGCGCGCAGCCGGGGCGGAGTCCCCGGCCACCGCGGAGCGCTGGCTCACACGGCTGTTCGAGGTCACCGTGGTGCCGATGTGGCACCTGATGTGCCGCTACGGCGTCTCGCTGATCGCCCACGGCCAGAACCTCACTCTGATCCTGCGCGACGGCTGGCCCGCACGCCTGGCGCTCAAGGATTTCCAGGGCGATCTGCGCCTGGTCGACGAGGATTTCCCCGAGGCCAGCGACCTGCCGGAGAACCTGACCGCGGTCACCGTGCGCCTGCCGCCGGAGAAACTGATCCACGATCTGCAGACCGGCCATTTCGTCACCACGCTGCGCTTCATCGCGCCGCTGGCTGCCGCCTGCGGGGTCAGTGAGACACGCTTCTACCAGCTCTGCGGCGACGTGCTCACCGCCTACCGTGAGCGCCACCCGACGCTGGCCGAGCGCTTCGCCCGTTTCGATCTGTTCGCGCCGCGCATCCTGCGCCTGACGCTCAACCGCGCCAAATTCCTGCACGCCACCGACAACGCCCGCGAACGCATGCTGGCGGAGATGGATCTGCACGTGGCCAACCCCCTGCACGGCGTGCGCCAAGCCGCGCCACGCGCCGACGTCATCACAACCCCGGAGGTGTCCGATGTCTGAACGCTCTACTCTCGATCTGGCCGGCGTGGGCGCTGGCCCCTTCAATCTGAGCATCGCCGCGCTGGCGGACTCGCGCCTGCCGCAACTCGCCACCCGCTTCTTCGAACGCCGCCAGGCACTCTCCTGGCACCCCGGCCTGATGCTGCCCGATACCCATCTGCAGACCGGCTTCCTCAAGGATCTGGTCACCGCGGTGGCGCCGGACAGCCGCCACTCCTTCCTCAACTATCTGGTCAGCCACCGGCGCTTCTATCGCTTCCTCAATGCCGAGCTGGGCAGCGTCAGCCGCGCCGAGTTCTCCGACTACCTGCGCTGGGTCGGCGAGCGCCTGGAGAGCGTGGCGCTGGGCCAGGGGGTGCGCGAGATCGAGCTCGACGCCCACGGCTTCCGCCTGCGCACCGACAGCGGCGACTACCGCGCCCGGCATCTCTGCCTGGGCACCGGCAAGGCGCCGTGGATGCCCGAGTTCGCCACCGCGCTGCGCGGGGCGAACTGCCTGCACGCCTCCGAGATCGCCCATGCCCGGCGCGACTTCTCCGGCCTGCGCGTGGTGGTGGTGGGCGGCGGCCAGAGCGGTGCCGATGTGTTCCTCAACGCCCTGCGCGGCCACTGGGGTCAGCCGCGCTCGCTCGACTGGATCTCGCGGCGGCGCAACTTCGAGCCGCTCGACGAGACCGCGTTCACCAACGAGTACTTCACCCCCGGCTACACCGGCGCCTTCCACGGCCTGCCGCGGGCGGTGCGCGAGCGCGAGGTGGCGGCGCAGAAGCTGGCCAGCGACGGCATCACCCCGGCCGCCCTGCAGACCCTCTACCGCGAGCTCTACCACCGCTTCGACGTGCTCGGCGAGCCGCGCTGGGCGCGCCTGCTGCCGCATCGCAGCGCGGTGGCGCTAGCGCGCCAGGGCGCGGGGATGCGCCTGACCACCGAGCACGATCTGCATCGCTGCCGCGAGCGCTTCGACGCCGACGAGCCGCTGGTTGACACCGGCTTCCCCTCGCAGCTGCCGGCGTGCCTGGCGCCGCTGGCCGAGCGTCTGGCGCGCGACGCCCAGGGCGAGCTGGTGCTCGGCCCGCACTTCGAAGTGGACTGGGACGGCCCCGCCGCCCACCGGCTCTACGCGGTCAACGCCGGGCGCCACAGCCACGGCATCGCCGAGCCGCAGCTGTCGCTGATGGCGTGGCGCTCGGCGACCATTCTCAACCATGTCGCCGGGCGCGAGGTGTTCGACCTCGCCGACAGCGACGGCCCCGTGGCCTGGCATCCGCTGGCGGCCCATAGCGAGGTGGTGGAGCAGCGCTGGGCCCAGGCGATTTAGGCAGCAAGACTCGAAAGCGCCGAAGGTCGGGCTGGACGGCGGCACTAATCGACAGGATGCTAATATTTAGTCATGTGGGGCTCGCGGTGTGACACCGCGGGCCCGCCTGCGTTTTCCGATTCGCCCGCCGACAGCGAGCCCGCCATGCTGCAACCCGTTTCCCGCCAGAGCGATCTGACCCTCGAGCCCGACCAGACCCCGCCGCGCCCGGCGGATGTGAGCACCTTCGCGCCGCTCGGCGTACCCGCCTTCCGCATGATCTGGATCGCCAACCTGTTCGCCAACCTGGGCGTGTGGGCGCAGTCGGTGGCGGCGGCCTGGGTGGTCACTTCCAGCGCCGGCGGCGCGCTCCTGGTGGCGCTGATCCAGGTGGCGGCGGCGCTGCCGCTGGTGCTGATGTCGATCGTCACCGGGGTGATCGCGGACAACTACGACCGCCGCAAGGTGATGCTGTTCGGACTGACCATCGAGCTGCTGGGCGGCGCCTTCATCACTCTGATCGCCTTTCTCGGCCTGCTCTCGCCGACCCTGCTGCTCACCTCGATCCTGTGCGTGTCGATCGGTGCGGCGATCACCACCCCGGCCTGGCAGGCGGCGGTCAACGAGCAGGTGCCGCGCAATCTGGTCTCCAGCGCCGTGCTGCTCAACAGCGTCAACTACAACGCCGCGCGTGCCATCGGCCCGGCCATCGGCGGGCTGCTGCTGGCGGCGGTGGGGCCGGCGTGGATCTTCCTGCTCAACGTGCTCTGTTTCTGCGGCCTGTTTGCCGCGCTGTGGCGCTGGAAGCGCGCGGTGATGCCCAAGTCGCTGCCACCGGAGCGGCTGTGGGAGGGGGTCAAGGCGGCGCTGCACTTCGTGCAGTACTCCAGCGTCACCCGCCTGGTGATGCTGCGCGCCTTCATCTTCGGCATCTCGGCCAGCGCGATCTGGGCGCTGTTGCCGCTGCTGGCGCATCAGCACCCCAGCGGCAGCGCCTCGCTCTATGGCTACATGCTGGGCGGGCTAGGGATCGGTGCGATCGCCGGCAGCACCCTGGTCAACCGGGCACGCCAACGGCTCGGCAGCAGCCGCCTGATCAGCGTCGCCGCCATACTGCTGGGCGGGGTGATGCTGATCCTCGGCGGGGTCGACAGGCTGTGGCTGCTGTTCCCGGCGCTGGTGATCGGCGGGGGCTGCTGGATCGCCGCGGTCGCCTCCTACAACTCGGCGGTGCAGGTGCTGGTGCCGGACTGGGTCAAGGCCCGCGCACTGGCGCTCTACCAGACCGCGCTCTACGCCGGGCTGACCCTGGGCTCGCTGCTGTGGGGCCAGCTCACCGAGGGCCTGGGCGTGCACCTGGCGCTGCTGCTGGCCGGCGCGCTGCTGCTGATCTCGGCGCTGCTGCTGTTGCCCTCGCGGCTGCCCGATCTCGATGCCAGCGGCCTGATCGAAGCGCCGGAAGCGCACACCGAGCGCCCGGACTTCGAGTTCGACCCGGCCCGCGGTTCGGTCATGGTGACCATCGAGTACCGCATCGATGCCGAGCATCTGCGCGAGTTCGCCCGCGCGGTGCGTCCGCTGCGCAAGCTGCGCCTGCGCAACGGCGCCAAGCGCTGGTCACTCTATCGCGATATCGTTGACCGCGACCTGTGGCAGGAAGTCTTCCTGGTACCCAACTGGCTGCAGCATCTACGCATGCTCGACCGCATGACCCTGGGTGACCGCGCGATCATCGAACGCGTCACCGCCCTGCATACCGGCAACGAGCCGCCGCGGGCGCGTCACGGGGTCAGCTACCGCTCCTCGCGCCACGCCCAGGCGACGCTGACACCGACCCAGACCCAGCCGCCCGATGAGCCGGCGATGGCCGCCAATCCCAGCGCGGCCCCCTGGCCACGGCGCGACATCACGACCCGATAGCCGAGCGGGCTCGCCGGCGCCTGCGACCGCGCGTCTGCCGTGCGCACCGCTGACACGGTAGCGACCTGCAAGCGTCACCCGGGCGTGCGATACTGCGCCCCCGCAGCGCCGGGCCGGCCGCGCTGCCTCGGCCAACCCAGGGAGCCCGACATGACCCAAGAGACCGCTCGCCAGACCCTCAAGCGCGTCTTCGGCTTCGACGATTTCCGTGGCGGCCAGGGCGCGGTGATCGAACGCGTCATCGGCGGCCGTTCGACCGCGGCGATCTTCGCCACCGGCGCCGGCAAGTCGCTCTGCTATCAGCTCCCCGCGCTGCACCTGCCCCACCTCACCCTGGTGGTCTCGCCGCTGCTGGCGCTGATGCAGGACCAGCTCGGCTTTCTCCAGCGCCACGGCGTGGCCGCCGCCAGCATCGACTCCACCCAGGACCGCGACACCGTGCGCGAGATCATGGAGCGGGCGCGGCGCAACGAGCTCAAGATCCTGATGGTCTCGGTGGAGCGGCTCAAGAACGAGCGCTTCCGCCACTTCCTGCGCCAGATCGCGATCTCGCTGCTGGTGGTCGACGAGGCCCACTGCATCTCCGAGTGGGGCCACAACTTCCGCCCGGACTACCTCAAGCTGCCCGACTACCAGCGCGAGTTCGATATCCCTCAGGCGCTGCTGCTCACCGCCACCGCGACCCCGGCGGTGATCGACGACATGCGCGACAAGTTCGCCATCGCCGCCGAGGACGTCATCACCACCGGCTTCCATCGCCCCAACCTCGAACTGCTGGTGGAGCCGGTGCCGGCCGCCGAGCGCCTGGAAGCCCTGGCGGCGTGGCTGGCGCCGCAGCAGCAGCCGGGCGCGGCCGCGCCCACCATCGTCTATGTCACCCTGCAGCACAGCGCCGAACAGGTCGCCCGCGATCTCAGCGCCCGCGGCATCGCCGCGCGCGCCTACCACGCCGGGCTCGATAGCGAGACCCGCGACGCCATCCAGCAGGGCTTCATGCACGGCGAGCTCGCCTGCATCGTCGCCACCATCGCCTTCGGCATGGGCATCGACAAGGGCGATATCCGCAACGTGGTCCACTACGACCTGCCCAAGTCGATCGAGAACTACAGCCAGGAGATCGGCCGCGCCGGGCGCGATGGCCAGCCTTCGCGCTGCCTCACCCTGGCCGGCCGCGACGGCCTGCGGGTGCTGGAGAACTTCGTCTACGGCGATACCCCGGAGCGCGCCGGCATTCGTCACGTGCTCGGCGAGATCGCCGCCGCCGGCGCCCATCCGGAGCGCCAGTGGCCGGTGCTGCTCAACACCCTCTCGCGCGACAGCAACGTTCGCCTGCTGCCGCTGAAGACGCTGCTGGTGCGCCTGGAAATGCACGGCGTCATCGCCCCGCGCTATGCCTATCTGGCCGAGTACCGGCTGCGCTACGCCGAGCCGGCAGAGGCGCTGGTGGCGCGCTTCGAGGGCGAGCGCGCTGACTTCGTGCGGCTGATCGTCGACAACGTGCCGATGGCGCGCACCTGGGGCACGGTGGATTTCGAGCGCCTCTATCAGGCTGGGGCCGCGGCCGGGCTCGACGCCTCGCGAGGGCGGGTGATCACAGCGCTGGAGTACTTCCAGGAGAAGGGCTGGGTGGTGCTGGAAGCCAAGCGCATGACCGATGTCTACGAGGTGCTGACGCCCGAGTTCGACATCGACGGCCTGAGCGAGACGCTGCTGGCCGAATACCAGGCGCGGGAGGCGAGTGAGATCGCCCGGCTGCACGCCATGCTCGACCTGTTCGAATCCACCACCTGCCTGACCTGGCGCCTGGCGGCCTATTTCGGCGAGGCGCCGCCGGCGGGTACTACTGGCTGCGGCCATTGCTCGGTATGCCACGGCCATATCGCCCGCCTGCCGCCGGCACCGCCGCTGCCCGAGCCCGATGCGCAGACGCTGCAGCAGGCGCTGGCGCCGTTCATCGCCCACCACCGCGACACCCTGGGCGAGGCCCCCGGCCCCCAGCGCATGGCGCACTTTCTGTGCGGGCTGGCGATGCCGCTGTTCACCCCGCTCAAGGCGCGCAAGCTGCCGGGGTACGCGCGCTTCGAGGCCTACCCCTATGCCGAGATCCGCACGCGCTGCGAGACGCTGGCGGCGGCAGGCTAGATATCGGTCTGATACGCACCGGGCATATCCAGAGACACGAATGCTGTATGCAAAACCACTGTTTTTGAGTACAGTATTTGGCATCATGCTCCCCGATCGCGGCGGCCGCTCTGACAGGCCCGGCCCGCCACCGGGGCTGCCGTCTCCCCTGCTCGAGGTGCGCCATGGAGCTGATCGACAAACTCTCCATCCTGGCCGATGCCGCCAAGTACGACGCCTCCTGCGCCAGCAGCGGCGCGCCCAACCGCAGCTCCCGCGGCAAGGCCGGGCTGGGTGCCTCCAGCGGCATGGGCATCTGTCACAGCTTCACCCCGGACGGCCGCTGCGTCTCGCTGCTCAAGGTGCTGCTGACCAACTTCTGCCTCTACGACTGCCAGTACTGCATCAACCGCCGTTCGAGCAATATTCCGCGCGCCCGCTTCACCCCGGAAGAGGTGGTGCGGCTCACGCTCTCCTTCTATCGCCGCAACACCATCAGCGGGCTGTTCCTGAGCTCGGGCATCATCCGCTCCAGCGACTACACCATGGAGCAGTTGATCCAGGTGGCCAGGCTGCTGCGTGAGACGCATCAGTTCCGGGGCTATATCCACCTCAAGGCGATCCCCGAGGCGGACCCCAAATTGCTGGAAGAGGCCGGGCGCTATGCCGACCGCTTGAGCGCCAATATCGAACTGCCGACGCTTGCGAGTCTCAAGACCCTGGCCCCGGAGAAGGAGCTGGGTACCATCCACTCGGCGATGGGGCAGATCCGCCAGGGCATCGATGCCGCCAACGACGCGGCCACCCAGGACGCCAAGCAGCCGCCGCGCAGCGCCAACCCCAAGCGCCTGGCGCCGCGCTACGCTCCGGGCGGGCAGAGCACGCAGATGATCGTCGGCGCCGATGCCACCGATGACCGCACCATTCTGCAGTCCGCCGAGCAGCTCTACCGCGACTTCCGCCTCAAGCGCGTCTACTACTCGGCCTTCAGCCCGATCCCCGAGCGCCCCGCTGGCCTGCCCCAGGCGGCGCCACCGCTGCTGCGCGAGCATCGGCTCTACCAGGCCGACTTCCTGATCCGCGGCTACGGCTTCGCCGCCGCGGAGCTACTCGGCAAGCCGGGCAATCTGGAGCTGGAGATCGACCCCAAGCTGGCCTGGGCGCTGACGCATCGAGATACCTTCCCGGTCGATCTCAACCGCGCCGAGCCGGCGCTGATCGCCCGCGTGCCGGGGATCGGCCTGAGGAGCGTACAGCGGCTGGTCGAGCTGCGCCGCCAGCGCAAGATCCGCTTTCAGGATCTGATCGCGCTGCGCTGCCGAGTGGAGACCCTGCGCCCCTTCGTGGTGACCCAGGACTATCGCCCCGCCGATGGCCAGCGCGACAGTGCCCGCCTGCGCCAGCAGCTGACCGCGCCGCAGCCGGCGCAGATGGCACTATGGTGAGCCCGCGATGACGCCTGCGCCGTCAGCCGGAGCCATGCCCTGGGTGGTGCCCGCCGCGGACTTCGGCCAGTGGCGCGACGCCGCCCGGCGCCTGCTGCAGGCCGGTGTGCCGCCAGCGGCGGTGGTGTGGGAGGATACTCGCGAAAGCCAGGGGGATCTCTTCGCCGACACCACCGCCGGCGCTATCAGGCTGCCCGAGCCGAGCGTGGCGCCAGCGCCGGTACGCATCGGCCGCGAGGACCTGGCCCTGCTCGAACGCGCCTCACGCTACCGTAGCGGCGACGGCGAGCAGAACCGCTGGGCCCTGCTTTACCGGGTGATGTGGCGCCTGCACCACGGCGAACGCGACGCCACCCACCCCGCCGACAGCGATGGCCGCGTGCTGCATCAGCGCCGCCACGCGGTCAAGCGCGAGGCGCACCATATGCACGCCTTCCTGCGCTTTTATCGCGACGCCACGGACGGAGACGAGGCGGATGCCCGGGGTTCTCAGGACGCCCCTGGCGGAGAGAGTTTGCATGGCAGAGCGGATTGCCTCGGCAGGAAGGATGACCGCGATAGAGAGAATGACCTCGGTGTGGAAGAGTCCCAGGCCAGCTTTATCGCCTGGTTCGAGCCGGCCCACGACGTGCTCGACCTGGGCGCAGAACACTTCGCCGACCGCCTGGGCGGTAACCCCTTCCTGATCGCCACCCCGCGCAACGGCGTGGCCTGGGACGGCCAGCATCTGGATTACCGCACGCCTTGCCCGCCAGCCTGGACGGCCCGCGCCCGGGCGGCCCAGGCAGCCGGCGAGGATAGTGAGCACGCGCTCTGGCGTACCTACTTCGTCAGCACCTTCAATCCGGCGCGGCTCAACCATCGGGTCATGACCCAGCACATGCCGCAGCGCTTCTGGCGTCATCTCAGCGAAGGTGACCTGATCCCCGCGCTCGAAGCACGCGCCCGCCACGGTGGCCGCCGCCTGGCACAGGAGGCGAGTGTCGGCGAGCGCAAGGGGAAGACGCTGCCGCCATCTAGGCGCTAGGCGCTCAAGGAGAGGCGGTATCGATCCGCGCCACCGCATCGCGGCTGGCGAGGTCGCGCGCCTCGCCGGTGAGTTCGAACAGCCGGCCGTCGCGCATCTCAAGTAGTCGATCGGCTTCGGCAAAGTAGTGGTCATCGTGACTGATGGCGAACACGGTGATGCCGAGTTCGCGGAAGCGCGGCATCAGTTCGCGGTAGAAGACCCGACGGAACTGCGGGTCCTGATCCGCCGCCCACTCGTCGAGCAGCAGGATCTGGCGCTGCTCGACCAGCGCCATCAGCAGTGCCAGGCGTTTGCGCTGCCCCTGGGAGAGTTCGGTATCCAGCACCTGGCCATTCTCGAGCTCGAGCTTGCGCGCCAGCTGCAGCGTCTCCAGCCAGTTGTCGAGCAGCGCCGGATCGGCAGCACCGCCGCGCGGCCCCATCAGCCGGTCGAACTGATGGAAGTCGGTATAGACCGCGGCGAAGCGCTGACGATAGCGCGGCCACTCGGCCTCGGTGACCGCCACGCCGTCGATCTGGATCTCCCCCGCATGCGGCCGGTAGAGCCCGGTCAGCAGCTTGGCCAGGGTCGACTTGCCGCTGCCGTTGCCGCCGATCAGATAGACCTGCTCGCCGCGGACGAGCTCGAGGTCGAGCGGCCCCACCGCGAAGCCTTCGCGCCCGCCACGCTCGGGATAGCGGTAGGTGACCCCGCGCAGCGCCAGCGTCTGCCACTCGCCGTGCTCTTCGACCAGGTCGAAGGAGGGCCGGTAAGGCGCCAGTTCCAGCTCGCGCAGCTTGTCGAACGAGACCTGGGCGGTGATCAGGGTCGGCGTCGCGCCCACCGCCTGGATCAGCGGCGAACGCAGGAACAACAGCGTCAGCGAGAAGGTGGCGGCGACCGCGGTATTGGACCAGCCCAGGCCGTTGGCGAGGAAGAACACCACGCCGATGGCACCGAGCATCATGATGTTGGTCCAGTTGCCGGCACTCAGATGGCAGGTGTCGGCGCGGATGATGTGGTCACGGTAGGTGCGGGCGTGGGCGTCATACACCTCTTCCAGTAGATGCCGCGCGCGGTCGCGGTTGAGCGACAGCTCCTTGCGGCCGTGGATCACCGTCTCGTAGTCGCGATAGAGGCGGTCGTCGGTGGTGCGGGTGATATGGATATGGTGATAGACCTGCGACACCAGCCACCACCCCACCAGCATGGTAATGGCGATCCATACCGCGGTGACCATCAGCAGCGGCGGCGATAGCCAAAACAGATAGGCCACCGAGGCCAGGGTGATGATCACCCCCTGGACCAGCTCCGGTAGCCGCACGAAGGCGATAGTGATATTGCGGATGTCGCTGGACAGGCTGGCCAGCAGATGCGCGCTGCCGAGCTGCTCGAGGCGTTCGATATCGGTGTCGAGAATGCGCTTGATCAGGCGCCCGCGCAGGCGATAGACGAAGTGATGGCCCAGCGTGGTGAGCGCCAGCTGCGAGCCCAGGGTCACCGCCAGCAGCAGCGCCACCAGGCCGATGAACGGTACCAGGGTGGTCAGCACGCGGCTGTCGCCGACACCGGCCTCGGTGGCGATCAGCGCATGGTTGATGAAGGCGATCACGCCGATTCCCAGCGCCGCGCTGAGCAGGCTGAGGAGCATGACGCCGACGAACGGCCAGCGGTAGTGACGGAAGACGACGCGCAGTAGTTCCATGCCGATCCTGTGGGTGGCGAAAATGGCTCCGCCCGTGGGACGGCAGGCAAGCGCGAATGATTCTGATCTTCACTCGCAAAGTCAAGCCGCGCCCCGCGTCACACCTCGTCGTCGGCGAACATCATCTGAATCCGCGAGCGCAGCCAGCGCTCGGCGGGGTCGTTATCGTAGACGCTCTGCCACACCATGCTCAGCGGCGAAGGGTCACGCGCCAGCGGCAGCTCGTCGACGCGCAGCCCGCCCTGGGCGGCGAGCACGTCGGCGGCGTAGTCCGGTACCGTGGCGAGCATGTCGGTCTCCTGCAGCAGCGAGGCGAGGCTGTTGAACTGCGGTACGGCGAGCACGATCCGGCGCTGGCGCCCGTGGGCGGCCAGGAGATCGTCGACATAGCCGTGCAGATCGCCGTCGAAGGAGACCAGCACATGGGGTCGCTCGCAGTAGTCGTCCAGGGTCAGCGCACCGGGGCGGCCATCGGCGCGCAGCACCTTGGCCCGGGAGCGGCGCAGGATCTTCTGCTTGGCGTTGGCCGGCAGATCGCGAGCGTAGCCGGCGGCGACGGTGATCTCGCCGGTATTGAGCAGTTGCGGCATGAGGTGGAAGTCGGCCCGGCGCACCACCAGCACGATACCCGGCGCTTCGGTACGCAGGCGCTTGAGCAGCGCCGGCAGTAGCGCGAACTCGATATCGTCGCTGAAGCCGACACGGAACACCGCTTCGCTGCTGGCGGGGTCGAAGCTGCTGGTGCGGCTGAGCACGCTGGAGATCGCATCCAGCGCCGGCTGCAGCTGATCGTAGATCTCCAGCGCCCGCGCCGTAGGCACCATCTGACGCCCGGTGCGCACCAGCAGCGGGTCGCCGAACACGTCGCGCAGCCGCCCCAGGGCGGCGCTGGTCGCCGGCTGGCCCAGAAACAGCCGCTCCGCCGCCCGGGAGACGCTGCGCTCCTGCATCAGGGTTTCGAAGACCACCAGCAGTTTGAAGTCGACACCACGCAGGTCGCTTCGATTCATCACCCACTCCCTTGCCTAGCCCTTCGCCTAGCCCTTCACACCGCCCCTCGACGTCCACCTCGACGCCCAGCCCCACGGCCGCAGATCGCGCGCGCATGCCGCACCCCCCGGCACATGGGTCCGAGGGTAGTGGCGGCGAACGCCGGCGTCTCATCGCGGTTATCGATACGCTTTATAGCCAGTATCGATGATCGAGCATAGTGTGTCGCGGTCATCATCGATAGAGTCGGACAACAGATTCGGAACGTCCGAGGTGTGCCATGTCACGCACGATACAATTTCAACGATTCGGCGGTGCCGAGGTCCTCGATATCATCGATTCCCCTGAGCGGGAACCCGCTGCCGGGGAAGTCGCGATCGCCACCGAGGCGATCGGGGTCAACTGGCACGATGTGCTCTGGCGGCGCAACATGGGGCCGACCCGCGCCACCCTGCCCGCGGGTCTGGGCACCGAGATGGCCGGGCGCGTGGTCGCCGTCGGGCCCGACGTCGAGGCGTTCCGCCCCGGCGACCGGGTCGCGTCGATCCCCGCCTTCGACCCCAACCGCTACTCAACCTACGCCGAACACACCCTGCTCCCGGTGGAGGCGCTGATCGCCTACCCGAGCCAGCTCTCGGCGATCGAGGCGAGCGTGCACTACCTGCCCTCTCTGGTCAGCTGGCTCGGCTTCCGCGAGGTCGCCGTGCTGGAACCCGGCGAGACCGTGCTGATCACCGGCGCCTGCCATATCGGCGGCCCCTACGCGGTACAGGTGGCCCACGCCCTGGGCGCCCGGGTGATCGCGGCGACGCCCCACGAAGGCGCCATCGACTATCTGAAGTCCCTGGGTGCCGACGCGGTGGTGCATACCGAGACCCAGGACCTGGTCAAGAAGGTGACCAAGCTCACCGACGGCCAGGGCGTCGACGTCGCCCTGGATGCCCTCGGTGGCCCCCAGTTCAACCTGCTGGGCGAGGTGATGGCGCCGCGCGGACGGCTGATCCTCTACGGCCTGCTCGGCGGCAACGAGACCTCGTTTCCGGCGCAGGCAGCATTCCGCAAGAACATCCAGTTCCACGTCCACAGCCTTTCCAATTTCAGCGGCAAGCCGGAGCTGGGCATTCCCCAGAACCGACCGGCGCTGGCGCGGGCGATCGCCGACGTCGAGCGCATGACCCTGGCCGGCGAGCTGCGCCCGCAGATCGACCACTGCTTCGATTTCAGCGAGGTGATCGAAGCGCATCGCTATCTGGAGACCTGCGCCAATCACCACGGGCGCATCGTGCTCGAGGTGACGCGGAGCTGACCGCCATCGCGGTGGCGGCGGCCGGGGGCTGCGAATTGACGCCGCCGCGGGATTGACGACAATGGCGCGCCTGGACCTCGACGGCCTCGTGCCTGGGTCGTATCGTCACCGCTGATGGGGAAACGCCCGCATGCTCGCTCAACTCTTCGCCGTGATGGCGCCGGTACTGGCCGGCGCGAGCATCGGCTTCGGCTGGATTAGACTCGGCTACAGCTACCCCACCGAGTTCGTGACCAAGCTGGTGTTCAATGTCGGTACCCCGGCGCTGGTGCTCGCGTCGCTCGCCAATGCCGACGTCGACCCGGGCGACTTCGGCATGACCCTGCTGGCGACCCTGCTGGTGCTCGCCGGGCTGGCGCTGGCGAGCCTGGGCGTGGCGCGGCTGTTGAACAAGTCGTGGCGGGTGATCCTCTCCCCCATGATGTACCCCAATACCGGCAATATGGGGCTGCCGGTATCGCTCTACGCCTTTGGCCATGCCGGCTTCACCTACGCCATGACCGCCTGGGTTGCCAACGCCCTGATCCAGTTCACCGTCGGCATGATGATGGCGTCACGGGGCAACCCGTGGAAGGCGCTGCTGAAAAATCCCACGCTCTACAGCATCGCCCTCTCCCTGCTGTTTCTGCTCAGCGGCACCGCGTTGCCGGCCTGGCTCGGCAATACCGTGCATCTGCTCTCCGGACTGACCATTCCGCTGATGCTGATCACCCTGGGGGTTTCGCTTGCCAGCATCCAGGCACGCAACCTCTCCTCCGGGCTGATCTTCACCCTGTGCCGGGTGCCCATCGCTCTGGGGCTCTCCTTCGGCATCGCCGCCCTGCTCGGCCTGCCGCCGCTCGCCGCCAGCGCCGTGGCGCTGCAGATGAGCATGCCGGTGGCGGTCTACAACTATCTGTTCGCCCAGCGCGCCCGGCGCGAGCCGGAGTATGTCGCCAGCCTGGTGTTCTGCTCGACGCTGCTGGCGTTCGTTTATTTGCCGCTGGAGCTGGCGTTCCTATTGCCGAGCTAAGGAATCACTGCATAAATGCCTGCACGGACTCGGCGTCCCCAGCGCATGGCTGCGTTACGCGGTACTGGAACGCCAGCCCGGTCAAAAGCTCGCCTAACCCCATGTTATGTCTCGCTCTCTACGTTCCGGGCGCCTTGCCCTTCATCTCGTTCGGCGATTTATTCAGCGTTTCCCTAAGCTCGCAGGCACCTTGCAAAGGCCCACTCAACGACTATATTACAGTACGTAATCTGACGGTTTTTCAAAGCATTACCGCAGGTTGCGACGGATATTGGTTCGTCAATGGAGCCTTCAGGCAAGGAGACGAAGATGCAAAAACTGTCATGGAAGCAGACTCTGGGTGCCGCCGCGCTGGTCGCCGGCTCCGCCGCCATGTCCCAGGCCGCCCTGGCCCAGGACACCGCCAAGCACGATCTGCAGGGCCTCTACTCCGCCGGGGAGCTGATGGACGCTGACGTCTATCTGAAGAGCGCACCCAAGGATGACATCGGCGATGTCGAAGACATCCTGCTGGGCGAAGACATGAGCGTACAGGCGCTGGTGATCGAAGCCGGCGGCGTGCTCGACATGGGCGATCGGGAATTCGTGGTGCAGAAAGGTGACTTCACCGTCGAGACGGTCCACGCCGACAACCTCGACGACATCGAGTATCGCGTCGTACTGGATCTCGACAAGGGCGCGTTGAAGCAGCAGCCCGAGTACACCAACGACTGGTGGCAGCAGGCCAAGACCAATGCCGCGCAGGCTTGGGAGCAGACCAAGCAGGGCGCCTCCAGCGCCTGGCAGAGCACCAAGGAGGCCACCTCCAACCTGCTGCGTGATGCCAGCAACGCCATCGACGGCAACAACTGAGCCGTCGTCGCAACCCATGAGGTGCGATGACATGAGATAACCTCATGGGTTGCCGAAACCAGACCGCCGATCCTGTGATCGGCGGTTTTTTTATGTCCTTCACGGGAGTCCCGGTACGCCGCTGAACCCGACCCTGCCGGAATCCCACGACGCCAAGCCCCAAAACAGAGCGCCCCGCCCCGGACGATCCGGGGCGGGGCGCTTCAGGCGCTGGTAAGCGTCGCTTACTGCTTCTTCTGCACCATACCCTGTACTCGCTGCATCAGCTGCGGGTCCTGCTGGATGGCTTGTCCGATGGCGTTGAACTGCTCGACGCTCATCTCGTTGTCCTTCACGGCCTCGACCATCTCGTCGTTGGCCTGCTGGCGAATTTTCTGCTGCTGGCCTTCGTCGGAGGCATTTTGCAGCTGCTCGGTGTAGTCCTGCGAGATCGAGGCGATCTGCTGCGAGGCGTCAGCGAAGTGCTGCAGCTGCGCGTCGGAGAAGTTCTTCGCCGGCGCCTGGGTCTTGGCGGCGCTGTCGGCGGTGTCCTGGGCCATCACCGGGGCGCTGGCCAAACCGGTGGTCATCATGGCTGCCGCGAGAAACGCAGTGATCCGTTGCATTCAATCCTCCAGAAGTCGATTTGCTGCATGTGCCTAGTTGGGATGCCGCATAGAGCCGAGAGTTCCCGTAGAAAGTGTTTCTCTCGGCAATGAAATGTGTCCCGCGCTTTCCGACAGGCCGAGAAAACGCTGCGGCCATCGGCCAGCAGCCTCGCTCATGCCGGCGGCGGCAGACACCCTTCTCAGGATAGCCACTCGACGAGGGCGTGGATACCGTCGCGGACCCGGGCCAGCGCCGCCACCTGCAGCGGCGCTTCGAGCCGCGCCGGGTCCTGACCCAGAAGCTGCTCGCCGTCGAAGTCGACATAGGCCAGCCTGGCAGTCAGCTGCGTGGGCGCACAGCCGAAGGCCGACCCGGGCAGCAGCGCTACGCCGGTCTCCTCGAGCAGGCGGGCGGTGAGCTCGGCGCTGGTATGGATGCCACGTGCCGCAAGCCGTTCACGCTGCGCCTCGAAATCGGGGAACAGATAGAAGCCGCCGTCCGGGGCGTGGACACGAATGCCCGCGGCATTGAGTTCGGCACTGAACCACTGGCCGATCAGCGCCAGCCAGGCGCGCTGGCGCTGAAGATAGGCGTCCAGCTGCGGCGTGTGACGATAGGCGACGCAGGCCGCTTCCTGTACCGGACTGGCCACGCTCGACCAGGTCTCGGAGGCGATGCCCAGCAGTCGCGCCATCAGCTCCTCGCCCAGCGCCGGCGGCACCTGCATCACGCCGAGGCGCCAGCCGCCGGCGCCACACCACTTGGAGAGACCGCTGGTGGTTACCGTGGCCTCGGGGTAGTCGCGCGCGAACGCCCGATGGGCGCCCTGGTGGTGCAGCGGGGCGTAGATCTCGTCGGCCAGCACGATGATGCCGTGGCGTCGCGCCACCTCGGCCAGCGCAGCCTGATGCTCGGCATCCGGCGACAGCCCGGTGGGGTTACCCGGGGCGTTGAGGATCAGCAAGCGAGTACGCGGGCCGCCGGCGCGGCAGTGAGCGTCGAGCTGCTGCGGCGAGATCTGCCAGCGCGAGTCGAAGCTCGCCTCCAGCTTGACCGCGGGCTGCCCCGCCAGGCGCGCCTGCGGCGCATAGGAAACCCAGGCCGGCGCCGGAATCAGGATCTCGGCCGCTGGCAGCGCCTTGATCAGGGCGAACAGCAGTAGCTTGCTGCCGGGGCCGATCAGCACCCGCTCCGCCAGCCACTCGGTGGCGTCGAGCTCGCGATGGAACGCGGCCACCTGCTCACGCAGTGCCGCCAGCCCCTGCACCGGCAGATAAGCCTTGCTCGCGGCATGGGTGGAGAGCGCCTCCACCGCCGTCCCGAAGACCGGAAACGGTGACTGGCCGAAACCGAACTTGACGATCCGCTGCCCCTGCGCCTCGCGCAGGCGGGACTGTTCGTTGATCAGCAGCGTATCCGATGCCGGCGTGGCATTGGCGTCTTGCCGGTAGGCGGCGGCCAGATGCTCGGCGGCGAGCCCGGTAGAGGCGGTCATTTGCAGATGGCTCCTATGTATTGAAGGGGGGGAACGTGATGGGGTGGCGCAAGATCGCGGCGTACGCTCACTCCACCTGCCAGCGCGCGATCATGGCCTCACGACGCCGGATCGAGGCCACCGCATCGGCGCCCATGTCATGCGCCATGCACGCCAGCAGCGTTTCGATGATGACGAACAGACTGCCCATGGGGTTGAAGAAGAACGGCCCCTGGGCCTGTGCCACCAGGGTCAGCCAGGCCATCTCGGCCAGGCGTGATGCCGGGTGGTTGGTCAGCGCCAGCAGCCGCGCGCCCTGCTCCTGCGCCTGCTGGCAGTAATCCACGCTGACCCGGGTCTCGGGACGGTAGGCGATACCCACTACCAGATCGCCCTCGCCGAGCTCCCGCGAAAGCTCCAGATTGGTGCCGCCGAGGGAGTCGATCAGGCGCACGTCGCCACGCAGATAGCCGAGGTAGTAGGCGAGATAGTGGGCCCCGGCGAAGCAGGCACGCTGCCCGACCACATGGATGCGCCGCGCCTCGATCAGTGCCTGTACGGCTCGCGCCAGCTGCTTCTCGTTCAGGTGCTCCTGCGTCCGCGCCAGATTGCTCGACTCCTCGTCCCACAGTTGCTGCTGTTGCGGACCACGAGCCTCGCTCGCGGCGCTGTGGCTTAGGTCGAGCAGGCGCTCGGCACGGGTGGAGTAAAAGGCACCGCTGGCGGCATCGGCGCGAAACAGCGCCTGCAGCGCCTTGAAGCCACCGAGCGCCAGAGCGTGGGCCAGACGCGTCAGGCTGGAGGCGTTGACCCCGTTGCGCTCGGCCAGCGCCGAGATACTCAAGCTGGCGGCCGACTCGGGGTCTCCCAGCAGTTGCTCCAGCAGCTTGAGCGCGCCGGGCGTGAGCTTGGGGGCCTGAGCTTCGCCGCGGCGTGCGGCGATCGCCAGCGCCTGGAGCGCGGCGATGGAGCTGGGGGGCATCTCGAAAGCGGTGGTGGCGGTCATGACCGTCCTCCCTGTGATGAAGTGACGCTAACTCCTGATTTCCATTTTTGCAAATTTATTTGCACATCTTCCCCGGCGCTGGGCGCTCCCCGCCGTGACGGAGACACGCTAGGCTGTATCACAGCACACTATCGTCGGACCGCGAATGCACGCCCGGGCTCTACACACATGGTCCAGGTCGGTGATTCGCGCCACCCGACCTTGATCGAGTCTCGAGCCCGCGGGTCAACGCGCAGGCTCGCCCAGGAGAGATATCGCCATGAAAGTCTGGAAGATCGCTACCCTCGTGCTGGCCGCTGCCACGCTCATCGGCAACGCTCAGGCGCAGAGTGCCAAAGGCGCCGACCCGGCCAACCCGCTGATCACCGACCGCTGGCAGTTTCGGCCGCTGATCGTGGTTACCCCCGATGCCCAGGCGCCCGCCTACCGCGACCTGCGCCGCCAGCTGGCGGCGAGTCAGGCGCAGTTCGACGAACGCGAGATGCTGCTCTACACGGTGGAGGGCGACCAGGGGACACGCCACGGCGTGGCGATGACGCCGTATGAGACCCGGGCGCTGATCGAGGCGCTCGGGGTCGACCCGAGCCGGGGCGTGACCACCATTCTGATGGGCAAGGATGGCGGCAAGAAAGTGGAGCTGCGGGGCGAGGTCGATCTACAGCAGATCTACGACACCATCGATCGCATGCCGATGCGGCGCGCGGACGGCTGAGGCGTTAAAGCGGTGCGCCGGCCATGGCCGGCGCACTGTCGCTTGCTTGAGAATCACGGCCCGCGGCAGATCACTGCCAGCGCCAGATTACTGCTCGAGAGGGATCACTGCCAGCGGGCGAACTGGGCCAGATAGTCGCGTCGCGCCCGCTGCGGCGTGACCGCCGCGAAGCGTATGCTCTCCCCCGGCTGGCACTGGGCCAACCGCGCGCAGGCGAGTGGCGACAGCGCGCCCAGGCGGGGGTAACCGCCCACCGTCTGGCGATCGTTGAGCAGCACGATCGGCTGCCCGTCGGGCGGCACCTGGACCGCCCCCAGAGGAATGCCCTCCGAGATCATCCCCCCCAGCCGGCAGCGCAGCACCGGCCCGGTGAGTCTCACCCCCATGCGATCGGCGCGACTGTCGACTTGCCATGTCCGATTGAAGGCCTCGAACAGGCTGGCGCCGTCGAAATGCGCGATCTGGG
>JNVT01000113.1 GCA_000737985.1 Gammaproteobacteria bacterium MFB021 | reverse complement strand
CGCGCGTGATGCGGGTCGAGCGGCTGGCGCTCGAGCCACAGTGGGCGGCCGTCGCGGGTCAGCCGAAAGCGCTGCTCGATGGCACCGCTGACGAACGGCAGCGCGCCCACCGGGCGCCCCAGCGCCATCACCTCCCAGCCCAGACAGCGGGCATCGCCAGTGAGCTCGACAGTGGTGCTCTGCACCCCGCGCGAGCCGTCGAAGGCGATGGTCTCCTGGGGCAGCCACTCGAGCAGCCCGCCGGCGGCGACCTGCAGGTGATTGCGCTGCTGCCAGGTCACGCCCTGGCTGTCGGCGCGGTAGAGCTTGGTCGCCGCCGGCGTGGTCAATAGCGCGTGGGCGTCGGCCTCGACCGCGATCTCCACCGCCAGGGCGTCACCGCTGACCAGCCCGCCCGGCGGGTGAAGCAGATAGACGTGGCAGGGCTCGACCAGCGCCGGCCGCAGCGGCTCGGGGTAGAACGGCCGCTGCACCCGCAGCGGCCCGCTGTGGTGCGCCCGGGTCAAACGGGTACGTCCGGCGTGGGCGGTCTCGCGGCGGTCGAAGGCGAGCGCCAGCCGCGCCTCCCAGCGGCGCCCGGCGTCGAAACGGTGGCCGGAGTCCGCGGGTGGCGGTGGGCTTGGCGATGCGGGGTCTGCGCTCATACCGTGAGATGTCGCCGAATCAGGTCGTCGTCGAGATCGGAGATGTCACCACTGGCCACGGCCTGGCCCCGATCCATGATCATGAAGCCGTCGGCGTAGCGGCGCGCGAACGGCAGTTTCTGCTCGACCAGCAGCACGGTCAGCCCCGCCTCGCGGTTGAGCCGCCGGATCACCTCGCCGATCTGGGCCACGATATTGGGCTGAATGCCCTCCCCCGGCTCGTCGAGGATCAGCAGCCGCGGGTCGAGCACCAGCGCGCGCCCGATCGCCAGCTGCTGCTGCTGGCCGCCGGAGAGGTCGCCTCCGCGACGATAGCGCATCTCGCGCAGCACCGGGAACAGTTCATAGATACGCTCGGGAATGCGCCGCTGGCGATCGCGCCGCGCCGGCAGGCCGATACGCAGGTTCTCCTCCACCGTGAGCGTGGCGAAGATCTGCCGCCCCTGGGGCACATAGCCGATCCCCAGACCGGCACGCGCCTCGGCGCGCCGGGGCAGCAGCGGTTCACCGTCGAAGTGGATGGTGCCGGCGCGGGCGCTCACCTCTCCCATGATGGTCTTCAGCAGCGTGGTCTTGCCGACCCCGTTGCGCCCCATCACGCAGGTGCAGCGCCCGGCCGGCACCGTCAGCGACAGGCCGCGCAGGATATGGCTCTCGCCGTAGTACTGATCGAGGTTGTCCACGCTCAGCATGCGTTCGTCTCCTCGTCGCCGCCCAGATAGACCTCCACCACCCGCGGGTCACTGGACACCTGGTCCAGACTGCCCTCGGCCAGCACGCTGCCCTGGTGCAGCACCGTGACCTTGCGTGCGATCTCGCGCACGAAGCCCATATCGTGCTCGACCACCACCACCGACTGCTGCCCCGCCAGCCGCGTCAACAGCTCGGCGGTACGCTGCATCTCCGGCTCGGTCATCCCGGCCACCGGCTCGTCCACCAGCAGCAGACGCGGGCGCTGCATCAGCAGCATGCCGATCTCCAGCCACTGCTTCTGGCCGTGGGAGAGCACGCCGGCGAGCCGATGCCGCTCGCCGCTCAGCCCGATGGTCTCCAGCACCTCGTCGATGCGCGCCTGACCGGCACCGTCGAGACGCGACAGCAGGGTCTTCCACACGCGGCGGTCACCCGCCATCGCCAGCTCCAGGTTCTCGCTCACGTCGAGCGCCTCGAACACCGTCGGCTTCTGGAACTTGCGTCCGATGCCGAGATTGGCGATCCGCGGCTCGTCCAGGGTCAACAGGTTGTGCCGGCTGCCGAACCACACCTGGCCGCTGTCCGGGCGCGTCTTGCCGGTGATGATATCCATCATGGTGGTCTTGCCGGCACCGTTGGGGCCAATGATGCAGCGCAACTCGCCATCGTCGATCGTGAGGTTGAGCCGATCGATGGCGCGGAAGCCGTCGAAGCTGACGCTGACATCCTCCAGGTAAAGAATCGGGCCGTGGCGGACGTCCACCGGCGACTGCGCCGGCAGCATGAAGTCGAACACCCGGTCGGGGCGCGACAGCTCGCGCAGCTGCTGCACCCGGGTGCGTACGCTCTGGCTCATGTCGCCCCCTCCTGCCGATGCCGCCATGCCAGCACGCCGGCGATCCCCCGCGGCAGCGCCATGGTCACCACCACGAACAGTCCGCCGAGCAGGAACAGCCAGGCATCCGGCATCGCGCCGGTGAGCACGGTCTTGAGATAGTTGACCACCAGCGCCCCGAGCAGCGCACCGAACAGCGTCGCGCGCCCGCCCAGCGCCACCCACACCACCACTTCGATCGAGAACAGCGGGGCGAAGGTGCTGGGGTTGATGATCCCCACCTGCGGCACGTAGAGCGCCCCGGCGATCCCGGCGAGCATCGCCGAGACCACGAACAGCGACAGCTTGACGTGCTCGACCCGATAGCCGAGAAAGCGCACCCGCGCCTCGGCGTCACGGGTCGCCACGGCGACCCGCCCCAGCCGCGAAACGACGATCGCCCGACACAGCCAGAACGCCAGCAGTACGGCGATGCCGGAAGCCAGGAACAGCGCCACGGTCATGCCGTCACTGGCCAGCCGAAAACCGAGCAGCTCGCTGAAGCGCGTCAGCCCGGTGCTGCCGCCCATTCCCATCTCGTTGCGGTTGAACGCCAGCATCAGGGCAAAGGTCAGCGCCTGGGTGATGATCGAGAAGTAGACCCCGGTCACCCGCGAGCGGAAAGCGAGCCAGCCGAACGCCAGTGCCAGAATACCCGGCGCCAGCACCACCGCCAGCGCCGCCAGCGGGAAGCTCGCCAGCAGCCCCTGCCAGCCGGGCAGTGCCGTTCCTTGGGCATTGAGATAGAGCCCCATGGCGTAGCCGCCGAGGGCGAAGAAGGCGCCGTGGCCAAGACTCAAGATACCCAGGTAGCCCCAGATCAGATCCACCGCCAGCGCCAGCAGCATGTAGGTGAAGTACTTGCCCAGCAGTGCCACCGTGGCGCTGCTCACATGCAGCGGATGAGTCGCAGGCAGCGCATGCAGTACCAGCACCAGCGCCATGCCGACGACCAGCAGCGCCGAGGTGATCAGCGTGGCACGGGAAAGAAACGCCTGGCGCGAGCGATCCCGCCTCGGCTCGAGGGTTGCATGGCTCATGACACCCTCCCCTTGGGCGCGAAGATCCCCTGCGGGCGCTTCTGGATGAACAGGATCACCCCGACCAGCACGATGATCTTGGCCAGAACCGCCCCGACCCACGGCTGTAGCACCTGATTGATCACCCCCAGCGACATGCCGGCGACCAGGGTGCCCCATAGATTGCCGACGCCGCCGAACACCACCACCAGGAAGGAGTCGACGATATAGCCCTGGCCCAGGTTCGGCCCCACGTTGGTGAGCTGTGACAGCGCCACCCCGGCAAGCCCCGCGACCCCGGCGCCGAGGCCGAAGGTGAGCATGTCGACCCGCGCCGCGCGCACGCCCATTGCCCGCGCCATGGCACGGTTCTGGGTCACTGCGCGCACCTCCAGGCCGAGCCGGGTATAGCGCATCAGTGCCCACAGCGCGGCGAACACCAGCAGGCAGAAGCCGAGCACACCGAGACGATTCAGGGTCAGCGACAGCGCATCGTTGATCTGCCAGGCGCCCTGCAGCCACTCCGGCGATGCCACCCGCCGGTTGAGCGGGGAGAACAGCGTGCGCACCAGCTGCTGCAGGATCAGGCTCAGACCGAAGGTCGCCAGCAGCGTTTCCAGTGGTCGGCCCTTGAGAAAGCGAATCACCGTCCGCTCGATCAGCACGCCGAACGCGCCGGCGACCAGAAAGCCGCCGGGGATCGCCAGCACTAGCGCCAGCCCCGGCTGGCCCGGCAGCGCCTGCTGGATCAGCCAGGTGGTATAGGCACCGAGCATGATCAGCTCGCCATGGGCCATGTTGATCACCCCCATGACGCCGAAGGTGATCGCCAGACCGATCGCCGCCAGCACCAGGATCGAGCCCGCGCTCAAGCCGAAGAACAGCGTCTGCGCCCGGTCGTACCAGGCACGCTTGCTTTCGATGCCGTCGAGCACCTGCTGCGCCTGACTGGCAAGCTCACCGTCACCCGCGGCGACCGTGGTCAGCGTATTGCGCACGCGCGTATCGAGATTGCCCTTCAGGGTCTTGAGCGCGGTAGCGTCACCCTGCTGCACGCGGTAGAGCGCCAGCGCGATATCGAGCCGGTCGCGAACCGTCGCACTCTCTTCCCGCTCGCGGCTCGCGCGCACGCTCTCGACATTGTCGGCGTTCACATCACCAATCAACCGGTCCGCCGCCGCCAGGCGAGACCTCTCGTCACCCTCGGCGAGAGAGAGCGAGGCGATCATGCCCTGGAGCTGGGTGCGCAGATCGTTGTTGATCTTGAAGATATCCACCGTGCGCCGTGAGCCGCTGCCGGCCTCGGCAAAGGTGATCGCATCGATCAGCGGCCACTCACGGCCGCTGTCGTCGGTGACGATATAGAACTGCTCGCCGCGGCGCTCCTTGCCCAGACGGCCATCGAGCAGCGCCTGCAGCCAGCGCGTCTTCTGACTCGCCTGGCTGTCGGCGATCGCCTGGGCGGCCTCGCCCTTGGCCTCGAAACTGCGGGTATCGAGCGCCTGCAACAGCGCTCTGGCCTGGGGCTCGCTGACCGCCGCCGAGGCCGTGGTCGCCCATGCCGCGCACAGTAGCAACAGGCCGCACAGCAGCGAGTGGCGGAGCCGGCGAGCGCAATGGCGGCCTCCGGCGTGGGAATTCGTCATCATGATGGAACGCTCATGCTGCGTTACCGTTGGCCCTGCGCCATCCGGAGGACGGCGCGGGCACGTGCTCGAGCGGTGAGCGCCGCGGTATGGTCGCGGCCCGGCACCGCTCCCGATCAGTTGGCCCCTGCACCGTCTTCGCAGACCATGCGCTCGACATCGAGCTTTCCGCAGCGCAGCGGTGCGCGCCAGTCGCTGATCAGGTTCTTCGACGCCGGCAGGTAGTCGGACCAGGCATCACCGGCCACCGTGGTCGGGGTCTGCCACACCACGCTGAACTGACCATCGTCCTGGATCTCGCCGATCATCACCGGCTTGGTGATGTGGTGATTGGGCATCATCGTCGCCGCACCGCCGGAGAGGTTGGGCACGGTCACGCCGATGATCGCGTCCTTGACCGCGTCGACATCGGTGGTACCGGCCGACTCGACCGCCTTGAGCCACATGTTGAAGCCGATGTAATGAGCTTCCATGGGGTCGTTGACCACCGCGTCCTTGTTGCCGGTGTAGGCGACCCAAGCGTCGATGAAGTCGTAGTTGGCATCGCTGTCGACGCTCATGAAGTAGTTCCAGGCGGCCAGATGGCCAACCAGCGGCGCGGTGTCGATGCCGGTCAGCTCCTGCTCGCCGACCGAGAACGCCACGACCGGGATATCCGAGGCCTTGATCCCCTGATTGGCGAGTTCGTTGTAGAACGGCACGTTGGCATCGCCATTGATGGTCGAGACCACCGCGGTCTTCTTGCCTTGACTGCCGAAATCCTTGACCCGGGAGACGATCGACTGCCAGTCGCTGAAACCGAACGGGGTGTAGTTGACCATGATGTCGTCGTCTGCGACGCCGTGAGCCTTGAGGTAGGCCTCGAGGATCTCGTTGGTGGTGCGCGGATAGACGTAGTCGGTACCCAGCAGCGCCCAGCGCTCGACCCCCTGCCCCATCAGATAGTCGACCGCGGGGATCGCCTGCTGATTGGGCGCGGCGCCGGTATAGAAGATGTTCTCGGAGGACTCCTGGCCCTCGTACTGCACCGGGTAGAACAGCAGCCCGTCGAGCTCCTCGACCACCGGCAGCACCGCCTTGCGCGAGGCCGAGGTCCAGTTGCCGAAGATGACGTCGACGCGCTTGTCACCGGTGAGCATGCTGCGCGCCTGCTCGGCGTAACGCGACCAGTCTGAGGCCGGGTCCATCACCACCGGCTCCAGCTGGCGTCCGAGCAGCCCGCCGGCCTTGTTCTGCTGATCGATCAGCATCAGCATTTCGTCTTTCAGCGTCGATTCGCTGATCGCCATGGTGCCGGAAAGGGAGTGCAGAATACCGACACGGATCGGGCCATCGTCGGCGGCCAGCAGCGGCGCCGAGAACCCCGCCAGCGTGGTGGTGAGGGCGGCTGTGGCGATCAGTTTGCGTAGGGCTGTTGTTGTCATGAGACGCTCCTGAAGGATCCCTGGGTGGGTGTCCGGCACCGCCGGCGCACCCTGCCCTGGCTCTCATGCATTTTCCGTGCCCTTTTTTGCCTCCATGGATTTTTCGTATACAAAAATAGCCCCGGAACGCACCTTCAACGCGCGCCCGGGCCGCCCGCCCAGCCCCTCTGGGCGCTCGACCGCCCCCGCAGGTAAAAAGAATTCCTGAAGCAGGACAGTGTGTTGGCTTCACCTCAAGACGAGCCGCCAGATGCACCATATTGGAGACAAAAAAAGGCGCTCGAATCCCGAGCGCCCCAAAAGCGTGCAAACCACTGATCGAAACTCGCTGGCGCCAGCGCGCCAGTTCATCAGAAACGCAGCTCCTCCATGGCCATCAACCCCGCCGCCCCTGCTTCGAGCTGGCGTGCGTGGGTCTCGCTGCGCGGCAGCAGGCGCTCGAGGAAGTGCTGCCCGACGATCAACTTGTCGCGATAGTCGGCTTCCGCCAGCGCGCCGCCCTGGTCGAGCCCTCGCACCGCCGCGCGTGCGGCCTTCCACCACATCCAGGCGTAGACGCAGAGACCGGTGAGCTGCAGATAGTCGTGGGCCGCCGCGCCGGCCTCGGCCGGATCCTGCGCCGCGCGTTCGAGCAGTTGACGGGTCGCCTGTTCCAGCCGCGTGGCGGCAGCCTCGGCAGCGGCATGGAAGGGCAGCAGGCGCGCGTCATCGGCGGCGCCGTCCTCCAGGTCCGCGCGCAGACGTGCCAGCAGACGCTCGACATAGGCGCCGCCGTTACGCACCAGCTTGCGCCCGACCAGGTCCATCGCCTGGATGCCGTTGGTGCCTTCATAGATCATGGCGATGCGCGCATCGCGCACGAACTGCTCGGCGCCCCACTCGACGCAATAGCCGCTGCCGCCATAGAGCTGCTGCGCCTCGACCGTGGCCTCGAAACCACGATCGGTCAGGAAGGCCTTGGCCACCGGGGTCAGCAGCGCGACCATCTCCTCGGCACCGGCGCGGGTCTCGGTCTCCGGGTGGTAGCGAGCGCGGTCGAGCTCGCGGGCGACGAAGGCCGCGAATAGCCGCCCGCCCTCGTTCCAGGCACGCACGTCCAGCGCCATGCGGCGCACGTCCGGGTGTACCAGAATCGGATCGGCGGGCTTGTCCGGCGCCGCCGCGCCGCCGGGGGCACGGCTCTGCAGGCGCTCGCGGGCGAAGTCGATCGCGCTCTGATAGGCGATCTCGCCCAGGCCCAGCCCCTGCATACCGATCGACAGCCGCTCGTAGTTCATCATCGTGAACATCGTCGCCAGACCCTGGTGCGGCTCGCCGATCAGCTGACCCCGTGCCGCCTCGAAGTGAATCACGCAGGTGGCGCTGGCCTTGATCCCCATCTTGTGTTCGAGACCGCCGCACACCACGCCGTTGGCCTCGCCGGCCTGCCCCGCGTCATCGACCACGCGCTTGGGCACCAGAAACAGCGAGATGCCCTTGGCGCCCGGCGGCGCGTCGGGCAGCTTGGCCAGCACCAGGTGAACGATGTTGTCGGTGAGATCGTGCTCGCCGCCGGTGATCCAGATCTTGCTGCCGGTGATGGCGTAGCTGCCGTCGTCGTTGGGGGTCGCGCGGGTCTTGATCAGCCCCAGGTCGGTGCCGCAGTGGGGCTCGGTCAAGCACATCGTGCCCAGCCATTCGCCGGCGTAGAGCCGCGGCAGGTAGCGGGCCCGGGTCGCCTCGTCGGCGTACTGATCGAGCAGCAGCGCGGCGCCGTTATTGAGCGCCAGATAGAGCGCAAAGCTCGAGTTGCTGGCGTAGAGCATCTCGTCGAAGGCCAGCGTGAGCAGCTTGGGCAGGCCCTGACCGCCCAACGCCGGGTCACCGGCGAGGCCGCACCAGCCGCCCTCGGCGAACTCGGCGAAAGCCTCGCGGAAACCCGCCGGCGTGGTCACCCGTGAACCGTCGAACCGACAACCCTCGGCATCGCCGCTGGCATTGAGCGGCAGCAGCTCGGCGCCGACCAGCCTTCCGGCCTCTTCCATTACCGCGTCGGCGAGTTCGGCGTTGAGCTCGGCTGTCGCCGGCATCGCCGCCCATTCACGCTCGGCGGCGAAGACCTCTTCGCGCACGAAACGCAGATCGTTCAACGGGGCTCGATAGTGTGCCATGACCTCTCCTGCGGCGAATGTCGAATGCAGCCAGTTTCAAACGTTCGTTTCAATATACGTCGGATAGCGTGCGTACTGCACTCTGACCTTGGTCTAGCAGGCTGCGCGAGCGCCGCTATCCAGCCAATCGCGGTCTCGTTCCACACGCCCTGCGACCTTGGTATAGACGCTATACGGCCGGACGTCGCGGGCGGGTACGTGGCGCGCGCGCCGGGGACGGTTGGAAGCATCGACTTGATTCAGGATAATTACAAAACTTGCACGTTCGTGACGATCCGCCAGACTAGAGGCGCAATGGCGCATCGCCGCGACCGCCAGCAAGTCAATAACGGGACGCGATCTCGTCACGCCCTGAAGGCGTGGCCAGATCCGTCATGTGGTAATCATTAGGGAGACGGCTAGTGGCTCAAGAAGATCCTAACAAGCAGCCGGCCGCGCCGCAGGAAGGCGTACCGGCCCCCGAGGGACCCTCCAATCTGATCGATACCGATTACGTGATCGGTCAGGACAACATCAGGACCAACAAATTCGGCTTCGACGTCGACCTGCACGGCAAGGTCTTCTCGATCTCGTCGCTGCTGATCCTGTTCTTCGTCATCATCACCCTGGCGCTGCCAGAGCAGATGGGGCCGATCTTCAACGGGGCAAGGAGCTTTCTCACCGACAACCTGAGCTGGCTGTTCCTGTTCGCCGCCAACGTCTTCGTGCTGGTCTCGGTGGGGCTGGTCTTCACCCCGCTGGGCAAGGTGCGCATCGGCGGCATGCACGCCAAGCCCGACTTCAGCTATGCCGGCTGGTTCGCAATGCTGTTCGCCGCGGGCATGGGCATCGGCCTGATGTTCTATGGCGTTTCCGAGCCGATCACCCACTTCGGCACCTCGCTGGCCGGCGACTCCTGGGCACCGCTGGGCGGCGCCGCGGGTAACGACGCCGCCTCGCAGTCGCTGGCCATGGCCGCGACGATCTTCCACTGGGGCCTGCACCCCTGGGGCATCTACGCGGTGGTCGCGCTGTCGCTGGCGCTGTTCTCCTTCAACAAGGGGCTGCCGCTGACCATGCGCTCGATCTTCTACCCGATCCTGGGTGAGCGCATCTGGGGCTGGCCGGGCCACATCATCGACATCCTGGCGGTCTTCGCCACGCTGTTCGGTCTGGCCACCTCACTGGGTCTGGGCGCCTCCCAGGCGGCCGCCGGTCTGCACTATCTGTTCGACGTGCCCAACACCAACGTGACCATGGTCCTGCTGATCATCGGCATCACCCTGGTGGCACTGGGTTCGGTCATGCTGGGCGTGGACAAGGGCGTACAGCGGCTGTCGCAGATCAACATGGCGCTGGCCTTCATCCTTCTGGTGTTCGTGATCTTCGTCGGCCCGACCCTGCTGCTCGCCACCGGCTTCGTCGAGAACATCATCTCCTACCTGAAGTATCTGCCGGCACTGTCCAATCCGTTCGGCCGCGAAGACACCAACTTCGTCCACGGCTGGACCGCCTTCTACTGGGCCTGGTGGATCTCCTGGTCGCCGTTCGTCGGCATGTTCATCGCCCGCGTCAGCCGTGGCCGCACCGTGCGCGAGTTCCTGATCGCGGTACTGCTGGTGCCCACGCTGGTCTCGGTGATCTGGATGACCGCCTTCGGCGACACCGCTATCCACCAGCTGGTCGGCGATGGTTTCCAGGGGGTCAAGGATGCGGCGCTGGAGCTGCAGCTCTTCACCATGCTGGGTCAGCTGCCGCTGACCGCGATCACCTCGTTCCTGGGTATCGTGCTGGTGATGGTGTTCTTCATCACCTCCTCCGACTCCGGGTCGCTGGTGATCGACTCGATCACCGCCGGCGGCAAGGTCGACGCACCCAAGCCGCAGCGCGTGTTCTGGGCACTGATCGAAGGCGCCATCGCCATCGCCCTGCTGCTGGGCGGCGGTCTGACCGCACTGCAGGCGGCGGTAATCACCACCGGTCTGCCCTTCACCATCGTCTTGCTGGCGGCGTGCTACGCCATCATTCAGGGCCTGCGCTCCGAACCGCGCACCTGAAGCCAGTGCTGTAAACGCAACGAGCGGCCCACGGGCCGCTCGTTGTCGTTCTGATGTCTATCGTTCTGACGTTTATCGTTCTAGCGCTTGCCGTTCTGGTGCCGATTGCCGTGTCAGAGCCGCGAAAGAACACCCCGCCTCAGCGCACCTGGCGCGTTCTCTCCCCGCTGTCAGCACATCGCCTCATCTCCCCGCGGTCAGCACACCACACGTCAGCGCCAGAGCGCGCCGACCGGGGTTTCCCAGCTGTAGTGATAGAGAATCTGCGCCTGCAGCAGCTCCGCCGTGGCCAGCGAATCGATCAGCGCATGGTGCCCGGTATACGCCGGCAGGTTGTAGCGCTGACGGCTCTCGTGCAGGCGAATCGAGGCTACCGGTCGTCCCGCCCAGCGGCGCAGACGCGCCCACCACGACTGGCGGTGGATGCGCGCCTCCAGCGACATGGTGTCGAGCATCGGAAACAGCAGTCCCTCGCCGAGGCGTTCCCGGATCGCGGCATCGAGGAAGGCGCGCTCGAGCTGACGGTAGTGCACCACCACCAGCCGCCCGTGCAGCATCTCCAGCAGCTCGTCGATGATGGCGGAGAAGTCGGGCGCGTTCTCCACTTCGGCGTGGGTGATATGGTGGAAGGTCACCGACTCGTCACTCAGCCGCCGCCGTGGCGACAGCACCCAGTAGCGCCCTTCGGCGGGCCGGATGCGCGCCAGGGTGAACGGCACCACCCCGACACTGACGATATCGTGACGCCCGGCGTCGAGCCCGGTGGTCTCGAAGTCCATGGCCACCAGTGGCGCCTCGCCGATCGGCATCTCCGGGTCGAGTCCACCGCCGGCAAAAAAGCCTGCCAGACGCGTGTCCTTGGCCTCGGTAGCGCGCGCGGCGAGATAGCGTGGCCAGGCTTCGAGCTGGCGGCGGCGTACCTTGGGCACCCGCCTCACGATGCGGTCTCGCCGCGCTCGGCACCCTGGCTCCGCGATGATCCCTTGCCGGGCAGGGTATAGCGGAAGGAGAGAAACTTCTGGGCGTGGCTGATCGCTTCGAAGGCGTCCTTGAGGTGATGGCGTTCGCGACTGCCCACGTGCTCGGGATCGACGCTGTTGTCCGGCTCCTGCCCGTGCTCGATCGCTTCGGCCTGATGACGGATCCGCACCATCGACAGGAACTCGAAGGCGTAGCGCAGCCGTTCGGCGACCCCCTGCCCCACCAGCTTGGTGGCGGCGATATCGTCGAGACGGGCGAAGGTGTTCTGGGACTTGGAGCCGCAGGCCAGCGCATGTACGCGCACCAGATCGGTCAGCGGCGCGGTGCCGCGACGCTTCAGGTTGATCGACTTGCGGTGCTCACCGTCCTGCTCCATCACGAACTGGCGGAAGAAGCCCAGCGGCGGCGTGCGGTTCTTGGCGTTGCGCGCCAGCGCCGCGAGGAACAGCTCGCTGCGTGGCGCCTGCTCGGCGATCAGATCCTGCAGCGCCTCGACCATCGGCGCCTCGCCGTGCACCGGCGCCAGATCGAAGAAGATCGAGCTGTGCAGCAGACGCTCCGGGTTGGGCTCGCGCATCCACTTCTCGAAATAGCGTTTCCACACCGCCAGCGGCTGGCGCCAGCGCGGATTGGTGGCCATGACGTCGCCCTTGCAGTAGGCGTAGCCACAGCCGGCGAGACCGTCACAGACGAACTTGGCCAGCGCTTCGAAATAGTCGCCGTGCTGCTCGGGGTCGTAGGCGTCGTCGAGCACCAGGGCGTTGTCCTGATCAGCGTTGATGGTCGGCTCTTCCCGCGCCATCGAGCCCAGCACCATGAAGCAGTATGGCACCGGCGGCGGCCCCAGCTCGGCCTCGGCGAGCTCCAGCAGGCGCTGGGTGAAACCGCGCCCGATGGTCGCCAGGGCGCGGCTGATCATCTCCGAGTTGGCGCCGTCGGCGACCATGCGCACGAAGCCGTTGCGCACCTCGGTGGAGAGCCGGGAGAGCTGGGTCGGAGTGTTCTGGACGAAGATATTGTTGACCAGGAACAGGCTGCTGTGGGTCTCGTGGCGGACAATGTCGGAGAGGTGCAGGATGCCCATGGGCTGGCGGCGGTGCAGCACCGGCAGGTGGTGCACCTGATTGCGCAGCATGCACAGCATCGCCTCGTAGACCGACTCGTCGGACTGGATCACGATCGGCCGCGACGACATCACCTCGCCCACCGGGGTCTGCGGCGACTTGCCCTCGGCCAGCACGCGGGTGCAGAAATCGCGATCGGTGAGAATGCCATTGAGCTTCCAGTGGCGACCGTCGCGGCCAACGAAAGTATAGGGGGATTGCGACTCGGTGAGGTCCACCACCAGCACACAGGTGGTGTTCTCGTCACGCATGCGCTGAGCCGCTGCCTGCAGCGTGGTGTCGGCCTCCACCATCTGCGGCTGGCGTGTGATCAGCTTGCGCACGCGGGTGGTCATGAGACCGCTGTCGTCGCGCTGCTGCTGCACCGTGACCTTGAGCCGCCCGCCGGTGTCGACGAATTCGGAGAAGTCGTCGTCCGCCTCGCAGATCTCGTCGAAGATATCCGCCGGCACGAAGTAGATCAGGGTGTCCTCGATCGCCCGTACCGGATAACGCACCCGGCGCTGATGCAGCAGATCCGAGTAGCCGAAGATATCGCCCTCGCCCAGCCGGTTGAACAGCCGCCCGCTGCGCTGATACATCTCCACCGCGCCGCTGCGGATATACCACAGCGAGTCGATCGGCTGATCCTTGGAGAGCAGCTCGCTACCGGCCTGGAAGTAGCGAATCTCGATCGACCCGGCAATACGATCGAGCAGATCGTCCGAGAGATGGTCGAAGGGCGCGAACTGTGCCAGATGGCCGCGGATGTCCAACTGCTCGATATTCATGGCGGCCTCCCGGCCCAACAGCGTCGTCTGCCTGCATTCTCGAAGCGCCGGGCGGTGGCGTCAACGCACAGTGGCCGACAACCCGCGCCAATCGCCCGGCGGCTCAGGCGCTGTCCGCACGGGAGAGCGGTGTCGGATGCTTGCCCTCGACCCAGCCCAGGGCACCGCTGGCGGTGGGCTGGAACCAGGCGAGGCGCGACGCCAGCGTGACCACGCTGCCGATCACGATCAGCGTCGGCGGGCGCGGCGGGTCGTCGGCGAGGCTCGCCGGCAGAGTGTCGAGGGTGCCCAGATGCACGCGCTGGCTGGCTGTGGTGCCTTGCTCGACCAGCGCCAGCGGGGTCTGGGCGTCGAGACCGTGAGCAATGAGCTGATGGCGGATCAGATCGAGGGCGCCCAGCCCCATGTAGAACACCAGCGTCTGGTCACCGCGGGCCAGCGCCGGCCAGTCGAGATCGCAGCTGCCGTTCTTGAGGTGGCCGGTGACGAAGCGCACCGACTGGGCGTGGTCGCGGTGGGTCAACGGAATGCCGGCGTAGGCGGCGCAGCCCGAGGCCGCGGTGATGCCGGGCACCACCTCGAAGTCGATCCCGGCCTCGGCCAGCGTCTCCAGCTCCTCCCCACCGCGGCCGAAGATGAACGGGTCGCCGCCCTTGAGACGCACCACCTCGTGCCCTGCCCGCGCCCACTCGACCAGCGCCTGATTGATCCCCTCCTGGGGCACGCTGTGCCGCGAACGCGCCTTGCCCACATAGAAGCGTCGCGCCTCGGGGTTGGCCAGCGCCAGGATTTCCTGGCTGACCAGCCGATCGTGGACGATCACGCTGGCGTGCTGCAGGCGCTTGAGCGCGCGCAGGGTCAGAAGCTCCGGGTCACCCGGGCCGGCACCCACCAGAGCCACCCGACCACGGCGCCAGGGTGAGTCCGCCCGATGCTCAGCGACGGCGTCGATATCGATGCGTGGCGGCAGCCGCGCACTGGAGAGCGCCGGCCAGCCACGCACGTGGACCAGCGCACCGGCCGCCCGTGCGGCCTCTGCTAGTTGGCGGTCCTGCTCGTGCTCCCCCGAGGCGATCAGCCACAGCTCCCCTGCCGCCGGCGCCGGCACTGCCGCCGCATGAGACCATCCCTGCTGCGCGCACAGCGCGGCCAGCGCCGGCATCGGCGCGGCGGCGTGCAGCGTCAGGCCCACACCGCTGCCCGCCACCTGGCGGGCGAGCGCAAGTGCCTCGCTGCCGCCACCGATCAGGCGCAGCGTCAACTGGGAGGGATCTAACTGGAGCGTCAGAGAGGGCGTCACGAATCACCGTCGGGTCGAGTGGAGCCGGGCCAGGATGGCCGGGGTCGGCGCGGCTCCGTGTCAGCCGGCGCCGCAGCGCCTTAGAACCGGATACACCATTTGACCCCAATGCTTATAGCCAAATTCTAGGGGTGCCTAGAAGGATCCCGAAGGAACGCTTTCTTGTAGCGTTATAACCAACTTGCCATATCATCGCCGCCGATCCAGGTGGCAAGCGGCGGCCGGTCACCGGCCGCCAGCGGTGCCATCACTCGGCGTTGATCTGTGCGATGCCGCCAAGGTAGGGGCGCAGCACCTCGGGCACATCGATGCTGCCGTCGGCGTTCTGGTAGTTCTCCATCACCGCCAACAGGCAGCGCCCCACCGCCAGGCCCGAGCCGTTGAGGGTGTGCACCAGCTGAGGCTTCTTCTGCTGCGGATGGCGGAAGCGCGCTTGCATGCGCCGGGCCTGGAAATCCTCGCAGTTGGAGACCGAGGATATCTCGCGGTAGGTCTCCTGGCTCGGTAGCCACACCTCGAGGTCGTAGGTCTTGGTCGCGCCAAAGCCCATGTCACCGGCACACAGGGTGACCACCCGGTAGGGCAGCGCCAGCGCCTGCAGGATCGCTTCGGCGTGGCCGCGCATGGTCTCCAGCGCGTCGTAGCTGGTCTCCGGATCGACCACCTGCACCATCTCGACCTTGTCGAACTGGTGCTGGCGAATCATGCCGCGGGTATCCCGACCATAGGCGCCGGCTTCGCTGCGGAAACAGGGGGTATGGGCGGTGAGCTTGAGCGGCAGCTGGGCGTGATCGAGAATCTCGTCACGCACGAAGTTGGTCAGCGGCACCTCGGCGGTCGGGATCAGGTGGTAACCGCTCTCCTCGAGACGGAACAGATCCTCGCCGAACTTGGGCAGCTGGCCGGTACCCATCAGCGAGTCGGCGTTGACCATATAGGGCACGTAGCACTCTTCGTAGCCGTGCTCGAGGGTCTGCTTGTCGAGCATGAACTGCGCAAGCGCCCGGTGCAGACGCGCGATCGGCCCGCGCATCACGGCGAAACGCGAGCCCGTGAGCTTGGTCGCCAGCTCGAAGTCGAGATAGCCGAAACGTGCACCCAGGTCGACGTGATCGCGCACCTCGAAATCGAAGGCCCGCGGCGCGCCCCAGCGGTGCAGCTCGACGTTGTCGTCTTCGTCGGCGCCTTCGGGTACGCTAGCGTGCGGTAGGTTGGGTAGCCCCGCGATCAGCGCATCCCACTCGCTCTGCACCTCGGCCAGCTGGGCCTTGGCGCGGTCGAGCTCGTCGCCGAGCTGGCCGACCTCGTCGAGCAGCGGCTGGATGTCCTCGCCCGCCGCCTTGGCTTTGCCGATCGCCTTGGAGCGCACGTTACGCTCGTTCTGCAGCTGCTCGGTTGCGGTCTGCAGTTCGCGGCGCCGGGACTCGAGCGACTCGAGCGACGCGGTATCGAGCGTGAAGCCGCGCAGGGCCAGACGTTGAGCGACGAACTGCGGATCACTCCGCAACAGCTTGGGATCGAGCATGGTGGCGTTCCGTTGATTGACGTCTTCGAGGGTCAGCGCGACACGTGTGGCCCCCATGGGCACCCGCCTCGCCTGAGCGATCGTTTATTGTAAGGAAAAGCCCCGACCGGCACCATGACCCCTCGCCGCCGCGAGGCCGTGGCGCCCGAGCCATGATGCGACTCGCGCCCGCCAAGGCGCGAATCCCCGAATAGATAGCGTGCGCCGCCCGCCGGCCGCCGTGACAGCTTGATGACCATGATGATCGAACGCCTTGACCCGGCCGGCGACGCCTCGGCCCTGAACGCGCACTACCGCCGCTTTCTCGACGACCTGGAGCAAGCTGGCTTCAGCGGCGAGATCGCACCGGAGCTGGCCGCCCGCAGCGTGCTGGCTACCGACAACTCGATCTACCAGCGCCTGCCGCAGGCGGTGCTCTACCCCCGCGACGCCGAAGACCTCGCACGCATCGCGCGGCTGATCGCCCGCGACGAGTACCGCAGCATCGTGCTCGCCCCCCGCGGCGGCGGTACCGGCACCAACGGCCAGTCGCTGACCGACGGCCTGGTGGTGGATCTGTCCCGCCACATGAACCGGATTCTGGAGATCGACGTCGAGCGCCGCCGCGTGCGCGTCCAGGCCGGGGTGGTCAAGGATCAGCTCAACGCCGCGCTCAAGCCTCACGGGCTGTTCTTCGCCCCGGAGCTCTCGACCTCCAACCGCGCCACCATCGGCGGCATGATCTCCACCGATGCCAGCGGTCAGGGCAGCTGCGAGTACGGCAAGACCCGTGATCACATACTCGAGCTCGACGTCGTCCTGCATGGCGGCACCCGCCTGCACAGCCAGCCGCTGGCGGAAGAGGCACTCGCCACCGCCTGTGCCCGCGACGACGCGATCGGCCGCGTCCACCGCGAAGCCCGGGCGGTGGCCACCGAGCAGGCCGAGCTGATCGCGGCCAAGTTTCCGCCGCTGAACCGCTGCCTCACCGGCTACGACCTCGCCCACCTGATCGATGCCGAAGGGCGCTGCGACCTCAACAGCCTGCTGTGCGGCGCCGAGGGTACGCTCGCCCTGCTCAGCGAGGCGACCCTCAACGTGCTGCCGCTGCCCGCGCATTCGACCCTGGTCAACGTGCGCTACGCCGGCTTCATGGACGCCCTGCGCGACGCCAAGGCGCTGATGAACGTGGCGTTGCCGGATCAGCCGCAGCCGCTGCGACCGACCTCGATCGAGACGGTCGACGACAAGGTGCTGATGCTGGCGATGGACGACTTCGTCTGGGACAGCGTGGCCGAGTTCTTCCCCGCTGATACCCAGGGCACGCCGATCCGCGGCATCAATCTGGTCGAGTTCAACGACGACGACCCCGACCGCCTGGCCGAGCGCGTACAGGCGTTCGTCGACCATCTCGGCGCGGACACCAGCGTCGAGCGTCTCGGCTATACCCTGGCCGAGGGCCGCGCCCAGATCGCGCGGGTCTATGCCATGCGCAAGCGTGCGGTGGGTCTGCTCGGCAATGCCAAGGGCGAGCGCCGCCCGATCCCCTTCGTCGAGGACACCGCAGTGCCGCCGGAACGACTCGCCGACTATATCGCCGAGTTCCGCGCCCTGCTCGACGCCCACGGCCTCGACTACGGCATGTTCGGTCACGTCGACGCTGGCGTGCTCCACGTGCGCCCGGCGATCGACATGAAGGACCCGGCCCAGGCGCGCCTGATCCGTGAGCTTTCCGACGCCGTGGCCGCGCTGACCCAGCGTTACGGCGGCCTGCTGTGGGGCGAGCACGGCAAGGGCGTGCGCTCGGAGTACTCGCCGCGCTTCTTCGGTGAGCTCTATCCGGCGCTGCAACGAATCAAGGCCGCCTTCGATCCTTACAACCAGTTCAACCCGGGCAAGATCGCCACGCCGCTGTCTATCCGGCCCGACGACGCCGGAAACGCAACCCCGTCTGCCACCCGTCCCGAAGACGCCGGAAACGCAAACCCGTCTGCCACCCGGCCCGACAACGCCGGAAACGCGATTCCGATCCGTACCGAGGAAGAAGGCGACGCCGCACCCAGCCATACCGCCGAGCGGGCGGCAATCGAGGTCGACCCCGGCCTGCTGACGGTGGATGGCGTACCTACCCGCGGCGAGCTGGACCGCCAGATCGACGAGCGCGTGTGGCAGGAGAATGCCAGTGCGGTCTACTGCAACGGCAACGGCGCCTGCTACAACTACGACCCCGCGGATGCCATGTGCCCATCGTGGAAGGCGACCCGCGACCGCGTGCACTCGCCCAAGGGGCGCGCCAGCCTGATGCGCGAGTGGCTCAGGCGCCAGGGCAACGCCGGGGTCGATGTGGTCGAACTTTCCCGGCGCACCCGCCAGGAAGGCACCCTGGCCTGGCTGCGCGACCAGCCCGGCAAGCTCCGCCGCGGGTTGGCCCGACGCCGCGGCGAAGCGGACTTCTCGCATCAGGTGTATGACGCCATGGCCGGCTGCCTGGCGTGTAAATCGTGCGCCGGCCAGTGTCCGATCAAGGTCGACGTGCCCGATTTCCGTTCGCGCTTTCTGGAGAGCTACCACAGCCGCTATGCGCGGCCGCTGCGCGACTACGTGATCGGCGGTCTCGAGTTCGTGGTACCCCATCTGCCGCGGGTGGCACCGCTCTACAATGCGCTGCTCGACAACCGCCTGATCGACCGCCTGCTGACCCGCACCCTGGGCATGGTCGACAGCCCGCGTCTCTCGCGCACCCATCTCAAGAAGGTGCTACGCGCCTGGGGCGTGGTCGAGGCCACGCCCACCAGCCTGGCCCAGCTGATGCCAGAGGAGCGTGCCCGCAGCGTGGTGCTGGTGCAGGACGCCTTCACCAGCCACTTCGAGTCGCAGCTGGTGCTCGACATCATCGAGCTGCTCACGCGGCTGGGCCTGCGCGTCTTCGTCGCCCCCTTCCAGCCCAACGGCAAGCCGCTGCACGTGCAGGGCTTCATCGGCCGCTTCCAGCGGGTGGCGGCCAGGCAAGCCGCGCGGCTCAAGACCCTGGCCGAGTTCGGCGTGCCGCTGGTGGGGATCGACCCGGCGATGACCCTGACCTATCGCCAGGAGTACGTGAAGCTGCTGGGGCCAGCGGCGGTGCCCGAGGTACTGCTGCTGCAGGAGTGGCTGCTCGCCCGCGGCCCGGCGCTGCTGCCGGCGCGCTGGCAGGACCGGAAGGCCGATGACGCCGACCCTGGCTATCGACTGCTGTCGCACTGTACCGAGAAGACCAATGCCCCGGGCAGCCCCAAGGCGTGGCAGCAGCTCTTCGCCCACTTCGGGCTCGCCCTGGAAAACGTGGCCAGCGGCTGCTGCGGCATGTCCGGCACCTACGGCCACGAAGCGCGCAATCGCGCCACCTCGGAGGAGATCTACGACCTCTCCTGGCGCGAACCGGTAGAAGACGACACCGCCGGCCCGCTGCTGGCGACCGGCTACTCCTGCCGCAGCCAGGCCAAGCGTCTGTCGCAGCGCCAGCTGCTGCATCCGCTCCAGGCTCTGCTGCAGATCGCCCGCCGCCGCGACCAGACGAGCTAAGACGCACCAAGGCCCACCGCGCAAGATGGCGCCACATGACCTATGCTCTGCGACCCGCAAAAGGCGTTGTCGCAGGCATTGCATCGGCGCCTCCGCGCGGCTAGTCTGCGCGCCTTTTGATCCGCCACTGGAATCGCCTCGGAGAGCCTGGCCATGGAAAACGCTGCCCTTGCCCTGACCGGCATCGGTCTGCTGGCGCTGATCTGTCAGTGGCTGGCTTGGCAGTTGCGCCTGCCCGCCATCCTGCCGCTGCTGCTCGGCGGCGTGCTCGTCGGCCCCATCACCGGTTGGCTGCAGCCGGACGCCGTGTTGGGCGATCTACTGTTCCCGCTGGTCTCACTGGCGGTGGCGGTGATCCTGTTCGAGGGCAGCCTGACGCTCGACTTCCGCGAACTGCGCGGCCACGGACGCACGGTCAGCCGCCTGGTCACCTGGGGCGCACTGATCACCGCGCTGATCGGGATCGCTGCGGCACACCTGGTGCTGGGGCTATCGTGGGAGATGTCCAGCGTGCTCGGCGCGCTGCTGGTGGTCACCGGCCCCACCGTGGTACTGCCGCTGTTGCAGACCCTGCGCGCCCGCGAGCACGTCAGCCAGATCCTGCGCTGGGAGGGGATCCTGATCGACCCGATCGGCGCCATCGGCGCGGTTCTGGTCTATGAGTTCGTGGCGCTGGGCGCCTCCAACGGCGCCGCCACCCATACCTTGATCAGCTTTGCCCAGACCGCGGTGATCGGCTTCGGCCTGGGCATCGCCGGGGGCTATCTCTGGGGCAGCGTGCTGCGCCACCACTGGCTGCCGCAGCGGCTGCACAGCTTCGGCACGCTGATGGTCATGCTCACCCTGTTCACACTCTCCAACCTGCTTTTCCATGAGTCGGGGCTGCTCACGGTGACGGTGATGGGCGTATGGATGGCCAACATGCGCGGGGTACCGACCCAGCCGATTCTGGAGTTCAAGGAGACGCTGTCGATTCTCTTGATCTCGGGCCTGTTCATCCTGCTCGCGGCACGCCTGAGTCTGGAACAGCTGGGCCTGCTGTCGTGGGAGGCGTGGGCCTTCCTCGCCATTCTGGTGTGGGTCGCGCGGCCGCTGACAGTGTGGCTGTGCACCCTGGGTAGCTCGCTCAACTGGCGCGAGAAGGCGCTGCTGGCCTGGCTCTCGCCGCGCGGCATCGTCGCCGCGGCGGTGGCCTCGCTGTTCGCCATCCGCCTGGAGTCACTGGAAGTGCCGGGAGCCGAACTGCTGGTGCCGGTGACCTTCCTGGTGATCATCAGCACCGTGGTGGTGCAAAGCCTCTTCTCACGCCCGCTGGCGCGTCTGCTGCGGGTCAGCGAACCGACACCGTCGGGTTTCCTGATCATCGGCGCCAACCCGGTCGCCCGCGCCTTCGGCCAGGTACTGCAGGAGGCCGGCTTCGTGGTCCGCCTGTGCGATCACAACTGGGATGCGGTGCAGGAAGCGCGCATGGCCAACCTGCCCACCTACTACGGCAATCCGCTGTCGGAGCACGCCGCCCAGCATCTGGAGCTCACCGGGATCGGCCATCTGCTGCCGCTGTCGCCCTACCGCGAGCTGAACAATCTCGCCGCACTGCACTTCGAGCACATCCTCGGGCACGGCAAGGTGTTCCGCCTGGCAGTGGAGTCCAGCCGCAGCGCCAAACGCCACCACCAGCAGGCCCTCGCTCATCTGCCGCTGCTGTTCGACGGCAACACCAGCTTCACCCGGCTATCGAGCCTGATCGGCCAGGGTGCGGTGTTGCGCCAGGCCAAGATCAGCGAGAACTTCGACATCGAAGACTATCGGCGCATCCATCAGGATCGCCTGTTGACCCTGTTCACCCTCTCAGCCAACGGGCGTATCCGCACCGCGACCGCGGAGAAGCCGCTGATGCCCAAGGCGGGAGACACCCTGATCAGCCTGATCTTTCCGGATTCGCCAGAGTTCTAAACCAGAGTTCTAAACCAGAGCTCTGAGCAGCGTTCCGAGACGTCGCGAACACCGACTCTGAACGACGAACATCACCTCAAAACGACGAACACCGCCTCGAGGGCGGTGTTCGTCGTTCAGGGCAAGCGTTGCCTGCCAGGAGGGTGCTCGCGCGGCGGGCTCAGAAGAACAGACGGCGCAGCGCGCTGCCCGGCTCGGCTTCACGCATGAACGCCTCGCCGACCAGAAAGGCGTTGACGTCGTACTCGCGCATGCGTTCGACGTCGTCGCGGGTATGGATGCCCGACTCGGTGACCACGGTCACGCCGGCCGGCACCCGCTTGAGCAGATCGAAGGTGGTATCCAGCGAGGTGGCGAAGGTGTGCAGGTCGCGGTTGTTGATCCCCACCAGCGGCAGGTCGAGCGTCAGCGCCCGCTCCAGCTCGAACACATCGTGGACCTCGACCAGCACGTCCATCCCCAGCTCCCGCGCCTGGCGATAGAGATCCTTGAGCTGGACGTCATCCAGCGCCGCCACGATCAGCAGAATGCAGTCGGCACCGATGCCACGCGCTTCGGCAATCTGGTAGCCATCGATGATGAAGTCCTTGCGGATCACCGGCAGCGCGCAGGCTTCGCGCGCGGCGATCAGGTGGGACTCATCGCCCTGGAAGTAGTCGGCATCGGTCAGCACCGACAGGCAGCTGGCACCGGCGGCGGCGTAATCGGCGGCGATTTCGGCGGGGCGGAAATCCTCGCGGATCACGCCCTTGGAGGGCGATGCCTTCTTGATCTCGGCGATCACCGCCGGGTCTCCCCCCTCGATGCAGCGCCTGAGCGCGGCGACGAAGCCCCGCGGCGCACTCTGCGTCTGAGCGCGCTGCAGCCAGGTCTGCTCGCTGGTGTGCGGGCGGCGCTCGCTGATCTCCTCGCGCTTGCGCGCCAGAATCTTGGCCAGAATGGTCGGCAACGCCTTGTCCTGTGATTCACTCATGCGCGGAGCTCTCGGTGTCGGGGTGAAAGGATATCGAGGTAAATGGATGTCAAGGTAAAACGTGCCGTTCAGCCAGGATCAGTCAGCGAATACCCGCGTGAAGTCGGCCAGCTCCTTGAGCTTCTCCAGCGGCAGCTTGGAGGCCTGGGCATCCTGCGCCATCAGCACACCCTCCTGCAGCGAATCGGAGACGCCCGAGGCGTACAGCGCGGCGCCAGCGTTCAACGCTACGATATCCCCGGCCGCCCCCTTGCCGACCAGCGCCTCCTTGACCAGCTTGAGGCTGTCCTCGGCGGTCACTACCTTCAATGGCGCCAGTGCCTGGCGTTCGATACCCAGCGACTCGGGGGTCAGCGTGTACTCGCGAATCTCGCCGTCACGCAGCTCCGCCACTCGGGTCGGCGCCGCCAGCGAGATCTCGTCGAGACCATCCTCGGCGTGCACCACCAGCACATGGCGGCTGCCGAGCTTGCGCAGCGACTCCGCCACCAGCGGCAACAGATGCGGCGCATAGACGCCGAGCAGCTGGTTGGGCGCGCCGGCGGGATTGGTCAGCGGCCCCAGGATATTGAACACCGTGCGCACGCCCATCTCGCGACGCGGGCCGATGGCATGGCGCATCGCTTGGTGGTGGCGCGGCGCGAACATGAAGCCGACCCCGACCTGCTCGATACAGCGTGCAATGGTGGCGGCATCCAGATCAAGGTAGATGCCGGCAACGTCGAACAGGTCAGCGCTGCCCGCGGACGACGAGACACCGCGATTGCCGTGCTTGGCCACGTGCCCGCCAGCGGCAGCGACGACGAAGCTCGACGCCGTGGAGACATTGAACAGGTTGGCGCCGTCGCCTCCGGTACCGACGATGTCGACCACGTTGTCACACTCAAGCGCCACCGGCTGCATCAGCTCACGCATGACCTGCGCCGCCGCGGTGATCTCCTCGGCGGTCTCGCCCTTCATCGCCAACGCGATCAGAAAACCGGCGATCTGGGCATCGGTGGCCTCGCCGGTCATGATCGTCTGCATGATCGCATGAGTGTCGTCGTAGCTCAGATTCTCGTGGCGCAGCAGCGCACCGATCGCCTCACGCATTTGCATGTGTCTCTCCCCGCGGTTGCGACGCGGTTTGGCGCTTGAGGAAATTGTCCAGCAGCTCATGGCCCTGGCGCGACAGGATCGACTCGGGGTGGAACTGCACGCCCTCGATGTCCAGGGTACGGTGCCGGAGCCCCATGATCAGCCCCGGCGTGACGTCGCTCTCGTCGGTGTAGGCGGTCACTTCCAGACACTCGGGCAGGGTCGCCGCATCCACCACCAGTGAGTGGTAGCGGGTCACCTCCAGCGGATCCTCGAGACCAGCGAACACGCCCTGACCAGCGTGGCGGATACGCGAAGTCTTGCCATGCATCACCTGTGGCGCACGAATCACATGGCCGCCGTAGACCTGGCCGATCGCCTGATGCCCCAGGCAGACGCCGAGAATCGGGATGCGCCCGGCAAAGTGGCGAATGGCGGCCATAGAGATCCCCGCCTCGTTGGGGGTGCAGGGACCGGGCGAGACGACCAGGTGCGAGGGCGCATAGCGCTCCAGCCCCGCCAGGTCGATCTCGTCATTGCGCAGGGTGACCACATCGGCGCCCAGCTCGCCCAGATACTGGACGATATTGAAAGTAAAGCTGTCATAATTGTCGATCATGAGGACTGGCACGGCGGTAAGCTCCTGATATTCATACGTGATCGCGTCATGGCTGTGGTTTTTCGTCCTACCGGAGCCGGGTTTGGCCCGGTTCTCTGCCAGCCTCACGGAGCCATCTCTCAGACGAAAAAATGCCGCCCCGTGGGGCGGCATCTTTTACAGACGTCAGCGGGCCGCCCTCGAATCAAAGGCGCCACCACCACTGGATCGGTCTGTAGCTCGGTATCGTCATCATGGCGCCAGTCTGCGTTTGACGGCGAGGGCTGTCAAGCGGGCTGCGCTCAAACATCGAGCAGGGACTCGTCGACATCCCCGATCTCGTCATCGAACAGCGTCTCGATATCGGGAAAGATCACCTCGACAGCGCTCTGCCCCGCCTTGAGCGGTCCCATACGCACACGCAGAAACTGCCACAGCACCAGCCCATACTCCTGCAGATAAACGCCAGCGCGAGGCTGCTCGGGAATCGCCAGCCCCTGCTGCAGGTTCGCGGCCAGATGCGGCACGATCGCCTCAGCCAGCCGGGCGGCTGCGTCGAGGTCGCTCTCACCCAACGCACGCAGCCCCGGTAGCGCCGGTGTGAAGGCTTCCCACAGCGCATCACCGGCCCGAGGGCGAATCGCGACATCGAAGATACGCTCGTTCATCGGCATCTGTTTTCTCGTCTAGCACTCGCCATCGTTGGCCCTCTCGACCGCTTCCCTCGGCGTGACCCGTGTCGCTTCGGAGAGAAAGCCACGCGCCGTTGTGCGGCAGGGGCATTGTGACTGCGAGCCAAGCCACCAAAGGATCGAGTAGTCCGACCAACCGGGGCCATTTATCGTCATGAGCGGATAGCCATGAGTGCCGCCCATGAGGGCGACAGGCTCATCAAACTTAGTGTAGGGTCGGCGGGTTCATGGAAGGTATCTCGGCATCGAAAGTCATACTGCTTGTCACGAGCGGTCGCGTGGACAGTGCCAACGATCGTGGAGAGCTGCATGAAACTGACCGACCGGGGAAAGGAAACTCCCCTGATGAAACGACGCGAGCAGCGAGTGCTGCGCGCCGATAGCCTGACCGCCCTATCGCGCCAATCGGGCATACCCCTGAGCACCCTCAAGACGCGCATCAGGGCCTTGATGGCGCGAGGCATATCCCGCGAGCGGGCCATCGAAATCGCCCTGAGCCGCCCCGTTGGCCCCCAGGGTAGACCCCGCGCCCATGATCCTTGACAGGCGGGCGCTCCAACCGCGACGAGCTGGGGTCAACTTTTCGGCTTTCCCTGCTCGTCGTGGCGGCTGGAGAGCTCACGCTCGATCGTCTCGTCGATGGCGTGGCTGACGTACGCCTCTTCACGCTCCAGTAGCTCCTGCGCCGTGGGCGAATGCGCGTCACGCTTGGCGTCGCACTCCGGGCACCGCTCGACGCCCTCGGCATTGGCCGGTGCCTCGGTTTGATCGTGACCGCAGCGCGGGCACTGGGTAGTCTCTGCACACATGATCCACTCCTTCTTTTCGGTGACATCATGTCAAGTTTAGCGGCTCCGCGTCACACCTGCGTAACCCGAATCGACTACCGATGGTCGGGGTATCTCCACGCCCCGATTATCGACTAGGCTCTCTGAGGTGGCACCAACGACCAGGTCAGGAGCCCCGCCGAACAGCACGGAGTAGCGCGCGATGACACGTTTTGTGGCTAGACCCCTCACCCCCTCCAACGACGGCGATGGCGCGGAGTGGATCGTGGTAGATACGGCGCCCACTCAGAAAGGCGATGGCGCCCCTGGCATCATCAGTCACCACGCGGGCCCAGAAGCAGCACGCAAGCTGGCGCAAAAGCTCAACCAGCGCCAGCACTGACATCCCACCCGGGCTCGCGTCAGCTCGCTTCCAGACGCGTCTTGTGTGATGTCGCGTAGACCTGCGAGCCGATAATCGTACTCCCAGGCGACTGCGTCACCAGAAAGAGTGGTACCTCGACGCCGCCCAGCTGCGGCAAGTACTGCCGCGCATGTCCCAGCGAACTCAGCCGCACCGGTCTCCCATCTTCCCCTTCGAGCACCTCGGCACGCTCCCCCATGACTACCCGGTACGAAAACGTCTGCGGCTCGAGCGACTCCACCTGCAGCTCGGTTACATGACCTTCGCCAAGAAGTTGTACAAATTCCGCGTATCGCATGCCGCCTCCCTGGCAAGATGCCCGCCAAACCGCCGAAAAAACCTGCATAAAAGCTATACAGGAATTTTATATTTGTACAAACAAACTACCGCTGCCATGCGACCTTGGTCGCTGACCAAGCGCATCCTCGATCGCTGGCCGAACTCATCGTCAGGGCGAACCGCAAACCACCCCAGCAAAGGGGCTAACACGATCAAGATCATCGTACCGACACGCGAGCTGCTATCCCCCCCCCGTCATTCGCAGGCGGAAAATCTCTCGGACATGAAAAAAGCCGCCGGCGCAAAGTGCGCCAGGCGGCTTTTTCAAAATAAAGATTGGTGGAGCCTAGCGGGATCGAACCGCTGACCTCAACACTGCCAGTGTTGCGCTCTCCCAGCTGAGCTAAGGCCCCGTACCGTGTTCGCCAAGGAACGCGGCGTAATTTACGGATGAATGCCAAGGATGTCAACGGCTTTTATCAATTTCCTGCCAGACAACCCACTTTCCGGTCTTGGCCTGCACAGGATGGGCCGAGGAAACGGCCATACCTCCCTTTTTCTTTCTCCCCAACCATCTCTTTTGTCTCCCTCGCCTCCCTTTGCTCCGGTGGTCGCTGCTCCTTCACGCGTCAGATGGATGTCCGCGGGCTGCGCATCGCGAAGAGCTTTCAGCGTACTCACCCCTGCAGCACGCACCGCTGATATGAGCCGCACGGGTTTGCCGGTAGCAAGATTCTTGTCAACTCGACGCAGCGTGTCTGTTAACATGCCGGCGCAACAGGCATGGGCGTGATCGGCCAGCGGTCGAGGACGTTCCCGTTACGGATATACCGGCAGCACCCAGGCGGTCGCTGATCCGGCCGCTACGTGAGGCAGAGGGCAGGAGTCGTCTTGATCAAGGTATTGCTAGCCGATGATCACCATCTGGTTCGCACCAGTATCGCCCGCGTGCTGGACGAGGAGTCCGACATCGAGATCGTCGCCGAGGTCGATAGCGGCGAAGCGGCGCTGAGCGCCTGCCGTGACCGGCTCCCCGACATCGCCCTGATGGATATTCGCATGCCCGGCATGGGCGGGCTCGAAGCGATCCTCAAACTCCTGCGTGAACAGCCTCAGGTAAGCATCGTGGTGCTGACCGGTCAGGTCGAGGAGACCACGGCTCAACGTCTGATCGATGTCGGCGTGGCCGGCTTCATCAGCAAGGGCACGCCGCTCGACCAGATGATCGAGGCAGTCAGGCGAGTCGCCGCGGGCGAGCGTTTCATCAGCCCCGATATCGCTCAGCGGGTGGTGCTGGCTCGCCGCGAGGGCGAAGGCAACCCGTTCGACCAGCTCTCTGACCGTGAACTGCAGATCGCACTGATGATCATCAACTGCCGGCGCGTCAGCCTGATCTCGCAGCAGCTCGGGCTCAGCTCCAAGACGGTCAACACCTACCGCTATCGCATCTTCGACAAGCTCAAGGTTCAGTCCGATGTCGAACTCACCCACCTGGGCCTCAAGCACGGCTTGGTCGACGGCTTCGACACGCATTGATACACGCCTTCGACACCTGTTGAGTCGCCGCCGGCCGGTGCCGGACCGCGGCGCTCAAGCGGGTTTTTGATATACTCACCGCATGAGTGATAGCCCCAGTGATGTCGCGGCGTCCTTCGATGCCAAGCACTTTCTCAAATCCGTCTCCGAGTCGCCCGGCGTGTACCGCATGCTCGACGCCCAGGCCAATGTGCTCTACGTCGGCAAGGCGAAGCGCCTCAAGGCGCGTCTGGCCAGCTACTTCCGCGGTGCGCTGAACGCCAAGACTCAGGCACTGGTGGCACGCATCCAGGACGTTCAGGTGACCATCACCCGCAGCGAGACGGAAGCGCTGCTGCTCGAGCAGACGCTGATCAAGGAGCTGCGTCCGCCCTACAACATTCTGCTGCGCGACGACAAATCCTACCCTTACGTCTTCGTCACCGATCGCCACCCCTATCCGGCGCTGGAGTTCAAGCGCGCGCGCCAGAAACGTGCCGACGGACGCTATCTGGGCCCCTACCCCAGCGCCACCGCGGTGCGCGAAAGCCTGTCGCTGATGCAAAAGATCTTCCGCATCCGCAACTGCGAGGACAGTGCCTTTGCCCATCGCCAGCGCCCCTGCCTGCAATATCAGATCAAACGCTGCAGCGCGCCCTGTGTCGACTTCATCAGCCAGGCCGACTACCAGCGTGACATCGAACACGCCGTGATGTGTCTCGAAGGACGTAGCGAACAGGTCACCGGGCAGTTGACCGAGGCCATGGAACAGGCAAGCCAAGCACTGGATTTCGAGGAGGCCGCGCGTCTGCGCGATCAGATCCAGCAGCTGCGACGTCTGCAGGAGAAACAGTTCGTCGACAATGCCGAGGGCGACGCCGATGTCTTCGCCCTCGCCCAACAGCCCGGCGGGCTCTGTATCAGCGTGCTGGCGATTCGTCAGGGTCGCATGCTCGGCGCGCGTCACCACCAGCCCCAGAACGGTCTCGATCTGGGCACCGAAGAGCTCATCGGCGAGTTCGTCAGCCAATTCTACCTGGGGCAGTCGAAAGAGATTCCGCAGGAGGTCATCACCTCCCATCCGCTGGCCGACAGTGAGCTGGTGCAAAGCGCGCTGAGCGAGCGCGCCGGACGCCGCGTGCGCGTCACCGCCCAGGTCCGCGGCCATCGCGCCCAGTGGCAGCGCCTGGCACTGACCAACGCCGAGCAGCACTTGGCGACGCAGCTGGCCAACCGCAGCCAGCTCAGCCGACGCTTCGAATCCCTGCGCGAGGCGCTATCGCTGGAGAGTCCGCCGGCCCGGCTGGAGTGCTTCGACATCAGTCACAGCCATGGCGAAGCGACGGTCGCCTCCTGCGTGGTGTTCGACGGCGATGGCCCGGTCAAGTCGGACTATCGCCGCTTCAATATCGAGGGTGTGGCCGCGGGCGACGACTACGCCGCCATGCGCCAGGCGCTCACCCGACGCTTCAAGCGGCTGCAGAAAGGCGAAGGCAAGCTGCCGGACATCCTGATCGTCGACGGCGGCAAGGGGCAGCTCAACATGGCGCGGGAAGTGATCGCCGAGCTCGACGTCATCGGCGTGACCCTGATCGGGGTGGCCAAAGGCACCACCCGCAAGGCCGGGCTGGAGACGCTGTTCATCGAGACCGTCGATCGCACCCTCGATCTCGACACCAGCTCGCCGGCGCTGCATCTGATCCAGCATATTCGTGACGAAGCCCATCGCTTCGCCATCACCGGGCACCGCCAGCGCCGTGACAAGCAGCGCCGCACCTCGTCGTTGCAGGACATCCCTGGTGTCGGCCCCAAACGCCGCCGCGAGCTGCTACGCTTCTTCGGCGGTCTGCAGGGGGTGCGCAAGGCCACCCGCGACGACCTGGCCCGCGTGCCGGGAATCAATGAACAGATGGCGACGACCATTCACCAGGCGCTACATGGATGAGCGTTGCCGAGCGGCGTAAAATGCCCCCACCTTCACCTCAAGCAAGGATGCTAGCGGCTCGATGAACATCCCCAACATGCTCACTCTGGCAAGAATCGTGTTCATACCGCTGCTGGTGGTGCTGTTCTACCTGCCCTACAGCTGGAGCTTGCCGGTGACCGCCGGCCTGTTCGGGCTGGCAGCGATCACCGATTGGCTGGATGGCTACCTCGCCCGGCGCTGGGACCAGAGCACACCGTTCGGCGCCTTCCTCGATCCGGTCGCCGACAAGGTGATGGTCGGGGTCGCCCTGGCCCTGTTGATCGAGCGCTACGAAGTGTTCTGGCTGACGCTGCCGGCACTGGTCATCATCGGTCGCGAGATCGTCATCTCGGCGCTGCGTGAATGGATGGCCGAGATCGGCCAGCGCAAGCGGGTGGCGGTCTCGTGGATCGGCAAGTCCAAGACCACGCTACAGATGATCGCGCTGGTACTGCTGCTCGGTTTCCACCCCGGAACCCAGATCGCCGCCCTCGGCGTGGTGCTGCTCTACGCCGCCGCCGTGCTCACGCTGTGGTCGATGATGCAGTATCTGCGTGCGGCCTGGCCCGAGCTGACACGCTCGATGTGAACAAAAAATGCCATAAGCGTTTGACAGTTACGGACTTATCCTTATAATACGTCGGCGAGTTGAGCGGGAATAGCTCAGTGGTAGAGCATCGCCTTGCCAAGGCGAGGGTCGGGAGTTCGAATCTCCTTTCCCGCTCCATAACTCGCAGAGTTGTCAGCAGGATCGAGGGTCGTGAGCCGGAACGCCGGTCCGATCGATCTCCTTTCACGCTGCATGACTCGATCTTTCGGAACATTCACATCGCTTCCGAATCTGTAAGGCTGGATGGCAGAGTGGTTATGCAGCGGACTGCAACTCCGTGTACGCCGGTTCGATTCCGACTCCAGCCTCCACTTCCCGAGCTTCAGACCCCCTCGGTTTGTTGACCTCCTGGTTCTCCCTACGTCGTCGGCCCGGATGGCGAAATTGGTAGACGCAAGGGACTTAAAATCCCTCGGTGGCAACACCGTGCCGGTTCGAGCCCGGCTCCGGGCACCATATCCCAGTCTGCCTCTCATCCTCTCCTGCAGCCACGACACATCGCCTGCCTAGTCCCGCCATGATTGCAGGACGCACGCCCTATGCCCCCCTCTATGGATGCCCTCGCCCTGACCGCCCTGGCCTAAGTCTTTGGATCACGAATGTGAACCTTTGTGAATACAGGTCACAAAGTGCAATACTCACGATATAATCCGAGGTATACTTAGCGGACCACCCAAGGACGCGGGGGAGTACACATGAACAAAGAACACTATCTGATCGAGCTCGAGGCGCTCCAGGCCGCGATCGCCGAAGAGCGCTTGGCGCATCAGCGCACCAAGCGTGTACTGGAGACACGCCTGTCAGCCTCCAACGCGCTACTCGGTGAAGCGCTCGATAGACAAGACACTGCCGAAGCCCGCCTGTCGGCGCTGGCATCAGAGAACCGTACGCTCAAGCGCCGGCTCGAACTCGAGCATACGCTGGAGGCGATCATGCCTTGGGCGACCCAGCGCCAGCACGCAAGCAGCAACTCGATGCCACTGTTTTTCTGCTGAAGGTCTGGCGTCACGCCAGCGCACCAGATGGACCGTCAGCCGGCCCGCAATAGGGCCAGTTCGAGCTGATTCCCCGGCGATCGGCATTGACGGACCACTGCTGGCAGGTGCTCATAAGGTCACGAGCTGGGAACCCCACCTGTTCTTCCGTACAATGCGCGCCACTGACATCGGGCGGGGCCTAGGTGCCCAGCCGAAATCGGGCCCACCAGCCCAACCACTCTGATTCACCCAGCCGATATGCCGACTCAAAGCCCAGCAGACCAAGCTCGCCGTTTTTCTGTGGCGCCCATGATGGATTGGACCACGCGCGACTACCGCGCTTTCGCGCGCTGCCTGACCCGGCGCACGCTGCTCTATACCGAGATGGTCACCACCGGGGCGCTGCTACACGGCTCGCCGCGCGAGCGTTTCCTGGGCTACAGCGAGTGCGAACATCCGCTGGCGCTGCAGCTCGGCGGCAGCGATCCGGGCGAGCTGGCGGCATGCGCCGAGATCGCCCAGGACTGGGGCTATGACGAGGTCAATCTGAATGTCGGCTGCCCCAGTGACCGGGTGCAGAACAATCTGATCGGCGCCTGCCTGATGGGTCATCCCGAGAAGGTGGCGCGCGCCGTTGCTGCCATGCGCGCGGTGGTCTCGATTCCGGTGACGGTGAAGTGCCGTATCGGTATCGACGATCAGGACGAGGATGCCGATCTCGAGCGCTTCGTCGAGCAGGTCGCGGCGGCGGGCTGTGAGACCTTCGTGATCCACGCCCGCAAGGCCTGGCTGCAGGGTCTCTCACCCAAGGAGAACCGCGATGTGCCGCCGCTCAACTACCCCCGGGTCTATCGCCTCAAGGCGCAGCATCCCGAGCTGCATATCGGCATCAACGGCGGCATCAAGAGCCTGGAGAGCTGCCAGGCCCACCTGGATACAGGCGTCGACAGCGTGATGATCGGCCGCGAGGCGTATCAGAATCCGTGGCTGCTGGCGGCGGTCGATCAGGCGCTCTATCAGCGCCCCGGGCCGGCTGCCAGCCGCCATGCGGCAGCCCGCGCCTTCCGCCCTTATATCGTCGAACGCCTGGCCGAGGGCGCGCGGCTCAATCATGTCACCCGCCATTTGCTGGGGCTGTTCCAGGGCTGCCCCGGCGGGCGGCGCTTCCGCCGTCATCTCTCCGAGCACGCCCATCGCGACGGTGCCGGCATTGCGGTTTATGACGACGCCCTGGGCCTGGTCGACGAACAGCGCCTGGCTGAAATCGCCTGAGCCTCGCTCAGGCGCCGGGGGTATCGAAGCGTGACTGGAAGCTCTCCACCGCGCTCTCGACTTCGTCGATCTCCTCATAGCGCGCCACGTGGAAGAGCGCCTCGCCCTCGTTGGCCAGCGGCAGGTTGCTCATGCCGATGACGATACCGTCGGCGCTCGCCACCACCTGCGCTTCATCGTTGCCAAAAGGATCGGCGACCACCCCGAGCACTTCCCCCTTGGCGACCCTCGCCCCCAGCCGTGCCCGCGGGCGCAGAATGCCGTCGATCGGCGCGCGCGCCCAGCTCGAACCGTTGGCGACCTCGGCCGCCGGCGGCGTGCGCCGCCGGCCCTCGGCAGGCAGCATGCCGATCAGCCGCATCACCCGCCGTATGCCACGCACCCCGGGAGCAATCGCCCACTCATCGAAACGCAGCGCCTCACCCGCTTCGTAGGTCAGCACCGGCACGCCACGGTTCTGGGCGTACTCACGCAGGCTACCCTCGCGCAGCTCGGCATTGAGAATCACCGGCACGCCGAAGGCCTCCGCCATGGCCTGGGTTTCGGCATTGCGGCGCAGCTGCGAGCGAATCTGGGGCAGATTGGTACGGTGGATCGCCCCGGTATGCAGATCGATGATATGCGTGGCGCGGTCGACCAGCTCTTCGCGCAGCAGCGCAGCGATCCGCGAGCCCAGGGAGCCACTCTCACTGCCCGGAAAGCAGCGGTTGAGATCGCGGCGGTCGGGCAGATAGCGCGACTGCTGCACGAAGCCGAAGACATTGACCACGGGGACCGCGATCAGCGTACCGCGCAGACGCGACAGCGCGGGCAGCTTGAGCAGCCGGCGCACGATCTCGACGCCGTTGAGCTCATCGCCGTGGATCGCCCCGCATACCAGCAGGGTCGGCCCGGGTTGGCGGCCGTGGACGATCTCCACCGGGATGTGCAGCGGCGCGTGGGTGTAGAGTTTGGCCACCGGCAGATCCACCTGTCGCCGGGTGCCGGGTTCGATGCGCTCGCCACCGAGCGAGAAAGCTTCCTGCACCATGTGAAACCTTAGCTAGTTGAGCCTTGCGGGACCGGTATCGGTTGCAGGGCCGATCCTATAGCGAGCCGCGAAACAAGGCGAGCCCGATGCTTGTGGAGATGGGGCCTGGATGGACCGGGAGTCAGAAGACGCTGTCGCTCAATGGTGCTCTCCGCCGCCGCCACAGCCACACCAGATCACGCCCGAAGGAGAGTGCCAGCAGCACCGCCGCCAGTGCGGTCAACGCCACTGCCCAGGCGGGTGTCACCAGCGGCAGCAGACACACCAGCAGCGTTGCCACCTGCCACACGCAGACCGTCTTGCGCAGATAGCTGACCGGCAGCTCGCGGTGCAGCCAGGGCCAGTAGAGCCCGGCACCGACGAAGGCATAACGCGCCAGACCAATCACCAGCACCCAGCTGCCCACCTTGTCCAGCGCCACCAGCGCCGCACACAGCACGACGATGAAAAAGGCGTCGAGCTCCATGTCGAAGCGCGCGCCGAAGCGGGTCGCCGAGTGCGTATGACGCGCCACCCAGCCGTCGATACCGTCGAGCAGTAACGCCAGAAGCGCCAGTGCGGCGATACCCTCGGCGTGGCGCTGAATGAAGGCGGGATAGGCGATCAGCCCGGCGACCAGCGCGATGAAGACCGCGCGCAGCAGCGTGATGCGATTGGCCCAGCCGATACCCTGGCGCGCCGCTGGCCAGGCCCACAGCACCGCCGTGGCAATGGCGACATAGACCCCTCCGGCGGTGAGGCGCAACCCACCCGGCGCGGAAAAGGCCCACTGCACCCACTCCACCAGCAGCGCCACCAGTGCCAGTCCCGCGCCCAGATCCACCCACCCCCACCAGCCCTGTCGTCTTTTGGGCGGCAGCGCGCTCATCCGTACCGGTCCATCCGCCATGGTGATTCTCCTTCTTCTTCTCGGCTTCCCTGTCACTGTCTATCCATACGTCGGCCGTACAAGTCTGGATGCATGCATGCCAACCCGCCACCAATCTGTACAAACAGGCACCGAGTCTTGCTACGGTGCGGATGAGAAGCGTCTGAACCAGTGGCGTCGCGCTGCACAAGTCGATGCAAAAACAATTCCGTGTATAGCTATTGTATAAATGACAAACCGCCACGCTCTGCCATACTCAGCTCATCGGCCCGGCCCACGCAGGCGAGCCTCGGCCTCCGGCCAGCATTAGAAATTATTGAACAGAAAGTTGGCCCAGGCGAGTAGCGTGCCCTCAGCCGCAGCGACAGCCGCTACCGATCGGCTCGAGGCCAGCTCAAGAGAGACGTTTATGACAATCCCTTACGCACACGCCTTCTGGTCGCTCGGCGACGGTAGCGGCGAGATCAGCCAGGCCGAGCTCAGCGATGCTGGCGAATTGATGGTGCGCACCTGCTACAGCGCGATCAGCCGCGGTAGCGAAACCCTCGTCTTCAACGGCCAGGTACCGCCGAGCGAGTACGCACGCATGCGTGCGCCTTTCCAGAGCGGCGACTTCCCCGGCCCGGTGAAATACGGCTACTCCAACGTCGGCGTGGTCGAACAGGGCGCGCACGACTGGCACGGTCGCCACGTCTACTGCCTCTATCCGCATCAGACCCACTACCGGATCGCCGCCAGCGACGTGGTTCGCCTGCCCGAAGACGTGCCACCGCAACGCGCCGTGCTCGGCGCCAACATGGAGACCGCGCTCAACGCCATGTGGGATGCCGCGCCCGCCGCCGGCGACCGTATCAGCGTGGTCGGCGCCGGCGTGGTCGGCGCCCTGGTCGCCTGGCTCTGCGCCAAGCTACCCGGCGCCCAGGTTCAACTGATCGACATCGACGAGCGCAAACGCTTTTTGGGTAGCGCGCTGGGGGTCGAGTTCGTCACCCCGGAAGACGCCGCCGACGAGCGCGATCTGGTGATTCACGCCAGCGCCTCGGACGCCGGCCTGCAAACCGCACTGGCGATCGCCGGCTTCGAGGCGAGCGTGGTCGAACTCAGCTGGTACGGCAGCCGCGAGGTCAATCTCCCGCTGGGCGAGGCCTTCCACGCGCGGCGTCTGACCCTGCGCTCGAGCCAGGTCGGCAGCGTCTCGCCCAGCCACCGCGCGCGCTGGGATCACAAGCGGCGGCTGTCGCTTGCGCTGTCGCTGCTCAACGATGAGTGTCTGGACGTGCTGATCAGCGGCGAGAGCCACTTCCGCGATCTGCCGCAGACTCTGGCTAGGCTCAGCCGCAGCGACGACGATACCCTGTGCGAGCGCATCCGCTACGCCTGAACCCGGCGCGACGCTTGCCACACCGCTACCACGCCGCCGAGCCGGCACGAGGAGACAAGGAATGTTCAGCCTGACCGTCCGCGATCACATGATGATCGCCCACAGCTTCAACAGCGAGACCTTCGGCCCGGCGCAGAAACTGCACGGCGCCACCTACGTGGTCGACGTCACCTTCAAGCGCCCGGAGCTGGATCACGACGATCTGGTGGTCGACATCGGGCTCGCCAGTGACACCTTGAAGCGGATTCTGGCCGAGTTCACCCTCACCAACCTCGACGACGTCGACGAGTTCAAGGGCCGCAACACCACCACCGAATTCATGGCCAAGGTGGTCTTCGACCGCCTGGCCCACGCCATCCGCGAAGGCGAGCTGGGTGAAGGTGGCCGCCATCTCACCGCGCTCGCGGTCACCCTGCACGAGTCGCACATCGCCTGGGCCAGCTATGAAGGCGGCCTATGAGCGATCTCACGCTGATCGTCGCCGGCGACCCGCAGCAGCTCACCGGCGGCTACCTGTATGACGCGCGTATCGTCGAAGCGCTGCGCCGCCAGGGCTGGGCAGTCAGCGTGGTCGGCCTGGAAGGGCGCTTCCCCGAGCCCGATGCGGTCGCCTCGCATGCCCTGGACAGCGCCCTGACCGGGCTGGCCGACGGCGACCGGGTAGTGATCGACGGTCTCGCCATGGGCGGGCTGCCGGCCATCGTCGAGCGTCACGCCGCGCGTCTGTCGATCACCGCCCTGCTTCATCATCCGCTGTGTGACGAGACCGGCCTCGGCGAACCCGAGCGCGCGCGCTTTCGTATCAGCGAGACCCGCGCTCTGGCCGCGGTGGAGCGGGTGATCGTGACCAGCGTCTACACCGCGCGGCGGCTGGCCGATTTCGATGTCCCCGCCAGCAAGATCGCCGTGATCGAGCCCGGGGTGATCCGCGGCGAGCTGGCCCACGGCGATCTCGACCCGCCGCGGCTGCTGTGCGTCGCCACGCTGACCCCACGCAAGGGCCAGGACGTGCTGGTCGAGGCCCTCGCCGGGCTGACTCACCTGCCCTGGCAGTGCGACCTGATCGGCGCCCTCGACCGCGCCCCGGACTATGCTGCCCAGGTCCAGGCGGCGATCGCCCGCCACGGCCTGGAGGCACGTATTCGCCTGCTCGGCGCCCAGCCCAGTGCGGCGCTGAGCGAGCACTACCGCAACGCCACCCTGTTCGTGCTGCCCTCGCACTACGAAGGCTACGGCATGGTCATCACCGAAGCGCTGGCCCACGGCCTGCCGGTGGTCACCACCACCGGCGGGGCACTGGCCCACACCCTGCCCGAGCAAGCCGGCATCAAGGTAGCGCCAGGAGATAGCGCCGCGCTGGGCGAGGCCCTGGCCACGCTGCTGAGTGAGCCCGAGCACTATCGGCGCTGCCGTGACGGGGCGCGAGCGCTGCGCGACACCCTGGGAGACTGGGACAATGCCGCGCGCGCCTTCGCCGCGGCACTGACACGGGAGACCGCATGAATACATCATCGTCACTCGCCGCCGATGCCCACTTCAGCGATACCTGGCTGACCCTGCGTGAACCGGTCGACCACCGCGCCCGCGACGCCCAGCTGACCCACGCCGCCGACCACTGGCTGACGCAGCGCGCCAGCGCCTCCCCCTCGGCGACACTGGTCGATCTCGGCTGCGGCAGTGGCTCCAACCTGCGCTATCTGGCGCCGCGCCTGCATGCGCCCCAGCGCTGGCGGCTGGTCGACCATGACCCCAGTCTGCTGGCGCACGCGCGCAGCCGCTGCGACACGCTCGCCAGCGCCGCGAGTGAGCCAGTTCAACTAACAGTGCACGAGGCCACGCTGGCGCAGGCGCTGGATGAGGCACTGACAGGCGCCGACCTGGTCACGGCCTCGGCGCTGTTCGATCTGGTCTCGGCCGAATGGATCGACGCTCTCGCCGCGCGCTGCCGCGAACTGGGCTGCGCCGTGCTGTTCACGCTCAGCGTGGATGGCGAGATCCACTTCCAGGACAGCGCCGGCAAGACCCTGGAAGATGGCGACGACCGCTTCGTGTTCGACACCCTCGCCGCCCATCAGCAGCGCGATAAGGGCGCCGGTGAGGCGCTCGGCACCCTCGCCCCTACCTATCTCAAGCAGGCGTTCCTGCGCCACGGCTACCATCTGCGCGAAGCCTCTTCGCCCTGGCGCCTGGGCCGCGAGACCTGGCCGCTGGTCGACGCGCTGATGGCGGGTTGGCGCACGGCACTGCTGGAGCAGGCACCGGCGCAAGCGACACGCATCGAAAACTGGTACCGGACGCGCCTTTCAGCGCTCGACGCCGGCCGGCTGATGCTGACCCTGGGTCACCGGGACCTGCTCGCCCTGCCGCCAGACTCTCCCCCGGGGATGTCGTTCGACACGTCCTTCGAAACGTCTCAGGATCGGCCAGCGTGAAATCGCGGCATGCCGCGCTGCTGCGCCTGGGGGTCACCCTGGCGCTGCTGGCCACGCTCGCCTGGCAGTTGAATACCGGCGAGATCGTGGCGCGGCTCGGGGCGCTGTCGCCCCTGTGGGTCGTCGCGGGCGTCGCGCTGAGCCTGCCGCAGGTCATGATTTCCGCCTGGCGCTGGCGTCTCACCGCTCACCACGTGGGTATCGCCCTGCCCTGGCCCCGCGCCCTGCGCGAGTACTACCTGGCGACCTTTCTCAATCAGGTCCTGCCCGGTGGCGTGATGGGTGATGCCACCCGCGCCTGGCGCCACGGCAGCCACACCGATGCCGGCCAGCGCGGCGCGGCGATCCGCGCAGTGGTGATCGAACGCGCCTCGGGGCAGATCGCGCTGGTGCTGGTCGCTCTGGTCACACTGGCGGCGGCAGCGCCGCTGCGCGAGGCCATCGTCGCCGGACTGGGTAGCGCACATCTGAGCTGGGGGGGGGCCATCGCCGCCGCGGCGTTACTCGCGCTGTTCACGGTGGCCAGCCTCTGGCGTCGGCGCCTGGGCAAGGCGCTTGCGCGACTGGGGCAGGATCTGCGTCAGGCGCTGCTGGGGTCCCACGTCTGGCCGCGCCAGTTGCTCAGTTCCCTGCTGGTGGTCGCCACCTATGTGGCCGTGTTCGTGTGCGCCGCCCGGGCGCTGGAGCTGCCGCGCTCGCTGGACGTGCTGCTGCCGCTGATTCCGCCGCTGCTGCTGGCGATGGCAATTCCGCTGAGCGTGGCCGGCTGGGGACTGCGTGAAGGCGCCGCGGCGCTGATCTGGCCGCTGGCCGGGCTGCCGGCCCAGGAGGGGGTGACCCTGGCGATCACCTACGGCCTGCTGATCCTGCTCGGCAGCCTACCCGGTGCGCTGGTACTGGCCCGCGACCACTGGGCCGAGCGGCGCCGCGCCGATGCCACACCGCGGGCCGCCGTGGCCAGCGACCGGGAGATCGGCTGATGGGCGCAGCACATCGTCTGCCGGCGTTCGAGACTCCCGGCTCAGCTTGCCGCACCACGGCGCAGGTCGAAGTCGAACAGCATGTCCTCGCCCAGGCTGAAGTGGCGGCAGGCAGGACGCAGCGCCCGGTCCAGCGTCTCGATCTCGGGCAGCGTCAGCGCCGGCCGGCCGGAGCCGATGATCATCGGCGCCACCACGCTGTGCAGGCGATCGAGCCGGCCGGCCTCGAGGAAGCGCGAGATGGTCAGACCGCCACCCTCGACCAGAATGCTGGGCAGGCCACCCTCGGCCAGCAGCGCCAGCGTCACGGCCGGATCGGCCCCGCCGGCATCGACACGCAGCGGCTTGACCGTGACGTGATCAGCGCCATGGGCGGCCATCCCGGCGGCGGCATGCGTAGCGCGCGCCGCGGCCACCAGATGCCAGGTCGGCGCCGCGTCGCGGGTGAACACGCCCCGCGTGGCGCAGACCCGGGCGCGCGGATCGAGCACGACCCGCAGCGGGTTGTCACCCTCCACGTGGCGCACCGTAAGCTGGGGGTCATCGGCGTCCACCGTGCCGGCACCGACCACCACCGCATCCACCAGCGCGCGCGTGCGGTGAAGATGAACCAGACTGAGGGGGCCGGTGACGTAGTGGGAGGCGCCGCTGACCGTGGCGATGCGCCCATCCAGACTCTGGCCGAGCTGGGCAATGAGCCGCGGGCCCCGGCTGAGATCGGCGACGCACCAGGGCAGCCAGATCGACAACAGCTGCGCCGCGTCGCTGCTCACCTCGGCTTCGCTGTGCCAGCTACCCTCGGCATCGACCTCGAGGCGCAGACCGTCTCGCTCGACCCTGCCATCGAAACGCTGGCATCGCGTCGCCGCGGCGATATCACGAATCCAACGCCAGGCGAGCGGCGTATCGATCATCGTAGCGCTCTCGAAACTGGTGGTCATGGGCACTCCTCGGCCAGACTGGGGGAAAGACGCAGCGAGCGTCGTTGCGCTACACGGAGATCACGCGTGCAAGGTTAGCAAACCCTACCGCTAGCGGAAGCGCCCGAGCCTACGCCCGGCGGTGAAGCGGTAAACACCGGCTTGAATCATGGAAGATGCGTAAGGAGAGATGAGATGCGACAGGTAGAGCGAGCGATTTTCGACCTGAGACGCGGCCTGCCGGTACTGGTACGGGCCGACGGCAGCGATGTCATGGTCCACCCGCTGGAAGGCTGTGACGACGAGGCGCTGGCGGCCCTGCAGGCGCTGAGCGGCAGCCAGCCGGCGCTGGCCCTGACCCGCCACCGCCTGGCACGGCTGGGTGTCGAGACCGAGCACGACGCGGCGCTGCTGCCGATCGACGCCGCCGATACCGCCGAGGAGGTGATCGCCTGGGCCAGCGCCGAGGACAAGCGCCTGCCTGCCGACAGCCGCCCGAGACCCGCTTCCTCCGGCGCCCAGGCAGCGCTGGAGATGATGCGTATCGGCTTGCTGATTCCGGCGGCGGTGGTGGCCGACGTTGCCGCCGAGCGCCGCGCCCAGGTCGAGGCGCTGGTCGCCGAAGGCTCGGTGCTGGCGCTGCCCGCCGAGCAGATCGCGGCCTACGCCGAGCACCGCTCGCATTTTCTCAAGCGCACCAGCGAAGCGCAGATCCCGCTCTCTCATGCCGAAGAGAGCCGCTTCGTGATGTTCCGCGAGGCCGACGGCATGCGCGAGCACATCGCCATCCTGATCGGTGACCCGCAGGCCTGGAACGATGCGGTGCCGGTGCGTCTGCATTCGGCCTGTCTCACCGGCGATCTGTTCGGCAGCCTGCGCTGCGACTGCGGCGAGCAGCTGCGCGAGAGCGTGCGCGCGATCGACGAGCGCGGCGGCGGCGTGCTGCTCTATCTGGCCCAGGAGGGGCGCGGTATCGGCCTGGCCAACAAGCTGCGCGCCTACACCCTGCAGGATGGCGGGCTCGACACCGTGGATGCCGATCAGGTACTCGGCTTCGGAGAAGACGAGCGCACCTATGGCGTCGCCCTGGAGATGCTCGAACAGCTTCAGATCCAGCGTATCGAGCTGCTCACCAACAACCCGGAGAAGCTCAACGCCATGGCCCAGGGCGGCATCGAAGTGGTCAATCGGCGCGGCGTCTACGGCAAGCTGACGCAGCAGAACCGGCGCTATCTGGATGCCAAGGCCAAGCGCGCCGGCCACTGGCTGGAAGAGGTGCTGGGCCAGGAGAGCGAGACCCGAGTGGCGCCGTTCAAGCGCCCGGTGACCAAGTAAGAGAGAGCGACAACGATCCCCGTCTGCTCCTTTGCAGACGGGGACGAGCAGTCGTGGGAAAAGCTGCGCCCAAGCCTGCGCGCGCGAATCCGTGCGCGATCGGGTATCATGGAAGAGAATCACTCAGAGGCCGATCCATGCCTACGAATGTCAAGTCACGTCGTCCAGCGATTCGCCGCGAAACGCTACTGAAAGCGGTTGCAAGTTCAACGGCAGTAGAGACCGACGACTCGATCAAACAGATCGAATCCCGTCTGAAAGCCCGCCGCGGCCGTTTCAAGACACTGTCGCTCTCCTGATATATGTCGCCATCGGCGAGTAATCTCGCCCCATGCCGGCATGAATGGCCGCTATATAGCCTGATTTGTCACCTTGCCAGCTCGTATAGTCGAGCAAGCCAAGTCCAGCTTGGTAAGCCATGGCATCCGCCAATAATCGAGCGATTCGGCCATTGCCTTCGCGAAAGGGATGGATCAGGATCAGCTCGACGTGAACTTCGGCAATCGCCTGAGTGGCCTGCTCAGGCGTCAAGCTACAGCACGGCGTGAGTGTGGATAGCCAGCGTTCATCCAGCTGTTGCAGCAGCCCTGGAATCTGCGCCGCCGCCGCGAACATGGAGTCATCCTTTGCCAGATTGACCTGGCGCTCCTCCCCGGCCCAGGGGTATATGGCACCCAACCAGCGATAGTGGCACTGCTTGAGCCAGCGTGAGCTGAGCCGCTGCCGAATACTCAATGTCGCGAAAATGTCCTCGTAGAGCTTGAGCAGCAATTCCGCTTCTGCCTCATCCAGGCTTGCCTGATCGGTCAACCCCAGCTTGTTGGCAAGCACCTGCCCGTTCGAACCTGGCTCCGCCCCGCCCTGCTCTTCCCCCACATAGTACCGATCGGTCATGACGCTCTCCTCGAGAGATGGCGACTACCGCAATGTCGAGAGATCGAACTCGGCAGCGGCCTCGATCACCTCTGCCAGTCGCGCCGCGAAGTGCTCCACCAACCTGCGCCCGGTGGCGGCATCGGCCAGCGTGGCATCTCCGGTGACCCCGCTGGGGTGCAGATCCTGAGCCATCCAGGCGTAGCCGGCGTCGCCCTCGGGGCCCAGCCGGGCGCCGGCATCGGCCTGACGCTGGGCCTCGGAAATCGCGTTGGTCAGCGCCTCGCGGCGTACCTTGTCGGGTGCCAGATGCAGCATCATGGCGGTTTCCAGCGCCCCGCCGTGGAGACCGTGGCGCAGCTCGGCGGCGGGGAGCGCCTCGGGCGGCGGGGCGAAGCGGAAGTAGTTGGCCTTGACCACCAGCATGGCGTGGGCCGCGCGCAGCTTGAGCGCGGCCAGATCGATCACCGCCTTGTTGCCGCCATGGCTGTTGAACAGCACCAGGCGGCGGATACCGGCCCGGCTCACCGCCTCCCCCAGCGCCTCGATCACCGCGATCGCCGCTTCCGGCATCAGGCTCAGGGTGCCGCAGAAAGCGGTGTGTTCGAGACTCGCCCCCAGCGCCAGCGGCGGTAGCAAGACCACCGTGCCCGGGCTGTCTAGCCCGTGGTTTTCCAGCTCGGACGTGGCGGCGGCCAGCAGGCCCAGGCCGATATCCAGATCGGTGGAGAGTGGCAGATGCGCGCCATGCTGCTCGATCGCCGCCAGCGGCAGTACCGCCACCGTGCGTGCGTCGACCCGCGCGGCCAGCTCCGGGCCGGTCAGATCCTGCCAGTGGAGAACGCGTTGCGCATCGGTCATACCCGGTTCCTCATGGGGTGATTGGGAGTCGCTGCTGATTCAGGATCAGTGGTTCAAAGCCGCGGCGTTTCGGGCGCGCGCTCGTCTCTCTCTTGTGCCGGCGCATCGCACAGCAGGCGCTCAGCGATCGCGCTCTCGCGCACCACGCGTCGGGCGATCGCCTCGCGTAGCGTGCGGCTCTGCCCGGCCCCCGCCGCCAGCGCCAGGCTCAGGCGTGAGCGCGCCCGGGTGACGCCAGTGTAGATCAGCTCGCGGGTGACGATCGGGTTGGCCCGCGCCGGCAGCACGAACAGCACATGCTCGAACTCCGAGCCTTGCGACTTATGCACGGTCATGGCGAAGGCGGTGGCGGCGGCATCCAGGCGCGAGGGCAGCACCTGGCGCACGCCGTCCCCCTGCACGAAGCAGACCCGCAGGCGCCCCTCGGCGTCGGCCAGGGTCAGCCCCAGGTCGCCGTTGTAGAGCCCCAGTTGGGGGTCGTTGTGGGTCACCATCACCGGGCGCCCGGCATACCAGCCGTCGGTGCGCGCGATGAACCCCTGGCGCAGCAGAATCTGGGCAATGCGCGCGTTGAGCCCCTCGACGCCCCACTCCCCCCGGCGCAAGGCGCACAGCACCTGAAAACGGCCCTGCAGCGCCAGCAGTTCGGCAGCGGGCGCACCGCGGGCGAGGGCCGTGAACAGCGCACGGTAGCCGTCCACCACGCGGCGCTCGAAGGCCGCACCCTCGCTGGCGATACGTTCGATGTCGGCATAGTCCGCCCCCAGGCAGTCGAGAAAGACATCACCCTCGCCGGCATTGGCGGCCCGCGCCAGCGCACCGATACCGCTGTCGGCGTGGAAGCGAAAGCTGCGGCGCAGCATTGCCACATGATCGGCCAGCGGGTTGGCGCTCGCCGCCGCCGGCAGCGACTCGCCACCGACCCGAGCCAGATAGGCGCGGGTCGCCTCGGTGTAGCCGACCTCACGCTCCACCCCGGCACCCACGCAGAGATCGCCGAGCACCGAGCCCGCCTCCACCGAGGCGAGCTGATCCTTGTCGCCGAGCAGGATCAGCCGAGCCTGGGGCGGCAACGCCGCCAGCAGCGCGGCCATCATCTCCAGATCGACCATCGAGGCCTCGTCGACCACCAGCAGGTCGAGACTTAGGGGCGTCTCGGCATCGTGGCGGAAATGGCGCGTGTCCGGCCGCGCCCCGAGCAGCCGGTGCAGGGTCTGCGCCTCCTGCGGAATCGCCGCACGCACGTGTTCCGCCACCGGCAGCTTGGCCACCGCGCCGGCGATCGACTCCGACAGCCGCGCAGCGGCCTTGCCGGTGGGTGCGGCCAGGCGGATCCGCAGCGCCACCCCGGCGTCCAGCGCTTGCTGCTGCAACAGCGCCAGCAGCCGTGTCACCGTGGTGGTCTTGCCGGTGCCCGGGCCGCCGGAGATGATCGTCAAGCGCTGGCGCAGTGCCAACGCGCAGGCGACCCGCTGCCAGTCAGGGCCGTGCGTCGAATCATCAGCCGTCGAGCCCGCATTGCCGGCGAAGAGCGCCGCCAGCGGCGCGGCCATGGCGTCGCTCACCGGGAGCGTACCGCCCAACCGCTGGCGCAGCCGTGCCGCGACCCCGCGCTCCGCCTGCCAGTAGCGGCGCAGATAGAGCCGCTCCCCCTCCAGCACCAGCGGCGTGGCGCTGGTGGCAGCAGTCTCGGCGCTGGCCACCAACGGCGAGGCTGCCAGCCGCGCACACCAGTCGGCGAGATCGAGCCCGGCCAGTAGCTGCTCCGGCAGCGTCACCGGCGTGGCCGGTGGCTCACCGCCATCCAGCGGCGGCAGCGACAGCGCCGAGTGCGGCGCCGCCAGTGTGCGTGGCAGTGACAGGCAGACATGGCCGCGCCCCGCCTGATGGCTCACCAGCGCCCCCGCCAGCCATACCAGCGGGTCGCCGCCGGTGGTGTGATCGACACCGGCATCGGTACCGGAATCGCCATCGTGGGCAGCGATAAAGCGCGCGAAGTGACGGTCGAGCTGACGCAGCCAGCCCAGCTCGACCCACAGCGCCAGGGCCGCGAACAGCCCCTCACGCTGCAGCACCACCGGCGCCGGCGCCGCCAGGTCGAGCGCGAACTGGCCACTCTCGCGCGGTCGCGATGTCGTGCCGTGATCCTGGGTCATGTCTCGATCTCCTCGGCCATCGCCAGCAGCGCGTTGGCCGGGCCCTCGTCGCCATCGAGCCAGGCGTCCAGCGCCTCGATCAGTGCCTGTGACGGGCGGCGGAAGAAGACGCCGGGCGCAGGGTCGGGCGCCGCATCGAAAGCCCCCGGCGCGGGGTCGGGCGCCGCATCAAAAGCCCCCGGCGCGGGGTCGGGCGGCGTATCGGCAGGCGTCTCATGGACAGCCCTCGGTGCGGCGTCGGGCGACGTATCGACAGCCGCCGGCGCCAGCCCGCGCAGGAACACATAGCAGGCCCCGCCCATGTGGCGGGCGTAGTCATAATCCTCCAGGCGCGCCGCCAGCAGCCGATGCAGCGCCAGCACGTAGAGCACGTACTGCAGGTCGTAACGGTGGGCGACCATCGCCGCCGCCAGCCGCTCGCCCACATAATCGGCGGGGTCATCGCCGAGATGGTTGGATTTCCAGTCGAGCACGTACCAGCGCCCGTGGGCTTCGAACACCAGATCGATGTAACCCTTGAGCATGCCGTTGAGCTTGCGCGGCGCCAGCCGCGGGCGCTGCCCGGGCAGCGGCTCCAGCCGGCTCACCAGGCGATCGAGTGGCGCGCTCCAGGCCGCCGTCGCCGGCAGCCAGAACTCGAGCTCGGTGCGCCACGCCGAAAGCGCGGTCAGGCGCACCTCGCCGGCGGCTCCGCGCAGCAGCGGCTGGCACAGACGCTGAGTGAGCCAGTCACCGAGCAGCTCGGCCCAGTCCGCCTCGTAACCGCCCAGGGCCAGGCTTCGCGCCACCTCACGGCGCACCTCCTGGGCATAGCTCGGCGTCGCCAGGCGGTCGAAGTCGAGGCGTTCGAGTAGGCCGTGCAGAAAGGTGCCCGGCCGCGGCCCACGCGGAAAGTCGATCAGCGTGCGAATCCGCGGCCGCGGTACCGGGTCACGCTCCTGGCTCACCTCGACATCCAGCGTCGCCGGCAGATCCTCGCCGACGCCCAGCCGAGCATCGGCGATCAGCGCCGTATAGGAGGCGATCCACCAGTCGTCGTCGATCGTCCCCCGGAAGCGCCGCGCCGGCTTGGTCGCGCCCGCCGTCTCAGCCTGGCGCAGGCGCCAGGCCGGCGGTTCGGGGGGCGCCGAAAGCTCCAGCCAGCCGGCACGCTGGGCGGCCTGCAAGTGCGGCAGCAGCGCCTCTCTGGCGTCCTCGGCCTGGCTGCCGAGCAGCCGCCCCAGCGCGGTCTCGTGGAGACAGCCGCCGCGGCTGCGCCCACGCCCCACGTAGGCAATACCCAGGCGGCAGGCGTAGATCGCCCGAGTCAGCGCCACGTAGAGCAGGCGTACGTCCTCGTCGAGCCGCGCCAGATCGGCGTCACGCCGCTGCGTGTCGTCGGCGCCGGCGACCATCACGCTGCCCTCACCGTCGGGCGGGCGCAGCGCCAGCAGCTGGGTCTGGCGATCGGGCTCCGCCGGACGGTGGGAGCAGACGAACGGCAGCAGCACGATGGGGTACTCCAACCCCTTGGACTTGTGCACGGTAATCACCTGCACCAGCTCCTCGTCGCTCTCCAGGCGCTGGCTCAGGGCCTGGCTGTCGAGACTCGTCTCGCCCGCCTGCAGCGCCCGGTGCCACCAGCGCAGCAGCGCCTGCTCGCCATCGAGTCGCTGCTGTGCGGCCTGGGCCAGCTCGCCCAGATGCAGCAGGTCGGTCAGCGCGCGCTCGCCGTCGGCGCGGGCGGCCAGGCGCTCGGCGATGCGAAAATCGCGCATCACCGCGCGCAGCATCGGCAACACCCCGCGCCGTTGCCACAGCCGGTGATAGTCACCGAAGCGCTCGACCTCGCGCTCCCAGGCCAGCTCGTCGGCGAGCAGCGCCTCCAGCACCGTGGGGCTGTCGTTGAGCAGCCGCGAGGCGAGCGCCGCCTTGAGCCGGGTATCCTGGCGCGGCTGCGCCACCGCTTCGAACAGCTGCAACAGCTCGAACGCCTGCGGGGTATCGAACACGCTGGAGCGCTCGCTGAGATAGACGCTGCGAATGCCGCCCTCGGCCAGCGCCCGGCGCACCTTGAGCGCTTCGGGCCCATTGCGCACCAGAATCGCGATATCGGCGGGCTGGAGCCTGCGCTCGCCGTGCTCGCCGCTAAAACGCCAGGCCCCCTCCAGCAGCCGCTGCACCTCGGCCCGGGTCGCCGTCGCCATGCGCGCCTGGTAGTCGCCCTGGGCGTAGCGTTCGCTATCCGGCCACCAGGCGCCGAGTGCCGCCACTGGTGCGCCGTCGCGGGTCACCAGACGCGTAGACTTGGCGCTGGCGTCCACCGCCACGAAAGGGATCTCAGCGCTGCCGAAGGGCTCGGGATGGCCGGCGAAGAGCGCATTGGTCGCCGCCACCATGGCCTCGGTGGAGCGGAAGTTGCGCAGCAGGGTGAAGCGGCTCGGGGTGGCCCGACGGGCGCGCAGGTAGGTATGGATATCGGCGCCACGGAAGGCGTAGATCGCCTGCTTGGGATCCCCGATCATCAGCAGCGCCGTGGTCGCCGGGTCGCTCTGCGGCGCGCGGTAGAGCCGCGAGAAGATGCGGTACTGTACCGGGTCGGTGTCCTGGAACTCATCGATCAGCGCCACCGGCAGCTCGTGCCGGATGCGCGCCGCCAGGCGCCAGGCGGCGGCCTCGTCGCCGGCTCCCGCCGCCGGGGTCAGTGCCGCATCCAGATCGTTGAGCAGATCGGCGAACTCCCACACGCCCTGGCGGCGCTTCTCCTGGGCAAAGGCCTGGGCCACGCGGTCGCGGGCGTGCACCAGTACCCGGGCGGCGATCGCATCGAATGGGCGCCCCTGCTCGGCCAGGCGGTCGAGCGCGGCGAAGAAGGGGTGCGCCGGCGGCGTGGCGCCCTTGCGGGTAGCGCCGTCGAGCTTGGCCTGGCCCAGCCAGAAACGCCCGCTGCTGTCGCTGATCTCCTCCGCCGCCTCGAACTCGCCGCGGGCGAGCCAGGCGGTGTAGGCCGCCAGACGTGTCTCCAGCTCCTCGGCCTTGTAGCTGCGCTTGTTGAGCGCCCCCGCCTCGAACGCCTGCGCGAGCGTCTCGCGGATTGTCGCTTCGTCCCAGCTGGCGGCCACCTCCGCTTCGATCGACTCGCGCGCGCCGAGCGTGCGTTCGGCGCCGGCGAATAGGGTCTCGAGCGAGGGCGGCGCGGTGACCGCCTCGCCACCGACCCACAGCGGCTGCGGCTGGCCATCCTTGAGCAGCGGCGCCAGCGCCGCGGCCAGTGCCTCCGGGCCGCTCCAGTGGGCGCGGATCTGGCGCTGCCAACGTGCATCGAGCGGGTAGAATTCGCGCCGCCAGTAGTCCTCGACCACCTGCGTCAGCAGCGTGCGGCCCTCCTGCAACAGCTCGGCGGAGAAGCGCGCGCCGGCATCGAAGGCGTGGCGGCTGAGCATGCGCTGGCAGAAACCGTGGATGGTGAAGATCGCCGCCTCGTCCATCAGCCGCGCGGCCTGATCGAGGCGCCGTGCGCCGCTGCGACAGGCCGCCTCGCCCGCCGCCACCAGCGGTGCCAGCAGCGTCGCCAGCACCCGGTCACGGCGCGCATCCGGGCTCGCCAGCAGCCACTCGCGGGCCTGCTTGAGCCGCGCCCGGATCCGCTCGCGCAGCTCCGCCGTGGCCGCTTCGGTGAAGGTCACCACCAGAATCTCCGGTGGGGTCAGCGGACGCGGAAAGTCCAGCGTCTCGCGCCCCGGTAGCGGCCCGAGCACCAGGCGTACATAGAGCGCGGCCAGGGTGAAGGTCTTGCCGGTACCGGCGCTGGCCTCGATCAGGTGGCGCCCGGTCAGCGGCAATGTGTCGAGTTCGAGGGCGACGACGCGCTCGCTCATGAACGCTCTCCGGTGACGTGAATGCGCTGCGTCGCGCGCCGCATGGCGTCGAGCAGCGGCTGATAGTGGCGTACGCTCTCGCCCACCCCGCCGGCGGCGGCGAAGCTGTCGAAGTCGGGCCACAGCTGCCCCAGCGCTTGTTCGCGCCGGATCAGCGCCTCGACCTGGAAGTTGCCTGACTCGAACTCGCCCGCCAGGGTGTCGTGAAGCGCCGGTGCCAACGGCTCGCCGGCGGCCAGCGCCGCCAGGGTATCGCTACCGCACTGGCCCCACAGAGTCCTGGCCAGTTCGCCGGCGGCCGGTAGCGGCGCGCACCAGGCGCGCCACCAGCATGCCAGCCAGGCGGCCAGCGTCTCGCGCGCCAGCGCCCGCTCCAGCGGCGGAAAGCGCAGCACCCGATCCTCGAACAGCGCGCTCCAGGCGGTGGCGTGCTCGCCCGCGGCGTTGGCCAGCAGCCAGCGCAGATAGCCGGCGTGGAGCCGATGCGGCTTGCCCAGTTTCTTCCACGGCCCCTCGCCCTCGGGGCGGAAGTGGCCGAAGTGGCTGGTCTCCAGGGTGATCAACTCGGCCCCTTCGTCGCCCAGGTAGAGCTCATCCAGGCGCGCCTCCAGCGCCAGGGCCGGAGTCGTACCCGCCGCCGGCGCGGCGAAGTGCACAAGCGTCGGCTCAGCGGCGGTGAGCGTCGCGGTCAGCCCGCGCCAGCTCGCCAGCTGCGCGCTCAGGCGCTCGGTCGGCGGTTCGATCAGCGCACTGCCGAACCCCGCCGCCGGCAGCCGCCCGGCGAGACGCAGGCGCTCGGCCACCTGCACCAGGGGCTCGCCGCGGCGGCCGGCATCGAGCAGCTCGCGCTTCAGGGTGTGGTCCTCGAGCGCGTCCAGGGTGAACGGCTCGCTATCCTCGTCGGGCACCTCGGCACGCTGGAAGCGCACCCCGAGCCGGCCGAGATAGACATTCCAAGGGCGTCGCAGCAGGCGCTGCAGATCGTTCAGCCCGAGCGCCTCTGCCGGCGGCTGGGGCATCTCCGGTGCCGGCGCGGTGGCGTCATCGGCGGTGCGCGGGTATGCCCTGGCCTCGGCTGCCCCCGCCGCTGGCTCGCCGGCCCCGTGCAACGGCGCCCAGCTGGCGTCATAGGTGAAGCGCGGATCGTCAGCCAGGAAGTAGCGGCGTGAGAACGGCTGCAGCGGATGTGTCTCGATCAGGCGCTCGGCCAGGCGCCGCTCGGGATCGTCGCCCTCGGCCGCCTCAGTGGTCCCCGCTGCGGCCGGCTGCCAGCCCTGCTCGAGCATGTCGAGCAGCTCGCCGATCAGCACCGAGGGCGGCCGCGGGGTGTTGTCGCGCTGGTCGAAGCCGACCCAGGAGAGGGTCAGCCGGTCGCGGGCGGAGAGCAGCGCCTCGAGCAGCAGATAGCGGTCGTCGTCGCGCCGCGAACGGTCGCCGGGGCGCGCCCTGCCCGCCATCAGATCGAAATCCTGCGGCTGGCGGGTGCGCGGATAGGCGCCGTCGCTCATCCCCAGCAGGTAGATATGCCGGAACGGGATCGCGCGCATCGGCATCAGGGTGGCGAAGTTGACCTTGCCGGCGAGAAAGCGCTGGGCCAGGCCGCCCTCGTCGAGCTCCGCCTTGAGCGCGTCGCGTACCACGCCGAGCCCGATCGGCTGGGTGAAGGCCGCCAGCTCGCAGCTCGCCTGCCAGCGCCCCAGGGCCTGATCGACCCGCGCCAGCACGTCGTGCTCGTCGAGCCCGGCGGGCTGGAACATCCGCGCCAGCAGCGCCCCCAGGCGCACCCGCCACTCGGCCGGGGTGCCCGGCGTGCAGAGTGCGGCGCGCTGCTCCTCGAGCGCCGCCACCAGCTCCGCCAGGCGCCCGGCGAGATCCGCCTCCAGCCCGCCGACCTCATTGAAGGGCACGATGGCATCGAACTGCCACGCTGCGGACTCTGTCGCATTCGCCCGGGTCGACTCCGGCGGCAGCGGGCCGGTCGAATAGCCCAGCAGCATGCGCTCGAGGCCGAACGCCCAGCTGTTCTCATGCAGTGCCGGAAAGCCCAGCGCGCGGCGATGGCTGGCAGAAAGCCCCCAGCGCACGCCGCTCTCCGCCAGCCACTGGCGCAGCCGCGGCAGCTCGCCCTCGTCGATGCCGAAGCGCGCCCGCAGCGCCGGCACGTCGAGGGCATCGAGCAGCTCGCTCACCCCGAGCCGCCGCTCCGGCAGCTCCAGCAGCGCCAGCACCAGCACCATCAACGGATGGGTCTCACTGGCCACCTCATCGGCGATGGTGAACGGCACGTTGAGCAGCCCGTCCGCCGCATACTGGCCGAACACCGCCTCGATGTAGGGCGCGTAGGTGTCGATCTCCGGCACCATCACCAGGATGTCGCGGGGGCGCAGCGGCGCGCCCGCCGCACTCGCCTCGTCGAACGCGGCGAGCAGGCGGTCGTGGAGCACCTCGACCTCACGCAGCGGCGAGTGCACGCGGTAGAGCGACAGCGAGACGTCGGCGGCGGCGATCGTGCGCTTGTACCCTCTCTCCCGCGCCAGCTCTCCGGGATGGCGCAGATCGAGCACGTCCTGCTGGATCTGCGCGAGCAGCGAAGGGGCGTCATCCGTGGCCGGGTCCTGGAACAGATCGGTCTCGACGTCGAAGCCGCCATCCTGGCTCTCGAATTCGTAGAGCCCGACGATGAAGTCCCGCCCCTGGGCGCCCCAGGCCGCGAGCAGCGGGTTGGCCTGCAGATGCAGCGCCTCCTCGTCGAGCTCGGCGAGCCACGGCGCCTCCGGATGGCGCCCCTGCTGGCGCGCCTGGGCGTCAGCGGAGAGCCGCCCGGCGCGTTTGATCGCCTCGCGGTCGGAAACGATATCGCCCCAGTAGTGGCGGCACGGGTTGGTGATCATCAGAAAGACATCGATCACCCCGGAGAGCGCGTGCAGCGCCTCCAGCAGCTGCGCCGGCAGCGCCGAGATGCCGAACACGAACAGCCTGGGCGGCAGCCCCGGTGGGCAGGTGTCGAGGGCCCGCGCGGCGCGCACGAAACGCCCGTGCAGCCGCGCCCGGTGGAACTCACGCTCGGCCGGGTCGGCATCCTCAAGCAGCGCCCGCCACAGCGCCGGCTGCCAGCGCTGGTCGGCGGGCAGATCCATTGGTGCCGTCTCGCCCTGCTCCCACGCCGCCAGCCAGTCGGGTCGATAGTTGAGATACTGGTCGAACAGATCGGCCAGGCGCACCGCGAGCTGCCAGCGCTTGCGCTCGGCCTGCTCGGCGGCGGCACCCGGGCCGACGGCCGCGTCCGCTACCGGCGCCTCCCCGGTGTCCACCGACCCAGCGCCCGCGGTCCACCCCGCGTCAGCGGATAAAGCGCCTGCGGCGGACCCCGCGTCAGCGGATAGAGCGCCTGCGGCGGACCCCGCGTCAGCGGAAAGATAGTGCGCCAGCGGCGCGAACACCTCCGGCTCCGCCTCGATCCGGGATTCCAGCAGACGCAGAATGCGCCACGCCAGCGGCCGCTTGTCGAACGGCGAGTGCTGCGGAATCGGCGCGCCTTCACGCTCCAGCACCGCGCGGTAGGCGCGCCAGACGAAACTCGACGGCAGCGGGAAGTCCACCGAGGCGGCGACGCCATCGGCCTCCGCCAGCGACAGCCGCAGCCACTGCGCCATGCCGTTGGACTGCACCAGGAAGGTCTCGGGGGTGAGGGGTGGCAGCCGCTGACGCTGCATCAGCGCCAGCGACAGGTCACGCAGATCCTCGAGGTGGTTGGCGTGCAGGACGCTGAACATTCACGCTCCCAAAGAACAGAGATTCGGCCGGGCCGATAAGCCGCCTATCCTACCCCGGCACGGCACGGCCAGCACACGGGATCGACGCCGCGACGGCGCTGGGGCAGACTATGACAACCCTATGACAGCGTCGGCATCCGCACGCGTTAGCCGAGCAGCCGACACCAGGACACGTCGTGACCACACCCATCCTACTCGCCGTGCTCGCCGGCGCCCTGATGCACGCCAGTTGGAACGCCCTGGTCAAGGTGGGTCTCGACCGCCTGCTCAGCCTGTCACTGATCCAGGTCGCCTGCGCGCTGATCTCGCTGGCCTGCGTCGCCTTCGTGCCACTGCCCAACGCCGCCGCCTGGCCGTGGCTGATCGCTTCCACCTTCCTGCACATCGGCTACAACGTGTTCCTCGCCCGCGCCTATCGCAGCGGCGACCTGGGCCAGGTCTACCCGATCGCCCGCGGCTGCGCGCCGCTGCTGGTCACCGTGGTGGGGGTATTCGCCCTCAGCGACTCGCCCACCGCCTTCGGCTACGCCGGCATCGCCCTGCTGGTCCTGGGCATCTTCAGCATGGCGCTGCGTGGCGGCGCCCAGCACCGCCTGTCGCACACGGCCCTGGCCAATGCCCTGATCACCTCGGTGTTCATCGCCGGCTACACGCTCACCGATGGCAGTGGCGCACGGGTCAACGGCAGCGCCGCCAGCTACGTGGTGTGGCTGTTCCTGCTCGACGGCCTGGGCATGCTGCTGACGCTGGTACTGATGCGCGGGCCGGGCGTGCTGCCGACCCTGATCGGCCACTGGCGAGTCGGGCTGATCGGCGGTGCGCTCTCGCTGAGCGCCTACGGCATCACCATCTGGGCCATGACCCAGGCGCCGATCGCGCTGGTCGCGGCGCTGCGCGAGACCAGCGTGCTGTTCGCCATCGCCATCGGCGTGGTCTGGCTCAAGGAGCCGCTGCGGCGCGAGCGTTTGGTGGCCGGCGGGCTGATCCTGGGCGGCGTGGTGCTCAGCCACTGGGGCTGAAGACGCGATGCGCCCGCATGCCTGTCGGCGGATCGCACGCGGGTACCTGTCATCCCGCCGCAGGCCTGCTAGGCTCTGGGTGAACGAGCTGCTCTGATGCCGTCGAATCATCGCCACGATCACGCCCCTGTGGCCGCGCCACCGCGTACCGGCAAGGAGTCCGATGTGTCCCTGACAATGCCCCCGCAACCCGACAACCGCGATGGCGACCCCCGCCGTGTCGGGGTGGAGATCGAGTTCGCCGGCATCGCCCCGCTGGCCGCTGCGCGCCTGGTCGAGGCCACCTTCGGCGGTACGCTCAAGCACGACAGCGCCCATCGCCTGCGGGTCGCCGACACGCCCTGGGGCACGTTCAATATCGAGCTCGACAGCCAGTACGTGCATCCGGATGCTGCGCTGCTGGCACGCGCCCGCTCGCACAACGGCCAGCCGCCGGGGATCGGCGAGCACCTGCGTGCCAGCCTGCACTCGCGCACCCGCGAATGGCTGGGCGACATGGTCGCCGGGCTGGTGCCCACCGAGATCGTCTGCCCGCCGCTGCCGTGGCATGCCTTGGCCGAACTCGATGCACTGTTCGACGCCCTGCGCAGCCACGGCGCCGAGGGCACCGATGCCAGCCTGATCTACGCCTTCGGGCTGCATCTCAATCCGGAGATTCCGTCACCGGAGGTGGAGAGCGTGCTCGCTCATCTGCGCGCCTATCTGATCCTGGCCGAGTGGCTGCGCGATCAGATCGAGGTCGACCTCACCCGGGACATGCTGCCGCACACCCGGCCCTTCTCCGAGACTTACGCAAGCCTCGTGCTCGACCCCGACTACCAGCCGACGCTGGCGCAGCTGATCGACGACTACCTGGAAGCCAACCCTACCCGCAACCGTGAGCTCGACCTGCTGCCGCTGTTCGCCTGGCTGGCCCCGGACCACCCCAGTCCGCTGCTGCAGGAGGGTCTGGTCAAGCCCCGCCCGACCTATCACTACCGGCTGCCCAACGCCTCGCTCTCCGATCCCGACTGGGGCGCCAGCCTGGAGTGGAACCGCTGGGTCGAGGTCGAGCGCCTGGCCGCCGACCCGGCGCGCCTGGCCGAGCGCTGCACGGCCTACCGCGAGCACCTGGCGCAGCCGACCCTGAGCCGCTGGCTCGATTCGCTGCAGCGCTGGATGCGCTCCTGATGGCGGGCGAAAAACCCACCCGGCGGCCGCTGATCGGCATCACCACCTCGGACCACAAGAGCCGCATGGCGTGGTGGTGCGACTGGCTCTCGGTGTGGCGCGCCGGCGGGCTGCCGCTGCGGGTATCGCCGGCGCGCCCGCTGCGGCGCGAACTGGATGGCCTGATCATCGGCGGCGGCGACGATATCGGCGCCCACCGCTACGGCGGCGAGATGCAGCTCGACGTGCGCATCGACCCCGCCCGCGACGAGCTGGAACTCGATCTGCTCGCCAGCTGCCTGCCACGCGGGCTGCCGATCCTGGGCATCTGCCGCGGTGCGCAAATGATCAACATTCATCTCGGCGGCAGCCTGATCGGCGATATCCAGTCCACCTACCGGCATATCCGCAACCGGCGCACGGTGCTGCCGCGCAAGCGCGTGGAGATCGATCCCTACAGCCGTCTGGCCGAGATTCTCAACCGCCGCTACTGCCAGGTGAACAGCCTCCACCATCAGGCGGTGGATCGCCCCGGCGAAGGGCTCAAGGTGGTGGCGCGGGATCGCAACGAACTGGTCCAGGCGATCGAGAGCGAGCATCACGCCTTCCTGATCGGGGTCCAGTGGCACCCGGAGCTGATGCTCTTCAGCCGCTCCCAGCAGCGCCTGATCCGCGCCCTGGTGGAGGCGGCGGACAGCACGCGGGAAAACGCTACAGCCAGCGCTGCTCGGCAGTGAAGGCGACGGTGAACCAGCGCTGCTCGGCGGGTACGCTGAGCCCGGCGGCGATCTCCCCGCGAATCTCGTCGCACACGGCGATGCCGCCATCGCGGGCAAACTCGGGGGTGGTCAGGATATGCACCTCGATGGTGTGCACGCGCCCGCTCTTGGCCACGTAGCTGTCGAACGCCAGCAGCCCTTCGCGACGCATCACCGGCGCCATCGCCGCGCGCACCTCGCTGTCGAGCTGCGACGGCGCCACCATCAGCACCTCGCGCATGGCGCGATAGACGATCCGCAGCGGGATCGGCACGAACACCAGGGTCAACAGCATCACCAGGGTGGCGTCGACGTAGGGGATCCAGCCGGCATAGCGCGTGCCCTCCATCGCCCAGGCGAGCAGGAAGGCGAGCAGCAGCGCGCTGGTGATGAGCCCCGCCATCAGCCAGTTCTGCAGATCGATCCGCACGAACTCCGAGCGCGCGCGGCGGTTGAGCCGGCGCTCATAGAAGAACAGCGTGAAGCAGATCAGGCTCACCGCCACGGCGTAGCCCAGCGCCAGCCCCAACTGCGGCTCGCTACCGCCCTGGAGCCAGGTGCCGAGAGCGTTGAGAAAGGCGTAGAAGCACAGCAGCACCAGCACCGCGCCGTTGAACGCCGCGGCCATCGGCTCCAGATGCCAGTAGCCGAGCTGGAAGCGCTGGGTCGACTCGCGCATCACCAGCCGCGTCACCGTCAGCGCCAGCATCGACATCGCCGCATCGATCGACGAGAAGACGCCGTCGAACAGGATCGCCTCCGAGCCCGAGATCAGACCCAGCGCCACGCCCAGGGCCGAGACCACCAGGGTTGCGGCGATGGAGAGGGTCAGAATGCGCTGTTCGAGGGTCGCGGGCATCGCCCTGCTCCGGCTGACGCGCCCCGGGAAGCGGGGCGCGAGGGTCTCAGGATCAGGAGGGCATTACCGACAACCGGCGCCCGCCCGGCGCCCACAGCAGGAACAGCCCGATCAGCACGCCGAGCAGCGCCAGCGCGGCGATATAGTAGGCCGGCGCCGCCGGGTGCGAGATCATCAGGGTCGAGACCACCACCGGGGTGAAGCCGCCGAAGATGGCGTAGGCGACGTTGTAGGAGAACGACAGCCCCGAGAAGCGCACCGCCGCCGGGAACGACTTCACCGCGATGGTCGGGACCACACCGACGATCCCCACGCCGAAGCCGGCCAGGCAGTAGCTCCACAGCAGCTGGCTCGGGTCCTGCGGCACGCTGTGCATCATCACCCAGTAGGCGACGCCCAGCAGCAGGCTCCACAGGATCAGGGTCACCCCGCTGCCCAGACGGTCGGCGCACCAGCCGGCGGCGATGCTGCCGAACACGGTGCAGACGATGGCCCAGACGTTGGCATAGGACGCATCGATGGCGTAGAGGCTCTTGAGCATGCTCGGGGTGAGCAGCAGGACCACCACCACGGCACCGGTGAGGATCCAGGTCACGCCCATCGACAGCACCACGCTGTCGAGGTGGCTGGCGAGCACGCGCTTCACCGGCAGCCCATCGGAGAGCGCCTTCTTGGCACGCATCTCGGCGAACACCGGGGTCTCTTCCAGGTAGCGGCGTAGATAGACCGCGAGGAAGCCGAATACCCCACCGATCAGAAACGGCACCCGCCAGCCGTAGGCGCTCATCTCCTCGGCGCTGTAGTAGGACTTGAAGAAAGCCGAGATGATCGAGCCGATCAGGATGCCGGCGACCAGCCCCGAGGCCAGGGTACCGCAGGCCAGACCGACGTCCTTACGCGACACGTGCTCGGTGACGAAGACCCACGCCCCCGGCACCTCACCGCCCACCGCCGCGCCCTGCAGGATGCGCATCAGTACCAGCAGCAGCGGCGCGGCGTAGCCGATCGTCGCATAGGTGGGCAGGCAGCCGATCAGCAGCGTCGGCACCGACATCAAAAAGATCGACAGCGTGAACATCCGCTTGCGCCCCAGCAGGTCGCCGAAGTGCGCCATGATGATGCCGCCCAGCGGCCGCGCCAGATAGCCGGCGGCGAAGATGCCGTAGGTCTGCACCATGCGCAGCCACTCCGGCATCTCCGGCGGGAAGAACAGCGCCCCGATGACCGTGGCGAAGTAGACGAAGATGATGAAATCGTAGAACTCCAGCGCGCCGCCGAGGGCGGACAGCGACAGGACCTTGATGTCTCCGCGAGACAGGGGGCGCGACGGCGCCGCGTCGTACTGAGGAAGAGTGGCCATGGCTATTGTCTTGTGTCGTGGGGCATCTGAATCACGTGTTTCCTGTTCCCTTCCGCGCCCCGGAGGCCGGCGTAGCGTGCCGGGCGGCAGGCGCGGAAGTAAGCACGTTAACAGAGTCCACACACGCCGTCATGGCCCAGCGCACGGCACCTGACCGGGTGCGAAAAGCAGCGAGCCGGCCCTGGGGCCGGCTCGCTGTGCTCAGCGTGAGGCGCTTCAGCTCTCGAGCTTGGCGTCCAGCGAGATCTTGGCGTTGAGCAGCTTGGAGATCGGGCAGCCCTCCTTGGCCTTCTGCGCAGCGCTGTCGAAGGTCGCCTGATCGGCACCGGGGATCTTGGCCACGGTCTTCAACTCGACCGCGGTGATGGTGAAACCGCTGTCATCCTGCTCCATGATCACGGTGGCTTCGGTCTTGATGCTCTCGGGCTCGATGCCCTCTTCGCCCAGCATCATCGACAGCGCCATCGAGAAGCAGCTGGCGTGGGCGGAAGCGATCAGCTCTTCCGGGTTGGTACCGGGCTGACCCTCGAAGCGAGTGTTGAAACCGTAAGGATTCTCCTTGAGCGCACCGCTCTGGGTGGATACCACACCCTTGCCTTTCTTGAGGCTGCCCTTCCACTCGGCGGAACCGGATTTCTTGATCGTCATCATCGTCTCCATAGGTCGTGTGAAGCGTACAGCGGTCGCCCGCATCCATCCGTGGGGATGGCTCGCCAGTCAGTGTAGACCATCGGCCCGAAGGCTAATCAAACTTAGGGGCTTTTTGATCCTCAACTCTCGAGCGCAGCGATCGCCGCGTCGTAGTCCGGCTCGTGCTTGATCTCGCCGACCAGCTCAGCGTGGATCACCCGATCCTCTTCGTCGAGTACCACCACCGCCCGCGCGCACAGCCCGGCCATGGGGCCGCTGTCCAGCGACACGCCGTAGAGCTGGCGGAATTCGGGATGGCGGAAGCAGGAGAGCGTGCTGACATCGTCGAGCCCTTCCGCCCCGCAGAAGCGCACCTGGGCGAACGGCAAATCCGCCGACACCACCAGTACCACGGTATTGTCGAGCTGGCTGGCGCGCTCGTTGAACTTGCGCGCCGACATCGCACAGGTCTTGGTGTCGATGCTGGGGATGATATTGAGCACCTTGCGCTTGCCGGCGTAGTCGTCGAGCTGGACGTCCTTGAGCTCGGCATCGGTCAACGTGAACGGCGGTGCCTTGTCGCCCTTCTCGAGAAAACGGCCACTCACCTCGACGGGTTCACCGCCACGGGTAACGGTCTGCATGGTATCGCTCCTTGGAGAGCCCCGCAGGGGCCCAGTGACAACATCTGACGGCGTAATGCCAGGCTGCGCGGCATCTCCGCTCGGTTCGGCCCTAGAATAGTCCCGACACGGCCTGGCAGCCATCGGCACAGGTCACTGCACAGGCATTGGCCCGCGTCACTCGACACCGCGTGCGGCCAATCCGGCCGCCAGCGCCGCTGAGCCGGGCTCGCGCAGCCGCGCCATATTGCGCTCGGGGATGCCCTCGGGGTCGGCGTGGTTGGCGATCGCCCGCTCGAGCTCGGCTTCGCGCAGGATATGCAGCATCGGCCAGGGGGAACGGTTGGTCGCATTGGCGGGGTCGTCCGCCGCCACGCCATCGAACACATAGTCCGGGTGGAAGCTGGCCAACTGATAGATGCCGACATAGCCCAGTTCCTCCATCAGCCGCTCGGCCAGTTCGAGCCAGTCCAGATAGGCGTCGAAATCGTCCATGCCCGCGGGTGCGATCAAGAGCGTGGTGGCAATATCAGCGTGGGCATCGAGATGCCGGCACTCGGCCACCAGCTCGTGGAGCAGCCCTTCCAGGTCGCTGGCCTCGGCGAGGACGTAGCGAATGCTGTCCCGGCGCATCTCGCGCCCGGCAAAGGGACAGATATCGTGGGCGACGACGAAGGATTCGACCCAGGCCCGGGTCTGGCGGAGCGAAGAGGGTTCGATGGAAGTTCTCCTGAAAGCAGTAGACGATGGCCGATGCCGGGTTTGCGAAACCCGCGAGTGGCGACCAGCATAACAGCAACGCCTAAACCAAAAGGGAGTCTTGCATGCCTCGGCAGAGACCACGGATCGAATTTCCCGCCAGCGGCGACGCCCCGGCGCTGGCCTTGCCGGCCATCGGCCAGGGAACCTGGTACATGGGCGAGAATCGGGTACCGCGCCGGCAGGAGGTGGCGGCGTTGCAGCACGGCCTGGACCTGGGGCTCGAGCTGATCGATACGGCAGAGATGTATGCTGACGGCGGCGCCGAAGCGGTCGTCGGCGAGGCGCTGCGCGGTCGCCGCGACGACGCCTTCGTGGTCTCCAAGGTCTACCCCTGGAACGCCGGTCGCGACAGCGCCATCGCCGCCTGCGAAGGCAGCCTTGCGCGGCTGGGGATCGAGACGCTCGATCTCTATCTGCTGCACTGGCCCGGCGGCATTCCGCTGGACGAGACCTTCGAGGCGTTCGAGCGACTGCGCGATCAGGGCAAGATCCGCCGCTTCGGCGTCTCCAACTTCGATGCGGGTAACCTCAGAGCCATGGAAGCGCTACCGGCCGCCGCCGATTGCGCCACCGACCAGGTGCTCTATCACCTCGGCTCCCGCGGCATCGAGGTCGATGTCCTGCCGTGGATGCAGGACCACCATCTACCGGTGATGGCCTACTGCCCGCTGGCCCAGGGCGGCCGGCTGCGGGCCAAGCTGCTCTCCTCGACGGTGGTCAACGAGATCGCCGACAAGCATGGCGCCAGCGCCGCCCAGATTCTGCTGGCCTGGGCCATCCGCCCTGCCTGCCCCCAGCACGAGCGGCCAAGGCCGGTGATCGCCATTCCCAAGGCGTCGACCCTGGCGCATGTCGACGCCAACGCCGCCGCCCTGGACATCGACCTCGACGCCGACGACCTCACCCGGCTCGACAACGCCTTTCCGGCGCCACGGGAGCCGGTATCGCTGGATATCGTCTAGGCTATGGACGAAAACTGTCTGCGCTCGGCAATACGGCGTTAAAAATCGGCTCGAAATGCTCATTTACACCCCGTAAATTCCGCTTTTTCGCCAATTTTTGCCTTGTCTTGCCTTCGCTCGCCGACTTTTCGTACAAACCCTAGGCAATACCGGAGAGCTAGGCAGCGCGGCTACAGCGACAGCTGCCCGCTGACCGCCACTTCGCCCTTTCTCGATGCCAGCCGATCCGCCAGCCGGGTCGGCTCGGGCAGCTTGGTGCGCCCCAGGCAGCGCACCACCCAGTCGACCGCGGTAGGCAGACAGAGCCGGTGCCCCGGAGACACGAACAGCGGTTTCACCCCCTCCCGCGAGCGCAGCACCGCGCCGATGGTGACCCGGCCGCGCGCATCCACGCCGACATCGGCGGGGTCCTCGTCACGCCGCCGGTCGGTCAGCGGCGTCCACTCGCCCTTGGCCGACGGCACCTCGCCGAACTGGCCGCACAGCCGGCTCTTGCCCACGCCGATGGTCGGCAGATCGAGCCACAGCCCCAGATGCGAGGCGATGCCCAGACGCCGCGGATGGGCGATGCCCTGGCCGTCGACCATGATCAGGTCCGGGCGCTGGGACAGCCGCTCGAAGGCCCCCAGCGCCGCGGGTATCTCGCGAAACGACAGCAGCCCCGGCACGTAGGGCATGCGCGTCGGCTCGCGGTGCACCACCTGCTCCACCAGCGTGAGCGAGGGCCACTCGAGCAGCACCAGCGCCGCGCGGGTGGTCTCCCCGCCATCTTCGAAGCCGATATCCATGCCGGCGATCAAGCCCACCTCGCCCAGCGTATCCTCGCGCCTGACGCCGGGTGCCAGCCGCTTCTGCAGGGCGATCGCCGCCTCCGGCGTCAGATTCCAGCCATGTAGTGCCATCGCCGTCTTGCCCTCCCGTGCTGTCGACGTCCAGAAGCCTAGTCACGGCGTCCACGTCTCTCCAATGCAGTGCACCTTCGATCTTTCCCATGGCCGCTCTTTTCCTCCGCCGATCTTCTCCGAGGCGGTCGTCGCGTTACACTTGGCGTCGTTTTTTCCGCTTCACTCTCTCAGACGTCACAAGGCGCCACATCGTGAAACTTTTCCACACCGCCGACTGGCATCTGGGCCAGTCCTTCCATGGCCAGGAGCGCCATGTCGAACAGCGCGCCTTTCTCGACTGGCTGCTGGCGGCACTCGCCGAGCGTCAGCCCGATGCGCTACTGATCGCCGGTGACATCTTCGATGTGGTCAACCCCTCGCTGCGGGCCCAGGAGCTGCTCTACGACTTCATCGTCGCCGCCCACGCCGCCCTGCCGGCGCTGGAGATCGTGATGATCGCCGGCAATCACGACAGCGGTTCGCGCATCGAACTGCCGGCGCCGCTGATGAAGCGGCTCAAGACCCATGCCCTGGGGCGGGTGCACTGGCTCGAGGATGGCAGCCTCGACAGCGATCACCTGCTGGTACCGCTGCCCGACGCCGCGGGGGAGATTCGCGCCTGGTGCCTGGCGCTGCCCTTCCTGCGCCCGGCCGAGGTCACCGGCGGCGATGTCGACGACTATCGCGAGGGCATCGCCCGCGTCCACCGCGAGCTGGTAGAAGCCGCCGAAGCCCGCCGTGAGCCGGGCCAGGCGCTGGTGGCGATGAGCCACGCCCACCTGCAGGGCGCCGCCGTCTCCGAAGCCAGCGAGCGGCCGATCGTGATCGGCGGCGAGGAGGCGATCTCCGCCGCGCTCTTTCCACCCTCGATCGCCTATGTGGCGCTGGGTCACCTGCACCGACCGCAGCAGGTGGGCGAGCCGCGCATCCGCTACAGCGGTTCGCCGTTGCCGCTCGACTTCAGCGAGAGCCACTATCCCCACCAGGTACTCGAAGTGACGTTGAACGGGGCCGAACTCGACACCGTCGAGAGCCTGCCGATACCCCGCCACGTGGCCCTCGAGAGGGTCGGCCCAGGTAGTGTGGAAGCGGTCGAGGCCGAGCTTTTGGCGTGGCAGCCCGAACCCACCACCGGGGAGGCGCTACCGCGCGAGCGCTGGCCGTGGCTGGAGGTACGCGTGACGCTCGACACGCCGCAGCCCGATCTGCGCGCCCGGATCGAGACAGCGATCGCCGACAAGCCGCTGCGGCTCTTGCGCATTCACAGCCACTATCCCAATGCCGGGAAAGACCCCGCAGAGCACGTCGCAGTCGATCTCGACAGCCTCACCCCGCAGGAGATCTTCACCCGCCGCTGGCAGGCCGAGTATGGCGAGACGCCGCCGGAAGCGGTGGCAAGGGATTTCGCCACCCTGGTGCAGGAAGTCCAGGACGCGGAGGGTGAGGCATGAAGATACTCGCCATCCGCCTTGAGAACCTGGCCTCGCTGGCCGGTCGCCACGAGCTCGATTTCACCGCGTCACCCCTCGCCGACCAGGGTCTCTACGCCATCACCGGCCCCACCGGCGCCGGTAAGAGCACTCTGCTCGATGCCCTCTGCCTGGCGCTCTACGGCAGCACGCCGCGCCTGCTAAAGGCGCCGGTACGCGACTCGGGAAGCGCCGATGTGGGCCGTGCCGCCCTGACCACGGCCCATGGCGGCACCCTGCTGCGGCGCGGCTGCGCCAGCGGCTTCGCCGAGGTCGATTTCGTCGGCCGCGACGGCCGCCGCTACCGCGCCCGCTGGGGCGTGCGCCGGGCCCGCGACAAGCCCGACGGCAGCCTGCAGAAGATCGAGCAGTCGCTCACCGATCTCGACGCCAACCAGCTGCTGACGGCGCAGAAGCGCGAATTCGACCGCCTGCTGCCGGAGCGCCTGGGGCTCAACTTCGACCAGTTCACCCGCGCCGTGCTGCTCGCCCAGAGCGAGTTCGCCGCCTTTCTCAAGGCCGACGACAACGCCCGCAGCGAGCTGCTGGAGCGGCTCACCGATACCCAGCACTACTCTGCCATCTCGCGCGCCGCCTTCCAGCGCGCACGCACGGCCCGAGGCGCGCTGGAGGCGATCGAAGCCAGGCTCGCCGACGCCCTGCCGGTGGCCGCCGAGGTCCGCGCCGAGCTGGAGCAGGAGGCCATGGCGCAGCAGCAGGCCCTGGACGCCCTGCAGACCCGGCGCGGGCGGCTGCAGGCCGAGGGCACCGAACTCGAGCGCCAGGCCCGGCTGAGCGCCGACTGGCAGCAGGCCGAGACGACGCTGCAGGCGGCCGAGGCGGTGATCGCCGCCGCCCAGGATGAGCGCCATACCCTCGCCCAGCTCGACGCCCTCGCCCCCTGGCGCGAACCGGTCCGCCAGCGCCGCAGCCTGGCCGAGACCTTGGCCCGGCGCGAACGGCAACTGGCCGACGCGCGCGCCGCGCTCGAACGCTGCGACGACGAACGCCGAACCCTTGCCCCCGAGCTGGAAACCGCCAGCGCCACCCGCGAGCGCACCGCCGCCGCGCTGCGCAACGCCCAGCCCGAGCTGGCCCAGGCGCGCGAGCTGGAGAGCGAGCGCGCAAGGCTTCAGCAGCAGCGCGATCAGCAGCGTGCGGAGCAGGCGCAGCTCACTGCCACCGCCGCCGAGGAAGCCCAGCGCCAGGCGCAGCTGCAGCAGCAGATGGCCGAGCAGGCGCAGCAGATCGAAGCCCAGCGCCAGCATCTGGCCACGCTGCTGGAGACGGCCACCACGCAGACCACCGCCGCTGAGCTGCGCGCCGCCCTCAACCAGACGCGGGACAAGGCCCAGGCCCGCCTCGATGCCCTGGACGGCCTGACCCAGGCGTGGCGCGAGCGCGAACGCCTGGATCACGAGCAGGCGACGCTGCAGCAACAGCTCGCGGAGAGCCGCGAGCGGCTGACCCAGCTCGAACAGGCGGGCCAGCAGGCCAAGCGCGATCTCACCGCCGCCGAGCAGCGCCACGCCCAGATCGGCGAACAGATCGAGAACGCCCGCGCCGCGCGCAGCGACGCGGTCGCGCGGCTGCGCCAGCAGCTCCGTGAAGAGACGCCGTGCCCGGTATGCGGCTCCACCGACCACCCCTACCGCGAAACCCCACCGGCACATCCGGGAGAGGCACTGGTCGCCAGCATCGAGGCACAGGAGCGCCAGCAGCTCGACCAGGAAGCCCAGCGCGTGGCGGACGCCCGCGAGCAGCATCAGGAGCTGAGCGTCGAGTGGCGCAGCTGCCGCCAGACACTGCTGGCTGCCGAGCAGCGTCAGCAAGCGTTGGCGCCGGCCCGCGAGGCCGCGGCCAGTACCCTGGACGAGCACCCGCTGAGCGCCGAGTTGAACGCCGCCGAGCAACCTGGCGAGTGGCTCGAGAACCAGCGCGAGCAGGCGCTGAGTGAGCGCCAGCAGGCCAGTGAGCGACTGCAGCGGTTAGACACCATCGAGCGCACCCTCGACCCGCTCGAACGTCAGCGCCAGAACCTGGCCCTGGAGCTGGGCAAGCGCGAGACACGCCAGGCGCTCGACCGGGCGCGTCTGGAGAGCCTCGCCGCCTCGCTGCCGGAGCTTGAGCAGGCGCTGACGCGTACGCATCAAACACTCGCCGCGGTGCTGGGCGAGCACGCCTCGGCCCAGGCCTGGCAGACCGCGCTGGAGGAGCAGCGCCAGCAGGCGCAGCAGCAGTGGGAGGCGCAACAGACACAGTGGCAGACCCTGGAGAACACTCACACGCGGCTGACCCAGCAGATCGCCGATCTGGCCCAGCGCCAGCAGGAGGAGCAGACGACCCACGCCGAGCTCGACCACGCCTGGCAGGCGTGGCGACGCACCCAGCCCGAGCTCGACGAGGCGCAGCTGGAGACCCTGCTGGGTTACACCGAAGCCGCGCATCGCCAGTTGCGTGAGGCCTGTGAACGGCGTGAACGCGAGCGCGACGCGGCCCGGGTCGCGCTCGAAGAGCGCCGCCGCGCCCTGATCGAGCAGCGTCGCCTGCTGCTGCCCGATACCCCCGAGGCGCAGTTGCTCGACGCCGAACACGCGCAAACGTTGAGCACGCGCCTGGCTGCCCAGCGCGAGCGCCTGCAGACGCTGGAGCGTGAGTACCAGGACCAGCAGCAGCGCCGCGACGACGCCCAGCAGCAGCTCGCCGAGGATGATCGCCGCCGCCGGGTACAGCAGGAGGGGGCGCGCCAGCGCGAGGCGGCTGCGCAGGAAGTGCAGCGCTGGGAGCGGATCAACGGCCTGATCGGCAGTGCCGATGGCAAGCGCTTCCGGCGTATCGCCCAGGCCTATAATCTCGACCACCTGCTGACCCACGCCAACCAGCATCTGCGCGCGCTGACGCCGCGCTACCGTGTGGCGCGCGGCGGCAGCGAACTGGGCATTCTGGTGATCGACGGCGACATGGCCGACGAGCGGCGCTCGGTGCACTCGCTCTCCGGCGGCGAGACCTTCCTGGTCTCGCTGGCACTGGCGCTGGGGCTGGCCTCGATGGCCTCGCACCAGCTGGCGATCGAGTCGCTGTTCATCGACGAAGGCTTCGGCAGCCTCGACCCGGCGTCGCTGGCGCTGGCGATGGATGCCCTCGATGGCCTGCAAGCCCAGGGCCGCCGGGTCGGCGTGATCTCCCACGTGCAGGAGATGCACGAGCGCATACCGCTGCAGATCCGGGTCGACCCCAAGGGCAACGGGGCCAGCGAGGTGCGCGTGCAGCGCAACTGAGGACGACGCTGACCGCGTTCGGCGCCTACGGTGGTCGGCCCCGGCTCAAACCGCGATCGCAGCTCAAATCTCGATCGCGGCGCGTGCCATGACCTGGGCGGCGGCACCGCGGGCGGCGGTGAAGGTGCTGTCCTCGACCACCTTCACCGGCACCCGCTGCGACTGGCGCAGCAGATCGTTCTGGTGGGCATCGAAGTAGGCCAGCGCCGGTGCCACCAGCGGCGCGCCGAGGCGCATCAGCGAGCCGCCGAGAATCAGCATCGAGGGGTTGAGGGTGTGGTGCAGATTGAGCATCAAAAGTCCCAGCGCGCGCCCGGCCCGCGCCAGCGCCGCGCTGACCTCGGGCTCGTCGAGACGCGCCAGCAGCGACGCGCTCAGGCTGGCATCGGCCGCCACGCCGAGGGATTCGCGTAGCATCCAGCCGCTGACCAGGGTTTCGGCACAGCCGTGATTGCCGCAGTGGCAGGGCGCCCCGTCCGCCACCAGCACGGTGTGGCCGATCTCCCCCACCAGCCCCTGGTGCCCCCGTGGAATCACCGGAAAGTGCTCGCCGCTGACCACCCCGCAGCCGATACCGCTACCGGCGCTGAGATAGGCGATAGACTCCGGTGGCGTGCCCTCGATGAAGTAGAACTCGCCGAAGGCGGCGGCGTTGGCTTCGTTGTCGAGCAGCCACACCCCCGCCGGCGCATCGAGCTCGGCGCGCAGCAGCGCCAGGAAGTCGACATCGACCCAGCCCAGGTTGGGTGCCAGACGCAGGATCGGCGCCTGCGGCGCCACCGGCCCCGGCAGCGCCACCCCGAGCCCCAGACAGGGCCGCGCCGCAAGCGCCGGATCGCCGAGCAGCGCCTCGATCAGCCGCGCCAGCACCGCCGCGGTCTCTTCCGGCGTGGTGGGCGAGACGTCCAGACGCTGGCTGGCGAGGCGTTCGCCGAGGAGATTGCAGGCCACCACGCGCAGCCCCTTCACCCCCACCTCGGCGCCGAGCATCACATGCTGCTCGCCGTCCAGATAGAGCGAGCGCCCCGGACGCCCACCGCCACGCGCGTGCAGCTCGCCCTCGCGCAGCCAGCCGCGCTCGCCGAGCACGTTGACCACGCTGCCCACGGTGGCCTTGGTCAGCCCGGTACGCAGGGCGATATCGGCCCGCGACAGCCCCGGATAGCGACGTACCGTGCTCAGGATCGTGCTGCGGTTGAGGCTCTTCAGGTAGTTGAGGTCGCCGGCGGCATGGGGGGTGAAATGATTGGGCGTGAAGTGATCGGGCGTGAAGTGATTAGACATGGACGGCTCGGCACAGAAGGCGATGCAGGGACTATATCAGAGCCATCGAAAGCAGCATCAGCCCCACGGGCAGCCGCGGCAGCGCCTCCCTGGGCCGCACCCACCACCACGCCTGCAGTCTGTTCCCTTTGCCCTCCTTACCACCAATGGCCAATGGCCAGCCTTCCGCCCCCGGCGCATGCTGAGATCCAGAATTAGTTAACGCTATTTACTAACTCTTCTCGAACTCAACCTTCCTGAACAGCGAGCGTGCGATGTCCACAGCGATCTATCCCAGTCTTCAGGGCAAGCGTGTCGTCATCACCGGCGGCGGGTCCGGCATCGGTGAAGGGCTGGTGCGCGCCTTCGCCGCCCAGCGCGCCGAGGTGCACTTCCTCGATATCCTGGATGACGCCGAGGCGCTGGCCGCCGAGCTGGGCGATACGGTGCACTATCACCGCTGCGATCTCACCGACCCGGCGGCGCTGGCCACCACCCTGGAGGCGATCGGCACGCTGGACGTGCTGGTCAACAACGCCGCCAACGACGACCGCCACCGGCTGGAGGACGTCACCCCCGAGTACTGGGACGAGCGCATGAACGTCAATCTGCGCCATCTGGTGCTGGCGGCGCGCGCGGTGGCGCCAGCCATGCGCCGCCAGGGCCGGGGGGCGATCGTCAATCTCGGCTCGATCAGTTGGCACCTGGGCCAGCCGGGCATGCTGCTCTACGAGACCGCCAAGGCCGGCATCGAAGGGCTGACCCGAGCGCTGGCGAGCGATCTGGGCGGCGACGGTATCCGCGTCAACTGCGTCATCCCCGGCAACGTCAAGACCCCGCGCCAGTCGCGCTGGTACACCCCCGAGGACGAAGCGCAGATCGTCGCCGAGCAGAAGCTCAAGCTACGTATCCATCCCGAGCACATCGCAGCGATGGTGCTGTTCCTGGCCTCCGACGATGCCGCCGCCTGCACCGCCCACAACTACTGGGTCGATGCCGGCTGGCTGTGACCGGCCCGGGCTCGCCCCATGATTCACGCCCGTATCCCCTCTTCGAGATGCGCCTGAACACACATCAACGGAGCTAGACAATGCCAACATCCAGCGCTTCGCAACATCCTTTCGTGGTCATGCTGATCTGCTGCGTCGCCGCTATCGGCGGCTTTCTGTTCGGGTTCGACAGCGGGGTCATCAACGGCACCGTCGACGGCCTGCAGCAGGCGTTCCACTCCGAGAGCGTGGGCACCGGCTTCAACGTCGCCTCGATGCTGCTCGGCTGCGCCGTGGGGGCGTTCTTCGCCGGGCGCCTGGCCGACCGTTTCGGCCGGCGCACGCTGCTGATCGTCGCCGCGGTGCTGTTCCTGATCAGCGCCTGGGGCTCGGGTATCGCCGGAGGCTCGCTGGAGTTCGTCATCTATCGCGTGCTGGGCGGCCTGGCGGTGGGCGCCGCCAGCGTGATGTCGCCGGCCTATATCAGCGAGATCGCGCCCTCGCATCTGCGCGGCCGGCTGGCGACCATTCAGCAGGTGGCGATCATCGGCGGGCTGTTCTTCTCGTTTCTCAACAACTACGTCCTGGCCAATATCGCCGGCGGCTCCACCGCCCCGCTGTGGTTCGGCTTCGAGGCGTGGCGCTGCATGTTCTGGATGGAGCTGGTACCCGCCGGCATCTTCTTCGTGGCCCTGCTGTTCATCCCCGAGAGCCCGCGCTTTCTGGTCAGCGCCGGGCGTGAGTCCAAGGCCGAGCGGGTGCTGCGGCTGGTCTACGATGCCGCCACCACCGAGCGCCGTCTGGGCGAGATTCGCCAGTCGCTCTCCACCCGCCACCAGCCGCGCCTGTCCGACCTGATCAACCCCGCCACCGGCAAGCTGCTCAAGCTGGTGTGGGTGGGTATCGGGCTGGCGGTATTCCAGCAGCTGGTGGGGATCAACGTGGTGTTCTACTACGGCGCCGTGCTGTGGCAGGCGGTGGGGTTCTCCGAAAACGACGCCCTGATGATCAATGTGATCAGCGGCGCGGTGAGTATCGCCGCCTGTCTGGTCACCATCGGCCTGATCGACCGCATCGGGCGCAAGCCGCTGCTGTGGGCCGGCTCGCTGGGGATGACGCTGACCCTGGCGCTGCTGGTCTACGCCTTCTCCACCGCCGACATGGTCAACGGCAGCCTGGCGCTCTCCAGCGGCAACGGGGTGCTCGCGCTGATCGCCGCCAACATCTACGTGTTCTGCTTCAACGTCTCCTGGGGCCCGGTGATGTGGGTCATGCTGGGTGAGATGTTCCCCAACCAGGTGCGCGGTTCGGGGCTGGCGATCGCCGGGCTGTTCCAGTGGGTGGCCAACTTCGCCATCACCATGACCTTCCCGATCATGCTCGCCTCGATCGGGCTGACCGGCGCCTATGGCTTCTACGCCCTGTGTGCGCTGATCTCGATCTTCTTCGTGGCGCGCTTCGTGCGCGAGACCAAGGGCCTGGAGCTCGAAGAGATGGTCTACGAGTGACCCTCGACAAGCCCGCGCCGTCGCTCACGACGGCGCGGGCTTGCGCGTTATGCAGAGGGTGTCAGCCGCCCAGCTTGGCTGCCAGCTCGGCGACGTGCTTGCCCTGGAAGCGGGCGATCGCCAGTTCGTTCTCGCTCGGGGTACGGCTGCCGTCGGCCCCCGCCAGGGTCGAAGCGCCATAGGGCGTGCCGCCGGTGATCTCGCTCATGTTGGTGAGTTCCTGGCAGGCGTAAGGCACGCCGGCGATCACCATGCCGTGGTGCAGCAGCGTGGTATGGATCGAGGTCAGCGTGGTCTCCTGACCGCCATGCTGGGTCGCGGTGGAGACGAAGGCACTGCCGATCTTACCCACCAGCTTGCCCTGGGCCCACAGGCCGCCGGTCATGTCCCAGAAGTTGCGCATCTGCGAGGCCATGTTGCCGAATCGGGTCGGCGTGCCGACGATGATCGCATCGTAATCGGCCAGCGCATCGGGGCTTTCGATCAGCGGCGCATCCTGATCGGTCTTGTAGCCCGACTGCTCGGCCACCTTCTCGGGGACCAGCTCGGACACCCGGCGCACGTCCACCTGGGTGCCGCCGACACCGCCGGCACCTTCGGCGATCGCCTTGGCCAGCGTCTCGACATGGCCATAGCTCGAGTAATAAAGCACCAGTACCTTGCTCATTGCACGCTCCTTGCAGCAGGGGTAGCGCCGGCCGCGGCCGGCAAATCGGGACCAATCCCGGTGAACACTGATGCAAGGCTAGTCCGCCTGCGGCGGCGGCGACACTGGCTTTTTTCGTGCCCGCGCGTCGATGCGGTCGAATCGTCGGCGGTAACGGCACCGGGCTCAGCTATCGAAGAATACTCCGAGCACGTGGTCGAGGTGCGCCGCCATCGCCGCGCGTGCGGCCTCGGCATCCCGCGCCTCGATCGCAGCGAGGATACGGCTGTGATCCTGCTGCGAGCGGCGCGGCATGTCGGTGGACATGAACAGCGCCTGCAGCCGCCGGAACATCACCCCGTACTGATGGCCGAGCAGGTGCTTGAGCAGCATGGCGTAGGCGGCGTTTCCCGAGGCCTCGGCGATGCGGATATGCATCAGCCGATCGCCGACCATGTTGTTACCACCGTGGCGGTTGTCTTCGACGTTGCGCCGATAGGCCGCGCGGATCGCCTCGAGATCGGCGTCGCTGGCGTTGAGCGCCGCCAATGCCGCGGTCTCCGGCTCGATGAAGCGGCGCGCCTCGAGCAGGGCGAAGGGCGGAATCTCCTGATCCAGATCGAGCTCGATCTCGCTTTCGAATTCGGGGTCGATCGCCCACGGCTCCTGGCGGCTGGCGATGTGCATTACCGGCGCTTCGACCGGCGCCGCGCGCTCCAGCACCAGCACGCCGTGGCCGACCCGTACCTCCACCTGCCCCACCACTTCCAGCGCGATCAACGCCTCACGCACCGAGGCGCGACTGACCCCGAGCTGCTGCGCCAGATCACGCTCCGGCGGCAGCAGCGAGCCCGGCGGGAATTCGCCCTGGCGGATCAGCGCCAGCAGCTGATCGGCAATCTGGCGATAGAGCCGCTGGGCGCGAATGGTCTGAATCGGCATCGCGGGATCTCCTGTGGCAGGCCGCCGCCCGGGAACGGCGTCCTTGTTAGACATTGGTCGAAAACTGGCACGCAACCCCGGGCGCTGGCGCTGCCTATTAGACGTTTGGCGGTTTGCGGTGCCGCCACGCATAGGATAATACTCGGCCCAATGGTCAGGCCTTTAGACATTAGAAGCGAAAGGCCACCGTGCGACAACAGTCAGCCAACTTCGACAACGCTCAGGAGCCACGCCATGCGCCTTGCCCACAAGACCGCTCTGATCACTGCTGCCGGCCAGGGCATCGGCCGCGCCACCGTCGAGCGCTTTCTGGCCGAGGGCGCGCGGGTGATCGCCACCGATATCGATGCGGCCAAGCTCGACGGTCTCGAAGCCGCCGAGTGCCACGCGCTGGACGTCACCGACGCCGCCGCGGTGGACCGCCTGATCGGCTCGCTGGGCGCGCTGGACATCGTCTTCAACTGCGCCGGGACGGTGCCCGCCGGTTCGATCCTCGAGTGCGACGACGCCCAGTGGGCACAGGCCCAGCGGCTCAACGTCGACTCGATGTTCTATACCCTGCGCGCCGCCCTGCCGGCGATGCTGGAGAACGGCGGCGGCAGCATCATCAACATGGCCTCGCTCGCCTCCAGCACCAAGGGCGTGGTCAACCGCTTCGCCTACGGCACCACCAAGGCCGCGGTGATCGGGCTGACCAAGTCGATCGCCGCCGACTTCATGACCCGCGGCATCCGCTGCAACGCCATCTGCCCGGGCACCGTGGACTCCCCCTCGCTGCGCGAACGGGTCGCCGAGCAGGCGCGCCAGCAGGGGCGCAGCGCCGAGGAGGTGTTCGCCGACTTCGTCGCGCGCCAGCCCATGGGCCGGCTGGGCAAGGTGGAGGAGATCGCCGCGCTGGCGACCTGGCTGGCCAGTGACGAGGCCGGTTTCATTACCGGGACGGTGCAGATGATCGATGGCGGCTGGTCCAACTAGGGAGACACCGGATAAATGGCTGCGCAGGTGAATCGCGGCGTTACGCGATGCGCGGAATCCTCACCTATACCCCATAGGCTACGGTTCCTGTGCTCCGGGCACCTTGCGCGTCACTCTGCTCGCCTGTTTATCCAGCGCCTCCTGGGTCCTGAAAAAGCTTCCGTCTCAACGTCACTCGATCACTTCGTAACCGAATTCAACCAACGCTTTCCTCAAAGGAGTCTTCATGAAACTGCTACGCCACGGCCCCAAGGGGCAGGAAAAACCGGGCATCGTCGACGCCGATGGTCGCGTGCGCGATCTCTCCGGCGAGATCGATGACATCGCCGGCGAGGTGCTCAGCGCCGCCGGCCTGACCAAGCTCGCGGCGCTCGACCTGAGCCGCCTGCCCGAGGTCGCCGCCGATACCCGCCTGGGCCCCTGCGTCGGCCGCGTGGGCAAGTTCATCTGCATCGGCCTCAACTACTCCGATCACGCCGCCGAGACCGGTGCCGAGGTGCCCGCCGAGCCGGTGGTGTTCAACAAGTGGACCAGCGCCATCTGCGGCCCCAACGATGACGTCGAGATCCCTCGCGATTCGACCAAGACCGACTGGGAGGTCGAGCTCGGCGTGGTGATCGGCACCGGCGGGCGCTACATCGACGAAGCCGACGCCATGGATCATGTCGCCGGCTTCTGCGTGATCAACGACGTTTCCGAGCGCGAGTTCCAGCTCGAGCGCAGCGGCACCTGGGACAAGGGCAAGGGCTGCGACACCTTCGGTCCGCTCGGCCCCTGGCTGGTGACCCGCGACGAGATCGCCGACCCCCACGATCTGAATCTGTGGCTGGAGGTCGACGGCCAGCGCTACCAGGACGGCTCGACCCGCACCATGGTGTTCCAGATCCCGCATCTGGTCTCTTACCTGAGCCGCTTCATGAGCCTGCAACCGGGCGACGTGATCTCCACCGGCACGCCCCCGGGCGTGGGCATGGGTCAGAACCCGAAGGTATTCCTCAAGCCGGGCCAGACCATGCGTCTGGGCATCGAGGGGCTGGGCGAACAGCGCCAGCGCTGTATCGAGAGCTGAGCGCCCGGCGACGCCGCGCCGCCTTCCTGAGTCTGGAAGGCGGCCTGTGCGCCAATTGGCCTGACCTTTAGGCCGAAAACCCTCATTCGCCAGGAGAATCTACATGCAAGTCGTGGTCTGTTCGCGTCCCGGCGAGATGGCGCTGGTCGAGCGCCCGACGCCCCCGCTGGCGCCAGGCGAAGCGCGGGTCGCCATTCGCCGTATCGGTATCTGCGGCACCGATATCCACGCCTTCGGCGGCAATCAGCCCTACTTCGAGTACCCCCGCGTACTCGGCCACGAGCTGGCCGGCGAGGTGGTCGCGGTGGCCGAAGACGTCGACCCGGCGCTGGTCGGCCAGGCGGTCTACGTCATTCCCTATCTGCACTGCGGCGAGTGCCGCGCCTGCCGCCAGGGCCGCACCAACTGCTGCCAGGCGCTTCAGGTGATCGGCGTGCACCGCGATGGCGGCATGGCGCAGACGCTCAACGTGCCCGCCAGCCACCTGGTGGCGGTGCCCACGCTTTCGGCCGAGGCGCTGGCGCTGGTCGAGTGCCAGGCCATCGGCGCCCATGCGGTGCGCCGCGCCCAGGTCGCCGCCGATGAGCTGGTGGTGGTGGTCGGCGCGGGGCCGATCGGTATCGGCGTGCTGCAGGTGGCCAAGAGCTGCGGCGCGCGGGTGGCGATGGTCGACACCAACCGCGACCGCCTGGCGCTGTGCCGCGAAGCGCTGGGCGCCGATGCGACCTGGCACGCCGACGATGACGTGGTGGCCAGGATCGAGGCGCTCAACGATGGCGCCCTGGCCGATGTGGTGTTCGACGCCACCGGCAACCCGGCGGCAATGAATCGCGGCTTCGACTTCGCCGGCCACGGCGGGCGCTACGTGCTGGTCAGCGTGGTCAAGGCCGAGATCCGCTTCAGCGACCCGGACTTCCACAAGAAGGAGCTGACCCTGCTCGGCAGCCGCAACGCCACGCGGGAGGATTTCGAGCACGTGACCCAGCTGATGGCCGAAGGCCGGCTGCAGACCGCCCCGCTGATCACCCACCGTGCGACGCTGACCGCGCTGCCCGAGCAGATGCCGGCCTGGTGCGCCCCCGGCAGCGGGGTGATCAAGGCAATGGTGACGCTGGACGACGCGGAGGCCGGAGCATGAGCAAGACGACCATCGCCAGCGACGCCCCGGCGCGTCAGAGCCTGCGCATTCACGCCGGCGACAACGTCGCGGTGGCGCTGGCCGACCTGCCCGCCGGGCGCGAGGTGACGGTGGGAGAGACGCGCCTCACCCTGGCCGATACCGTGCGCGCCAAGCACAAGTTCGCGCTCACCGATCTCGCGCCTGGCGATCTCGTCACCATGTACGGCGTCACCGTGGGGCGCGCCACCCGGCCGATCCCCAGTGGCAGCGCGATCACCACCGACAACCTGGCCCACGCCACCGCCGGCGGCGACGCCCGACCCGGCTCGCGAAGCTGGACGCCGCCCGATGTGTCACGCTTCGCCCAGGCCACCTTCGACGGCTTCCACCGCGCCGACGGCAGCGTGGGTACCGCCAACGTCTGGCTGGTGATCCCGCTGGTGTTCTGCGAGAACCGCAACGTCGAGGTGCTGCGCCAGTGTGTCGCCGAGGCCCTGGGCGACGACCCCTACCGTGACTACAAGCGCCTGGCCCGGAGCCTGCTCGAGGGCACCGAGATACCGCCGATGGGCGGCGAGCAGAGCGCCACACCGCGGCGTTTCCCCAACGTCGACGGCGTGCGTTTTCTCACCCACAGCCTGGGTTGCGGCGGCACCGACGACGACGCCGAAGCGCTGTGCCAGCTGCTCGCCGGCTACGTCTGCCACCCCAACGTGGCCGGAGCGACGGTGCTCAGCCTGGGCTGCCAGAAGGCGCAGATCCGCATGCTCAAGGCCGCGGTCGCCGAGCGCGACCCGCAGGGAACGAAGCGCGTCGACTACTTCGACCAGCAGTCCTCGCCCAGCGAGGAGCGTCTGATCCGCGACGCCCTGACCTCGATCTTCGACGGCCTCGCCAGCGCCGACCGCGTCACGCGCCAGCCCACCTCTCTCGGCAAGCTGGTGCTGGGGCTGGAGTGCGGCGGCTCGGATGGTTTCTCCGGGCTCTCCGCCAACCCGCTGGTGGGCGCGGTGGTCGACCGCCTGGTGGCACTGGGCGGCAGCGGCATGCTCAGCGAGTTCCCCGAACTGTGCGGGGTCGAGCACGAGCTCACCGCGCGCTGCACGAGCGAAGCCGTGGCGGCACGCTTCGCCGAGCTGATGAGCGCCTACCAGCGTCACGCCGCGGCGGTGGGCGCCGACTTCTCGATGAACCCCTCGCCGGGCAATATCCGCGACGGCCTGATCACCGATGCGATGAAGTCCGCCGGCGCGGCCAAGAAAGGCGGCGACGCCCCGGTGGTCGATGTGCTCGACTACACCGAGCCCCACCGCCGCACGGGTCTGAGCCTGCTGTGCACGCCGGGCAATGACGTCGAGTCGACCACCGCCCTGGCCGGTTCCGGCGCCAATCTGATCCTCTTCACCACCGGGCTCGGCACGCCCACCGGCAACCCGGTGGCACCGGTGCTCAAGATCGCCAGTAACAGCGCGCTGGCCCAGCGCATGCAGGACATCATCGATTTCGACGCCGGCCCCATCGTCAGCGGCGAGCGCACCATCGACGAACTCGCCGAGGCGCTGTTGGCGCTGTGTCTGGAGGTCGCCTCCGGGCGCCATGTCACCCGGGCCCAGCGCCTCTCCCAGCACGACTTCATTCCCTGGAAGCGCGGGGTGTCACTATGAGTCGCAGTGTCATGAGTTCCCCCACGGAGGCTCTCGACAGCGATGCCAGCATCGTCCAGTTCGGCACCGGGCGCTTTCTGCTCGCCCACGTCGACGCCCTGGTCTCGGAGTCGCTGGCCAGCGGAGCCAGCTCGCGCCGCCTGCTGGTGGTGCAGTCCTCGCCGCGCGAAGAAGGCAAGCGCAAGGCGCGTCTGCTCGCCGCCCAGCAGCGCTATCCGTTGCGCATCCGCGGCCGCCGCGACGGCGTGGAGATCGACCGCGAGCAGACCGTCGACAGCATCGACGCCTGCGTCATCGCCGCCGAGCGGTGGCAGGCACTGACCCGCCATGTCGTCGAGCACGCCGAGATCATCGTCTCCAACACCGCCGACGACGGTTTCGAGGTCGGCGCCGATTCGAGCCTGAACCCACTGCCGACGAGCTACCCCGGCAAGCTGACCCAACTGCTGCGGGCCCGCTTCGATGCCGGCCGCGACGGGCTGACGCTCTTGCCCTGCGAGCTGATCGAGCACAACGCCCAGGAGCTGCTGGCCCGGGTGATCCGGCTGGCGCGACGCGACGGCCACCCCGAGGCCTTCATCGACTGGCTCCAGACCCGCTGCGTCTGGGCCGACACCCTGGTCGACCGCATCGTCTCGGCGCCGCTGGAGCCACTGGGGGCGATCGCCGAACCCTATGCGCTGTGGGCCATCGCCCGCCGCCCGGGGCTGGCGCTGCCCTGCGTGCATGCCGACGTCGAGGTCGTCGACGACCTGCGCCCGGCGATGCTGCGCAAGCTGCACATTCTCAATCTCGCCCACAGCGTGCTGGTCCACCACTGGCAGCGGCTGGGTCAGCCGGTGGCGACGGTGCGCGAGGCGATGCAGCGCGACGAACTGAGCGAGCCGCTGCGCGCACTGCTCGACGACGAGGTGCTGCCGACGCTGGCCGCCGAGCTGCCGCTCGATGACCTCGAACGCTACCGCGACGTCACCCTGGAGCGCTTCGCCAACCCCTTCCTCGACCATCGCCTGGCGGACATCGCCCAGCACCACGCGACCAAGCTGGCGCGCCGCGTGCGTCCGGTGGTCGAGCGCGCCGCGCACCAGGGGCGTGATGTCCCGGGGCTCATCGCCGCCCTCGGCGGTGCGACCTAGCACCTAGCGCCCGGCGGCCCCGACGCCGCCAATGCATGAAAGAGCACGCCCGAACGGACACTCATAAACGACCACGCACGAACGATCACGACAAGATCCACAACGAACAGCTCAACGACAAAAGGAAACACCCATGACAATGCAGCGCTGGCTCCGTTTCACCGCCTCCCTCTCCCTCGCCGGCCTGAGCGCCCTGGCGCCCACCGGGCCGGCCCAGGCCGCCACCGAGATCCGTGTCGCCTACGGCAACCAGCCGGGCGAGCCGGTCGACGTGGCGGTCAAGGCGTGGGCCAAGGAGGTCGCGAAGGCAAGCCATGGCGAGTTGACGCTGAAGGCGTTCCCCGCCAGCCAGCTCGGCGGCGAGACCGAAGTGATGGAACAGGCGCGCTTCGGCTCGCCGCTGATCACCATCACCGCCTACTCCAACTTCATGAGCTCGGTGCCCGATCTCTCGGTGCTCGACGCGCCCTATCTGGCCAAGGACTTCGACAGCAAGCTCAAGGTGTTCGACTCCGCCTGGTTCGCCGAGCAGGAGAAGAAGGTCGAGGCCGCCGGCTATCACATCGTGATCCCCAACACGGTCTACGGCGTGCGCCAACTGCTCTCCCGCGACCCGGTGGCGACCCCGGCGGATCTCTCGGGGGTCAAGATCCGAGTCCAGAACTCGCCGATGTACGTCGCCGCGATCAAGGCGATGGGCGCGGTGCCCACGCCGATGTCGCTGGGCGATGTCTATCCGGCGCTGGCCCAGGGCCTGGTGGATGGCGTCGAGAACCCGCTGCCGGTGCTCTATGGCGGCAAGTTCTATGAAGTGGTCAAGAACCTCAACCTCACCTCGCACATGCACACCGTCGCTCCCTTCGTCACCGGCGAGGCGTTCTGGCAGCAGCTGAGCCCGGAGGACCAGAAGATCCTCACCGAGACCGGTCAGGCGATGGCCGCCAATCTGCGCACCCTGGTCGAGAAAGAGACCGACAAGTCGCTTCAGCAACTCGAGGATGCCGGCGTACAGGTCAACGAGGTGGATATCGAACCCTTCCGCGAGCGCGCCCAGGAGGAGATTCCCAAGGCGTTCCCGCAGTGGAGCGAGGGGCTGTATCAAAAGGTCAGCAACATCATCAACGACTGATCGCGTCGACAACCTGGCATGACAGCGCTCCCGCTCGACATCGAGCGGGAGCGCCATGGAGTTGAACATGCAAACGCTTTTCAAGGCGCTCGACCGCCTGATGCGGCTCGATGAAGTCATCGCCAGCCTGGCGCTGTTCGGGCTGTTCGTGGTCGCCATCGCCAACGTCTTCATGCGCTATCTGTTTTCGTCTCCGCTGGCGTGGAGCGAGGAGGTCCTGCAGCTACTGATGGTGTGGGCGACCTTTCTCGGCGCTAGCGCCTTGGTGCGTCGCAACGAGCACGTGCTGATCGGCCTGCTGGGTGACAAGCTGCCGCCCCGCCTACGCCGCTGGAATACCCGACTCTTCAATGTCGGCATCGTCATGCTGTGTGCCCTGGCGATGCTCTACTGGGGGCTGGAACTGCTGCCCTTCTCGCGTTTTCGCAGCACGCCGATGCTGCAGATCCCCTACACCTGGATCCATGTCGCCATCCCCATCAGTGCCGCCATGATGCTCTACCACGGGCTGGTGCGGCTGATCACCGATGACCGTGGCGTGGCGTCAGCGGACGCCAGCGCCGACGTCTTGCACATCAAGGAGTGATATCGATGGCCGTTGGCATCGCGCTCGTCGCGCTCTTCATCCTGTTCTGTCTGGGCACGCCGGTGGCCTTCGCGCTGTTCGCCTCGAGCCTGACCTACTTCCTGATCGGCGCCGACCAGCCGATGGTGACACTGATCCAGCGCCTGGCCGGCGGGCTGGAGTCGATCTCGCTACTGGCGATTCCGTTCTTCATCATGGCCGGGGTGTTCATGAACCACTCCGGCATCACCGAGCGGCTGCTCAAGCTGGCCGAACTGATGACCCGCCGCCTGCACGGCGGGCTGGCCCAGGCCAACGTGCTGCTGAGCACCTTCATGGGCGGGCTCTCCGGCTCCAACATCGCCGATGCGGCGATGAACGCCAAGCTGCTGGTCCCCAGCATGACCCAGGCCGGCTACCCCAAGGCGTTCTCGAGCGCGGTCACCGCGTCATCGTCGCTGATCACCTCGACCATTCCGCCGGGTATCGCCCTGATCGTCTATGGCTACGTCAACAACGTCTCGATCGGCCGGTTGTTTCTCGCCGGCGTCGTCCCCGGGGTGCTGATGGCGGTCGCCATGATGGTGCTGGTCTCGATCCAGTGCCGACGTCTCGGCTACCAGAAACCCCGCCGCGAGCGCGTATCGCGTCACGAGTGGATCAGCGTGACCCGCGCCGGGATCATCGCCCTGCTGCTGCCGGTGGTGGTGATCGGCGGTATCCGTATCGGTGTGTTCACGCCCACCGAGGCGGGCGCCATGGCGGTGCTCTACGCGCTGATCGTGGGGCTGTTCGTCTACCGTCAGATGGGCCTGGGCAGCGTCGCCGTGGCCACCCGCGAATCGCTGATGGCCTCGGTCAACGTGCTCTTCATCATCGCCGTGGCGTCGGGCTTCGCCCGCGTGCTCACCTGGGAGCAGATTCCGCAGCAGATCGCGCTGATGCTCTCTTCGGGGGTCGGCAGCGCGGTCGCCTTCCTGCTGATCGCCAACCTGCTGCTGCTGATCCTGGGCATGTTCCTCGAGGGCAACGCCATCCTGATCGTGCTGTCGCCGCTGCTGGCGCCGGTCGCCACCCAGTTCGGCATCGACCCGGTGCACTTCGGCATCGTCTTCATCCTCAACGCCTCGATCGGCACGATCACGCCACCGCTGGGGACGGTGATGTTCACCACCTGCTCGATCACCGGCGTCTCGATCGGCGCCTTCATCCGCGCGATCCTGCCCTACTGGCTGCTGCTGGTGGCGCTATTGCTGGTGGTCACCTTTGTCCCCGCGATCTCGCTGACGTTGCCCAACTGGGTGTTCTAGCTAGGTTATTGCCCGGCGGGCCAGGGCCAATGCTTCGATATCCTCCGGCCCGGTACGGCAGCAGCCGCCGATGGCGCTGGCGCCGGCGGCCAGCCAGCGCGGCAGGCCCTCGGCGAGATCCCGCGGTGCCGGCGCGTGCGCGCAGCCGGCATGCCAGGTCTTGGTCACCGGGTCATAGTGCTCGCCGGAGTTGGGATAGACGATGATCGGCAGCCGGGTGACGCCGCGCAGACGCGTGACCAGGCTCTCGATATGGGCCAGCGCCGTGCAGTTGATGCCGATGGCGGCCACGCCGGGTAACGCGTCCAGGGCCTCGCCGCAGCGCTCGATCGGCGTGCCGTCGCTGATATGCCCCTCATCGCGGGCGGAGAAGGTGAACCAGGCCGGCACCGCGGAAAGGTCGGGCAGCAGCCCGGCCACCGCCAGGGCCTCTTCCAGCGAGGGCAGGGTTTCCACCGCCAGCAGATCGGGGCCGGCCTCGAGCAGCGTGCGCAGCCGCGGACGATGGAACTCGGCCAGCGCAGCGCGCCCGATGGCGTAGTCGCCGCGATACTCACTGCCATCGGCGAGAAAGGCGCCGTAGGGCCCCACCGAAGCCGCCACCAGCGGGTAGGGGCGCGAGGCGTCGGCGTGCGCCGCCCAGCAGGCGTCGCGCGCCTCCTTCGCCAACGTCACCGAGCGCTGGATCAGGGCGTCGGCCTCGGCGGCCTCGAGCCCGACGCGCATGAACCCCTCCCGCGTGGCCTGATAGCTGGCGGTGATGGCGACATCGGCCCCCGCCTCGAAGTAGGTCCGGTGCACGTCACGGATACGTTCGGGCGCCTCGCGCAGCACCCGGGCCGACCACAGCGCATCGTTGAGATCGCAGCCCAGCCGCTCGAGCTCGGTGGCCAGCGCGCCGTCGACGATCATGAAACCGGCCTGGGCGGCGATCGCCGCGATCGGATTGGCGTCGGTCTGGGTAGCGCTCGGGTTGGCAGCACTCATGAGGTGGACTCCTCGGTCACATCAACGTAGCGGCGGTGCGAATCGTCCGCAGGATCGGCCTGGGTGGCGGGCTGGCGCGGGCGGGTCAGGTAGTAGCAGGCGTAGCAGAGCGCCACGAACGGCACCCCGAAGTAGAGCGCGATACGCTGCTGGGGGTCGAAGGCGATGCCCACGCAGGCGAACAGGCAGAAACCGAAGGCGGCCAGCGGCACCCACGGATAGCCCGGCGTACGGTAGACCAGGTCGCGCGGGTCATTGCCGGCGCGCACGTAGACCCGGCGGAAGCGCCACTGGCTGGCGGCAATCGCCATCCACACCAGCACCACCGCCAGCCCCGAGATCGAGACCAGCGCCAGGTAGACCAGGTCCGGCGCATAGACGCTGGAGAAGAGCGCGCCGAAGCCGCCGAGCATGCTCAAAATCACCGCGTTGAGCGGAATGCCCCGGCGGTTGAGCCGGCCCAGCGTGCGCGGCAGCGTACCCTGGCGTGACAGCGTCCAGAGCATGCGCGACGAGGCGTAGAGCCCCGAGTTGGCCGCCGAGATCAGCGCGGTGATGATCACCAGATTGATCACGTCCGCCGCCCCGGGCACCCCGATACGGTCGAATACCGCCACGAACGGACTCTCCACCAGCCCGGCCTGCTCCCGCGGCAACAGCGCCGCGATCACCACGATGGTGCCGACGAAGAACAGGATCAGCCGCCACAGGGTGGCGCGAATGGCGCGCGGCACGTTGGTCGCCGGGTCGACGGTCTCGCCGGCGGCGATACCGATCAACTCGGTGCCGGAGAAGGCGAACATCACCGCCAGCAGCGTGGTCCCGATGGCCAGGTAGCCGGTGGGGAAAGCGCCCTCGGCCCACAGATTGGAGAGCCCCGGCGCCGGGGCCCCCGCCGGCGCGTCGGCCAGCGGCACGAAGCCGAGCACCGCGGCGGCGCCCAGCACCACGAAGATCACCACGGTGGCGACCTTGATCAGCGACAGCCAGAACTCGGTCTCGGCGAACAGTCGCGTGGTGAAGGCGTTGGTGGCAAAGACGATGGCGGCGAAGATCGCGCTCCAGTACCAGCCCGGCACCTCGGGGAACCAGCGCCCCATGAACACCGCCGCCGCGGTGAACTCGGAACCCAGCGCCACGGTCCAGGTGAGCCAGTAGAGCCAGGCCACGGTGTAACCCGTGCCGGGGCCGATATAGCGCGTGGCGTGGGCGCTGAAGGCTCCCGCCTCGGGCATGTGCACGGCGAGTTCGCCGAGACACATCATCACCAGCCAGGCGACCAGACCGCCGATGAGGTAGGCCAGAATGGCGCCCAGCGGGCCGGCCTGATTGACGGTGTAGCCCGAACTCAGAAAGAGTCCAGTGCCGATGACCCCGCCCAGCGACAGCATCACCAGGTGGCGACTCTGCATGCTGCGCTTGAACGGGCTCTCTTGGCTCTCTTGCATAGCGAATGTCCGGTTGAAAAACGGGGTGAAGACGACAGGCGCGCCATGTTACCCAATCCATCCGGCTTGCGGGTAACCGTGACCCGGGGCCGAAAGATCGATTTGGAACAAGCTGATAGCGGCCGGCCCGGCACACCGGGCATCGCCACCCGCCGCCCGCGGCGGTTAAGATGGGCGCTCTCGGTCCTCGCCGCGCGAGCCCCCCAACCTGGAAGCCGAACCATGCCCGAGGTGAAAGCCGCCCGCCGCTCCCCGCCCGCACCGCGCCCCAGCGTCGCCGAAGCGCTGGCCGAGGAGATATTCACTGGCCGCTACCAGCCCGGCGAATTCGTGCCCAAGGAGATCGATCTCTGCGAGCGCTTCGCGCTCAATCGCTCGGCGGTGCGCAGCGACCTGCGCCAGCTGGTGGATGCCGGCATCATCGAGCGCATCTCCGGCTACGGCTCGCGCGTTCGCGCCTACTCCGAGTGGAATATTCTCGACCCGCAGGTCACCGCCTGGATGACCCGCTTCGCCACCCCCAACCCCGGCATCCAGCGCGAGATTCTCGCCTTTCGCTTCGACGTCGAGCCCTACGTGGCGATGACCGCGGCCAAGCGTGCCACCGCCCGCGACCTGGTGGCGATCGAGGAGGCCTTCGACGGCATGGGCCAGCATCTGCGCCAGCCCGGCGATGAGGGCCAGCGCGCGCGGCTGCACAGCGACTGCGACGTGGCCTTCCACGTCGCCATCTTCAAGGCCACCCACAACATTGTCTGGACCCAGCTCTCGCACATCCTGCGCCCGTCGATCCATCTGCTGGTGGAGACCTCCAACGTCAGCGCCAGCGACCCCGAGGAGAGCCTGGAGCGCCACCGGGTGCTGATGGAGAGCATCCGTACCCGGCGCCCCGCCGAGGCTTTTCAGGCCTCTGTGGCGGTGCTCCAGGGCACCGCCAGCGCGCTGGGGCTGACGCTGCCGGAGACGCTGCTGGGGGAGAGGCCGCCGCCCGGCGACTGAGAGAGTATCGGCAAAAAAAGCGCCCGAGCGATGGGCTCGGGCGCAGTCGACAGGCGAGACGCGGGCCTGTAGAGAAGCCGCTCTAGAGAGAAATCGCGCTGGAGAGAAGTCGCTCTGGTAGAGACGCGGCGCCGGAAGAGACAAGCGTCCGGCGTCGCGCTCAGAGGTTGGTTAACAATTCGACGAGCGCAGGCATTGTGTAAACACCCGCTCAGCCCCTCTCAGTGGTTGTCGCGCGGCAGATCCCAGGCAATGGCGCGGTACTTGGTGGCCGGCGCCAGCGTCATGCCGCGGTCCAACGGCTCGACCATGCCGCGCTGGATCTCCTGCCACGGCGTCTGGTGATCGCGGTAGGAGTAGCCGCCGCGTGCCTCCAGGCTTGCTCGCCGCCGCGCCAGCTCGGCGTCGTCGACCAGCAGATTGGCCTCGCCGCGGCGCAGGTCGATGCGCACCCGGTCGCCGCTCTCGAGCAGCGCCAGGCCGCCGCCCACCGCCGCTTCCGGCGAGGCGTTGAGAATCGAGGGCGAGCCCGAGGTGCCCGACTGGCGCCCGTCGCCCAGACACGGCAGCGACTCGATACCCCGCGCCAACAGCGCTTCCGGTGGCTGCATGTTGACCACCTCGGCGCCCCCGGGATGCCCCACCGGGCCGGCACCGCGCATTACCAGGATCGTCTTCTCGTCGATCCCCAGCGTCGGATCGTCGATTCGCGCGTGATAATCCTCTGAGCCGTCGAATACCGCCACCCGGCCCTCGAAGGCGTCGGGGTCGTCCGGGTCGGAGAGGAAGCGGCGCCGGAAGTCGTCGGAGATCACGCTGGTCTTCATCAGCGCCGAGTCGAACAGGTTGCCCTTGAGGTTGATGAAACCGGCCGCCGCCACCAGCGGGTCGGCGTAGCGGCGGATCACGTCGCTATCCTGGGTCTCGCGCCCCTGGCAGTTGTCGGCGAGGGTATGGCCATTCACCGTCAGCACCTCACCGTGAACGCGCCCCGCCCCCAGCAGTTCATGGATCACCGCCGGCACGCCGCCGGCGCGGAAGAACTCCTCACCCAGATAGGCGCCCGCCGGCATCACGTTGGCCAGCAGCGGCACGTCGTGGCCGAGCCGCTGCCAGTCGTCGTTGGTCAGCTCGATGCCGGCGTGGCGGGCGATGGCGTTGATATGGATCGGCGCGTTGCTCGACCCGCCCAGCGCCGAGCACACCACGATGGCGTTCTCGAACGCCTCGCGGGTGAGGATACGGCTGGGACGCAGGTCCTCCCACACCATCTCGACGATGCGCGCACCGGTGGCGTAGGCCACCATGGGGCGCTCCTTGTAGGGTGCCGGGATCATCGCCGAGCCGGGCAGGCTCATCCCCAGCGCCTCGGCCATGGAGTTCATGGTCGAAGCGGTACCCATGGTGTTGCAGTGCCCCACCGAGGGCGCCGAGTCGGCGATCCGGGCGAGGAAGGTGGGATAGTCGATCTCGCCGGTGGTGAGGCGCTTGCGCAGCTCCCACACGATGGTGCCGGAGCCGACCCGCTCGGCACCGCGCCAACCGTTGAGCATCGGCCCGCCGGAGAGCACGATCGCCGGCAGATCGGCGGTGGCCGCAGCCATCAGGCAGGCCGGCGTGGTCTTGTCGCAGCCGGTGGTGAGCACCACCCCATCCAGCGGATAGCCGTGCAGTACTTCGACCAGGCCGAGATAGGCGAGATTGCGGTCCAGCGCCGCGGTGGGTCGGCGCACGTTCTCGTGGATCGGATGCAGCGGGAACTCGAACGGCACCCCACCGGCGGCGCGGATCCCCGCCTTGGTGCGCTCGACCAGCTCGAGGTGGTGACGGTTGCACGGCGTCAGGTCGGAGCCGGACTGGGCGATGCCGATGATCGGCTTGCCCGCGGCCAGCTCCTCCAGGGTGATGCCATAGTTCATGTAGCGTTCGAGGCACAGCGCCGTGGTGCCGGCGTGGTCGGGGTTGTCGAACCACCAGCGCGAGCGCAGTGACTCGCGGCGGCGCGCGGAGGAATCAGACATCGCAAGGCTCCAGAGAGGCACCGCGCGCAGCGCGGCACCGGCGTGCCAGGGGACCCGGACGGCGCCGGGTCGGAGAGCGTGACACCGGGCGGTTCACAGCGGCTTGGCCGCCGCGTAGCCCAGGTCCGCGTCGGCTTCCAGCGTGTTGCGCAGCGCCCGGCCGAACGCCGGCAGCTCGATCTCGTAGCGGTCGCCCGGTTCGACCGTCACCTGGTCGGCGAAGCTCAGCGTCGCAGTGCCGAAGAAGTGCACGTGGACATCGCCCGGGCGGCGGAAGTTACGGTATTTGAAGTGGTGATGCTCCAGGTTGGCCAGGCTGTGCGCCATGTTGGCCTCGCCGGTCAAAAACGGCTTTTCCCACAGGGTCTTGCCATCGCGCACGATGCGGCTGGTGCCTTCGAGGTGCGCGGGCAGCTCGCCCACCAGCAGCTCCGGGCCGTAGCTGCAGGCACGTAGCTTGGAGTGGGCCAGCCACAGATAGTTGAAGCGCTCGGTGACGTGATCGGAGAACTCGTTGCCGACGGCGTAGCCGACCCGCCACGGCGTGCCGTCGTCGCCGATCACGTAGAGCCCGGCCAGCTCCGGCTCCTCGCCGGCATCCTGGGCGAAGCTCGGTGACGGCAGCGCCGCCTCGGGGGCCACCACGCAGTCGCCGTCCCCCTTGTAGAACCACTCCGGCTGCGGCCCTACCTCGCCGGCGCCCGGCTTGCCCGCCTCCACGCCCATGCGGAACATGCGCATGGAGTCGGTCAAGGTGCTCTCGTCGACCAGGGTCGCGGCGTGCATCGCCGAACGCGTGTCGGCACTGCCGAGGTGGGTCAGCCCGGTGCCGGTGACCAGCCAGTGGGCCGGGTCCGGGTGGGTCAGCGGCGGCAGCAGCTGGCCATTGTCGACCAGCGCGGCGTAGTCGAGCCGGGTGTCGGTCAGCGCCGCCTCGACCACCTCGCTCAGCGGGTGCCCCGCGGCGATCGCCTGCCGCGCCAGACCGTAGACACCCTCCTCCGCGGCCACCACCTGCACGCTCTCGGCGTCGACCACCAGGCCCACCGTCAATCGCCCCTCGTGGCGACATTGAATCAGGCGCATCGTGTTTGCTCTCCTCGGTATTGGTTGGGTTCGGGCGCGGCAATAGGCACCAATTCGCCTATGTTGAACATACTAGCAATAAGTACAACATAGACTTTCGCCGCAAATACCCCACCCGCGAATCACGCTAGGCTGGGCTGCCGACCCGGCAGATGTTTTTACGCACTCACCGGCGGACAGGGTGACAGCTTCTGACCCCATCGGCAGGTGCACTCGACCAATGTCTAGCCAACACGAATATTGCACTCAATGTTCATTCGTCATAGCTTCGAGGACGAAAAGCACGACACTTGACGAGCCCAGCCAGGACGTCAGTCGCCCGATACCAGTGCCAGTTTCGACGCGTTTGGCACGATAGGTAAGGCTTGTCAGACGCCGTGTGCTTCACCCGCTAAAGGCCCGTTGCGTGTCAAGCGGCCAAGCCCACAACCACTCCCTGAGCAAGACGGCGATCGGTACAACGACGCCCCACACAACCATAAACAAAACGATACGTCACTCCGGAGACACCGCCATGATCTCGACGACCGCGAAACGCTTCTGCCTCGGCCTGCTCGGTGCGGCCCTGGTTCTGCCACTGCCGGCGCTGGCCGACTACCCCGAAAAGCCGATCACCCTGATCGTGCCATGGGCGGCGGGAGGCGGCACCGATGCCACCGCGCGCACCATCGCCACGGCGCTGGAAAAAGAGCTCGGCCAGACTGTCAACGTGGTCAACCGCACCGGAGGTAGCGGCGTGGTCGGGCATACCGCCATCGCCATGGCCAGGCCCGATGGCTACACCCTCGGCCTGGTCACCGGCGAGATCAACATGATGCACTGGCAGGGCCTGACCCAGCTCACCTACGCCGACTACACCCCGATCGCCCAGATCAACTACGACTACGCCGGCATCCAGGTTGCCGCCGACGGCCCCTTCGACTCCGCCCAGACCCTGCTCGACAAGGTCAAGGACGAGCCCAAGGGCACCTACAACGCCTCCGGCACCGGCCAGGGTGGCGTGTGGCATCTGGCCTTCGCCGGGCTGCTGCTCGACCAGGGCATGGAGGCCGACCGCGTGACCTGGATTCCCAGCCAGGGCGCGGCGCCGGCGATGACCGAGATGGCAGCGGGCAGCATCGATATCGTGCCCAGCTCGGTGCCCGAAGGGCGCGCGATGATCGAGGCGGGCAAGGTCAAGAGTCTGGCGATCATGGCACCGGAGCGCCTGGCCAGCTTCCCCGACGTCCCCACGCTGAAAGAGGCAATCGGCAGCGACTACACCATCGGTGAGTGGCGCGGCATCGCCGGCCCAAAGGGCATGGACCCGGCCGTGGTCAAGACGCTGGAGAAAGCGGTCGAGGCGGCCTACCAGAGCGACACCTACCAGAACTTCATGGCCAAGCAGGGCTTCGGCACCGAGTGGCGCGGCGCCGATGACTTCGGCAAGTTCATGGCCGAGCAGGATCAGCGCTTCGGCGAGATCGTCAAACAGGTCGGCCTGGCCAAGTGAGGGCGCAGCCCGCGGGAGTCGCACGATGAGAGACTTTCTCCTGGGTCTGGTCTTTGCCATCGGCGGCGGCGTGGTGATCGCCGTGGCCCAGACCTACCCCACCATGCCCTCGCTGCAGTACGGGCCATCGCTGTTCCCCTCGCTGATCGGCGCGGGGATGCTGATCGGCGGCGCACTGCTGGCACTGAGCCAGGTCCGCGTGCTCGCCGCCCGGCGGCACGCGCCCGAGGACCCGGGGCTCTCGCGCTACGACTACCGCGGGCTGGCGCTGTCCCTGGTGCCCTGCGCCCTGATCGTGTTCTACATCCTGGCCGCCGAGACCCTCGGCGCCGGGCTGTGCATGCTGCTCTCGATGTGGCTGCTGATGCTGATGCGCGGCGCGAAATGGTGGCTGGCGCTGGGCGTCGCCCTGGTGGTGTCGCTCATCGTCACCCTGCTGTTCTCGCGCTATCTGCTGATTCCGCTGCCGGAGGGCGTACTGCTCCCGCAAAGTCTGGCCTGGATCGGGTAATCGCTCATGGAAACCTTCGTGCAAGGCCTGGCCATGGTGTTCAACGCCCAGACGCTGCTGGTGATCGTCGCGGCGGCCGTGTTCGGGCTCTTCGTCGGCGCCATCCCCGGCCTCACCGCCACCATGGCGGTGGCCCTGCTGGTGCCGATCACCTTCTACATGGACGCCACGCCGGCGATCGCGGCGATCGTCGCGACCTCGGCCATGGCGATCTTCGCCGGCGACATTCCCGGCACCTATCTCAATATCCCCGGCACCCCCGCCTCCGCCGCCTATGTCGGCGAGTCGTACCAGCTGGCGCGCCAGGGTCGGGCCCGGGAGACCCTGGGGACCAACCTGCTGTGCTCGGTGTTCGGCGGTCTGTTCGGCACCCTGGTGCTGGTGTTCGTCTCCCCCTCGCTGGCCGAGGTGGCGCTCAACTTCAGCTCCTTCGAGTACTTCTGGCTGGCGCTGCTGGGCCTGAGCTGCTCGATCTTCATCGCCATCGGCTCACGGCTGAAGGCGTTTCTGTCGCTCACCGTGGGTCTGCTGCTCTCCACCGTGGGGCTCGACATGATGAGCGGCGCGCCGCGCTTCACCTTCGGCGTGCCCGACCTGATGGCCGGGGTCAACTTCATTCCGGTGATGATCGGCATGTTCGCGCTCAACGAGATCATGCTGTTCTACGGCTCGCGCAACGAGGCCCGCAGCGTGCCGGCAATGGCCAAGGACAGCGTGTTCCGTCAGGCCCCCGCCACCCTGCGCCGCTACTGGCGCAACATGCTGCGCGGCAGCGCCCTGGGTACGCTGATCGGCGCGCTGCCGGGCGCGGGGGCGGATATCGCCGCCTGGATCGCCTATGCGCTGGGCAAGAGCCGCTCGAAGGAGAAGGAGAAGTACGGCAGCGGCCATATCGAAGGGATCGTCGACGCCAGCTCGGCCAACAACTCCGGCATCAGCGGGGCCTGGGTGCCGGCGTTGGTGTTCGGCATCCCGGGCGACACCATCACCGCCATCGTCATCGGTGTGCTCTACATGAAGGGCATGAACCCGGGGCCGACCATCTTCATGAACGGCGGCAGCCAGGTCTATGCCCTGTTCACGGTGTTCTTCGTCGCCAACCTGATGATGCTGCCGCTGGGCTATCTGGCGATCCGCGCCTCCAAGGTCTTCATCCTGACCCCGCGCAAGATGCTGATGCCAGTGATCTTCACCTTCTGCATCGTCGGCGCCTTCGCCATCAACAACTCGGTCACCGATATCTGGATCATGCTGATCATCGGCCTGGTGGCCTTCGTGCTGGCGCGCAACGACTTCCCCATGGCGCCGGCGATCCTGGGGCTGGTGCTCGGCGGCACGCTGGAGAACAGCTTCATGAGCTCGATGCTCAAGTCCGGCGGCGATCTGCTCGCCTTCTTCGAGCGCCCGATCAGCGCCGCCCTCGGCGCGCTGGTGATCCTGATCTGGCTGCTGCCGACGTTGATCAAGCACATCCGCCGGCTGCGCCGCCCCGCAGCCGCCACCGCCGGAGACGAGAAATGACCCGCTATGACGCCGCCACCCTGCGCACCACTCTGAGCGCCCTGTTCCGCGAGGCGGGGGCGCAGGAGGAGGTCGCCGAGACCACCGCCAGGATTCTGGTCGAGGGCGATCTGCTCGGCCACCACACCCACGGCGTGAAGCTGGCCGACGGCTACCTCAAGGATCTCGCCGCCGGCAACGCCAGCGGCGACCCCGGGGTGCTCAAGATTCAGGAAAACACCCCGGTGGCGGCGCTGTTCGACGGCCACTACCTGCTCGGGCCCTATCTGGTCCAGCGCGCACTCGACCACTGCCGCGCGGCCGCTGCCACTTTCGGCCTGGGCATGGTCAGCCTCAAGCGCTCGCACCATATCGCCTGCCTGGCGGCCTATCTGCAGCCGCTGGTGGAGGCCAACTTGGTGCCGCTGATCCTGAGTTCGGACCCTGCGGTGGCCTCGGTGGCACCGTTCGGCGGTCTCGACCGGGTGTATACCCCCAACCCGCTGGCGGCGGGCATCCCCGGCCGCGAGCAGCCGCTGCTGATCGATGTCAGCATGTCGACCATCACCAACGGCACCGTGGGCAAGACCCACGCCGCCGGCGAGCGTCTGGCGCATCCGGCGATCCTCTCCGGGCACGGTGCGGTGAGCGACGACCCCGCCGACTACTTCGCCGAGCCGGGCGGCAGCATCCTGCCGCTGGGCGAACTCGCCTTCGGCCACAAGGGCTTCGCCCTGGGGCTGATGGTGGAAGCGCTGACCTCGGCCCTGGCCGGGTTCGGGCGCAAGGATGGCCCCACCACCTGGGGCGCCTCGGTGATGGTGATGGTGATCGACCCGGCGCGCTTCGGCGGTACGCAGGCGTTCCTCGACGAGACCGACCATCTCGCCCGGCGCTGCTTCGAGGCGCGCCCGCGCGACGCCGAGCGCCCGGTGCGCCTGCCCGGCCAGTCCGGTCTGGCGCGGCGGCGCGACTATCTCGCCGACGGCATCCCGCTACCCGAAGACGTGGTGGCGGCGATGCGCCAGGCAGTGGCACGCTCATCGCTGGCCGGCACGACGCCCTTCGGCTGAACGCCGGGCACCCCTTTATCCGCGCCGCACTAACGCAGCGGCGCCCAGTCACCCCTGATCATCGAGAGCTGGTTTTCCCATGACGCAAGCCCAAGCACCCGACCGCCTGCCCGAGTCACTCGACTGTCTGCCCGAGGACGCCGATCGCGCCCTGCTGGTGGGCCGCGCCTGGCTGGGCGACGACCCGCAGCGCGGCGGCCCGGCCATCGTCGCCGTGCGTGGCGATACCCTGGTCGATCTCTCCGCGCATGTCGCCACCATGGCCGACCTGCTCGAGCACCCCGACGCCGCGGGCCTGGTGCGCGACGCCGAGGCACCGCTGATCGCCCCGCTGGCGACGGTGCTGGCCAACAGCGCCGCCGCCGAACCGGTGGCGCCCTATCTGCTCGCGCCCTGCGACGTGCAGGCGATCAAGGCCTGCGGCGTGACCTTCGCGGTCAGCCTGCTGGAACGGGTGATCGAGGAGCAGGCCGGCGGCGATCTCAACCGCGCCGCCGAGCTGCGCCGCGAGATCCAGACGCTGATCGGCAGCGACCTGTCGCGCATCCAGCCCGGCTCGGAAGAGGCGATGACGCTCAAGCGCGAGCTGCAGGCGCGCGGTGCCTGGTCGCAGTACATGGAGGTGGGGATCGGCCCGGATGCCGAGGTCTTCTCCAAGGCGCAGCCGCTCTCCGCGGTGGGCCACGGCGCCCGGGTCGGCCTGCATCCGGCCTCGCAATGGAACAATCCGGAGCCGGAGATCGTGCTCGCGGTGGACGCCCAGGGGCAGGTGCGCGGCGCCAGCCTGGGCAACGACGTCAACCTGCGCGACGTCGAGGGGCGCAGTGCGCTGCTGCTGGGCAAGGCCAAGGACAACAACGCCTCCTGCGCCATCGGCCCGTTCATCCGCCTGTTCGACGCCCACTTCGGTATCGACGACGTGCGCCAGGCGCGGGTCTCGCTGCGTATCGAGGGTAGCGACGACGGTTTCGTGCTCGAGGGCGACAGCGACATGCGCGAGATCAGCCGCGACCCGCACGACCTGGTGAGCCAGACCCGGGGGGCGCACCACCAGTACCCGGATGGCTTCATGCTCTTTCTCGGCACCATGTTCTCGCCGATCCAGGATCGCGACGGCGAAGGCCAGGGCTTTACCCATCACCTGGGCGACCGGGTCGATATCAGCACGCCCAAGCTGGGGCGGCTGAGCAACGTGGTCGCACGTAGCGACCAGCTGCCGCCGTGGACCTTCGGCATTCGCCGCCTGATCGCCCACCTCGCACGGCGCTGAGCGCTTCCTGCCCCGAACTGCCACTGCACCACCCGGGCATCGCTCCCATCCCACCGCCGGTGAACTGCCGGCGGCGGGGTTGGATGATGCGACGCTCAGCCCTCGGAGCGCGCCATCAGCAGTGAGATGAAGGCGTCCACCACCTCGGCACGCTCCTCGCCCTTGCGCGTCATCACCCCGTAGTAGCCCAGCGGCTCGCCGATGGTCAGCGGCAGCGCGGCGAAGCGCCCGGACGAGATCGCCGTGCGCAGTATCGAGGTGGGCAGCAGCGCGATGGCATCCGAGGCGCTGACCAGCTGCAGCGTGGTCTGGGTCGAGGTGGTCTCGATCACATTGCGCGGCGAGCGCACCTGGGCCTCGGCCAGGGCCACCTCGAACAGGCCGCGCATGGGGCTGGAGGTGGGGTGCATCACCCACGGCCAGCGCACTACCTCGGCCAGGGTCGGGGTGTGCTGGCACAGCGGGTGGCCGGCGCGTACCACGATCGAGACCGGTTCGGCCTGGAGCGGCAGGAAATCGAACAGGTGGTGCTGGGCCGGGTCGGTGAAGCGTCCCAGTACCACATCGAGACGCTTGTACTCGAGATCGGCCAGCAGACGATCGCTGGAGTTTTCCTGCACGTTCACCGCCAACTGCGGGCGCTCATGCTTGAGCTGGATGATCGCCTGCGGCAGCAGTACCGGTGCCGCACCGGGGACGCTGCCGATCACCAGCTTGCCGTGGCCACCTTCGCGCAGCGAGATCAGATCGTCGATCAGGCGGTCGGTGTCGTTGAGAATACTGCGCGCATAGCGCACCAGCATGCGACCACCGCTGGTCAATGTCATCTGCCGTGGCTGGCGCAGAAACAGCGCCATGCCAAAGAAGTTCTCGATGTCCTTGAGCATCTTGCTGGCCGCAGGTTGGCTCATGTTCATGTGCCGCGCAGTGGCGTGAAGACTACGACTTTCGTCGAGCGTTACCAGCAGTACGAGATGCTTGATACGCAACCAGCTCTTGATGTGAATTCGACTATCGTGGGACATGTGCATCCCTGCCTTTATTCTTTGGTCAAAGACAATAACCCCGGGTTATTCCAGTTGCAAAAAAAACGATTATTCGGGGCTCTGGCGCTCCTTTAGGCTGTCCTACAGGCACTATCTGAAAAGTACTGCGCTCACCCATGCGGCGTTAAAAATCGGCTCAAGATGCTCATTTACACGACGTAAACTCCGCTCTCTCGCCGATTTTTGCCTTGCCTGGCCTTCGCTCGTGGACTTTTCAGACAGCACCTGATCGCCGTCGAGGCCATCGATTGAGGCCTCGAGTATTGGCGTATTCCCCGACAATAGCGCGACCCATTTCGTGCCGTAAGCCATAAGGAAAACCGCGCCCCATGACGATCATTCAGCGCGTCGAAGCCCAGGACATTCGCTTCCCCACCTCGCGTGAGCTCGACGGCTCGGACGCGATGAACGCGGCGCCGGATTATTCGGCCACCTACGTCATCCTGCACACCGATGCGGACGATGGCATCAGCGGTCACGGGCTCACCTTCACCATCGGCCGCGGCAACGAGATCTGCGTCGCCGCGGTCAACTCCCTGGCCTCGCGCCTGGAGGGCCGGACGCTCGAGGAGATCACCGCCGACATGGGCGCCTTCTGGCGCGACCTGACCAGCGGCGACAGCCAGCTGCGCTGGCTCGGCCCGGAGAAGGGCGTCATCCATCTGGCCTGCGCGGCGATGGTCAATGCGGTGTGGGACCTGTGGGCCAAGCGCGAGGGCAAGCCGGTCTGGCAGCTGCTCGCCGACATGACCCCTGAGGCACTGGTCCAGTGTCTCGACTTCCGCTTCGTCAGCGATGCCCTCACGCCAGAAGAGGCGATCGCCCTGCTGCGCCGCCAGGCGCCGACCAAGGCCGAGCGTGTGGCGCAGCTGCGCGAGCACGGCTACCCCGGCTACACCACCTCGGCGGGCTGGCTGGGCTACTCAGAAGAGAAGATGCGCAAGCTCTGCCGCGAGGCGCTGGACGAGGGTTGGCGCCACTTCAAGCAGAAGGTGGGCGGTGACATCGAGGAGGATCGCGCCCGTGCCCGCATTCTGCGCGAGGAGATCGGCCCCGAGTGCACCCTGATGATGGATGCCAACCAGATGTGGGATGTCGACGAAGCGATCGCCAACATGCGCAAGTTAGCCGAGTTCGATCCGCACTGGATCGAGGAGCCGACCAGCCCCGACGACATTCTCGGCCATGCCGAGATCCGCCACCGTCTGGCGCCGATCGGCGTCGCCACCGGTGAGCACTGCCATAACCGCGTCATGTTCAAGCAGCTGTTCCAGGCCGAAGCGCTCGACTTCTGCCAGCTCGATGCCGCCCGCCTGGGCGGGCTCAACGAGGTGCTGGTGGTACTGCTGCTGGCGGCCAAGTACGGCATCCCGGTATGCCCCCACGGCGGCGGCGTGGGCCTGTGCGAGTACACCCAGCACATCTCGATGTTCGACTACATCGCGGTCTCCGGTTCGCTGGAGGGGCGCCTGCTCGAGTACGTCGACCATCTGCACGAACACTTCGAGGCCCCGGTGCAGATCCACCGCGGCCGCTATCAGGTACCGGATGCCCCGGGTTACGGGGTGACCATGAAAGCGGCGTCGCTCGCGGCCCACCGCTACCCCGACGGCAGCGCCTGGCACTCCGCCTAGCGCCGTCCCCCGGCAGGCGCGGTCGCCCTCGACAAGCCACAACAAGTTGGCGCCGCCCTGCCCCAGACCACCAGCCCACATGCTCTGGAGTCGAAGATGAAAACAACCACACGAACCCTGCCGCTACGCCGCTCATTGATGTCGCTGCTGACCGCCGGCGTACTCGGCCTGGGCAGTCTGTCGGCCGTGGCCGCCACCGAGATGCCGCCGCTGCCCGAGGTCAAGGGCGATGTCGTCCAGGGCGACGGCAAGGACTACAGCCTCAAGTTCAACATCGGCCTGACCCAGTCCAGCGCCCAGTACCGCGGCCTGGAGTACTTCAAGAAGATCGTCGAGCAGCGCAGCGACGGCCATATCCAGGTGCAGATGTTCCACAGCGCCCAGCTGGGCGACGATCTGCAGTCGGTGAGCGCACTACAGGCCGGTACCCTGGAGATGACCTCGCCCTCGACCTCGCCGATGGTCAACATGTTCCCGCAATTCGCGGTGTTCGATCTGCCGTTTTTGTTCCCCAAGCCGGAAGTCGCTGACAAGGTGCTCGATGGCGAGATCGGCCAGCGCATGCTGAAGGAAGCCTCGACCAAGGGGCTGGTGGCGATCGGCTGGTCGGAGAACGGCTACCGTCAGCTGACCAACAGCAAGCGCCCGGTCTCCAAGCCGTCGGATCTCGACGGTCTCAAGATCCGCACCATGCAGAACCCGATTCACCTGGATATCTGGCGCACCCTGGGTGCCAACCCGACGCCGATGTCGTTCGCCGAGCTGTTCACGGCTCTCGAGCAGCACGTGGTCGACGGCCAGGAAAACCCCTGGATCACCATCAAGTCCTCCAAGTTCAACGAGGTGCAGCAGTACGCCACCGAAACCAACCACGTCTACACGCCCTTCATCACGCTGGTCTCCGAGCGTTTCTGGAACCGCCTGCCGGCCGACTATCAGCAGCTTCTGCGTGACGCCGCCAAGCAGATGGGCGACTACGAGCGCCACGTCAGCCGCAGCATGAACGACCAGATCAAGCAGGAGCTGAAAGACGAAGGCATGCAGATCACCGAGCTGACGCCGGCCCAGGTCAAGGTGTTCCAGGACAAGCTGGAGCCGGTCTACGCCAACTGGCGCGACAAGATCGGCGGTGACCTGATCGACAGCATCCGCCAGGCCGCCGCCTCGGCCCAGTAATCCCACCCCCGCGGCCGGTCGAGAGACTGGCCGCGTCTCATTGTCGGGGGCGTGCCGGCCTGGCCGTCACGCCCCGCTTGCTCGGAGAGCGCGATGACCGCTTCCTCGTCCACTGCACGCGGCGTGCTGGGGTGGCTCAAGCTGACCCTGGAGATCGCCGTCGGCCTGCTCGTGCTGGGTGTCGTCTTCTGCGTCACCGCCAACGTCTTTGGCCGCTACGTGCTCAACTACTCCTACACCTGGGCCGAGGAGATGTCCCGGGTGCTGTTCATCTGGCTGGTGCTGCTGGGCGCCGGAGTCGGCAGTCTCGGCAACGAGCACGTCGCGGTGACCTTCTTCCGCGACAAGGCGCCGAGCGCGCTCAAGCGCGCCGCCTCGCTGCTCGCCATCGCGGTGATCTATATCGTCTGCATCTGCATCCTGTTCGGCTTCCGCGATCTGATCTCGGGCTACACCAGCGCCACGCCGATGCTGGGCATTCCGCAGACCTTCCTCTACAGCGCCATGCCGGTGATGGCGGTCCTCACGCTGATCGCCAACAGCGTCGCGCTCGTCGCCCTGCTGCGAGGAAAAACAGCATGATTCTCTGGAGCATTCTCGTCGGTCTGGCGATCTGTATCGTCATCGGCATGCCGATCTCGTTCGGCCTCGCCGCCATTACCCTGTTCATCTTCTTCGAGTCGGACTATGCGCTGTCACCGATCGTGGCGCAGGCGGTCAACGGGCTCGACTCCTTCCCGCTGCTGGCGATCCCGCTGTTCATCCTGGTCGGCGAGGTGATGAGCGAGGGCGGCATCGCCACGCGCCTGGTCCGTCTGGCCAGCGCCCTGGTCGGCTTCGTCGCCGGCGGCCTGGGGCAGGTCGCGGTGCTGACCTCGATGTTCTTCGGCGGTATCAGCGGCTCGGCGGTGGCCGACGCCTCCGCCGTCGGCAGCATGATGATCGAGCCGATGAAGCGTCACCGCTACAGCGGGCCGCTGGCCACGGCGATCGTCGTCGCGGCCTCGGTGGTGGGGATCATCATCCCGCCGTCGATCCCGATGATCCTGTTCGGCGTGGTCACCAACACCTCGATCTCGGCGCTGTTCATGGCGGGTATCGTGCCCGGCATCCTGATCACCCTGGGGCTGGCGGTGACCACCTATGTGCAGTCGCGCAAGAACGGCCGCGGCCAGCCGTTCTCGCTGCCGGAGCTGGGCAGCGCGCTGAAGGACGCCGCCCTCGCCCTGCTGCTGCCGGTGATCATCGTCGGCGGCATCCTCTCGGGGGTCTTCACCCCCACCGAGAGCGCAGCGATCGCGCTGGTCTACGCCTTCGTGGTGTCGTTCGTGATCTATCGCAGCCTCAGCCTCAAGCGCTTCTTCCAGCTCTGCATCAACACCGGCAAGCTGACCGGCGTGGTGATGCTGCTGCTCGCCTTCGCCAGCGTGCTGGCGTGGCTGCTGACCGCCAACATGATCCCGCAACAGCTGGTGGTGACCCTCTCGGCGCTGACCGACAACCGCTTCCTGCTGCTGCTGATCCTCGCCGCCTTCCTGCTGGTGGTGGGCTTCTTCATGGACCTGACCCCGGCGATGGTGATCCTGGCACCGCTGATGACGCCTGTCGTGGTCAAGCTGGGTATCGACCCGGTCTACTTCGGCGTACTGATGTCCTTCATCCTCGGCATCGGGCTGATCACGCCGCCGGTGGGCACGGTGCTCTACGTCGGCTGCGGCGTGGGCAAGGTGGGCATGGAGAGTCTGGTCAAGAGCCTTCTGCCGTTCTATTTCACCCTGCTGGGCCTGCTGGTGCTGTTCCTGGTCTTCCCCGGCATCGTGCTGTGGTATCGCTGAGCATAGGGAGACGACGATGACCCGCGACAACGCCCTGATCGGCGAACTCGAAAAATTGCTGGGCCCGCGTGGCGTGCTCACCCAGGCGGATGACCTGGCCCGCTACCGCACCGACTGGACCGGGCGCCGCGGCGGCATGCCCCTGGCCGTGGTGCGACCGGAGAACACCGCCCAGGTGGCGGATATCGTCGCCTACTGCCATCGCCACGACGTACCGCTGGTGCCCCAGGGCGGGCACAGCGGGCTGGTGTGCGGAGCGATGCCGGACGAGGAGTGCGCCGAGCTGGTGCTCAGCCTGGAGCGCATGAACCAGGTACGCGAACTCGACCCGCTCAACTTCAGTCTGAGCGTGGATGCCGGCTGCGTGCTACAGACCATCAAGGAGGTGGCGGAGGAAGCGGACTGCTACTTCCCGCTGGCCCTGGGCGCCCAGGGCAGCTGTCAGATCGGCGGCAATATCTCCACCAACGCCGGCGGGCTCAACGTGCTGCGCTACGGCATGACCCGCCAACTGGTGCTGGGCCTGGAAGTGGTACTGCCCGACGGGCGCATCCTCAGTCACATGCGTGCGCTGCACAAGAACAACACCGGCTACGACCTGAAGCAGCTGTTCATCGGCGCCGAGGGCACGCTGGGGATCGTCACCGGTGCGGTGCTCAAGCTCTTCCCCAAGCCCCGGGTCACCCGTACCGCCCTGCTCGCCTGCGCCGACATCGAAGCGGTGCTGGCGCTCTATGCCCTGGCCCGGCGCTGCTGCTGCGACCTGCTCACCGCCTTCGAGCTGATCCCGCGGCACTGCCTGGAGCTGGCCATGCAGGCGGCACCGGACCTGCGTGACCCACTCGATGCGCCCCATCCCACCTACGTGCTGATGGAGGTGGCGGCGAGCGGCCCCGCCGATCTGGATGCGATGATCGAGGCGCTGTTCGAACAGGGGGCCGAGGCGGAGCTGCTGGTCGACGGCGTGCTCGCCGCCAGCGAGGCCCAGGCCCAGCAACTGTGGCTGATCCGCGAGGCGATGCTGGAGGGCCAGCGGCAGACCGGCGAGCATCTTCGCACCGATATCTCACTGCCGATCTCGTCGCTGCCGCTGTTCCACGCCCAGGCCTGTCATGCCATCGCAGAGGCCTGCCCGGAGGCGACGGTGATCGCCTACGGCCACATCGGCGACGGCAACCTGCACTTCAACATCCTGCCGCCGGCGGCGCTGACGGAGGCCGAGCGCCTGCCGCTGCTCCACGATCTGGAGCTGCGCCTGTTCGAAATCGTCGAAGCGTTCGACGGCAGCATCAGCGCCGAGCACGGTATCGGACGGCTCAAGCAGGCCGCCTTCCTCGATACCCTGCCGGGGCCGGAGTACGATTTGATGCGCGGTATCAAGCACCTGCTCGACCCGCGCGAGCTGCTCTCGCCGGGGCGAATCCTGCCGCGCAGCGGCGATTGAAGCCGGCACAAGCGGTGCGCGCCGGCCCACGCCGGATCGCGCGCTGCCCGGCAAGACACAGTCAGGTAAGGACAAGGCGAGATGACTACACAAAGACGCGTCGGTGTTCTGGGCACCGGCATCATGGGCGCCCCGATCGCCCGCCGCCTGGCCGCTGCCGGCTATGCCGTCAGCGCCTGGAACCGCAGCCGCGACAAGCTGACAGCGCTGGCCGATCACGCCATTCATCTCGCCGCCACCCCGGCGGAGGCGGCTGATGTCGATACCCTGATCGTGATGCTCAGCTCCGGGCCGATATGCGACGAGGTGCTGCTGGGCGCAGACGGCGCGATCGCCGCGATGCCCGCCGGTAGTCGGCTGATCGTGATGAGCTCGATCCCGGTGGCCACCGCCCGCGCCCAGGCCGAAGCCGCCGCAGCGCGGGGCATCGACTATCTCGATGCGCCGGTCTCCGGCGGCGAGCGCGGCGCCATCGACGGCACCCTGGCGATCATGGTCGGTGGCGAGGCCAACGTTTTCGAGACCAGCCGCGAGCTGCTGAGCCACCTGGGCCGCCCCACCCATGTCGGCCCCGCCGGCTGTGGTCAACTGGCCAAGCTGGCCAATCAGATGATCGTCGCCAACACCCTGGCCACGGTGGCCGAGGCGCTGCTGCTGGTCGAACGTGGCGGGGCCGACCCGGCCCGGGTACGCGAGGCGCTGCTCGGCGGCTTCGCCGACTCGACCATCCTCACCCAGCACGGCGAGCGCATGCTGGCCGGAAACTTCACCCCCGGGGGCCCGGCCAAGTGGCAGCACAAGGATACCCAGACCGCCCTGGCCGAAGCCGCCAGCCTGGGCCTGGAGCTGCCGCTGAGCCAGCGCGCGGATGCTCTGTTCGGCGCCATGCTCGACCATGGCGACGGCGATCTCGACCACAGCGGCATCATTCGTGAGCTACGCCGCCACAATGGCCTGCCGGTCGACGGCTGACTGGGCGATGGCTGACTGGGCGATGGCTGACTGGGCGATGGCCTGAGCCCGCAGCCACCGGATAACGTGATGGCCGCGGCTCAGCAGCGGCTGAGCCAGCGCAAATAGGCGGGAATACGGATATCGCCATCGCGCTGGAAGTTGACCAGCCGCGCCTGCACCAGTGACTCGGAGCAGGCCAGATGGTCGCTCAACGCCTGACTGGCATGTGCCGCCTGCCCCGCCGCCAGCGCTTCGAATACCTGGCGGTGGGCGGCGAAGAAGGGGTCCTCCGGCGGCAGCGCGATCTCGCCCCCTAGCAGGTGCTTGCTGATCAGCAGGATCGGCCGCGTGCGCTGCAGCATCGACAGCAGCTCGTCGTTGGCACCGTGGACCAGAGCGTCGTGATGCAGGTCATGCTCCAGCGCATCCAGCCGCCCCGGGTCGATATGCGGATAGCGCCGTTCGGCCTGGGCCAGCCGCTGCAGATAGCGCTCGACATCCTGTGCCCCGATACGCGTGCACGCCTTGCCGATCATGAACGGCTCGAGCAGGCGGCGTGCTTCGTAGAGCTGATGCAGCCGATCGCTGTCAAGCGGCACCACGTTCCAGCTCGAATACTTGACCTTGGCCACCACGCCGAGGGACTGCAACTGCAGCAGAATGCGGTGGGTCACGCTGCGGCTGACGTCGAGCGTACGCGAGAGCTCCAGCTCGTTGAGTTCCAGCCGCCCCTTCATCGACCCGAGCACCACGTCGTGCTCGACCCGTTCGGCCAGTGCACGCCAGGACTCGGTGCGCTTGACCGAAGCGCGCCCGCCGGCGGCACGGAAGTCGGCCGCGGTCAGCGAGCGCCGCACCACCTCGCTCGGCTCGCCGCCGACCACGTAGCCGCGCCCTTCGAAGCGGCTGATCGCCCCTTCGTCGTGCAGCCGCGCCAGGGTCTGGCGCACCGGCGAACGGCTCATGCCGAAGATCTCGGCGATATTGCTCTCCAGCAGCACCAGACCGGGTTCCAGATGGCCGCTGGCCATGCTGCGCAGCAGCGCCTGGTAGAGCTGGTCCTTGAGCGTCTTGACCATATCGTTAACCTTAGGTTTTGTACGAAACTACCTGCGCTCGGCAATACAGCGTTAAAAATCCGCTCAAAATGCTCATTTACACCCCGTAAACTCCGCGCTTTCGCCGATTTTCGCCTTGTCTTACCTTCGCTCGCTGACTTTTCGTACTAAACCTAGCCATCGGGGGCACACCGCGCCGGCGCGACACCTGTCTCGATTCAGCGAACAAAAACGATTATTGCACACCATGATCATTGGTCGCTGTCCGACCATGGCCCAAGCCGGTGACGGCGGGCCCACGGCTCATACCCCGCCAACACAAAAACGCCGCCCCTGAGATCAGGGGCGGCGTAGGACCAGCAGTGCCTGGGATCAGGCGCGCGAGCGGCGCATCGGCGCATCGCCGTCGTTACGGCGGCGCGGTGCACGCTCCGGCGCGCCCTGATCTTCGGCGATCTCCAGCGAGCGGCCGGCGACCCGGGCACGAGCCATCTTGGCCAGGATGCTGCTGGGCAGGCCGCTGGGCAGCTCGACCACCGAGAAGGCGTTGCGGATGTCGATACGCCCGATACGGGCGCCTTCGATACCGCCTTCGTTGGCCAGCGCACCGACCAGTTGGCCGGGCTTGACGCCGTCCTTGTGGCCGACCGAGACGCGATAGCGGGTCATGCCTTCACGCGGGGCGCTGTCGCGACGACGCGGGCCTCGCTCGCGGCCAGCATCACGGCCGCCGTCACGCGGGTTGTCGCGGCGTGCAGGGCCTGCGGTGATACGCCCGATCGGGGCTTCACCGGCGCGTGCCAGGGTCGCCATGGCGGCGGCCAGATCGATCGGATCGTGGCCTTCTGCGACCAGCTTCTCGATCAGTTCACGCTGCTGGCCGGCACCGGCTTCGAGCATCTCGAGCAGACGCGCACTGAAGCGGTCGTCGCGATGGGCACGGATGGCGCTCTCGTCGGGCAGCGGCATTTCGGTCATCGGCTGGCCGGTGGCCTGCTCGACCCAGCGCACCTTGCGCGTTTCGCGACCGCCGGCGAAAGTGATCGCCACGCCGTCACGGCCGGCACGGCCGGTACGCCCGATACGGTGGATGTAGGCTTCCGAATCCTGCGGCAGATCGTAGTTGATCACGTGGGTGATACGCGGCACGTCGAGGCCACGCGCCGCCACGTCGGTGGCCACCAGCACGTCGACCTTGGCACGCTTGAGCCGAGTGATGGTGCGCTCACGCAGGCTCTGGTCGAGGTCGCCGGAAAGACCGGCGGCGTTGACGCCACGCGCGGTGAGCTGCTCGACCAGCGTGGTGCAGGCGGCACGGGTGCGCACGAAGACGATCGCGGCATCGACCGGCTCGACTTCGAGGATACGCGCCAGCGCTTCGAGCTTGCTCGGGCCTTCGACCCGGACCACGCGCTGCTCGATGTTCTCGCCGGTGCTGACCTTGGATTCGATCGCCACCTTGACCGGATCGACCAGGTAGCGGTTGACGATACGCTCGATCTCGCTCGGCAGGGTGGCCGAGAAGAACACCCGCTGGGAGTCGCTGGGCGCATCGGCGACCACGCGCTTGACGTCGTCGATGAAGCCCATGCGCAGCATTTCGTCGGCTTCGTCGAGCACCAGGGCGGAGAGCCCTTCCAGCTTGAGGCTGCCACGGTCCAGGTGATCGATGATCCGGCCCGGGGTGCCGACCACCACCTGAGCGCCGCGCTTGAGCGCGCTCAGCTGCTCACGGTACTCCTGACCGCCGCACAGGGTGGCGATCTCGAGACCTTTCAGATTCTGACCGTACTTGGAGAACGAGACGGCCACCTGCTGGGCCAGCTCGCGGGTCGGTGCCAGTACCAGCACCTGGGGTTCACGCCGCTCGAGCTCGAGTCGGCTCAAGAGCGGCAGGGCGAAGGCAGCGGTCTTGCCGGTGCCGGTCTGGGCCTGGCCCAGCACGTCGCGACCGTCCAGCAGCGCCGGGATGGTCTGCGACTGGATCGGGGAGGGTGTTTCGTAGCCCAGGGTATCGAGGGCAGAGAGTACTTCCGGCAATAGCGCCAGATCGCCAAAGCTTGGCGTCGCAACTACAGTCGAGGTCATTTCACACCTTGGAGTGGCCGGTGGAGGTACCGGCGAAAATGTCATGGTGCCGCGGGCTTGTGGCCCGACCGACACCGGTCGCACCTGGCATTGTCACCGAGTCGGCGCGAGTGCCGGAGTCGGAGACGTCTGTGGCGACCTTGCTGCGCCCGATCGTGAGAGTCATCGATCGATAAAAGCGCGCCATCGTTGCATCCGGACGCAGAAGTCGGCTTGCGCCGTGCGTCGTACACGAGATACGTCCGGTAGTGGCATCGACTCACGGGTCGATGGCGTGGATTGCAGACATATCGGCAGGATGGTGGGGTCAACACATGCGAGGAAGCGCAACTATACCATGGGTGAAGCGCCACCTCCACCACGATCGTAAATTTCCTACATCTCCCCTCCCCGCCTCTCACCCTCCTCTCGCGCGCACACGACATCCAGGCCTCTTGCGCCCCGACGGGAGGTGAGTGCGCGGCCTATCACCGCTAGAATCGCCGCTGCCAGTCACCCGGTTCCAGGAGAAGCGCCGATGACCCAAGAGATACCCGAAGCGCGCGCGGACGCGACATCCTCCGTGACCCTGTGGGTCGATGCCGATGCCTGCCCGCGGGCAGCCCGCGAGATCATCCTGCGCGCCGCCGAGCGCACCCGCACTCCAACCTGGATGGTCGCCAATCACACCCTGCCGCTGCCGCCCTCGGCCTGGGTCAAGGCGCGTAGCGTGGCCCAAGGCTTCGATGCCGCCGACGACCTGATCGCGGCCTCGGTGCGCCCCGGCGATCTGGTAATCACCAGCGACCTGCCGTTGGCCCAGGAGGTGATCGAGCGCGGCGCCGATGTCATGACCACCCGTGGAGAGCCACTGAGCGCCGACAACGTACGCGCCAAGGTGCAGATGCGCGACTTCCTGGAGACGCTGCGCGCCAGCGGCGAGCAGACCCGCGGCCCCGATGCCTACGGCGATACCGAGCGGCGCGAGTTCGCCAATGCGCTGGACCGCTGGCTGCGGCGCCATACCTGAGACGCCACAGATGAGACGTCACATCTGACCCGATATTGCGGTATCAGGCGCGTTCGCGGATACCGTGCCCCTCCAGCCGCTCGCGGTCATGAGGCCGCTCGAGATCCAGCTGCGGCCCCCGCGGCACGATACGGGCCGGGTTGATGGTGTCGTGACTGTAATAGTAGTGGCGCTTGATATGGTCGAAGTCGACCGTCTCGGCGATACCCGGCCACTGGTAGAGTTCACGCAGATAGTTGGCGAGCTGCGGGTAGTCCTCGATCCGCCGGCGGTTGCACTTGAAGTGTCCGAAATAAACCGCGTCGAAGCGGATCAGCGTGGTGAACAGGCGAATATCCGCCTCGGTCAGCCAGGCGCCGGCCAGATAGCGCTGCTCGGCGAGACGCGCCTCGAGCCGGTCGAGGCAGGCGAACAGCGCCTCGTAGTGTTTCTCGTAGACCGCCTGTTCGGTGGCGAAGCCGGTCTTGTAGACGCCGTTGTTGACGTTGTCGTAGACGTCGGCGTTGACCGCGTCGATCACCTCGCGCAGATCCTCCGGATAGAGCTCGAGCCGGTTGCCGGTGAGCCCGTCGAAGGCCGAGTCGAACATGCGCACCAGTTCCGCCGACTCGTTGTTGAGAATCCGCCCCTGCTGCTTGTCCCATAGCGCCGGCACGGTGACCCGCCCGGTATAGCGAGGGTCGGTCAGGGTATAGAGCTGATGGTGGTACTCGACCCCATTGACCGCATCGCCGCTGGAGCCTTCGTCGCGGTGATAAGACCAACCCTGGTCGAGCATCAGCGGGCTGGTGTGGGAAACCCCGATCAGACCATCGAGGCCCTTGAGCTTGCGCATGATCAGCGCCCGATGGGCCCAGGGGCAGGCCAGCGAGACATAGAGATGAAAGCGCCCGGCCTCGGCGGGCACCCCCGGCTGCGCATCCGGCCCCGCTTCACCGTCGGCCGTGACCCAGTCGCGCAGCTTGGCGGATTCGCGCACGAACTCCCCGCCGTGGCTCTGGGTGTCGTACCACTTGTCCTGCCATTCACCGTTGACCAACAGGCCCATGCGTTTCTCCCTGTTCCGATATTCCCGGCGCACCGCGCCCGTCCGATATTCCCGGCGCGCCCGCGATTCGCCTTCAGCGTCATTCACTTTCAGCATAGAGCGCCGGAATCGAATATCGAGCGGATAAATTCGCTGCCACCGTTCGGCGCAGGCGAATCTTAAGACTGTGGCGCGTCAGCCAGCGGGATCTGATGCGCTTGCGCCCCCTCCGGCAACAGCAAAGGCTCGGTATCACGGCAGCTGGTGACGGTCGCCTCGATCAGCGCCTGCGCCAGGGCCTGAGTCGCCGGACCGGCGCCATCGATATCGCGATGGACGATCTGCAGCGAAGCGTAGCGGATACCGCCGACCCGCAGCGGCAGCGCCCTCAGCCGGCCGCCGTCGAGCGCCGCCTGGATACGCGTCTGCGGCACCCAGGCAAAGCCCAGCCCGCGCTCGAGCATGTCGATGGAGGTAGAGAGATGCGAGAGTGTCCAGCGCTGCTCGGCCTTCAGCCAGCCGGCGTCCAGCCGGTGGCGCACGGCGGAGTCGCGCACCACCAGCTGGCGATGGCCTTCCAGGTCACGCAGATCGAGCGCCCGGCCCAGGCCGTGCAACGGATGCTCGGGGTGAGCCACGGCGATGAACGGAATGTCCACCAGCGGCTGCCCCAGAAAGCCCTGCGGGCTGAAGCCCGAGATGATCAGGTCGGCGCGCGACTCGTACAGCATTTCGACAGCGCCGTTGAGCACGGTCTCGTGCAGCTGCACGCGCACGTGGGGGTAGGCTGCCGAGAAGCGGGTCAGCGCCTCGGCCAGCGCGCAGCCGGGGAAGATCTGATCCACCGCCAGCGCGATCTCCGCTTCGAGGCCGCCGGCCAGGCGCTCGGCGACATCCTCGAGCAGCGCTGCGTTCTCGATCAGCTGGCGTGCCCGGCGCAGCAGCATCTCCCCGGCTTCGGTCAGCACCACCTGGCGTCCCTTGGGCTCGAACAGGCGCACCCCCAGCTGCTCCTCGATCTTGTGAATCGCATGGTTGAGCGTCGAGGGGCTCTTGTGGATCGCCTCCGCCGCCTTGGCGAACCCGCCATGGTCGGCCACTGCCGCCAGCATCTGCCACTGCAGCAAGGTCACTCTCGGCATGCGCTCATTCTCCGGCTGAAAAACGCTCATGGGCCTGGGCAGGGAAGCCGCGCCCCCACCAGTTTACCGCGTCACAGGCATCGAGAAACCCATTGTGCGCGGCCATTCGGCCAGTACACTGTGGCCGCGGGCATCCATATCGAACGAGCCCTTCCAGCACTTCCCGGCAGAGATTTTTCGGTGCCATCGAAAACTCATACAAGGGTTTTACGGAGCACCATTGGCGCAAAATAGCGACGTTTTTATTGCACCATATTAGTGCGACGCGCTGCGCGAACCGGGCGATACCGGGCATGAAAAGTTAGGCTGCAAAACATCTGCTTGACACCGGGGCACTCTTCTCCGCACCCCATGGCGTCTGGGATTCGATGCTGTACATTAATACAGACTAGGCAATTAATACCGCCATGGGGTATGGTTCCCGAGCCTTTATATTAGTTTGTCACCTTTTTTACTCGGGCCTTCACCTTCATGCTGCGAATTTTCCATTCGCTACCCCGCACTCATAAAGTGCTGCTGCTTCCGGTCGCCACTATGGTCACCGTGCTGGGTACGCAAAAGATCATCGGCGTCTTTGACCACGCCGACACCGCGCAGACACCGATTTCCGTCGCTTCGACCGCCACACTCTCCCAGTCGATCATCGCCTCGGCTGGCGATCATGCCCCGACCGATGATCATGACAAGGCGAGTGAGCCTTCGACATTCCAGCGTCTTTCCGACGATATACCGCTGGCGCAGTTGAAACCGCTGGAAGTCATGGATGTCGATCTGATTCCCCAGGCGCAGGCCAGCGAGGACATTCCCGCGGCCAGTGCTACGACCGCCACCGGCTCGGCCAGCGCTCCCGCTGCCCCGTTGCTCGCCGCCACGGCACTCAAGTCGGCCCTGGCGCTGGGCGCCAGCGGGCATGACTTCGCCGCCAACAGCGACAGCGACGACGATATCGGCGGCACCTCCTACGAGGACTGGACGTCCGATGGGATGCTCGACCCGAACGCCGACCCCGAGCTCGGCAGCGAGATCGCCTCGCATGAGCAGTACGTGCCGGAGTGGCAGAGCTACACCATCCAGCCGGGCGACTCCTTTGCCCTGACCGCCGAGCGCACGCTGGGGCTGGAGTACAGCGATGTGACCCAGATCCTCGGCGCGGTGCCGGACAAGAAAGTACTGACCCGCTGGCGCGTCGGCCGGACCTTCGATTACAAGCTCGACGAGAATGGCCAGCTGCTGGCCCTGCGGGTGATGAAGAATCCCCGCGACGGCTATCTGATCGAGCGTGACAGCGAGACCGCCGAGTTCGCCTACTCGCCGATCGAGAAAGCCGGCGAGGCCACCCAGCGTATGTTCAGCGGTACTGTCAGCGGCTCCTTCGCGCTCTCGGCGCAGTCCACCGGGCTTTCCAGCGCCGAGGTCTCCGAATTGACCCACGTGCTCTCCAAGAAGCTCGATTTCCGCCGCGACGCCCGCGCCGGCGATCACTTCCAGGTGCTGGTCGAATCCGACATGATCGACGGCCAGTCGCTGGACTCCAAGATTCTCGCCGCCAAGTACGAAGGCCAGCGCATGGATCTGACCGTGGTACGCAACAGCGCCGACGATCACTTCTATACCCCGGACGGCAACGGTCTCGATCCCGCCTTCGACCGCTACCCCTTCCAGGGGCACTACCGCATCAGCTCGCCGTTCAACCTGCGCCGGCACCATCCGGTCACCGGTCGGATCAGCCCGCATAAGGGCACCGACTTCGCCATGCGCAGCGGCACCCCGATCGATGCCCCCGCCGACGGCCGGGTCGAGAAGGTGGTCAACCACCCGCTCGCCGGCAAGTACATCGTGATCCGTCACGACAATGGCTACGTCACCCGCTACCTGCACCTGAGCAAGGCGCTGGTGAAGCCCGGCGAGCGGGTCAAGATGGGCCAGGAGATCGCGCTCTCCGGCAACACCGGACGCACCACCGGGCCGCACCTGCACTACGAGATCCTGGTCAACAACCGCCAGGTCGACGCCATGCGCGTGAAGCTGCCGGACTCGCAGAAGCTGACCGGCAAGGCGCTGGCAGCCTTCAAGCGTCAGTCGGAAAACCTGCTGGCCAAGCTCGATCAGGACAGCAGCGACGAACCGGCCATCGCCCAGGTCGATCTGCAGAAGACCCAGCGTGGCGACGACAATATCTGATCGGTCTCATCTGATCGGTCTCTGGCCAGTACAAGATCGATGGCCAGTACAAGACGAGCCCTGCCTTGAAAAAGCCCCGCCCAGTGCGGGGCTTTTTGCTGTCTGCTAGGGGTGAAAATCCATCGGCCAGCTGGCCTACCCCAGGGGCACCGATAATTTCCGTTTGCGGGGGTAGAAGTTTGCGCCACTTAGGCCCATTCTGAGACTGACTCCGTTACGTCAGGGAGGTAACGCCGACACCGTTCTTGCGTCCGACACGACAGTGGCACTGACGGAGTCTCCTGCCCGACATCGACTTGTCACGGCACTCTGTCAGGGTCGAGAAGCCTTGAACTCACAGGAGTGCTTTTGCCGATGGTGCGTATCGACAAGAAAGCGAACAGGCTCTACGTACTGGACACCAATGTCCTGATCCACGACCCCGCAGCCCTCTATCATTTCGAAGAGCATGATGTGGTCATCCCCATGACCGTGCTCGAGGAGCTCGACAAGCACAAGAACGGCATGCGCGAGATCGCTCGCACCGCCCGTCAGATCAGCCGCACCCTTTCCGATCTCACCGCCCACGTCACCCCCGAGGAGATTCAGCAAGGCATTCCCATCCCGCGCGCCAGCGGCGAACCCGCCGGCCGCCTGCGCTTTCTCTGCTATCAGGATCTGGAACCGCTGGAGACCCTGGAGAACTCTCCGGACAATCGCATTCTCGCCGAGACCTGCCGCCTGCGCCGCGACCGCCCGGATGCCTCGGTCATCCTGGTGACCAAGGACATCAACCTGCGAGTCAAGGCCGCCGCGCTCAAGGTGCCGGTGGAGGACTACCTCAGCGACAAGGCCTTCGACGATCTCGACGCCATGATCGAGGGCGCCAAGGTCTACGCCGACGCCGGTCGTGACGGCCACGGCCTGTGGGAGTCGCTGGATGTCGAGGTGATGGTCGAACGTGCCGAGGGGCACACCCTCTACCATCTGGAGGGCACCATCCCCGAGGATTGGCATGTCGGCATGCTGGTCTCCGACAGCGACAACGGCGCCGACTTCGAGGCGATCGTGCGCAGCCACTCGCCGCGCCGCGCCACCCTGCAGCTGCTCACCAACTACCGCCATCACGACGGCGTCTGGGGCGTCCACGCCCACGACAGCCGCCAGAACTTCGCCCTCAACCTGCTGATGGACCCGGAGATCGACTTCATCACCCTCGCCGGCAGCGCAGGCACCGGCAAGACCTTCATGACCCTGGCCGCGGCTTTCCAGCAGACGCTGGACGCCAAGCAGTTCGAACGCATCGTGTTCACCCGCGCCCCCATCCCCATGGGTGAGGACATCGGTTTTCTGCCCGGCACCGAGGAGGAGAAAATGTCACCGTGGATGGGTGCCTTCCACGACAACATGGACAACCTGCTGCGCGACGAGCGCGAGGGCTCGACCAGCTGGAGCGATGGCGCCACGCGCCAGCTGATCGGCTCGCGGGTGCAGATCCGCTCGCCCACCTTCATGCGCGGGCGCACGCTCAACGATACCTTCCTGATCATCGACGAGGCCCAGAACTTCACCCCCAAGCAGCTCAAGTCCCTGGTCACCCGGGCCGGGCGCAACACCAAGATCGTCTGCCTGGGCAACGTCGGCCAGATCGACACGCCCTACCTCACCGCCAACACCTGCGGCATGGCCGCGGTGGTCGAGCGCTTCCGCAACTGGCCCCATGCCGGACACATCACGCTCAAGAGCGTGGAGCGTTCGCGCCTGGCGTTGGCGGCCGAAGAGCTGCTGTAACCCTGATGTGACCAGACGGCGGGGGCTCGCCCCCGCCGCTTCCGCCGCCAAAGACGAATCCCGATAAACGAAGAACCCCGGCGCTGAGGCCGGGGCTCGGGGGATTGCGTGACGCACCGCCCACTTATTCGTCGTCGGTATCGGGCTTCTTATTGTTGATCACATCCTCGATCAACTGCTCGGACTCGCTTCGCGGAGTCTCTTCGAGGATTCGTTCGGCCTGGTCCCAGGCGCATACGTCGGTGTTGCACGACGTGCAGAAGACGCGGTCGTCGGGCTGCTTGGCCTGGGAGACCTTCATCATGTGGCTGCCGCAGTTGGGGCAACCCTTGGGCATCCGGAACTCCACGGAAAAGTCTGACACGGCGTTACTCCTTGTCGGCCGTCGGGAATGAACTTCAGTGTAGTCGAGTCGTGGCGCTCAGGCCTGCGCGGCGCGGCGCCATACCAGACAGAGGTTGTTGGCGGGCATCTCGTGCACCTGCAGCGCCTCCAGTCCGGCCGCGGCGGCCAGCGCTTCCAGCGCCGTCAGATCGCGAATCCCCCAGCGCGGGTCACGCGCGCGCAGCGCCTCGTCGAAGCGGGCGTTGCTCGCGGCCAAGGGCGTCTCGGCGCGCTTGAACGGTCCGTAGAGCACCAGAAGCCCGCCCGGCGGCAGCTGGCGGCCGGCGCCGGCGAACAGCGCTTCGGCCACCGCCCAGGGCGCGATATGCACCAGATTGAAGGCGCATACCGCAGCCAGCTCCGCGATCTCGGGCCACTCGGCGGTATCATCCACCGCCAGCGGCGCGAACGGGTTGGGCGGCGCGGCGTGCGCGCGCCAGGCGGCGAGCTCGGGCAGCGCCTCGGGTCTGCTCACCGAGGGCTGCCAGCGCAGGCCGGGCAGCGCCTCGGCCAGGTGCCGGGCAAGATCCTCGCTGCCGCTGGCGATCTCCAGTGAAG
>JNVT01000112.1 GCA_000737985.1 Gammaproteobacteria bacterium MFB021 | reverse complement strand
CTTATACCGCCACCGACAACAATGGCGGGGTCAGTGCCCCGCAGACGGTGACCATTACCGTTACCGGCACCAACGACGTGCCGGTCGCCAAGGCGGATACCCAGACCACCGGCGAGAACGCCACGCTGACTAGCCAAGTGCCGGCAGCGACTGACGTCGATGGCACGGTCGAGAGCTACCAGCTGGCGACCGGCGTGGGCCAGGGCAATGGCTCGCTGAGCTTCAATAGTGACGGCAGCTATACCTTCAACCCGGGCGCGGACTTCGACGGTCTGGCCGCGGGTGAGAGCCGCGACGTCACCTTCACTTACACCGCCACCGATAACGATGGCGGCGTCAGTGCACCGCAGACGGTGACCATCACCGTTACCGGCACCAATGATGTGCCAGTCGCCAAGGCCGATACTCAGACCACCGGCGAAAACGCCACCCTGAACGCTCAGGTGCCGGCAGCGACTGACGTCGACGGCACGGTCGAGAGCTACCAGCTCGCGACCGGCGTGGGCCAAGGCAACGGCAGCCTCAGCTTCAATAGCGACGGCAGCTACACCTTTAACCCGGGTACCGACTTCGATGGTCTGGCCGCTGGTCAGAGCCGTGACGTCACCTTCAGCTACACCGCTACTGACAACAATGGCGGCGTCAGCGCACCGCAGACGGTGACCATCACCGTGACCGGCACCAACGATGTGCCGGTAGCCAAGTCGGATACCCAGACCACGGGCGAAAACGCCACCCTGAACGCTCAGGTGCCGGCGGCGACCGATGTCGATGGCACGGTCGAGAGCTATCAGCTGGCGACCGACGTGGGCCAGGGCAATGGTGCGCTGACCTTCAATAGCGACGGTAGCTACACCTTTAACCCGGGTGCGGACTTCGACGCCTTGGCCGCGGGCCAGAGCCGCGACGTCACCTTCACTTATACCGCCACCGACAACAACGGCGGGTTGAGTACGCCGCAGACGGTGACCATTACCGTTACCGGCACCAACGACGTGCCGGTCGCCAAGGCGGATACCCAGACCACGGGCGAAAACGCCACCCTGAACGCTCAGGTGCCGGCAGCGACTGACGTCGACGGCACGGTCGAGAGCTACCAGCTGGCGACAGGCGTGGGTCAGGGCAACGGCAGCCTCAGCTTCAATAGTGACGGCAGCTACACCTTCAACCCGGGTGCCGACTTCGACGGCCTGGCGGCTGGTCAGAGTCGCGATGTCACCTTTAGCTACACGGCCACTGACAACAACGGCGGGGTGAGTGCACCTCAGACGGTGACGATAACCGTGACCGGCACCAACGACGTGCCGGTCGCCAAGGCGGATACCCAAACTACGGGTGAGAATGCCACGCTGACTAGCCAAGTGCCGGCGGCGACTGACGTCGACGGCACCGTCGAGAGCTACCAGCTTGCGACAGGCGTGGGTCAGGGCAACGGCAGCCTCAGCTTCAATAGCGACGGCAGCTACACCTTTAACCCGGGTACCGACTTCGACGCGCTGGCCGCTGGCCAGAGTCGCGACGTCACCTTCACTTATACCGCCACCGACAACAATGGCGGCGTCAGTGCCCCGCAGACGGTGACCATCACCGTCACCGGCACCAACGACGTGCCGGTGGCCAAGGCCGACACCCAGATCACCGGCGAGAACGCCACGCTGACTAGCCAAGTGCCGGCAGCGACTGATGTCGACGGCACGGTCGAGAGCTATCAGCTCGCGACCGGCGTGGGTCAGGGCAACGGTGCGCTGAGCTTTAATAGCGACGGCAGCTACACCTTCAACCCGGGTGCCGACTTCGACGGCCT
>JNVT01000111.1 GCA_000737985.1 Gammaproteobacteria bacterium MFB021 | reverse complement strand
GGCGGCACCGCCAGCGCCGCCGCGAGCGCCGGCCCGCTGGTATCCACCCACACCGGCACGTCGGTGGCCTTGAGTGCGGCTACCAGCGCGGCGAAGTCCTCCTCCGAGACCCCGGGCGGCAGGCTGCCGGTGAGCACCACCGCCCCCGGCGTCCGCTCGCGGCAGTGCGTGTCGAGACGCTGGCGCAGCACCGCGAGCGCCTCGGCCGACACACTCAGCCCGGGGCCGTTGATATCGGTCACCCGGCCGTCGGCTTCGGCGATCTTGGCGTTGATGCGCGTCTCGCCCGGCAGGCGCAGGCTGGCGTCCGCGATCCCCGCACTGGCGCAGGCGGCGACGAAGGGAGCGTCGTTGTCCTCTCCCAGCAGCCCGGAGAGCGTCACCCGATGGCCCAGCGCCGCCAGCACGCGAGCCACGTTGAGGCCCTTGCCGGCGGCGGCCAGCTGGCTCGACTGGGTACGGTTGACCGCGCCCAGGGTCAGCGCCGGCAGCCCGATCGAGAGATCCAGCGCCGGATTGAGGGTCACCACCAGGATCTCGTGCGCACTCGCCATCACAGCGCCTCCAGCGCGTCACGCACGGCCTGGCTGGTGGCCTGGGCGAGTGCAGTGCGCGCATGGCGCTCGGCGCTCTCCTGGGTGATACCGCGCAGGCGCGCCTTGACCATCGGCACCTGACGCACCGAGACCGACAGCTCGTCGACCCCCAGACCCACCAGCACCGGCACCGCGGCGGCATCCGAGCCCAGCTCGCCGCACACCCCGACCCACTTGCCCTCGGCGTGGGCGGCGTCGACCGTCATCTGGATCAGCCGCAGCACCGCCGGGTGCAGGCCGTCGGCCTGGGCCGAGAGGGTGGCGTGGCCGCGGTCGATCGCCAGGGTGTACTGGGTCAGATCGTTGGTGCCGATAGAGAAGAAGTCGACCTCCGCGGCCAGGCTCGGCGCCAGCAGCGCCGCCGAGGGGATCTCGATCATTACCCCGACCTGGACGTCACCGGCGCCGATCTCCGCCTGCAGGCGGTCGACGATGGCGCGCGCCTGGCGGTACTCGTCGACGTCCTTGACCATCGGGAACATGATCCGCAGCGGCCGCTCGCCGGCGGCGGTCAGCAGCGCCCGCAGCTGGGTCTCGAGCACCTCGGGCCGGGTCAGTGCCAGGCGCAGCCCGCGCAGGCCGAGGAAGGGGTTGTCCTCGGCCGGCACCGGCCAGTAGGGCAGCGGCTTGTCGCCGCCCACGTCGAGCGTGCGCGCCACCAGCGGGCGCCCGTCGAGGGCGTCGAAGGCGCGCCGGTACTCGCCGATCTGGGTCTCCAGGTCGGGGGCCTCCGGGTGCGCCATGAAGATGAACTCGGTGCGCAGGAGCCCCACGCCCTCGGCGCCCTGCTCCACTGCGTCGGCGGCGTGGGCAGTGTTGCCCAGGTTGGCGGCGACCTCGATACGCTTGCCGTCGGCGGTACGCCCCTCTTCGAAGCGCGCCCCGTGCGCCTCGCGGCGCAGCTTTTCGAGCTCCTTGAGGCGCAGCTCGGCGCGGTCGCGGCGCTCGGCGGAGGGGCGCACGATGACACGACCGAGATCGCCGTCGAGGATCAGGTCGTCGTCGTTGTTCAGGGTCAACGCGCGCTCGCCGGCACCGACCACCGCGGGGATACCCAGCGCCCGCGCCAGGATGGCGCTGTGCGAGGTGGCACCGCCGCGCGCGGTGAGCAGGCCGCGCACCTGGGCGGTATCCAGCCGCGCCACGTCGGAGGGGCCGATATCGTCGGTGACCAGAATGTAGGGGCGCTGCGGCGGCGTCGGCAGCTCCACGCCGCACAGCACGCCGAGCACTCGGCGGCCGACGTCGCGCAGGTCGGCGGCGCGCTCGGCCAGCAGCCGGTCGGCGAGTACCTCCTGGGCCCGGGCCGCGGTGTCGATCGCCTGCCACCAGGCCGCCTCGGCGCTGAGACCATCGCGCATGCCCTCGAAGGCCGCCTCGTGCAGCTCCGGGTCGTCGAGCATCTCGGCGTGCATGGAGAGGATCTCGGCCACGTCACCGCCCTTGGCGGTGCCGATCAGCGCCTGCAGCTGGCGCCGCGCCTCGTCGAGCGCCGCCTGCAGCCGCTCACGCTGGCGCTCGGCCGGGCCCTGCTTGTCCGCCGCCAGATCACGGGCGCGTTCGGGGTAGTCGAAGTCCGGCGCGCGCATCACGTAGGCCGGGGCGATCGCCAGGCCCGGCGAGGCCGCCGTGGCCGGCAGC
>JNVT01000110.1 GCA_000737985.1 Gammaproteobacteria bacterium MFB021 | reverse complement strand
CCATCGAACGGCGTCACCCGGCCGTCGACCACGCGCCAGAACAGATCGACGCTGGCGCGCAACAGGTGGCGGTCGTGGGAGACGATCACTACCGCGCCCTCGTAGGCGGCCAGGGCCTCGGCCAGCGCCTCGCGCATGTCCAGATCGAGGTGGTTGGTGGGCTCGTCGAGCAGCAGCAGGTTGGGCTTCTCCCACGCCACCAGCGATAGCGCCAGGCGCGCTTTCTCGCCCCCGGAGAAGCGGGAAACATCGCCGAAGACATCATCGCCGCGGAAGCCGAAGCCGCCCAGGAAGTCACGGATCGACTGGTCGCTGGCGGTGGGCGAGAGACGCTGCACGTGGGTGAAGGGCGTGGCGCCGAGGTCGAGATGCTCCAGCTGATGCTGGGCGAAATAGCCCACCACCAGATTTTCCCCGGGTACCCGTGCGCCCGCCTGGGGCGAAAGCTCGCCAATCAGGGTCTTGATCAGGGTCGACTTGCCGGCGCCGTTGGGGCCGAGCAGCCCGATCCGCTCCCCCGGCAGGATCGAGACGTTGACGCCTTCGAGAATGCGCGCCTCGGGATAGCCGAGATCGGCGCGATCCAGCGACAGCAGCGGGCTGGAGATCTTGTCGGCGCAGGGCAGCTCGAAGCGGAACGGCGAGTCGGCCCGCGCCGCGGCGATGGTTTCCATGCGCTCGAGCATCTTGAGCCGGCTCTGGGCCTGGCGCGCCTTGGTCGCCTTGGCCCGGAAGCGCTCGACGAAGCGCTCGATCTCGGCGCGGCGCGCCTGCTGCTTCTCGAACTCGGCCTGCTGCTGGGCCTGGCGTTCGGCGCGGGCACGCTCGAAGGCGCTGTAGTTACCGCGATAGAGGGTCAGCCGCGCCTGATCGATATGCAGGATGTGATCGCACACCGCATCCAGGAAGTCCCGGTCGTGGGAGATCAGCATCAGGGTGCCGGGGTAGCGGGTGAGCCACTGCTCCAGCCACAGGAGCGCATCCAGATCGAGGTGGTTGGTGGGCTCGTCGAGCAGCAGGATCTCCGACGGCGTGAACAGGGTCCGCGCCAGCCCCACGCGCATACGCCAGCCGCCGGAAAAATCCGCCAGCGGGCGGTAGAGATCGCGCTGGGCGAAACCCAGCCCGGCCAGCAGCTGTTCGGCGCGGGCCCGCGCCGTGTAGCCGTCGAGCGCCTCGATCTGGCCGTGCAGCGCCGCCTCGCGGTCATGCTCGCCCGCGGCCTGGGCCGCCGCCAGCGCCTGCTCCGCCTGGCGCAGGGCGACATCGCCGTCGAGCACGAACTCGACCAGAGCGCGCTCGATCGCCGAGACCTCCTGCGCCATGTGGGCGATACGCTTGCCGCCGGCGATCTCGACGCTGCCGGCGTCGGCGCCGAGCTCGCCGCGGATCAGCGCGAACAGGCTCGACTTGCCGGCACCGTTGGCGCCGACGATGCCCACCTTGTGGCCCTCGTGCAGCATCAGGTCGGCACCTTCGATCAGCCGGCGCGTGCCGCGTTGCAGGGCGAGTTGGCGGAATGCAATCATGCCGGGCTCCAGAGCGCATCGAATGGGCGCTCATTCTATCAGCCAACGCCGCCGACACGGAGTGCCGATGACCACCGCCGACGCCGCGGACGACCTGTGGGATTTCGCCCTGGCGCGCTACGCCCGCCCCGGCGCCCAGGCACGCTGTCTGAGCCTGCAGGACGACCACGGCTATGACGTGTGCGAGCTGCTGTGGCTCGCCTGGCTCGCCGAGCAGGGCCGTGAACCCGCCCCCGACGCCACCCAAGGGCTGGCCGAGGTACGCCACTGGCAGGAGACGATGACCCGGCCGCTGCGCCAGCGCCGGCGCGAACTCAAGACCGCGCTGGAGACCCGCCCACGCCTGAGCGAGCTGCGCCAGCGCCTGCAGCAGGCGGAGCTGCTGGCAGAGCGCGAAACCCTTGCCCGCCTGGCCGAGCTGCGGAGCCGCCGCGCCGCGTCGCCGGCGTACTACGACCCGCTCGCCGCGGCGCTGGCACTGTGCGCCGCCTGGGCCACGCCGACGCGGGCAGCGCAGCCGACCACGGACCTCGGCACGACATCACCGGCTTACGCCACGTTACAGCCATTGCTGACTCTGTGGCTGGCCGCCGCGCCGGATGCGGAACCAAATCCCAGCTGTTAGAGTCCCAACAGCAGCGCCACACCGATGCCTGAGGCGTTTTCACCCCGAGCCAGCATCGGCTTCAACCCCGACTCCCCAAGGAGACTGCATGAAACGTTTGGTAACCGCCGTCGCGATCGGCAGCATGATGACGCTGCCGCTGGCGGCTTTCGCCCAGGACAAGGTCGATCTCGACAGCGACCAGGCCAAGCTGAGCTACAGCATCGGCGCCACCCTGGGCCAGGGTCTGTCGCAGGACGTCAAGAATCTGGATGTCGACGCCTTCGCCGCGGCGATTCGTGACGTCTATGGCGATCACAAGCTGCAGCTGAGCGACGATGAGATCAGCAAAGCGCTGACCCAGTACCAGCAGCAGAAGATCGCCGAGCAGAAGGCCGAGCAGAAGAAGGTCGCCGACGCCAACCGCAAGGAGAGCGAAGCGTTCCTCGCCGCCAACGCCAAGAAGAAGGGCGTGAAGACCACCGACTCGGGCCTGCAGTACCAGGTGCTGAAGTCCGGTGACGGCGCCTCGCCCAGCGACGACGACACGGTCAAGGTCAACTACGAAGGCAAACTCCCCGACGGCACCGTGTTCGACAGCTCCTACAAGCGCGGCGAGCCGATCTCGTTCAAGGTCGGCCAGGTCATCCCGGGCTGGCAGGAAGCGCTCAAGATGATGCATGTCGGTGACACCTGGCTGATCACCGTGCCTTCCGACCTGGCCTACGGCGCAGCCGGCACCGGCGGCCCGATCGGCCCCAACCAGGCGCTGCAGTTCAAGGTCGAGCTGCTCGGCATCAACCCCGACCAGGGTGACGCCAAGGGCGACAAGGCGGCCAAGGACAGCGACGCCAAGACGAGCGGCGACGGCCAGTAAGCCGCGCTCTCATCCCCGCCCTACCCCTTTAGACGCCGGCTATCAGGCCGGCGTCTGCGTCCACAAGCAGTCCTTCTCATCCGCACCGCGCTTGGCCTCGCGCCGCGACAGCGCATCGGCCAGCCCGGCGCTGTCGAAGTCGAACCAGCTGCCCTTGAGGCCGTGGTCGCTGACCACCACCACCTGGGCCCGCCACGCCTCCACGTAGCCGCTGCACAGCCCCAGATCGCCGTAGCCGACGAAACGCTCGCGCTCCCCCGGCATCCGCGTCAGATTGAAGCGCTGGGAGCGGATGTTCATGTGGCGCCCGATGAACTCCACGTAGACCTGCTTGGCCGCCAGCCCGTAGACATCGACCTCGAAGCGCAGGTCGCCGCGCTCGGGCGCCTCGCTCAGCGAGTAGGTCAGCCCGGAATCGAGACCCAGCCCCGCCTGGCAGCCACCGTCGAGCAGCACGCAGCCGTGCTCAGGTGGATACCAGGTGACCTCGCTATCGGACTCGCGCAAGTAGTAGTCGAGCAGATACCACAGGGCGACGACGATGGTCGCCAGGGTGACGCCGATCAGCAGCGTGAGCATGCGTGGCCGTGCGGTATCTTCGTCGTAGACAGCCATGGACGTGACGGGGCTCCCGGCAGAGACAAGGGATCGCTACCATGGGCGTTCGAGGCGGCGTGACGACAACCACACTCAGGACGCTAGATGAGCGATATCGCAGGGGCACTCGGCCCGCTTTTCCTTCTGATTCTACTCGGTGCGGGCCTGGGTTGGGCACGTTTTCCCGGCGCCGATTTCTGGCCCCAGCTGGAACGCCTGATCTACTACCTGCTGTTCCCCGCCATGCTGGTGGCGACGCTGGCCGATGCCGATGTCGCCCGGGTGCCGGTGCTGCGCCTGGGCGTGGCGCTGCTCGGCGGGATGCTGGCGCTGGCACTGGCGGTATGGCTGGCGCGCCGGCGCCTGGCGCTGGATGCTGCCGCCTTCACCTCCACCTTCCAGGGCGTGGTGCGCTTCAACACCTATGTCGGGGTGGCCGGCGCCGCGGCCCTGCACGGTAGCGCCGGCACCACCGTGGCGGCAGTCGCGGTGGCACTGATGGTGCCCACCGCCAACCTGCTCTGCGTGCTGGCATTCATCGCCAGCGGCACCCTGGGCCGCGCCAGTCTCGGCCGCAGCGCCCTGGCGCTGGCACGCAATCCGCTGATCCTGGCCTGCCTGCTGGGGATCGCGCTCAACCTGAGCGGCATCGGTCTGCCCGGTTGGAGCGCGCCCGCGGTGGAGCTGCTCGGGCGTGCGGCGCTGCCGCTGGGGCTGGTCGCGGTAGGCGTGGCGCTGCGCCCGCAGGCGCTGTGGCGCGGCGGGCGGGCGTTCTGGACCTCGAGCGCGCTGAAGCTGACTGTCACGCCGCTGACGGTGGCCGCGCTGGCCGCGCTGGCCGGTCTCTCCGGCATCGAGCGCGATGTGGTGCTGCTGTTCGCCGCGCTGCCGACGGCGACCTCCGCCTATATCCTGGCGCGCCAGCTGGGCGGCGACGCCGAACTGATGGCCGCGATCATCACCGGCCAGACGCTGCTGGCGATGCTCTCGCTGCCGCTGCTGCTGCCACTGCTCGGGGTCGGTTGAGCGCCTAAATAAAAAAGATTCTCGTTTCGCTTGCAATCCCAAATGAGAATGATTACCTTTGACTTGTGGCGTCGCCAAACGCCACTGACCAACGTCAGGAATGTCAGGTTCCTGCCATGGTTATCTCCTCATCAAGCTAGTCACGGTCCTTCGCGCCGCCCTGCCCAGGGCGGCTTTTTTTGTGCTCGCCATCTCTGCGCGGCGTCTACTGATACGCGCTCTACGATGTGACAGCGCCGAGCACGGTCCGACAAGTCAACGCGTCACGCAGTGCCTAGCTGGGGCTCCGCGCGCTCAGTGCATCCCACTGCCACGGCCCGCGCCCACTCAGGCGCTGACGCAGCAGCTCCGCCAGCGCTTCCACCGCAGGCTGGGAGGCATCATCGATAGCGCGGGCGAAGTGCAGCCGCGCCTCGCAGCGCCTCAGCACAGGCAGGCCGTCGCTCTCACCCAGCGCGCGCATGGCGCCGGTCACCCGTTCGCGGTCGAGCACTCCGATCGCCATGCCGGTCTCGATCGCCTTCTCCACCGCGTGGATGCTGGTGCTGGTGAAGATTGCCCGCCACGGCCGCTGCGCCGCATCGAGGGCATCGGCCGCCAGCTGGCGGTAGGGGCACTCCGCCGGGTGCACCGCCAGCGGCACGATCTCCTCCTGGTGCAGCGCGCCCTGGGCCGGCCCTGCCCACACCGGGGTGGGGTGCCACAGGAGCTCGCCGCCCTCCAGCCCGGCGGCGTGGTCGAGCACCACCGCCAAATCCAGACGTCGCGCCCGCAGCCCACGCGCCAGCCGGCCGCTGGTGTCGGTGGTGACATCGAGCAGGATGCCCGGGTGGCGCGCCATGAACTGCGGCAGGGTGTCGTCGAGCAGCTCACGCGCATAGTCCTCGGGGATACCCAGGCGCACGCGCCCGCTCAGGCGCTCGCGGCTGAAGCGGCTGACCAGGGTGTCGTGTGCCCGCAGCAGCGCCTGCGCCTCGCGCAGCAGCAGCTCGCCGCTGGCGGTCAGGGTCACGCCGCGCGGGCCGCGCTCCAGCAGGCGCACGTCGAGCTCGGTCTCCAGCCGCTTCATCTGCATGCTGATGGCGCTCAGGGTGCGATGGCGCACCTCGGCGGTGGCCGCCAGCGAGCCGCTCTGGGCGACCACCTGAAAGGTGCGCAGCAGCTCCAGATCGAGCGTCGATCCGACTTCAAACATATTGAACCCTTATCGATTTTTATTCGATTCATTGAAGCCTGCATGGCGTCCAGACTCAAGCCGCATCACCCCGACACGGGGGCCCCGAGACAGTCAGCCCGAGACAGTCACCACGCGACGAGAGGAGGAGTCGGCATGCGCCACGCGACACTGAACGCAGTCCTGATGAGTGGTTTCGTGCTCTGCTGGAGTTCCGGCTTCATCGGTAGCGAACTGGCCAGCCGCGCCCCCTTGAACGCGCTGGACCTGTTCGCCTGGCGCTTCGTCATCGCCGCCGCGCTGGCCGCGCTGTGGTGGCGACTGCTCGATCGGCGGCCAGTGGCGCTGTCGGCCTGGCTGCGCGAGATGGCCGTCGGGGCCCTCACCATGGGCGGCTATCTGCTGTGCGTGGTGCTCGCCATCGGTGAGGGCGTCAGCGCCAGCGTCACCGCGCTGATCACCGCCCAGCAGCCGCTGCTGGCGGCGGCGATCGCCACGCTGTGGCTGCGCGAGCAGCTACCGGCGGCGGCCTGGCTCGGCCTCGGCGTGGCCGGCAGCGGCGTGGTGCTGTGCATTGCGGGGGACTGGCAGGGAGCAGGCGGCGCTGGCGGCTGGGCCTATGCGCTGCCACTGCTGGCGGTGATCAGCGTCACCCTGGGCAGCGTTCTCACCGCCCGGCGCCCGTCGGGATTGGGACTGGCGGCCTCGCTCACCGCGCAGTTGAGCGCGGCGGCGCTGATCTTCGGCGTGGCCGCGGCGGGCGCCGGCGGCCTGGCGCTACCCGGCAGCGCGCTGCTGACCTGGCAGACGCTGGGCTGGCTGGTGCTGCTGTCGAGCTTCGGCGGCTACGGCTTCTTCACCGTCTGCCTGCGGCGTCTCGGCGTCAACGCGGTCTCCAGCGCCATCTATCTGACGCCGCCGGTAACCCTGGCGTGGAGTGCGGGGATGTTCGGTGAGCACGTGGCGCCGCTGCAACTCGGCGGCATGGCGCTGGCCCTGGCCGGGGTGGCCCTGGCTCTGCTCGCCCAGCGCCGCGGCCGCCACAGCCGCGGCGCGGCACACTATCCGCGGCGTCCCGGCGGCGGCGAGTGTGCCTGAGCCAGGGGATCAGTCGCGGCGAAAAATCAGATCCCAGACCCCATGACCCAGACGCTCGCCGCGGCTCTCGAACTTGGTCAGCGGGCGGAAGGCGGGACGCGCCACATAAGGTGCGCTCTCCGCGGGGGCGGTATTGGTATAGCCCGGCGCCGCCGCCATCACCTCGGCCATGTGCTCGGCGTAGGCTTCCCAGTCGGTGGCCATGTGCAGGGTGCCGCCGGGCTTGAGCCGGGTGCGCACCAGCTCGACGAACGGCAGCTGCACGATCCGCCGTTTGTGGTGCTTCTTCTTCGGCCAGGGGTCGGGGAAGAACAGCTGCAGGGTGTCGATGCTCTCCGCCGGCAGGCACTGCGCCAGCACCGCCAGGGCATCCTCGCGATAGACGCGCAGGTTGGTGAGGCCACGCTTGTCGGCTTCGTCGAGCAGCTTGCCGACACCCGGCGCATGCACTTCGATACCGATGAAGTCGGTCTCCGGGTGGGTCTCGGCCTGCTCGACCAGCGACTGCCCCATGCCGAAGCCGATCTCGACCACCCGCGGGGCGTCACGTCCGAACAGCGCCACCGGATCCTGCAGCCCCTCTTCCAGGGTCAGCCCCCAGCGCGGCCAGACCTCCTTGAGGCCGCGCTCCTGGGCGGCGGTCATGCGCCCGGCGCGCAGCACATAGCTCTTGATGCCGCGCTGATGCGGGGTGTCGGTGGCGGTCTCGTTGGGGTCCGTCGGCTTGTCGGTCATGCGGCGTGGCTATCGTCTTGGTGGGTGAAAGAGACCCACCGCCGAGGCGGCGGGCACAGGCAGGTCAGGGGTTGATGCGCCCGGCGAACGGCGACGAGGGGCTGGCGCTGTCGCGGCGCGGCATGCGCTCGGCGAGAAACGCCTCGCGCCCGGCGTCGATCGCCTTGCGCATGGCGCCGGCCATCATCACCGGGTGGCGGGCATGGGCGATGGCGGAGTTCATCAGCACCCCGGCGCAGCCCATCTCCATCGCCAGGGCGGCGTCGGAGGCGGTACCGATACCGGCATCCACCAGCACCGGCACTTCGGCCTGCTCGAGAATCAGGCGCAGCGTGGCCGGGTTGAGCAGGCCGTTGCCGGAGCCGATCAGCGAGCCCAGCGGCATCACCGCACAGCAGCCGCGACGCTCGAGCTCCTTGGCCACGATCGGGTCGTCGCTGGTGTAGACCATGACATCGAAGCCGTCGTTGACCAGCGTTTCGGCGGCGGCCAGGGTCTCGACCACGTTGGGATAGAGGGTGTGCTCGTCGCCCAGCACCTCGAGCTTGACCAGGTTGTGGCCATCGAGCAGCTCCCGCGCCAGACGGCAGGTGCGCACCGCATCCTTGGCGGTATAGCAGCCGGCGGTATTGGGCAGCAGGGTATAGCGCTCGGGCGAGATCACGTCGAGCAGGTTGGGCGCGGCCGCATCCTGGCCCAGGTTGGTGCGCCGCACGGCGAAGGTGACCACGTCGGCCCCGCTGGCCGCGACCGCGGCCGCGGTCTCGTCGAAGTCGCGATACTTGCCCGTACCCACCAGCAGGCGCGAGTGGAAGCGACGGCCGGCGACCGTCAGCGGGGTGTCCTCGATCAGCTGCGACATGCGTGACTCCTGATAGGCGTGACGGCGCTCAGCCGCCACCGATGGCATGCACGATCTCCACGCGGTCGCCCTCGGCAAGCGCGGTCTGCGCGTGCTGGCTGCGTGGCACGATCTCTTCGTTGAGCTCGATGGCGACACGGCGCCCGCCCAGGCCCAGCGCCTCGACCAGGCGCGCGAGCGTGGGGTCGTGATCGAGCTGGTGGGGTTCACCGTTGAGCTGGATCTGCATGACGACGCTCCAGAGGTCTCCAGTCGTGGGGGCGTATTGTAGCGTCTTGCGCCGGACACGGCACGCCTGCACCCGCACTTCGCCCGCCGCGCCGCGGCCGTCGGGCGCACACAAAAAAGCCGGCCCCTGGGGGCCGGCTCAATAGCTTACGTAGCGCGCCTCAGTCGTCGCGGCGCGGCCAGACGTCGGCCTCGACCTGCTCGGGACGCTTGAGCACGCCCTTGGGATCGAAGGTCGGCTCGCGCACGCCCTGGCGCCGCTGGGTCTCGTAGTCGCGCAGCACACGCAGGGCGATCGGGCACAGCAGCAGGATAGCGATCAGGTTGGTGGTCGCCATCAGCCCCATGGCGAGGTCGGCGAAGTCCCACACGAACTGCAGCTTGGCGATCGAGCCGATCATCACCATCGCCAGCACGGCGATACGCAGCACCGATACGGCAGCCTTGGCGTGACGCTTGAACAGATACTCGATGTTGATCTGCGAGTAGGAGAAGTTGGCGATGATCGAAGTGAAGGCGAACAGCAGGATGGCGATGGCGATGAAGATCTCGCCGAAGCTGCCGAGGTGGTCGACCATGGCATCCTGGGTCAGCTGGATACCCACGATATCCTTGCCCGGCGAAGTGGTCATCAGCTGCTCGTAGACCCCGGAGAGCAGAATCACCACCGCGGTGCAGCTGCAGATCACCAGGGTATCGATGAACACCCCGAACGACTGTACCAGCCCCTGCGCCGCCGGGTGCTTGACGTCGGCCTGGGCGGCGGCGTTGGGCGCCGAGCCCATGCCCGCCTCGTTGGAGAACAGCCCGCGCTTGATGCCGTTCTCCATCGCGATCTTGATGGTGTAGCCCACCGCACCGCCCACCGCCGGGCCGTAGCCAAACGCGCTCTTGACGATCAGCGCCAGCATCGCCGGCACTTCGGAGAGGTTGGAGAGCAGCACCCACAGCGCCACCAGGAAGTAACCGATGGCCATGATCGGCACGATCTTCTCGGCGGTACGCGCCACCGACTTGAGCCCGCCGTAGATGACCAGCGCGGTGAACGCGACCAGCACCACGCCGGTGATCCAGTTGGGGATCGAGAACGCCTGCGCCATGCCCTGGGCGATGGTGTTGGACTGGGCACCATTGAACGCCAGGCCATAGGCGATGAGCAGGAAGATCGCGAACAGCACGCTCATCCAGCGCTGGCCCAGCGCGCGCTCGATATAGTAGGCCGGCCCGCCGCGGTAGACGCCATCGGCGTTACGCTGCTTGTAGACCTGAGCCAGGGTCGACTCGATGAACGAGGTGGCGAAGCCCACCAGCGCGGTCATCCACATCCAGAAGATCGCCCCGGGGCCACCGACCCACAGCGCGATCGCCACGCCGGCCAGGTTGCCGGTACCGACCCGGGCGGCCAGCGACGTGGCGAAAGCCTGGAAGCCGCTGACGCCGGAGCCGGAGCCGCGGCTGGTGAAGGTGACCCTCGCCATGTGCGCGAACAGGCGGAACTGCATGCCCCGGGTCAACACGGTAAACAGGATACCCGCCCCCAACAGCAGGTAGAGCAGGATATAGGTCCAGACGAAATTGCTGATCGGGTTCATGATCGCGTAAATCGCGTCACGGAGCGTGTCGATGAATTCCATTTCGGAGATCCTTGGTGGAAAGCGGTGACCCGAGCCGTCCCAGACGGCTGCCGAAGCGGCTTTTTACGCGCTAGACTGACGAGCGTCAAATCGCGGCCCACGTCGCGTGTCGTGCAGGGGCTCTCTGCGAAGCTGTACGCAACACGCACGAACTCCGCAGAAAACGCCCCGACGCCCGCACGCGTGCTCTGGATACGCGTCGCCGGTCCAGGTTGCCAGGCGGCCCGTTAGTGCGGGCGCGCCTTACAGCATAGTCAGCGCAAGGAAAACGCAACATGCCCCAAAAGTGTAGCGCCGCGCGCCCCGCCTGGGTCGGCGTGGCCATCAGTGGCCTGCTGGTGGTGGTCGCCGGAGCCTTCGGCGCCCACGCCCTGGCCGATCGCCTTACACCGCGCTATCTCGAGGTGTTCCATACCGCGGTGCGCTATCAGGCCTGGCACACCCTGGCGATCATGGCGCTGCTGGCGTGGCGCGCGCAGCAGCCGCTGCGCGGGCAGCTGGCAGCCATCGCGCTGTGGTTCGCGGGCATGGTGCTGTTCAGCGGCTCGCTCTATCTGCTCACCCTGAGCGGTATCACCGCCCTGGGCATCGTCACGCCCTTCGGCGGGCTGTTGCTGATGGCGGGCTGGGTGATGCTGGCGATCGCCGCCTGGCGCCAACGGCCATCGGCGTGACGGCAGCCGGTGGCGTCAGTCGTCGCGGTCGGGCAGCACATAGGTCGCGGTGACCAGCGCCACCGGGTCGTTGTCGCCGGTGGAGAAGAGCTGCACCTCCCCCACCGCCAGACGCCGGCCCAGCTTGAGGATGCGCGCGTTGGCGATCAGGTCGCGGTCGCCGCGGGCGCGGCGCAGGAAGTGGCAGTTGAGGCTGCTGGTCACGGCCATCGCCTCGGGGCCGATCTCGGCCAGGATCGCCACGTAGAGGCAGACATCGGCCAGCCCCATCATCGATGGCCCCGAGACGCTGGCACCGGGACGCAGGTGTTCGTCCTCGATCGCCAGGCTCATGGTGGCGCGCATGTGGTCGACCGCTTCGATGGTCCCCTGGCGATGTGGAAAGACGTCGTCGAGGTAATCCTCGATCTCGGCGGCGGTCATCACGGTCATCGAACTCTCCCCGGCAGCGGTTCTCGGCACGCCGGACCTCATGCCCAGGCACAGGACGCTCGAGAACGTTGCGCCCAAGATAGCGCAAGCCGCGCATCAGGCACAGCGGGGGGCTCTGGCATGTCCCTAAGATCACTCCGACGAACATCGCGAGCGTAGCGCCGCCTCACACTCGCCCCCCAAACACGCCAACGCCAGCGACCGGGGTCGCTGGCGTCGAGATCGGGCGGTTACCGCCTTTACCTAGTGTTTCTTTCGCCCCGGTGGCTGGGATGGGCTTACTCGGTGGCAAGGCGTTGCGAGGGCGCTGTTAACCCATCCCTGGGCGCTACCTTTGCCATCCCTGGCAAAGGACCCTCGCTTCGCCGTGCCCCCGACGCCCATACAGACGTTTGGCAATGCGCTATCAGCCCTTGGCCTTGTCCACCGCGCGCCAGTGATGCAGCAGCGGCTCGGTGTAGCCGGAGGGCTGCTCGCGGCCCTTGAAGATCAGCTCGGAGGCGGCCTGGAAGGCACTGGAGTCGGTCAGGTGCGAGGACATCGGGGTGTAGTCCGGATCATGCGCGTTCTGCTCGTCGACCACCTTGGCCATGCGCTCCAGCGTCGCGCGCACCTGGGCCTCGTCGACGATGCCGTGGTGCAGCCAGTTGGCGATGTGCTGGCTGGAGATACGCAGCGTGGCGCGATCCTCCATCAGGCCCACATCGTGGATGTCCGGCACCTTGGAGCAGCCCACGCCGTGCTCGACCCAGCGCACCACATAGCCGAGGATGCCCTGGCAGTTGTTGTCGAGCTCCTGCTGGATCTCCTCGGCGCTCCACGCGGCCTTGGGGTCGACCGGCACCGTCAGCAGGTCGTCGAGCAGGTCGCTCTCGCCCTGCTCCTCGAGTTCGCGCTGGATCGCGGCGACATCGATCTGGTGGTAGTGCAGCGCGTGCAGCACCGCGGCGGTGGGCGACGGCACCCAGGCGGTATTGGCCCCGGCCTTGGGGTGCCCGCTCTTCTGCTCCAGCATCGCCGCCATCAGGTCCGGCATCGCCCACATGCCCTTGCCGATCTGGGCACGCCCGCGCAGGCCACAGGCCAACCCGACCTGGACGTTGCTGCGCTCGTAGGCGGCGATCCAGCGGCTGCCCTTCATGTCGCCCTTGCGCAGCATCGGCCCGGCGTTCATCGCCGTGTGCATCTCGTCGCCGGTGCGGTCGAGGAAGCCGGTGTTGATGAAGGCGACCCGCGCCTTGGCGGCCTCGATACACGCCTTGAGGTTGACCGAGGTGCGCCGCTCCTCGTCCATGATGCCCATCTTGAGGGTGTGCTCGGCCAGCCCCAGCAGCGTCTCGACGCGGGCGAACAGCTCGTCGGCGAAGGCGACCTCCTTAGGGCCGTGCATCTTCGGCTTGACGATATAGACCGAGCCGGCGCGCGAGTTGCCGCCGTCGCGCGCCAGATCGTGCATGGCGATCAGCGCGGTGACCACCGCATCGAGCATGCCCTCGGGGATCTCGTTGCCGTCGCCGTCGAGAATCGCCGGCGTGGTCATCAGATGGCCGACGTTACGCACGAACATCAGCGAACGCCCCGGCAGGGACAAGCTGCCGCCGTCGGGCTGGATGTACTCGCGATCCTCGGCGAGGCGGCGGGTGACCGTCTTGCCACCCTTGTCGAAGCGCTCTTCGAGATCGCCTTTCATCAGGCCCAGCCAGTTGCGATAGACCAGCGTCTTGTCCTCGGCATCGACCGCGGCGACCGAGTCCTCGCAATCCATGATCGTGGTCACCGCGGCCTCGACCAGCAGGTCCTTGACCCCGGCCGGGTCGGTCTTGCCGATGGCGTGGCTCGAGTCGATCTGGATCTCCAGATGCAGGCCGTGGTTCGAGAGCAGCACCGCCTCGGGCGCGCTGTCCTCGCCGCGATAGCCGACGAACTGGCTGGGGTGCTGGAGCCCGGTCTCGCGCCCGCCTTCCAGCGCGACCGTCAGCCTGCCGTCGCGGATCAGATAGCGCGTGGCGTCACGGTGCGAGCCGGTGGCCAGCGGCGCCGCCATGTCGAGCACGTTGCGCGCGTAGGCGATCACCTTCTCACCGCGCTTGGGGTTGTAGCCCTTGCCCTTCTCGGCGCCATCGCTCTCGGCGATGACGTCGGTGCCGTAGAGCGCGTCATACAGGCTGCCCCAGCGCGCATTGGCCGCGTTGAGCGCATAACGCGCGTTGCTCACCGGGACCACCAGCTGCGGGCCGGCCTGACGCGCAATCTCGGCATCGACGTTGGTGGTGCTCGCGGTCACACTGGCTGGCGCCTCGACCAGATAGCCGATATCGGAGAGGAACTGGCGATAGGCGGCCATGTCACGGATTTCACCCGGGTGCTCGGCATGCCAGCGGTCGAGCTCCGCCTGCAGCCGGTCGCGCTCGGCGAGCAGTTCGCGGTTGCGCGGCGCCAGCTCGTGGATCAGCGCATCGAAACCGCGCCAGAAGGTGTCGGGGTCGAGCCCGGTGCCGGGCAGCGCTTCCTGTTCGAGAAAGCGCTCGAGCTCGGTCGCCACCTGCAGACGGTGATGGGAAACACGCTGCGTCATACTAGCCTCCAGTGCGGGCCGCGGCCCGGCGTCAGAAGAGACGGACGCCGCACGGACGGCGCCCCGGAAAACAATCCATGCAAATCATTTTATGGAAATCATTTCCACATAAATCGTTTCCCCATGATAGAGCGCACCATCGGCGATGTCTCGTTCGACCTTGGTCCACCTCATCGCCGCCGGCACCATACCCCCGGCGTCAGGCAACCTCCGTCATGGTTTCACAGGCCACTGGCGGTTAGCATGAGAGGTCTCAGGAGACTCGCGCATGCTCGACTTTTCGCCATTGAAGGCCCTCGGTCCCATCCACCGTATCGCGTCGCCCGGCACCTCGCCACTCGCCGCCTACCTGGACCACTATCATCTGACACCACTGCTCGACGCCCATCCCGGCACCCAGCTCCACGCCGGCTTCCTGAGCGCGACGGGCGACGCGGGCAAGCGTTTCGACCTGTGGTGCCAGGTATGGGCGCCCCCGGCCCCGCGCGGCACCCTGTTCGTGGTGCACGGCTACTTCGACCACCTGGGCCTCTACGGCCATCTGCTCGCACGGCTGCTGGCGCAGCAGTGGCAGGTGGTACTGTGGGATCTGCCCGGCCATGGCCTCTCCAGCGGCGCACGCTCGACCATCGATGACTTCACCGACTACGTGCTCTGCTTCAACGCCGTCGAGGCCGCGATGCAGGCGCACGAGCTGGCGCCGGGGCCCTGGCTGGCGGCCGGCCAGAGCACCGGCGCCTCGATCGTCGCCACCGACACCCTGAGCCGTGGCAGCCAGGCGCCGTGGCAGGCACTGGTGCTGCTGGCGCCGCTGGTGCGCCCCTGGGGCTGGAATCAGTCGCGCTGGCTGCACAGCCTGGCCAGCCCGTTCGTCGACACCATTCCGCGCAAGTACCGCCCCAACACCAACAATATCGCCTTCGCCGACTTTCTGCGCCTGCACGACCCGCTGCAGGACGACCGCCTGGCGCTGACCTGGGTCAGTGCCATGCGCCGCTGGATGCCGACCCTGCTCAAGCGTCCGCCGGCCGAGCTGCCGGTGCTGATCCTGCAGGGCGAGCAGGACATGACGGTCGACTGGCGCTGGAATCTCAAGGCGCTCAAGCGCAAGTTTCCGCGCGCCGAGATCGTCCGCCATCCGGAAGCACGCCACCATCTGGTCAACGAGTCCGCCACCATCCGTGACACCCTGTTCGACCAGCTCGACCGCTTTCTCGTTGCTCCCGGCACGCCCGCGGCGGCTCAAGCGCCTTCGCCGCAACAGCCCCCGGAAGCGACGCCGTGAACCGCTGGGCGCCCAGAGCTCTCGTCGGGCTCGGCCTGATCACGCTGCTGAGCGCCTGCAGCGGGCTGGCCAGCGCCCCCGAGACGCCGCGTCAGGCGCTGCGAGGCCTGGCGGCGAGCGCCGCCACGGGGCTGCTGAAGAAGCCGCCGTGGCCCGCCGCGCAGACACCGAAGATCACCGTGCTGCTGGGTCCGGCGGAGGTCGCCGCACGGCTGCCGATCTCGGCCGCGGCGCTAAACGAGGCCTTGGGGCGCGCCCTGCTGAGCCAGGCGGACTCTCCCCACGTACTCGATTGGGTCCCAGCGCAGCTCGACGGCGCCACCCCCGACCAGTGGCTGCTGCAGGCCAGCCTGAGCGCCGATGCGCCGCCGCTGATCCTGAGCGACCGCACCCTGCAGCCCTACCGGCTACGCTTCGACCTGACCCACGTCGCCACGCCATCCGAGCACTGGCAGTGGCAGGCCAGCGGTGCGCTCGATCTTGACGCCCTGCCCGGGTCCCGCGGCGCGCCCTGAACCGTCTTCCCCCTTTCATTTGCAGCCGGATCGAGAGCCCATGTCACGCTTTGCCCGCCACCTCGACACCCAGGATGGACCGCACAACCCCTTTCCCGGGCTGCCCGCGCTGGAGCGCAGGCTCGGCCATGCGCTGCCGCACCGTATCGGCTCCAACGAGGGGCTCGACATGCCGCACCGGGCGCTCAGCGCGCGCTTCGGCCCTGAGCTTGCGGCCCTCGCGCGCACCTACGGCGACGCCGAGGCGTGGTCACTGCGTGCCCACCTGAGTCAGGCCCTCGACCTGCCCCACGACGCCCTGCTGGTGGACGCCGGTGCCGATAGCCTGATGGCGCTGGCACTGCGCGCACTATGCGAATCTGGACCCTGTGATTCCGGACCATGCCAAACCGGCAGCCCGGTGATCACCAGCGCCGGCACCTATCCGACCTGGAGCTACTTCGTCCGCGGCCACGGCTGCCGCGAGATCGAGGTCGACTACGCCAGCGCCAACGGTCACCTGGCGCCGGATCTCGACGCCCTGGCCGCAGCCGCGGTGCGCGAAGGCGCGCGGGTGGTCTATCTGGCCAACCCTGACAATCCCAGCGGCCATCTCCACCGCGATGCCGACGTGCTGGCCCTGCGCGACGCCCTGCCCGACGACTGCACGCTGGTGCTCGACGAGGCCTACCACGACTTCCGCGACGACGCCTGGGCGCCGGCGGCGAGCGCGGTGTGGCCTGGGGTGATTCGCCTGCGCACCTTCTCCAAGGCCCACGGGCTGGCCGGGCTGCGCGTCGGCTACGCCATCGCCCCGCCCGAGACCCTGGCCGTCATGATGAAAGTGAGGATTCACTACGCGGTTTCATCGCTGGCGCTGGCCGCGGCCGAAACCCTGCTGGCCAACCCGGAGGAGACCCGCGCCCATGTCGCCGCGGTTATCCAGCGGCGCGAGGCCCTTTCAAGCTGGCTCGCAGCGCAGGGTGCCGAGGTACTGCCCAGCGCCACCAACTTCGTGGCCGTGCGCCTCGACAGCCCCGAGCGCGCCGCGGCCGTGCACCGCCGTCTGCTCGACGAGGGCACGCTGATCCACCGCCCGGCGCATCCGGCGCTGGGCCATCTACTGCGGATCAGCGCGCTGGATGACGCCCTGGTGCCGGGGCGGCTCGATGCCGTCGCCGAGGCGCTCAACGCTTGAGCTCTGTCTGAAAAACCGGCAAGCGAAAGCGATACCGGGGCGCGCAGCCAAGACAAAAACCGGCGGAAGCGGGCCAAGCGGCGCTCTCGCCGGTTTTTAATGCCGTATTGCCGGGCGCGGATAGTTTTCCTATAACGTCTGGCCAGGAGCCCGGCGAAAAAACTCAAGAATAATTGGAGTTGAGCAGCAGCCCCATGGAGGCCACTATAAAAATCGCCCCACTCGCCCGATAGATCCATGACACGCTATTTCGGGAAAGGAACCTTCCATGAATCTTGTGAGCCAGATAAGCATACATCGACAAGAACAGGAAAGAGAAAGCAATCAACGTTACCGTTAATATCAAAAAATCCATCACGCTTGCCGAGCTCACATCGATGAACTGTGGAAATAAGGCAAAAACGAAAATCAACGCTTTCGGGTTGCTCGCCGCGACCATCAATGCCTCAGCATATAAATGTCGCTTTGACACCAAACCGTTGTATGAAGCTTCTGTGGTGCCAGCTTGTCCAGACAAACCGGGCGAGGCGCTTTTATACAGCAGATTCTTGAATCCAATATAGAGCAAGAACAAGGCGCCCAGAATCTCGATGCCTTTAAAGAAGATTGGAAATTGAATGAGAAAGCGACCGATCCCAAACGCCGAGATCAGACACAGAGCCAGCAGGCAAGACACATTCCCCGAAACGGCCACGAGTGCAGAGCCGAGTCCAAATCTGATGCTATTGGTCATGATGAGCAATACCGCCGGGCCGGGTGTGGCGGTTGCGGCCAGACACACTGCGACATAAAGCCAATAAGATTCAATGCTCATGCTTCGACACCCTGACCTTCGCCTTGATACGTTTTTATAAGCTCCGCTCAGGCCTGCCTTGCGCATACTGTGAGCCAACATGCTCCACTTGGGAGCAACTCATCGGTTCATAGTCATCATAGCAATAAAGACTAACAGGGCCTCAGGCGCGACGATAGAGCGCCAGCACCCCAGCCGCCAGGATGAAGAACGAGCCAAAGACACGGTTGACGATGCGCATGCGCGAGGCCGAGGTGATGAAGGCCTTGAACTGGCTGGCCAGCACCGCATAGCCGCCCATGACGAGGATATCGACGCCCAGCAGGGTGACACCCATCACCAGCAACTGGCCGGCATGGGATGCCGCCGGCTCGCCCATGGCGATGAATTGCGGAAACAGGGCGACCAGAAATACCGTCGCCTTGGGGTTGGTCAGGTTGACCAGCGCGGCCTGCCAGAACTGCCGGTGCGGGGTGCTTTCAGTACGACCCTGGACGACGACCGCCCCGCTCGTGCGCCACTTCTGGATGCCCAGCCATACCAGATAGGCGACCCCGATCCACTTGATCACCAGGAAAGCGGTGGTCGAGGAGGCCAGCAGCGCCCCGAGACCGACCGCCACCACCAGGATCTGGATCGCATAGCCCAGTTGCAGCCCCAGAATGGTGGGCAGGGTGGCGCGAACCCCGTGGGTCATGCCGCTGTTCATGGTGTTGATGGCACCGGCGCCGGGAGACAGGCTCACCAGACAGGCCGCCAGCAAAAAGGTCAGCCAGATACCGAAAGTCATTGTCTTGCTCTCTCGAACGTAGGGAGGAGGCAGTCTACACCGAGGCGATGACCGCTTGGCGACACGGGTACTCGGCTGGCGCTGCTGCCCTCAGCCGCGCAGCGGATCGCCGGCATTGAGCAGCCGGTCGAGCTGGCGGTAGCCGATCGCTTCCATCAGTTGGGGCCGCCCGACCCGCGACTCTTCGCCCAGATCGGTCAGGGTCAGGGCGACCCGCAGCACCCGGTGGTAGGCGCGAGCCGAGAGCTTGAGCCGATCCAGCACGCCGGCGAACCACTCGCGCTCGGCCACGCTGAGGGCACAGGCGGCTTCCAGCTCCGGGCCGGGCAGCTGGGCGTTGAGCCAGCCGCGGGCGCGCTGACGCTCGCGCGCCGCCAGCACCCGCTGGCGTACGCTGGCCGAGGACTCGCCCGGGGTCTGATCAGTCAACTGGGTAGCCGGCAGCGCCGGGACTTCCACCTGCAGATCGATACGATCGAGCAGCGGCCCGGAGAGGCGCGACTGATAGCGCTGGATCTGCGCCGGACTGCAGTGGCAGCGCTGGCGCGGGTCGCCAAGGTGTCCACAGGGGCACGGGTTCATCGCTGCCACCAGTTGGAAGCGGGCCGGAAAACGGCGCTGGTGATTGGCCCGCGAGATCAGGATCTGGGCCGACTCCAGCGGTTCGCGCAGCACCTCCAGCACATGGCGGTCGAACTCGGGCAGCTCGTCCAGGAACAGCACGCCGTGGTGCGCCAGCGAGATCTCGCCGGGGCGCGGCTTGGAGCCACCGCCCACCAGCGCCACGCTGCTCGAGGTATGGTGCGGGTTGCGAAACGGGCGCTGGCCCCAGCGATCCATGATCGAGAGCCCGCACACCGAACGCACCGCCGCCACCTCCAGCGCCTCGTCACTGCTCAGCGGCGGCAGGATGCTGGCCAGGCGGCTCGCCAGCATGGTCTTGCCGGTACCCGGCGGACCCGCCAGCAGCAGGTTGTGCCCGCCGGCTGCGGCCACTTCCAGCGCCCGGCGCGCCTGGTGCTGACCTTTGACGTCGGCCATGTCGGGCTGAACCATCTCGGCGCGCGGCGGTGTCCCAAGTTGGTGCGCCGCGAGCCGCTCACGGCCCAGCAGATGCCCCACCACCGCCAGCAGATGCCCCGCCGCAAACACCTCGCACCCCTCGGCCAGGGCCGCCTCGTCGGCATTGGCGGCGGGCACGATCAGCCCCCGCCCGGCGGCCCGTGCGGCCAACGCCGTCGGCAGTACACCGGTGACCGGGCGCAGCGTGCCATCCAGCGCCAGCTCGCCGACCACTTCGAGCTGCTGAGCAGCCTCTACCGGTATCTGGCCGGAAGCCATCAGGATGCCCAGGGCGATCGGCAGGTCGAAGCGGCCGCCATCCTTGGGCAGGTCGGCGGGCGCCAGATTGAGGGTGATACGACGGGTGGGGAACTCGAAGCCGGCGGTGAGCAGCGCGCTGCGCACCCGCTCCCGGCTCTCGCGCACGGCGGTCTCCGGCAGCCCCACCAGGGTCACCCCCGGCAGGCCGTTGCTGAGATGCACTTCGATCAGCACTTGCGGCGCCTCGAGCCCGAGGCTGGCGCGCGTGCGCACGATGGCTAGGGTCATGTCGCCTCCGTGGCGGCGTGTCCCGGCGGATGCCCGGGACACAGGCGGGCCGGCGGCTCGTCACCGCCGGCCCGGGCAGGATAAGGGGCCGATTATCCTGTTATCGCCTTTACCGCCTTCCCCTTTAGCGCGGGTGCGTCAAGACTCCGATCAAAGTGCTGTCGATCACCGTGCTCAAGGCTGTTCACAAACCCGCTCAGGGCTGTCCATCACCCCGCTCAGGGCTGTACGCCATCGCGGCTGCCATCGGTATCGTCCTCGGCCAGCGTCGCGTCGGGCTGGGAGGCGCGCTCGCTGTGCAGGGCGTTCTCGAGCGCCGCCACCTGGGCTTCCAGCGCCTCGACCCGCTCCCGGGTACGAGTGAGCACGTCCATCATGATGTCGAAGTCCTCGCGCGAGACGATATCCATGCGCTCCATGGCACCGCGCAGTACGCCCTGAACATTGCGCTGGATGTCGCCCGGTGCCTGAGAGGCACCCTGCAGCTTGTCGCCGATCTGCTTGGCCAGACGCTCGAAACGGTCGTGTGTCGACATGGTGTGATCTCCTGATTCGTGACTGCCCTTCAGCATACGCAAACTGCGCCACTGGCGCCCGCGCCAGATGCTTGCAAGCGGCACGATCCGCCGGCGCGCCTTCTCAGTGCAACGGCCTGTAACGCCCGCATCAATTTGGTGCGGCCGGCCGGCATGCGTTCGGCGCGACAAGCGTATCCGGCTTGGGCGGATAGAATTAAGTGAATGATTGTAAAGACGTTATTACCGACTGGCATGGCTTCTGCGTAGTCCGTTCAGGCGCAAGCCGACTACGGGAGACAAGGGATGAAGCTCATCACCGCCATCATCAAACCCTTCAAGCTCGATGACGTGCGCGAGGCGCTGGCCGATAACGGCGTCCAGGGCATCACCGTCACCGAAGTGAAGGGCTTCGGCCGTCAGAAAGGCCACACCGAACTCTATCGCGGCGCGGAATATGTCGTCGACTTCCTGCCCAAGGTGAAGATCGAGGTCGCCGTCGAGGACGACCGCGTCGACGGGGTCCTGGACGCCATCCGCGAAGCCGCCAACAGCGGCAAGATCGGTGACGGCAAGCTGTTCGTCACGCCACTCGAAGACGTCATCCGGATTCGCACCGGAGAACGCGGGGCCGACGCCGTATAAAACGGCGCGGAACGAGGAGACACACAGAATGAACGATCAAGTCGTACAACTATCCTATGCGCTCGACACCTTCTATTTCCTGGTGACCGGCGCCCTGGTGATGTGGATGGCGGCCGGTTTCGCCATGCTCGAGGCGGGCCTGGTGCGCGCCAAGAACACCACCGAGATCCTGACCAAGAACGTCGTCCTCTACGCCATCGCCTGTACCATGTACCTGCTGGTCGGCTACCACATCATGTACTCCAGCGAGAGCGGCGGCGTCATCCCCAGCCTGGGCTTCCTGATCGGCGCCGAGCACAGCGTCAGTGACGTCATGAGCAGCGGCGGCGACGTCTACTACTCGGCCCGCTCCGACTTCTTCTTCCAGGTGGTGTTCGTCGCTACCGCCATGTCGATCGTTTCCGGCGCCGTGGCCGAGCGCATGAAGCTGTGGGCGTTCATGGCCTTCGCGGTGGTGATGACCGGCTTCATCTACCCGGTACAGGGCTACTGGAAATGGGGCGGTGGCTTCCTCGACGCCGCTGGCTTCCAGGATTTCGCCGGCTCCGGTGTGGTCCACCTGTGCGGCGCCACCGCCGCGCTGGCCGGCGTGCTGCTGCTGGGTGCGCGCAAGGGCAAGTACGGCAAGAACGGCGCCATCTACGCCATTCCGGGCGCCAACCTGCCGCTGGCCACGCTGGGTACCTTCATCCTGTGGCTGGGCTGGTTCGGCTTCAACGGTGGCTCCGAGCTGATGGTCTCCAACGTCGATGAAGCCAACGCGGTCGCCCAGGTGTTCGTCAACACCAACGCCGCCGCTGCCGGTGGCGTGATCGCCGCGATCATCCTGGCCAAGCTGTGGTTCCGCAAGGCCGACCTGACCATGGCCCTCAACGGTGCCCTGGCCGGCCTGGTCGCGATCACTGCCGAGCCGCTGGCCCCCACCGCGCTGGGTGCGACGCTGATCGGTGCGGTCGGTGGCCTGCTGGTGGTGTTCGCCATCGTGAGCCTCGACAAGCTCAAGATCGATGATCCGGTCGGCGCTATCTCGGTGCACGGCGTGGTCGGCATCTGGGGCCTGATCGCGGTGCCGTTCTCCAACACCGATGCCTCTTTCGGCGCGCAGCTGCTGGGTATCGCCTCGATCTTCGCCTGGGTGTTCCTCGCCAGTCTGGTGGTCTGGGGCATCCTCAAGGCGGTCATGGGCCTGCGCGTCTCCGAAGAAGAAGAGTACGAAGGTGTCGATATCGCCGAGTGCGGTATGGAGGCCTATCCTGAATTCAACGTCGGCAAGAAGTGAGCCGATTCACCGAGTGAGCTGGCGTGCTCCCCTGGCCCCCTTCGGGGGGCCTTTTTTCATTCCCGCCCATCGCGGTGTATGTTTAAGATAGAGCCCACCGGTTACGGTGTTCGTTCGAGCTAGAGAGTCGCCGGGCAGTCGTCAGAGGCGCTAGGCCAGGGCCGCGGGCCAAGGCTGGGCCAAGACCTGGAGCTGTACCCATTTCGCACAGGCCTCGTTCGCACATCGCGACGAGACGATCCGTTCAGAAGAGCGCCACGCACGCGAGGAGAATTTCCCCATGAAACTGGTCACCGCCATCATCAAGCCCTTCAAGCTGGACGACGTGCGAGAGTCCCTGTCAGAGATCGGCGTGCAGGGCGTCACCGTCACCGAGGTCAAGGGCTTCGGGCGTCAGAAGGGCCACACCGAGCTCTACCGTGGTGCCGAATACGTGGTCGACTTCCTGCCCAAGATCAAGCTGGAAGTGGCCGTGGACGACAGCATGAGCGACCAGGTGATCGATGCCATCACCAAGGTCGCCAATACCGGCAAGATCGGCGACGGCAAGATCTTCGTCTCGCCGCTGGAGCAGGTGATCCGTATCCGTACCGGTGAGACCGGCAAGGACGCGGTATAAGGCGCAAGCGCTCACCCCGCCTGCGCGAAAAAGCCCTCGTCGACACGCTGTCGACGAGGGCTTTTTTACGCCTGTTCAAGGCAGTCCGGGCTCCCCGGGCAGTCACGCCCGGGTAGGGATCACTTCTCGACGAAGGCGCGCTCGATCACGTAATCCCCCGGCTCGCCCATACGCGGCGAGATGGAGAAGCCCAATTCGTCGAGCAGATCGCTGGTCTCGTCGAGCATGGCCGGGCTGCCGCAGATCATGGCGCGATCCTGCTTGGGGTCCAGCGGCGGCAGGCCGGTATCCTCGAACAGCTTGCCGCTGCGGATATGGTCGGTCAGACGCCCGGTGGTATGGAAATCCTCGCGAGTCACGGTGGGGTAGTAGACCAGCTTTTCACTGATCTCCTCGCCCAGATACTCGTGCGCCGGCAGCTCCTTGCCGATGAAGTCGGCATAGGCGAGCTCGCTCACCTGACGCACGCCGTGGATCAGCACCACCTTCTCGAAGCGCTCGTAGACCTCCGGGTCCTGGATCAGGCTCATGAACGGTGCCAGGCCGGTGCCGGTGGAGAGCATGTAGAGGTTGCGCCCCGGCAGCAGGTCGTCGCACACCAGCGTGCCGGTGGGCTTGCGGCTGACCATGATCTGATCGCCGACCTGCAGGTGCTGCAGGCGCGAGGTGAGCGGGCCGTCGGGCACCTTGATGCTAAAGAACTCGAGGTGGTCCTCGTAGTTGGGGCTGGCGATGGAGTAGGCGCGCACCAGCGGCTTGCCTTCCACCTCCAGACCGATCATCACGAACTGACCGTTCTTGAACCGCAGCCCGCGATCGCGGGTGGTGCGGAAGCTGAACAGGGTGTCGTTCCAGTGATGGACGCTGAGGACTTCTTCCAGCGCAAACTTGCTCATGCCAGGCTCCTTTGAACGGATCGGAAAAAGATCAGATCGAAAAAGAATAAATGACTGATCCGAGTAGATGCCGAAACTATAAGAAGCGGATGCTATTCTGTTAAGTGGATTATCTGGATAAGGTTTATCGATTCTATCGATATAGGAGTCGGCCATGCGCTACACCCTGCGTCAGCTCGAGGTGTTCGTCGCCATCGCCCAGCATCAGAGCGTCTCACGCGCGGCCGAGACCCTGGCGCTGTCGCAGTCGGCGACCAGCGCGGCACTGGCCGAGCTGGAGCGTCAGTTCGACTGTCAGCTGCTCGACCGCATCGGCAAACGGCTCAAGCTCAACGCCCTGGGCTTCCAGCTACTGCCCAAGGCGGTGGCGCTGCTCGACCGCGGTGAGGAGATCGAAGAGCTGCTCAAGGGCCAGCGCGGCATCGGCTCGCTGGAGGTCGGCGCCACGCTGACCATCGGCAACTATCTGGCCACCCTGCTGATCAGCGACTTCATGCAGCGCTATCCCGAGAGCCGGGTGCGGCTGCAGGTGCGCAACACCGCCTCGATCGTCGAACGCATCGCCCTGCACGAGCTCGATCTGGGGCTGATCGAGGGCGACTGCCAGCACGACGACATCGTCATTCAGCCGTGGATCGACGACGACCTGACCGTGTTCTGCTCCCCACGCCACCCGCTGGCCGCCGAGGGCAGCGCCGATATCGAGCGCCTGCTGCGCGAGTCGTGGATCATGCGCGAAGTGGGCTCGGGCACCCGGCGCACCCTGGAGCACGCCATGCGCCACCGGCGTGGCCGCTTCGACATTCTGCTGGAGCTGGAGCACACCGAAGGGATCAAGCGCGCGGTGGAGTCGGGGCTGGGTATCGGCTGCGTCTCCCGACTGGCGCTGCGCGACGCCTTCCGGCGCGGCAGTCTGGTGCCCATCGCCACGCCGGAGCTCGACCTGACACGCAGCTTCGCCTTCATCTGGCATCGCCACAAGTATCTCACCACGGCGATGCGCGAGTTTCTCAGGCTATGCCGCGAGATGACCGCCGATGCCCGGCGCAGCGACGAGATCGATCTGCCGCCGGTGCCGTGACCTCGGCAGACGGGTAGCGGGCTTGCGTGGCGTGGCCGCCACCAGGAGGCAGGCAACAAAAGCGCGGATGGCATCAGACGCCATCCGCGTATCGTCACGACCCGGGATGTTCAGGGCCGAAGACGTTGGCGAATATCAATGCCAGCCGAGCTGTGCGGCGATATCCGCCTCGCTGGCCTTGGAGAGATCCTTGTCGATGGACTGGGTGACCATCTCGAGGGTGGGCTTGTCGAGCTTGTCGCGCAGTTGGCCCAGGAACTGCGGCGCGGCGATCAGGATCAGCTCGTCGGCCTTGCCTTGGGTACGCGCGTCGCGCAGGTAGCCGGCCACTTCCTTGGCGAAGAACATCGCCTGCTTCTCGGAGGTGGCATCCTCGTTGCCAGTCTGGCGCCGGCTCGGCCCCGAGGTCGACTCGCCCTTGCCGCCGGTGCGCAGATCACCGGTATGCAGTTGCGATTCCGGATGCGTGAGCGTCTCGATCTCACGCATGACCCGCGCCTCGCGGGCGAAGATACGCGCACGCGCGGCATCGGCGACCACCACGTAGACCTTGTCCATGAGCCATTCTCCTTTTCCGTGGATGGGCCATGCCCGTAGCGCGGACATGGCCGTGGATAGCACGCTCTAAGCGTGGTCGAGAATGGCGCTACGCTCAAGCGTGGCTGAGCGCCGGCCGCGCGTCGTCGGCGTCGAGCTTGAAGCCGCCGACGATCGCCGCCAGCTGGGTCGCCTGGTCGTGGAGCTGTTCGGCGGCAGCCGTGGACTGGGCCACCATGGCCGCATTCTGCTGGGTCATCTGGTCGAGCTCGCCCACCGCCTGATTGACCTGCCCCACTCCCTGGCTCTGCTCCTGGGCGGCGACGTTGATCTCCGAGAGCGTCGCCGCCACCCGCGAGATGGCATCGACGATCGCACTCATGCTGTCGCCGGCGGAGCGCATCAGCTCGGTGCCCTCACGGGTCTGCGCCACCGAGGTGCCGATCAGCGCCTTGATCTCGTCGGCGGCGTTGGCCGAGCGGCTCGCCAGCTGGCGCACCTCGCCGGCAACCACCGCAAAGCCGCGCCCCTGCTCGCCGGCGCGCGCCGCTTCCACCGAAGCGTTGAGCGCAAGCAGATTGGTCTGAAAGGCGATCTCCTCGATCACGCGGACGATATCGGCGATCTGCTCGGTGCGCCCGTTGAGCGCCTCGATGGTCTCCACCGCACGCCCCACCACCTCACCGCCGCGCGCCGCGCGCTCGCTGGCATCGCGGGCCAGCTGGTCGGTCTCGCTGGCGGCAGTGGCGGTGTTCTCCACCGTGCCGGAAATCTGCTCCATGGCGCTGGAGGTCTCCTGCAGATGGCTGGCCGCAGTCTCGGTCTGGCGCGACAGATCCTGGCTGGCACGGGCGATCTCCTCGGAGGCCTGGCGCACCGCCTGGCTGGTGACATTGACCTGACCCAGCACCTCGGAAATCTTGCCGGCGAAGGCGTTGAACGCCATGGCGATCTGGGCGATCTCGTCGCGCCCGTCGATCGCCAGGCGGCGGCTCAGGTCACCGTCGCCGTCGGCGATATCGGCCATGGCGTCGCGTGCCGCCTCGAGCCGGCGAAAGCCCGGCGACACCAGCAGCCACAGCAGCAGTGAAACGATCAGCGCCGCCACCAGCAGCGACACCAGCGTGGTCTTGAACAGGCTGCCGGCGCCGGCATTGGCCTCGGCGCGATCCAGCGCGATCACCAGACGCCAGTCGGTACCCGGTACCGCCACCGCGTAGAGCAGCACCTCGCGGCCGTCGATCACGCTCGGCGTCGGCAGCGGGCTCTGGGCCACCGCCGCGAGCTTGGCGGCATCGAGATCGGCGGCGATCGCACTCGCCGGCTTCAGGCTCAGATCGGCATCGCGGTAGGCGACGATGGTGCCGTCGGTGTCGGCCAGGAAGGCGAAGCTCTTGGGCGTGGGCTGGATCGAGAGCACGTTCTCCTGCACCTCGTCGAGGGGCACATCGGCACCGGCCACGCCCAGCAGCTTGCCATCACGCTGGATCGGCGTGGCGAAGGCCACCACCAGCTTGTTCGTCACCAGATCGAGATAGGGGTCGCTGGCGGTGGTCTGCCCTGCCGCCACCGCGCCGCGATACCAGGGGCGCTGGGTCGGATCGTAGTCCGCCGGCGGCTCCCAGCCGTCGTTGGTGATCAGGCGCTTGTCCGGCGTGCCCAGATAGACCTGACTGAAGCCGCCGGCAGCGGCGGTCTGCTGCAGCGCGGGGATCAGCGTGTCGCTACCGACTGCCGGGGCCACCGCCTCGATCAGCTTGCGCTTCGAGGCGGCCCAGGCGGCGATCGCATCGCGGTGCCCCCTGGCCACCGATTCGAGCAGATCCTGATTGACCGACTGCTGATGGCGGCTGACCAGCCAGTAGCTGATACCGCCGGTAGCCGCGAGCGCGACCAGGATCATCGCCAGGCAGCCGGCCATGATACGAATCTTGAAGGATTTCAGCATGCTAAGTCCGTTGAGAGGGTCCGTTGAGAAGGTTGACTCGACTATCATCGGCCTCCCGATAACGAACTTTACGCCGACTGAAAACGCCGCCTCCGGCGACCCCGACACGCGCGCGCGAGCCCGCGCCGGAGGCCTCGCTGACCTCCGCCGGGGCTCGTCTGTCGCTCGCGTCAGCCGGTGGCCGGCGGGATCCAGGCGACCATGTCGACCTCGACGTCGGCGCCCCCGGCCAGCCCGGTGACCCCGATGCAGGTGCGCGTCGGCAGCGGTGCCTCGAAGTAGCTGGCGTAGACGCCGTTGACCTCGTCGAAGTGGCCCATGTTGGTGATGAAGACCCGGCTCTGGACCACGTGTTCGAAGCCGCTGCCCACCGCCTCCAGCACGATCGCCAGGTTCTGCATCACGCGGTGGGTCTGTTCGGTGAAGGTGCCCAAGAGCATCTCGTTGGTCTCCGGCACCGTCGGCATCTGCCCGGTGATGAACACCAGATCCCCCACCCGGCAGGCGTGGGAGAAGGGCGCGATCGGCTGCGGCGCACCGGCGACCATGCGCTTGTCGATACCCATGTCAGTGCCCCAGGATCTGGCTCAGGAACAGCTGCGTACGCTCCGAGCGCGGATTGTTGAAGAAGGTCTCCGGTGGCGCCTCCTCGATGATCTGGCCCTGGTCCATGAAGATCACCCGGTCGGCCACGGTCTTGGCGAAGCCCATCTCATGGGTCACGCAGAGCATGGTCATGCCCTCGTGGGCGAGCTCGATCATGACATCGAGCACCTCCTTGATCATCTCCGGGTCGAGCGCCGAGGTGGGCTCGTCGAACAGCATCACCTCCGGGCGCATGCACAGTGCACGGGCGATCGCCACGCGCTGCTGCTGGCCGCCGGAGAGCTGGCCCGGGTACTTCTTCGCCTGGTTGGCGATCTGCACCCGTTCCAGGTACTCCATGGCGGTCTTCTCGGCTTCCGCGCGGGGCTTCTTCTGCACCCAGATCTGCGCCAGGCAGCAGTTCTCCAACACCGTCAGGTGCGGAAACAGGTTGAAGTGCTGGAACACCATGCCGACATTGCGCCGGATCTGCTCGATCCGCTTGATGTCATGGTTCATGGGAATACCGTTGACCACGATCGAGCCCTGCTGGTGCTCCTCGAGATGGTTGATACAGCGGATCATGGTCGACTTGCCCGACCCCGAGGGGCCACAGATGACGATGCGCTCTCCCCGGGTCACGGTCAGGTCGATGTCGCGCAGCACGTGGAAGCTGCCATACCACTTGTTGAGATGCTCGATCTGAATCATCGGCTTGTCGCCGCCGGGCGCGGCAGCCGCTTGCGCTTCACTCATGGCTTGATTCCTGCCTTCATTGTCGTTGTCTTGCCCAGACCCCGAGCGCCGTACTCGGCGGCTCGGGGCATCGGGCTCCGGGCGCTGGTCGCGGATGAGCTCAGCGCCGATAGCTGGTATTGAGGCGCCGCTCGATGTACTGGCTGTAGCGCGACATGCTGAAACAGAAGATCCAGAACACCAGCGCCGCGAACACATAGCCCTCGGTGGAGAAGCCCAGCCAGTTGGAGTCGGTGAGCCCGGCACGGATGATCGCCAGCAAATCGAACAGCCCGATGATCAGCACCAGCGAAGTGTCCTTGAACAGCGCAATGAAGGTGTTGACGATCCCCGGGATCACCAGCTTCAGCGCCTGCGGCAGGATGATCAGGCCCATGCGCTGCCAGTAGCCCAGGCCGAGCGCCTGCCCGGCCTCGTTCTGCCCCTTGCCGATCGCCTGCAGCCCGCCGCGCACCACCTCGGCCATGTAGGCGCTCCAGAAGAACATGATCCCGATCAGCGCCCGCAGCAGCTTGTCGAACTCGACGTTGCCGGGCACGAACAGCGGCAGCATCACCGAGGCCATGAACAGCACCGTGATCAGCGGCACGCCGCGCCAGAACTCGATGAAGATGACGCACACGCTCTTGACGAACGGCATCTTGGAGCGCCGCCCCAGGGCCAGGATCACCCCCAGCGGCAGCGACCCGACGATACCCACCGTGGCCACGGTCAGGGTCAGCATCAGGCCGCCCCAGGCGCGGGTGGGCACCTCGGGCAGGCCGAAGTGACCGCCCAGCAGCAAAAACCAGGCGATGATCGGGAAGCCGACCAGCGTGAACAGCCCGACCAGACGCTTCTTAGGCAACCGCGGGATCGCCAGCCACGCCACCAGCACCGCCATCAGCGCGAACACGATGTCCACCCGCCAGCGCTCGGCGGCCGGATAGAAGCCGTAGATGATCGACTCGAAGCGGGCCGAGATGAACACCCAGCAGGCGCCGCTGCCGGTACAGTCCTCACGGGTCGAGCCGAGGAAGTTGGCATCGACCACCGCCCACTTCAGAAACGGCCACAGAATCCACGCCAGAAGGCCGATCACCGCCACCGAGACCACGCTGTTGAGCGGCCCATTGAACAGATTGGCGCGCAGCCAGCCGCTGATCCCGCGGCGCTGATCCGGGGCCTCGCGCGCCTCGATCATCTGAGTGCGAAATGTCGATTCACGCATCTCATCGCTCCTTCAGCAGGGTGCGGGCGTTGTAGAGGTTCATCAGAAACGACACCGTCAGGCTGATGACCAGATAGACCGCCATGGTCATGGCGATGATCTCGATCGCCTGCCCGGTCTGGTTGAGCGTGGTGCCGGCAAACACCGCCACCAGATCGGGATAGCCGATCGCCGTGGCCAGCGACGAGTTCTTGATCAGGTTGAGATACTGGCTGGTCATCTGCGGCACGATCACCCGCATCGCCTGCGGAATCACGATCTTGCGCAGGGTGATGGCGCCGGGCAGGCTCAGCGAGCGCGCCGCTTCGGTCTGGCCGTGGGAGACCGAGAGGATGCCGGAGCGCACGATCTCGGCGATGAACGCCGCCGTATAGATCGACAGCGCCAGCCACAGCGCCACCAGTTCGGGCAGGATGTTGATCCCACCGCGGAAGTTGAAACCGCGGAGTTCGGGGAGCGTCCACGCCAGCGGTGAGCCGCTGGCCACGAACACGATCAGCGGCACGCCGATGACGATCGCCGCCCCGATCCAGTAGACCGGCAGCGCCTGGCCGGTGGCCGCCTGACGCCGCTTGGCAAAACGCGCGAAGAGTAGCGTGGCGACCACCGCGATCAGCAGCGCCCAGAGCGTGGCGGAAAACCCCGCCAGCGGCTGCGGGTCGGGCATCACTACCCCACGCACGTTGAAGAAGAACAGATCGAACAGCGACAGACTCTCGCGCGGCGAGGGCAGTGCTCGCAGCACGGCGTAGTACCAGAACAGGATCTGCACCAGCAGCGGGATGTTGCGGAAGATCTCGACGTAGATGGTGGCCAGACGCGCCAGCAGCCAGTTGGACGACAGCCGAGCGATGCCCACCGCGAAGCCGATCAGGGTCGCCGCGACGATGCCCAGGGCGGAGACCAGCAGGGTGTTGAGCAGGCCGACGACGAAGGTGGTGCCGTAGGTCGAGTCGCTGGTGTAGTCGATCAGCGATTGCGGAATCGAGAAGCCGGCACGCCCCTCGAGGAAGCCGAAGCCGGTCTGGATACCGCGGGCTTCGAGGTTGTTCAGGGTGTTGTGGACAAGATAACCGATGAAGATCGCCAGGATCAGAAACAGCACGGCCTGGACGATCAGCGCACGAATGGTGGGATTCCGCCACAGCGGCCCCTGCCCTCGGCGAGGTAGCGAGGTGGATGGACGCAGCATGAGAAGTCGGGTCTCTACTCGAGCGGTGAGCGGCAACGGCTCCCGGCGGGTAGGCCGGGAGACGACGTCGGGAAACGTCTGCTGGCCGCCCGCCGCAAGCGCCCTGTCGGGCACTCGCGGCGGGCGACTTCACGCACTCAGCGAACCGGCGGCGCGTACTGAATACCGCCCTGGTTCCACAGCGCATTGATGCCGCGCTCGAGGCCCATCGGCGAGTCCTTGCCCACGGTGCGGTCGAACATCTCGCCGTAATTGCCCACCATCTTGACGATGTTGTAGGCCCAGTCGTTACTGATACCCATCTGCTCGCCGAAGTTGCCATCCTTGCCCAGCAGGCGGGCGACATCCGGGTTGGGCGGGTTGTCGCGCATCTGATCGACGTTCTGGCTGGTCACCCCCAGCTCTTCGGCGTCGAGCATCGCGAACAGGGTCCACTTGACGATATCGAACCACTGATCGTCGCCCTGACGCACCACCGGGCCCAGCGGCTCCTTGGAGATACGCTCGGGCAGAATCTCCACGCTGGAGGGGTCGGCGAGCTGCAGGCGCAGCGCCGCCAGCTGCGAGGAGTCGGAGGTGAGCACGTCACAGCGGCCGCTGTCGAAGCCCTGGGCGGTCTGGTCGGAGGTATCGAAAGCGACCTGCTGGAACTGCATGTCGTTGGCCTTGAAGTAGTCGGCCATGTTGAGTTCGGTGGTGGTGCCGGACTGCACGCAGATCGAGGCCCCATCAAGCTCCTTGGCACTCTTGATGCCGAGGTCCTTGCGCACCAGGAAGCCCTGGCCGTCGTAGAAGTTGACCCCGGTGAAGTTGAGGCCCAGCGAGTTGTCGCGGGTCGCGGTCCAGGTGGTGTTGCGCGAGAGCACATCGATCTCGCCGGACTGCAGCGCGGTGAAGCGCTCCTTGGCGGTCAGCGGTGAAAACACCACCTTGGTCGGATCGCCCAGCACGGCGGCGGCGATGGCGCGGCACACTTCGACATCGATGCCGGTCCACTTGCCGTTCTCGTCGGGGGAGGAGAAACCGGTGAGCCCGGTGCTGACACCGCACTTGAACTCGCCGTTGTTTTTCACGTTGTCCAGGGTGGCAGCCTGAGCCTGCGACGCCGCCAGGGCAGTCAGTGCGGCGGCGGAGAGAAGAGACAGGCTTTTGTTCTTGTGGCGCATGGTGGAATCCACTCCCTTGCGTTGTCATTTGAGTGCATGTCGAAGCATGCCCAGATGAAATTAGCAAAGTCCGTTCCACTTTCGCGCTAGCGCCTGAAAATCCTGGATTCAACGCTCGCCTAGGAGGCTTACGATCTCCACCTGCATGCCCAAGGTGACGCAAACTGCGAAAACACGGGCAACATTCTGTTTCAAAAGCGTGCGTGAGATACCGCCGCGCACCAAAAGGAGGCGCCGCGGCATGGCGCTAGCGTTGAATCGAGCCACCGGTGGCGACGACGATGCCACCAATGGATAAGGAAAAAACGGTCGACTAAGGAAAAGCCGATGATCGCCGGCCATCGTGTCGGCGGCCGGCCCCGTCGCGACAAAGCATGGACGCGCAAAGCGTGGACGGAAAAAAGCGAAGCGCGCAGGGAGATACGGCGCGCAGGAAAAGACGCACGCCGGGCCGGGGAAGACAACGGCGAGAGAGGGTGGACGGGTAAGCGAGTCAGTGGCTCAAGGCCGAAAGCGCCGCGGCCCCCCGGTTCAGACCGCGCCAGCGCGCCGCCGGCCCAGCCAGGTCGCACCCAGGCCCACTGCCAGCGCGCCCAGCGTATTGGCCAGGATATCGGCCCAGTCACCGCCGGCGCGGCCGGGCACCCCCACCTGCAGATACTCGATGAGAATTCCGTAGGCCAACGCCGCCAGGGCCGACCACCACCAGCGCCGGCTGGCCAGGCCCAGCCACAGGGTCAAACCGGCGTAGCCGAGCAGGTGGTTGAACTTGTCCCACGGCAGGTGCGAGGGCATCTCGGCCGCCGGCGTCAGGCTGCCCCAGGCCACCGCGCCGGCCCAGATCAGCGCGGCCAGTGCCGCCATAGCCTGCCACGTCGCGAGCCGACGCCCGTTCGCTGGCCGAGTCATCGCGCCCCCTCGGCCAGCGTCGTCGGCAATCCCAGACGTGTGCAGAGGCCGGCATCGAGACGTTCGCGCCAGCGTGGGTCATCCTCAAGTCGCGCGTCGTTATCCGGTGCCAGGCGCCGACGATAGCGCCCGATCCCGCGGTAGACGGCGTTGCGCAGCGGCGCCGGCACCCAGCGCAGCCACGCAAGCAATCGCCAGCCTGCTCGCAGCCGGCATCCCAGCCGCCACAGCGCCTCGCTCTCCTCGTAAAGCTCACCGCCGGTGACATAGCGGATCGTATCGCAGCGCGCGAGCTCGCGGCCGAAGTGGCGCCCCACGCACTGCCCGAGCGCGCTATCGAGACCGCTCAGCGCCAGCGTCGCGCCTGCATCACGCTCATGCGCCAGCAGCCAGCGCACCGCACGCCGGCAGAACGGGCAGTCGGCATCGAACAGCAGCAGGCCGTCGATGCCGCTGACACCGGCTTCAGCGGTGATAGGCCGGGCTCGCGGCATGCAAGGTGTCGAAGAAGGCCGTGACGTGGTCGGGATTGGTGAACTGGCTGATGCCGTGACCCAGGTTGAAGACGTGGCCTGGGCCATGACCGTAGCTGGCCAGCACCCGCTCGACCTCGGCACCGATCCGCTCGGGCGGTGCGAACAGCACGTTGGGGTCGAGATTGCCCTGCAGCGCCACGCGCTCACCGACCCGCCGCCGCGCATCGCCCAGCTCGGTGGTCCAGTCGAGACCGACGGCATCGCAGCCGCTGTCGGCGATCGACTCCAGCCACTGCCCGCCGTTCTTGGTGAACAGGATCACCGGCACCCGGCGGCCATCGTGCTCGCGGATCAGCCCACCCACGATGCGCCGCATGTAGGCCAGCGAGAACGCCTCATAGGCCGGGGTCGACAGCGCCCCACCCCAGGTGTCGAAGATCTGCACCACCTGAGCGCCGGCACGGATCTGGGCATTGAGGTAGTCAGTCACCGCGGTGGCGAGCAGGCCCAGCAGGGTGTGCAGCGTCTGCGGGTCGCCGTAGAGCATCGCCTTGATATGGCGGAAATCCTTGCTCGACCCGCCCTCGACCATGTAGGTCGCCAGGGTCCAGGGGCTGCCGGAGAAGCCGATCAGCGGCACCCGGCCATCGAGCTCGCGGCGGATGGTGCGCACCGCATTCATCACGTAGTCGAGATCGTGCTCGGCATCCGGCGCGCTGAGCGCCGCGACCTCGGCGGCGGTGCGTACCGGATGGCGGAACTTGGGCCCCTCGCCGGTCTCGAAATAGAGCCCCAGCCCCATGGCGTCGGGGATGGTGAGAATATCGGAGAACAGGATCGCGGCATCGAGCGGGTAGCGCGCCAGCGGCTGCAGCGTCACCTCGCAGGCCAGATCGGCGTTGCGGCACAGGTCCATGAAGCTGCCGGCATCGGCGCGGGTGGCGCGGTACTCCGGCAGATAGCGGCCGGCCTGACGCATCATCCAGACCGGCGTGCGGTCCACCGGTTGGCGAGCCAGGGCCCGCAGCAGGCGATCGTTTTGCAGTGTCATAGCGCTCTTCGCACGGGAGATTTGCCTGCAGTGTAACGGATACACGCGCAAGCCTGATATAATGCCGCCCCTCAACGTCCTAGGGGTGAGCCCGCGCCTTACCCGCAGGGCCCGTTTCGCGAGGTCAACGTGTCGATCCGTTTCATCGCCGCATCGCAGCTGCCCACACCCTGGGCGACCTTCACGCTGCACGGCTTCCAGGAAGAGTCCACCGGCAAGGAGCACGTGGTGCTCACGCTCGGCGATGTCACCACGCCGGAGCCGGTGCTGGCTCGCGTCCACTCCGAGTGCCTGACCGGCGATGCCCTGTTCTCGATGCGCTGCGACTGCGGCTACCAGCTGCAGGAAGCGCTCAAGCGCATCGCCGACGAGGGGCGCGGTGCACTGCTCTACCTGCGCCAGGAGGGGCGCGGTATCGGTCTGCTCAACAAGATCCGCGCCTATGCCCTGCAGGACACCGGCGCCGACACCGTGGAGGCCAACGAGCGGCTCGGCTTCGGCGCCGACCAGCGCCGCTACGATATCTGCGTGCCCATGCTCGACCACCTCGGCATCTCTGCGCTGCGCCTGATGACCAACAATCCGCGCAAGGTCGAGGCGCTCAGCCGCGACGGCGTGCGTATTGACGAGCGTCTCGCGATCACCACCGGGCGCAACCCGTTCAACGAGCACTACCTGACCACCAAGGTCGGCAAGCTCGGCCATATGATGGCGCTCGACGACTTCACCCCCGCCAGCGACGTCGACATCGAGCGCGACGCCTGAATCGGCGTCGCCGGGCCTTTCGGCGGCGTCATCGTTGCGTCATCATGACTCGGGAGACTGAACGTCGTCCCGGCGTGCGGGTCCAACCCACGTCTATGCTCACGATCCTGCCACGCGTCCCGCAGGAGGCTCAGCCGTCATGCCCGATTCCGCTTCGCGCCCTCTCTCGTCTTCTCGATATCCGATATCACACCCCGAGCACGCCTCGCCGTCCCAGCCCGCAGAGGAGGAAGAGTACACCCGGCTGGAGGAGTGGCTGCACAGCATCAGCCACGGCATCGGCGCCGCACTGAGTCTCGCCGGCATGATCGTGCTGATCGTGCTGGCCAGCATCGCCGCCGAGGTCGACCCGTGGAAGATCGTCAGCGTCTCGCTCTACGGCAGCTGCCTGCTGGCGCTCTACACCGCCTCGACGCTCTACCACGGCTTTCGCAGCCAGCGCCTGAAGCGCGCCTTCCAGGCCTTCGATCACTGCGCCATCTATCTGCTCATCGCCGGCACCTACACCCCCTTTCTGCTGGTCAACCTGCGCGGGCCCATGGGCTGGGCGCTGTTCGGCGTGATCTGGGGGCTGGCTCTGGGCGGCATCGCCCTGCGACTGATCTGGCCGCAGCGCTTCAACCTGCTGCGCGTGTTCATCTACCTGATCATGGGCTGGCTGATCGTGATCGCCTCCGACAGCCTCACCACGCAGCTATCCCCCACCGGCCTTGCCCTGCTGGTCGCCGGCGGCATCACCTACACGGTCGGTGTGCTGTTCTACGCCGTGCGCGCAATCCCCTTCCACCACGCCATCTGGCACCTGTTCGTGATCGGCGGCAGCGTCTGCCACTTCCTCGCCATCTATAACGCGGTGCTGCCGTTCGAGACATGATCCGAGCCCAGCCGCTGCGCGCCTTCGCCGTCGCCGCCGAGCACGTCACCGGGGTTGCGTAGCGGACACTGCGCCAGAGACAGACAGCCACAGCCGATACAGCCATCGAGCTGGTCGCGCAGCAAAGTAAGCTGAGTGATGCGCTCGTCCAGGGCCGCTCGCCAGCGCTCGGACAAGCGCCGCCAATCCGCCGCTGTCGGCGTGCGCGAGTCGGGCAGCGTGGCCAGCGCCTGCTGGATCTCCGCCAGCGGCACCCCGGTGCGCTGGGCGATCTTGATCACCGCGACCCGGCGCAGCACGTCGCGGGTATAGCGGCGCTGATTGCCGGCGTTGCGCCAGCTATGGATCAAGCCCTTGGTCTCGTAGAAATGCAGCGTCGAGACCGCCACGCCGCAGCGCCGGGCGACATCGCCCACGCTGAGCGCCTGCTTGGTCGCGGCGAGCCGGCGGGGCCGGGTGTTGGTACTCTCCATTGGGCTTTACCTCAACCATACTCGAGGTCTTACGCTGGCGGAAAACGTCCGCCGCGGCAAGCGCCGACGGCGGTACTCTCGACGACACCGACGTACAATGAGCTCAGGCTTCCACCGGCCAGCGCCACGCGTCGCCGGTAGCACCACGCTCTTCCTCAGTGATTGCAGGTTTGCCATGTTCCAATGGTTCGAAAAACGTCTCGACCCCTTCCCGTCGGCGGAGCCGCAGCGACCGCCGGATACCCTGATCGCCTTCTGCCTGCACTATACCCGTGGGGCCTGGCCCTACCTGCTGGCGGCGACCACGCTGATGGCGCTGATCGCCGGCGTCGAGGTGTGGATGTTCGGCTTCCTCGGCAATATCGTCGACTGGCTCGCCGACCAGAATCGCGCCACCTTCCTCGCCGACCAGGGCTGGAAGCTCGCCGGCATGGCGCTGGTGGTGCTGGTGGCGCTGCCGGGGATGGTATGGCTGCACTCGCTGTTCCAGCAGCAGACGATGATGGGCAACTATCCCATGCGTATCCGCTGGCAGGCGCACCGCTATCTGCTGCGCCAGTCGATGGGCTTCTATCAGGACGAATTCGCCGGACGCATCGCAACCAAGGTGATGCAGACCTCGCTGGCGGTGCGCGAGTGCGTGATCAAGCTGTTCGACGTGCTCAACTACGTCAGCGTCTACTTCCTGGGCACGCTGTTGCTGGTGGGCAGCGCCGACTGGCGTCTGACCATACCGCTGGTGGTGTGGCTGGCCGGCTATCTGGTGCTGCTGCGGGTGTTCGTGCCAGTCATGGGCCGGGTGTCGGAGTCCCAGGCCGACGCCCGCTCGCGCATGACCGGGCGCATCGTCGACAGCTACAGCAATATCCAGACGGTCAAGCTGTTCTCCCACGCCAGCCGCGAGGCGGCTTTCGCGCGTGAAGGCATGGCCGGCTTCCTGGTCACGGTCTACCGCCAGATGCGCCTGGTCACCGGCCTCTACGGGCTGCTCTATCTGCTCAATGCGCTGCTGCTGTTCAGCGTCGGCTGGCTGTCGCTGTCGCTGTGGCTCGACGAGGCGGTGAGCGTGGGCGCGGTCGCCGTGGCGCTGGGTCTGGTGATGCGTCTGTGGGGCATGTCGCAGTGGATCATGTGGGAGGTCTCGGCGCTGTTCGAGAACATCGGCACGGTGCAGGACGGCATGTCGACGCTGTCACTGCCGCACCAGATCGAGGATCGCGACGACGCCACCCCGCTCGAGGTCTCTCGCGGCGAAATCGTGTTCGACCATATTCGCTTCCACTACGGCAAGGGCAGCGGTGTGATCGACGATCTGGCGCTGACCATCCGTCCGGGCGAGAAGATTGGCCTGATCGGCCCCTCCGGCGCGGGCAAGTCGACCCTGGTCAACCTGCTGCTGCGCTTCTATGAGCTGGAGAGCGGCGCCATCCGCATCGATGGTCAGGATATCGCCACGGTCGCTCAGGAGAGTCTGCGCGCCAAGATCGGCATGGTCACCCAGGACACCTCGCTGCTGCATCGCTCGGTGCGCGACAACCTGCTTTACGGCCGCCCGGACGCCAGTGACGAGATGGCCTGGCGCGCCGCCCGCGAGGCCCACGTGGCCGAGTTCATCGAGGGGCTGAGCGATATCCAGGGGCGCACGGGCTTCGATGCGCATGTCGGCGAGCGCGGGGTCAAGCTCTCCGGCGGCCAGCGCCAGCGTCTGGCGATCGCCCGGGTGATGCTCAAGGACGCGCCGATCCTGATTCTCGACGAAGCGACCTCGGCGCTGGACTCCGACGTCGAGGCTGCCATTCAGGAGAATCTGGACCGGCTGATGCAGGGCAAGACGGTGATCGCCATCGCCCACCGTCTCTCCACCATCGCCGCCATGGACCGGCTGGTGGTGATGGAGCAGGGGCACATCGTCGAACAGGGGACACACGCCGAGCTGATCCGCGCCAACGGTCTCTACGCCCGGCTGTGGCAGCGCCAGTCCGGCGGTTTCCTGGAGAGCGAGGCGCTCGACGCCGAGGCGTGATCGAGGCTCAGCGTGGCGGCACACCCTCGACGCCGGCCAGCGCCGAATCGCTGTCGCCGGCGTCGGGGATCACGCTGAAAGTGCCGTCGGTCTCCAGCACCACGGCGTGCACGCTCTCGATGTCGGCAATGCCGCGCTCGCGCAGCGCGGCCAGGATCTCCACCGCCACCACCCGCTCGCGGGCCATCGCCGCGTGGCGCAGGGTGCCGTCGTAGAGCAGCAGGGTCGGGCGCGACTTGACCAGGTCCTCGACCCGCTTAGAGCGCACCGAGGTGAAGGTGATCACGAACTGCAGCGCCACGATCAGCACGAACGCCACTACGCTCTGCGCCAGCGACACCGTCGGCGTGATCAGCGCGGTGGAGAGGGTCGAGCCCAGGGCGATGGTGATCACGAAGTCGAAGGCGTTCCACTTCGACAGTGTGCGCTTGCCGGAAAGCCGGATGATCACGACCAGCGCGACGAAACTCAGAAAGCCGACGATGAGGGTATGGGCAATCGGGGACAAGGGCAGGCTCCAGTGAAGACAAGACCTCTCAGCCTAGGCGCCAGAATGGCACCGCGCGAACCGCCCCGCCCCTAGCTCGCCAGCTTCAACCCGACCACTGCGACTACGATCAGGCCGACGAAGGCAAGCCGCAGCGGACGCCGCGATTCACCCCACAGCCACATGCCCAGCAGCGTGCTGCCGAGGGTGCCGATGCCGGTGAAAATGGCGTAGGCCACGCCCATGTCGATCGAGCGCATGGCGATGGATAGCAGCCCCAGCGAGCAGCCGAAACCCACCACCAGCAGCGCCACGCCGCTGGCACGCTGGCCGCGATGCAGGCGTGCGAAGCCGCTCACGCCGACGATCTCGCAGGCGCCGGAGGCGAGTAGCGCCAGCCAGTGCCAGGTGGTGATATCGAGCGTCATGCGCTCACCTGCTGCAGCCCGATCACGCCCACCATCAGCAGCACCAGAAAGCCCAGCACCGGCCACTGGAACGCCACCCCGAACAGCAGCCAATCGGCGATCACGGTGCCCGCCGCGCCCATGCCGACGAACACCGTGTAGACGGTGCTGGTAGGGAGATAGCGCACAGCGCGGGAGGCCAGCCAAAGACTGGCCACCGCCAGGCCGACCGTGAGCCCCCACGCGAGGGCGCTATCGGCGTGCTTGAGCCCGCTGGCCCAGCCCACCTCGGCGAGCCCGGCCAGCGGCAGAAGCCCCCAGCGGGCGCGCAGACGGAAACGTCGAGTTCGATGTGTTTGGCTCATGCTGGCTCTCCCCTGCTCGTCTCGGTCGAATAACCGGACTTACCGCGGATCGACGATACAGTCTTTGTTGCTACGGTCTTCGCCGCCACAACCCTGCTAACTAACGGTCGTTAGTTTATTGATACCCATCAACTCTGGCAAGCTCTCGCTTTTCCTCGCCCCCTCGCCCAGGAGTGCCGCTTGGACACCCGCAGCCATCTCAAGCAGATCGCCCTGACGCGCTTCGCTCGCCACGGCTACGAGGGCGTCAGCCTGGCCCAGATCGCCACCGACGCGGGGATCAAGAAGCCCTCGATCTACAATCACTTCGAGAGCAAGGCCGCGCTCTTTCTCGAACTCGCCGACGACGCCGAGAACACCCTCCTGGCGCTGGTGACGGAGAGCCTGGCCAGCCAGCGCCAGGCGCCCTTCGAGCAGCGCCTGCGCCATCTGGTGGAGTGCTGCTGCACCATCTCCTACCGTGAGCACCAAGGGGTGTTCTACAAGCGCTTTCTGCTCTTTCCACCCCAGGAGCTCAGCCGCGAGGCGCGCGATATCAGCGCCCGCGCCGAGCAGCGCCTCGACCAGCGCCTGGGAGAGATCTTCCACGCCGGCCAGGCGGACGCCGCCCTCGACCCGACGCTGGACGAGGCGGCCTTCATCGCCGCCTTCTACTGCCTGGTGGATGGGCTGCTGTCGGAGACATTCATGTACGACAAGGCCGCGCTGGCGCGGCGCTTCGAGGGGGTGTGGCGGGTCTTCTGGCGCGGCGTGCGCGCGGGCTGAACGGCGCCGCTCACGCCGCCAGCGGTTTGCGCCAGGCCTGGTAGCAGTGGCGGTTGCGCGCCTGGGCCACCACCGAGTGGGCGCACAGGCCGGGGATATCGGCGGCGGCAAGGCCGTCGAGCGCGGCGATGGTATCCGGTGGGCAGGCGTTACGCGGGGCGATGTCGTTCCAGCCGAGCAGGAACAGCCCACCCGGGCGCAGGCAGCGGCTGGCGCCGGCGAAGGCGGCCTCGATCGCCGCCGGGTCGTCGAGCCCCCAGCCCAGCACGCCGTTGCAGATCACCGCGTCCAGCGAGGCAGGGGTGATGTGAGCTTCCAGATGAGCCATGTCAGCGACGATATGGCGCGCGCCGCCGAAGACCGCCTTGGCCGGGTCGATCTCCATGGTGATCACCTCGGCCGAGGGCAGTAGCGCGGGGTAGTGACGGGTGTACCAGGCGCAGCCGACCAGCAGCACGTCCGCCACCGCCGGGTCGGCGTCGAGCGCCGGCAGCACGCACTCCTCGAGCAGGCGACGATCGCCGTAGCGGTAGCGCAGGACCAGGCCACGCCGGTCGATGGCGCCGAGCAGTCTGGCGGTGGTGCGATAGAAACCGGCTTTCCCTGGCATGCAGGACGTCCTGTGGTCGCCACGATCCGGATCGATCCTATCCAAGCCGGAGCGCGGCGTCGATGCCGGCCGCGGCGGGCGGTGTCAGGCGCGGCTCTCGCGCTGCTTGCGGATCACCTCGTAGGCGTTGCTGATCTCGGCGGTGCGCTCCTTGGCCATCTCGCGCATGCTCTCCGGCAGCCCTTTGCCGGCAAGCTTATCGGGGTGGTTTTCGCTCATCAGCTTGCGATAGGCGCGTTTGACCTCGGCATCGCTGGCCTCCTCAGAGATGCCCAGCACCCGGTAGGCGTCCTCCAGGCTCTGGCCGCTGCTCGCCTGGCTGCCACCGGCCTGGTGCGGGCCGCCGCGCAGCATCGCTTCGATCTGCTGGATCTCGGCCTCCGAGAAGCCCAGACCGCGTGCCACCCGCAGCAGCATGGTGTGCTCGGCTTCGTGCATCTGGCCGTCGGCGGCGATCGCCGCCAGCTGCACCTGCAGGAAGACCTGCAGCAGCGCGCGCTGACCGCCGGTGACCCGGCGGATGGTGGCGACCTCGGCGTCGAGATCGAACTCGGGGCTCTTGCCCCGGTTGAACGCGGCCTTGGCCCGCTCGCGCATTTCGCCATTGAGGTGCAGGCGATCGAACAGCATCTCCGCGGTGCGAATCTCGTCGCGGGTGATATGGCCGTCGGCCTTGCAGATACAGCCCATCACCGCAAAGGTGGATTCGAGAAACTGGTGCTGGATGCCCACCACCCGCCCCACCACGGACTGGCGCAGCTTGCGGCTGATCCACCAGCCGATACCGGCCCCGATCAGAAGGCCCGGCAGCTTGCCGGCGAGGTAGCCGATGAAGGCGCCGATCAGAATGGCAATAGACATGGAAGTCCCATCAGTTGTCGTTGAGGTTCAGGCGGGCGCGGATCGCCGCCTCGATCCCGGCAGCATCCAGACCGCAGTCGCGCAGCAGCTCGGCGGGCTTGCCGTGCTCGACGAAGGCATCGGGGATGCCCAGATTGAGCACCGCCGGCGTCAGCCCCTCCGCCGCCAGTAGCTCGTTGACCCCGCTGCCGGCGCCGCCGGCGATCACGTTCTCTTCCAGGGTGACCAGCAGCTCGTGGGTCTGCGCCGCGGCGACGATGGCGTCGCGATCCAGCGGCTTGACCGAGCGCATGTTGAGGTGTGTCGCCCCGAGCCGCTCGGCGACCTCGGCCGCCGGCGTGTTCAGGCTGCCGAAGGCGAGCAGCGCCACGCGTTCGCCCTCGCGCCGGGTCTGCGCGCGGCCGATCGGCACCTGCGCCTCAAGATCCTGGGGCAGCTCGCTGCCGGGGCCGGTACCCCGGGGGTAGCGCACCGCCGCCGGGCCGGGGTGATGATAGGCGGTGGTGAGCATGGCGCGACACTCGGCCTCGTCCGCCGGCGCCAGAATCACCAGACCGGGCACACAGCGCAGGAAGGAGAGATCCAGCGCGCCGTGGTGGGTCGGCCCGTCTTCGCCCACCAGCCCGGCACGGTCGATGGCGAAGGTGACATCAAGGTGCTGCACCGCGACGTCGTGCACCAGCTGATCATAGCCGCGCTGCAGGAAAGTCGAGTAGATCGCCACCACCGGCTTCATCGCCTCGCAGGCCATGCCGGCGGCCAGGGTCACCGCGTGCTGCTCGGCGATCGCCACGTCGTAGTAGCGCTCGGGATAGGTCTGCGAGAAACGGATCAGGTCGGAGCCTTCGCGCATCGCCGGGGTGATGCCGATCAGGCGCGTGTCCACCGCCGCCATGTCGCACAGCCAGTCGCCGAAGACGTTGCAATATTTGCGCGGCTTCGGGCGCAAAGCATCTTCGCTGCGCGGTTTCGGGCGCACAATATCTTCGCTGCGCGGCTTCGGGCGCTCGGCGTCGACCCGCGGCGGCGCCGGCGGCTTGCGCTCGAGCTTGGTGATGGCATGAAAGCCGATCGGGTCGGCCTCGGCGGGCCGGAAGCCGCGCCCCTTGCGCGTGCGCACGTGAAGAAACTGCGGCCCCTCCTGATCACGCAGCGCCTCCAGCGCCTGGTTGAGCGCCGCCAGGTCGTGGCCGTCGATGGGGCCGATGTAGTGAAAGCCCATCTCCTCGAACAGCGTGGCCGGGCTGATCATGCCCTTGACGTGCTCCTCGGTGCGCCGCGCCAGCTCCAGCGCCCCGGGCAGGTGCGAAAGTACCCGCTTGCCGTTCTCGCGTACCGCCGCATATGGCTTGCTGGTGAGGATGCGGGTCAGGTAGCTGGCCATGCCGCCGACGTTCTCGGAGATCGACATCTCGTTGTCGTTGAGCACCACCAGCAGGTTGGCCTTGACGTGGCCGGCGTGCGCCAGCGCCTCGAAGGCCATGCCGGCGGTCAGCGCGCCGTCACCGATCACCGCGCAGGCGCGGCGCTTCTCGCCCTTGGCACGCGCACTCAGCGCCATGCCCAGCGCGGCCGAGATCGAGGTGCTCGAGTGGCCCACGCCGAAGGTGTCGTAAGGCGACTCCTCGCGCCGCGGAAAGGCCGCCAGGCCGCCGTACTGACGAATCCCGGTGAGCGCGTCACGACGCCCGGTGAGGATCTTGTGCGGATAGGCCTGGTGGCCGACATCCCACACCAGGCGGTCGTGGGGAGTCTGCAGCGCGCGGTGCAGCGCCACCGTGAGTTCGACCACGCCGAGCCCGGCGCCGAAATGGCCGCCGCTGACACCGACGCTGTAGAGCAGGTAGGCGCGCAGCTCGTCGGCGACCTGGCGCAGCTGCGCCAGCGTCATCCGGCGCAGCCCGGCCGGCGCATCGAGCGTATCGAGCAGCGGCGTCAGCGGGCGCTGCGTGGGGATCTCGTCGAACAGCTTCATAGAATAGGTCGTTACCGGTCAGTGATCGCGATCGATCATGAAACGGGCCAGCCACGCCAGCGGCGCGCCCGCGTCACCCAGCGGGGCCAGCGCCGCGAGGGCTTCGTCGAGGAGCTCGCGGGCCCGCGCCTGGGCGCGCGCAAGCCCCAGCAGCGCAGGATAGGTCGGCTTGTCGCGGTGCGCATCGGCACCCGAGGTCTTGCCCAGGGTCTGGGTATCGCCGGTGACGTCGAGCACGTCGTCGTGGATCTGGAACGCCAGGCCGATGGCCGCGGCGTAGCGGTCGAGCGCTGCCACCCGCGGGTCGCTCTCGGCCACCGCTACCAGCGCCCCCAGACGCACGCCGGCACGGATCAGCGCGCCGGTCTTGTGCTGGTGCATCGCCTGCAGCGCGGCGAGGTCGAGCGGTGTGCCCACCGCGGCGAGATCGATCGCCTGCCCCGCCGCCATGCCGTCACGCCCGGCGGCCTGGGCCAGGGTCGTGACGAGCGCGGCGAGGCGCGGGTGCTCGCGCGAGGCGAGCACCTCGAAGGCCAGCGACTGCAGGGCGTCGCCGGCGAGGATCGCCAGCGGCTCGTCGAAGGCGCGATGCACCGTCGGCCGGCCGCGGCGCAAGTCGTCGTCGTCCATCGCCGGCAGATCGTCGTGGACCAGCGAGTAGGCGTGGATCATCTCCAGCGCGGCGGCGGCGGGGTCGAGCGCATCGTTCTGCGCCCCCAGCGCCTGGCCGGCGAGATAGACCAGCACCGGGCGCAGCCGCTTGCCGCTGCCGAGCACGCTGTAGCGCAGCGCCTCGTCGAGTGCCGCCGACACCCCCGGCGAGCGCTCCAGCCAGGCCGCCAGCACCTGCTCACTGCGCGCCCGCGCCGCGGCGACGGCGGCTTCCGGCGAGGTCTGCTCACGCGCGTGCTCAGGGCTCATGCGGCGGCTCTCCGGTGGTCTCGAACGGCACCGACTGCAGCGTGCCGTCGGCCTGTTCGAGCAGCGCCTGCACCTTGAGTTCGGCGCCATCGAGGCGGCTCTGGGCGTCGCGGGTCAGACGGATGCCGCGCTCGAAGGCGGCCAGTGAGGCTTCCAGCGTCAGTTCGCCGGATTCGAGCTGCGCCACCAGCCGCTCCAGTTGGGTCAGCGTGGTGGCGAAGTCCTGGGGAACGTCCTGTTCGGCCATCTTGTCAGACATGGTGCACTCATAGCGTCGCTCCCAGTGCCTCGCGCGGGCGCGGGCGGGAGCCGGGTCGAGGGCGCGGCGGCCAAGCCACCGGCACCAAGCGAAAACGGTCTTCGAGTATACACCGCCGCCCCCGGGGGTCGTCTGCCCTCGGGGTGAAATCGTCGCGCGGTTTGCGCATTGTCGGCGCCGGTTCGGCACAGACTCGGGGGCCTGCCACGACGCGCCCACGATTGCACGACATTCATGTCTGCGTGCGTCATTTTCATCCTCACCCGCGACGTCTGTGTTACGCTATGCGCCCGCTGGCGGCGGCCTCCTGACACTGTGTGAGCTCGCGCGACGTCCGCTTTCGCCGACGGATTTCCCATCACCGCGACGCGCTCGCGACAAGCCGATGAAGAAAGGTTGATCCCCCAATGGCCAAGACGTCTCTGGACAAGAGCAAGATCAAGTTTCTGCTGCTCGAGGGCATTCATCAGTCCGCCGTGGATTCGCTGCTCAACGCGGGCTACACCAACATCGAAACGCTCTCCACGTCACTCAGTGAAGAAGAGCTGATCGACAAGATCCGTGACGTCCACTTCATCGGCATCCGCTCGCGCACCCAGCTCACCGAGCGGGTCTTCGCCGCCGCCGAGAAGCTCACCGCGGTGGGCTGCTTCTGCATCGGCACCAACCAGGTCGATCTCGACGCCGCCCTGGCGCGCGCGATCCCGGTATTCAACGCGCCCTTCTCCAACACCCGCTCGGTGGCCGAGCTGGTGCTGGCAGAGACCATCATGCTGCTGCGCGGCATTCCGGAGAAGAACGCCCGCGCCCATCAGGGCGGCTGGCTCAAGTCGGCCAAGAACTCCCACGAGGCGCGGGGCAAGACCCTGGGGATCGTCGGCTACGGCAGCATCGGCGCACAGCTCTCGGTGCTCGCCGAATCCCTCGGTCTCGACGTGATCTACTACGACGTGGTCACCAAGCTGGCACTGGGCAACGCCCGCCAGGTAGGTAGCCTCGAAGAGCTGCTGGCACGCGCCGACGTGGTCAGCCTGCACGTGCCCGACCTGCCCGCCACCCGCTGGATGATCGGCGCCGAACAGATCGCGCTGATGAAGCAGGGCGGCATCCTGATCAACGCCTCGCGCGGCTCGGTGGTCGAGATCGAGCCGCTGGCACAAGCGCTCCAGAGCGGCAAGCTGCTGGGCGCGGCGATCGACGTCTTCCCGGTCGAGCCCAAGGGCGGCAACGAGGAGTTCGTCTCGCCGCTGCGCGGTCTGGAGAACGTGATCCTGACCCCGCACATTGGCGGCTCGACGCTGGAAGCCCAGGAGAACATCGGCATCGAAGTGGCTGAGAAGCTGGTCACCTACTCCGACAATGGCACCACCATCACCTCGGTCAACTTCCCCGAGGTGGCGCTGCCCTCGCACCCGGACAAGCATCGCCTGCTGCATATTCACGAGAACGTGCCCGGCGTGCTCTCGGAGATCAACCGCGTGCTGTCGGAGAACGGCATCAATATCGCCGGCCAGTTCCTGCAGACCAACGACAAGGTCGGCTACGTGGTGATCGACGTCGACAAGGCCTACGGCCCGCAGGCACTCGATGCGCTCAAGCAGGTCAACCACACCGTGCGCCTGCGCGTGCTCTACTCCGAGACCGACTATCGCGCCTGATCCCGCTCATCGCACCTGAGACTCAGGGCTTATTGCCAGACCTGCCGATGATGAGCGCCGGATAAGCCCTCTTATTCGGATACGAGGCCCGCGCCACCCGGCGCGGGCCTATCTGGCCGACGGATCACTGTCTGACCATCTCTCACCGTCAGGGGTCACTGATAGCGCATGACCGCGGCGTGCTGCGCGGCCAGGCGTTTGAGCAGCTGGTTGCGTGCAGAAGCGGAGATCGGCTGGTCGAGCAGCGTCGCCTGGAGCGCATCGACCAGGCGGTTGAAGTCGGCCTCATGGATGCCCATGTGCTGGTGCGCCTTGTCCATCGGCGCGCCGCGGTAAACACAGGGGCCATCGCTGATCACGCACAGGTAGTCCTGCAGCGAGTTCACGAAGTAGTCGATGTTGGTGTTGGCGAAGAACGCCACCAGCTCGGGATCATCGGCGAGGCGATAGGCGAAGTCCTCGACGATGGCATGCATGCCCTTCTCGCCGCCGAGCTTTTGATAGAGGGTCGGCGCGGGCTGCGGCTGCGCGCCGGCACAGCCACTCAGGGCCCACGCCAGCAGTAGCGCAGCTACATACCCACGCGTCGAGATCGGATACATCACAAGCTCCCCGTCAAAGCGCCAGTTGCAGCGAGAGATAGCCGCCGCGCTGGTTCTCGAGCCCGGCGATATCGCCGAGATCGAGCCAGGCACCGGTCAGCGAGAGGTGGCGGGTCAAGAACAGCGCGGTGAACACATCCTGCCATGCCTGCTCCTCGGCAAAGCCGAGGTTGTCGGGCTTTTGCCGATACTCCACCCCGACCACCCAGGCCGGGGTCAGGAACAGCCCCAGCGAGCCTTCGGCCACCAGCGAGCGCCCGCTGTCGCGATCGCCGCCGAAGCCGAGCAGCCCGCCCTGATTGGCGCGGGTCGAGCGCAGCGTCAGGTTGGCCAGCAGGTTGCGCCCGGCCACGGCGTCGAAGAACAGCTTGCTGCCGGCCAGATAGAGATCGTTGCCCTGGGTCGCCTCAGCGCCCACCGCGCGTGCCAGCGCCTGCCCCCGGCCGAGCCGCTTGTGCTGCACGCCGAGGCTCCAGCTGCCCCAGGGGTGGTAGAGCGGATCGCCGAACAGGCGCAGCTTGGCGCCGTAGATCTCCTGCTCGAGCACGCCGCCCAGCGTGTCGAGCGCCAGCCGCTGACGGGCGTAGGAGACCTCCACCCGATCGTGCCAGTTGACCCCGATCCCGCGCACGCGCAGGCCGTAATCGTCCAGCCACGCCTCGCTGGCGGCCACGCTCACCGCCACCTCGGTATCGCTGGCGGTGCCGGCGAGCACGCCCCAGGGCGACAGCCCACCACCGGCGGCACCCTCGATCTGGGTCACGCCGCCGGTGCCCAGCAGGCGGCTCCCCGCCTGTGCCGGCATCGCCAGCGCGGTAACAGCGGCCAGCGCAGTGGCTCCCACGAGCAAGCGCCGCAGCCAGCGGCGTAGGGGGCTCGCCATCAGACGTCTCCTCGCAAGATCATGGTGTCGAACCCTCGAGCGGGCGCAGAGGCCGGCGCACGCCGGGCGGATGGGCGGCGATCCACTCGGCCACGGCGGCCGCGGGCAGCGGACGCGAGATGCCGTAGCCCTGCAGATAGTCGCAGCCGAGCTCGACCAGCAGCGCCCGTGCGGCATCGGTCTCGACGCCCTCGGCGACCACCTCGAGCCCCAGGTTGTGGCCGAGTTCGATCGTCGAGTGCACGATGATGCGGTCGTCAGTATGCTGCTCGAGCTTGAGAATGAAGGATTTATCGATCTTGAGCTGACGCACCGCCAGACGCTTGAGCTGGGCCAGCGAGGAGTAGCCGGTGCCGAAGTCGTCGATCGCGGTGCTGGCGCCGCGCTGCGACAGCTCGATCAGCACTCGGCGCGATGTCTCCGGATCGGACATGATCGCGCTCTCGGTCACCTCCAGCCCCAGCCGGGACGGGTCCAGGCCATACGCGGCCAGCGCCTGATCGAGCCGCTGCGGCAGCGCCGGATCGATCACATCCTGCGCCGAGAGGTTCACCGCCACCGCCAGGCATAGCCCCTGCTCGGCTTCCCAGGCGGCCAGCTGCCGGCACACCGTGGTCAACATCCAGCCGGTCAACTGGGAGATGAAGCCTGCGCTCTCGGCCAGGGCAATGAATTCGTCCGGCGGAATGAAACCGAGCTCCGGATGCTGCCAGCGCATCAGCGCCTCCAGCTCCACCAGTGCGCCGTCGGCGGCGGCGATCTTGGGCTGATAAACCATGCTCAGTTGACCACGCTCGGCCGCCAGTTGCAGATCGCGCACCAGCGTCATTTCGCGCAGACGTTTCTCGTCCTGCCCCTCCACGTAACGCAGATAGCCGAGCCGCTGCTGCTTGGCCATGGCCATGGCGACCTCGGCCCGCCGCAGCAGCAGCGGGGCGCTGCGCCCGTGTGCGGGGAAATTGACCTCACCGTAGACGAGCTGCAGGCGCAGCGGCGAGTGGTCGAGTTCGATCGGCCGCGCCAGCTCCTCTAGCAGCGACGCCAGCCAGCGCGCCTCGACGGCCGCCGAGTCGACCAGCAGCAGGAACTCGTCGCCGCCCAGGCGGTAGGCGTGACGCACCGGCGCCGGGCAGTCAGCGAGACGTCTCGCCAACTGGCGCAGGGCCTGATCGCCGACGGCGTAGCCGAAGGTATCGTTGATATGGCGAAAACCGCAGATCGACAGCCGCAGCAGCGTCAACGGCTGCCCCGCCGCGACCGCCTCGGCGATGTCCTGCTGCGCCGAGTGGCGGTTGGCCAGCCCGGTGAGCTGATCACGCCGCGCCTGCTCGCGCTGCTGGCGTTCGCGGCTCTCGATATCGCGCTGCATCGCCACCAGAGTGCGTCCGAGCAGGCCGATCTCGCCGCCGCTGTCGGTCGGCACCTCGGTGATCCGCTCGCCGCGCCCGATCCTTTGCGCCACCTGGGTCAGGCGGATCAGTGGCCGTGACATGCCGCGCGCGCTAAAGGCGGCGACCGCTGCCGTCAAAGCCAGCGTCACCGCAAAGATCGCCGCCAGCCGCCAACCGAGCGCCTGGAACACCGCCAGCAGATCCGCCCGCGAGTGCTCCACCACGGCATAGACCTGGCCCCGATCTGCGTCAGGGACGGTCTCGGAGATCATCAGCGGCGAGGCGAGCACAAGCGCGTCCAGCCTGGCGTCAACGCCGCTGTGGTGCAGATACTCGCCGCGCGCCAGATCCGCGCGCAGCGCGCTCACCGCCGTGGCCGGCACCTGGGCCAACGCGCCGGCGACATAGCCCTTCATACCGCCGGAAATATCGCCCTTCATATCGCCCGGTGCTTCGTCTACGGCATCGCCCGCCGTGTCGTCTACGGCGTCACCCGATGCCGCCGACGCCTGATCCGCGCCACTCACCAGAAAGCTGACCTGCAGCCGGGTCAACCGCGCCATCTCCTCAGCCAGCGGCGTGTCGAGCAAGAACCCCATGCCGACCCAGCCGATCAGGTTGGGCGCCCGTACCGGCAGCATGACGAACTGATAGGGGCGCTGACCCTGCAGCACCACGCCGGTCGCCTCGCCGGCCTGACGCACCTGGCGCCATAGCCGCGGGAACGGCATCGGCGTGCCTGGGGCGTGATGGCTACTGGCCACGATGGTGCCGTCCGGCGCCGCCAGCAGCACCATGTCGGCGCCCACCCGCTCGCCGTGATTGGCCAGCACGCTGACCAGCGTACCCTGGTCCTGGGAGGCGATCGCGCTCTTGAAGCCGAAGTCAGAGGTCAGAATGTCGACGCTGTCGCGCAGCTGTTTGCCGCGCTCGTCGAGCAGCTGGCGCATCACCCCGAGCCCCACCTCCAGCTCGCGCCCGCCCTTGTGCATGACATCGCGATGAATGGTGCCCAGGGTGGCGATGGCGGCGACCAGCTGGGCCACGGCCATCACCGCCAGCATGATCAGCAGCAGACGCCGGCGAAACGACACTCAGTTGGCCTGCGTCTGTTCGAGCGCGTGCTGGAAGCGCTGCTGCAGTGCCGAGGGCTCGGGCACCGAGGGCAGACTCGCCGCGAGAGTGAGTGCCACCTGGCGCGTCTCCTCGGCGCCGATCTCGCCTTCCCACCACGTGAGATGCGTGTCTTCCAGACGTGGGTGCCACACACGCAGCCGATGCCGCCCCGACGGTAGCGTGAACGCGGCGCGGCCATCGTCACCGGTGAGTGCGCGATAAGGCGCCTCGCTGACCACGATGAAGGCCTCCATGGCGTCATGGATATTGCAGCCGAGCACGACTACCCCGGCGCGATCGAAGCGCACCGGCGGCGGCGTCTCCTGCAGGTAGAGATCGAGGCTGAAGGGATGCGCCGGCGAAAAGGAGTAGACCTGGTGGCGGGTGGTATCGCGATTGGGAAAGCTGACCTCGGCGCCCACCGGTATCAGCAGCACGTGCGGAATGAACGTGGCATGGCGCTGCACCATCTGGTAGCCACCGGCGGCAGCGCGGGTCGCGCCCGCTGTGGACGGCGCGTAGATCTCGATCACCGCCTCACTCAGCGGCGCGCCGGTGGCGGCATCGATGATCTGAAGCTGGGCGCTGGCGGCGGGGGTCGCCCACACCAGCAGCATCAGCGCCAGGGCCGCCAGCGGCGCGCTCAGGGTCCAGCGGTGCGAAGGGGTCGGGCACATCTCGGCACTCTCGCTCGGCGACGGTGCGCGGGCAACGCGGCCGCCCGCCGACCTGCCCGCGCACCGCCCGCCTCAAGGGGTGGCAGTACGTAGAGCGTATATCGGCGGCCCGAACCCGAACTTTACTTCACACCCATCGCGCGGCACTCAGGGCAGCTCGCCGCTGCCCTCCTGCCCGCGGGTGGCGTCCGCCGGATTGGCGGTGGGGCCATCCTGGGGGACGCCGGGCTGAACCTCGCGCTGGCCATCGGCGTAGGTGTTGACGGTACAGCCGGCCAGCAGCGAAAGCAGCAGTGCGGCCAGAGCCAAAGAGAGTAGATGACGCATGATGAGTTCCTCGTGATCCCGCCGGGCACCCTGTGGACGGCCCGGTGTCGTTATGATGGCGCTCGAAAAGCGCTGAGTGAATCGCCGAACGCGATGCCTTTACGGCGCCCGTGTCGTGACACCCTAAAAATCGATGCCGATACCAGCATAGACCGTTCGCCCCGGCGCTGGCTCGAAGTAGCGCGCGTTGCTGGCGTTGATGCGCACGTTGGCATAGTGCTCCACCGCGAACAGATTGCGCACGCCGACATAGGTCTTGAGCCAGGTATCGCCACCCAGATGCCAGCCGTCGCCACCGCGCAGATTGACCAGCCAGTAGTCGCCGACGCTCACCTCGCCGGCGTTGTCCGCCACCATATCGCCCACATACTGGGTCTCGACGCTGGCGAAACGCTGGCCTACTCCCTCCCAGCTCAGGCGGTTGACCCAGGTCTGCTGCGGCAGGCCGGGGATGCGCTTGCCATCGTATCGACCCTGGGTATCGGAGAAATGATCGAAGTGGTAGCGCGCCAGCGTCAGGGCGCTGTCGAGACGCCAGCCGGGAGTGAACTGCCAGCCGAGTGCGACCTCGAGGCCATCGCGCTCGCTGTCACCGGCGTTCTGGTAGAAGGTACGCCCGGACTCACCCTCGTAGGGCACCAGCTCGTCGCGCACCCGCACCGAAAACAGCGCGACATCGTAGTCGACGCCGTTGGCGAAGCTGCCGCGCGCGCCCAGCTCGCGGCTCCACGCCTTCTGCGGCTCGATATCGCCGTTGAAACCGCCGGCGCCGCTGGGATTGGCGAACTCGGAGAAGGTCGGCGTCTCGTAGGCGGTGGCGGTGTTGGCGTAGAGCTGATGGTTGGCGCGGTAGCGGTAGCTGATACCCGCGCTGGTGCTCCACTGATCGAAGGTCCGCTCGCCGCTGTCATCGCCGTCCTCGCTGGCGGGGTCGATATAGGCGTCGTCGATCTTCATCCGGACCCGGTCGTAGCGCCCGCCGAGGGAGAGCGTCCAGCGCTCGTCGAGGTCGAGATCGCCCTGCACGAAGGCCCCCAGCGAGGTCGCCGTCTGAGTCTCGTCGGCCGCCGTGCCGGTGACCTCGCCGCTGAAGGCGACGTTCTTGCGCCCGCGATCGTCGCGCTGATGCGCCACATCGACCCCGGCGACATAGCGCAGCGGCATCTGTGACAGGTGTACGGTCTGATGGTACTCGGCGCTGCCGCCATAGTAGTCACGCTGATAGTCGATCAGACTGTCGCCGGGATAGGGCAGCTGCTGCTCGAAGTCGCGGCGCAGATAGAAGCCCTTGAGATAGAGCGCCCCGGGCCCCGCCGAGAGATCCTCGTACTGCAGGCCGAACACCTGCTGATCGACGCTCTGGCCGGTGTCGTACTTTTCGGTGAAGGCCCCGGCCTGCTCGCGGTCGGCATGCACCTGCGCTCGAGTCAGCCCGCCCGGATCCTCGGACTCGGGATTGTCGAGCAGATTGACGATGGCGGTGAGCGCACGGTCGCTACCCAGCTCGCGGCGCAGCTTGGCGTTGAGCAGGTACTTTTCGGTGGCGCTGTGGTCGCGGTAGCCCGAATAGTCGAGGGCGGAGAGGCTGACATGTTGCGACCAGGGGCCATTGACACCGCCGTTGCTCACCGCGTACTTCTGATAGCCGTGGCTGCCCCCTTCCATACGAATGTGGCTACCCGGATCGTCGCGCCCGTCCGCCGTGGTCACGCTGATCACCCCGCCGGCGGCATTGCCGTACTGCACCGCGGCCGGCCCGCGGATCACCTCGATGCGTTCGGCGCTGTCGAGATCGATGGCGTCGAGCTGGGCCTGACCGTCGGGCAGCGTATAGGGGATACCGTCGACCATCACGGTGATACCGCGCACACCGAACGGCGCCCGCGCGCCGAAACCGCGGATGGCGATGCGCTGCCCCTGGGCGAAGTTGTTGCGGTTCTGCAGATAGAGGCCAGGAACGAGGTCGAGCGACTCGTCCAGCCTGACCCGCTGCTGGCCCTGCTGGATCGCTTCGCGGTCGACCACGGAGACGGCCGCCGGCGTGGCGTAGAGCTCCCGCGCCAAGCGTGGCGCGGTCACCTCGATGACCGGCTGGGCCTCGGGCGCGTCACTGCCCGTCTGGGCCAGCGCGCTCGACGGCGCGAGCAGCACCCCGGCGCCGAGCGCCCGGGAGAGAATTCGGATTGTCATGGCGTTCCCTGCGAGATCCCCCGTCATGGCGCGACGACGACGCCTGCAGAAGACGCATGGCGGCTGCCGCTGTGCGGGGGTGTCCGGTGATGATGGCGAGAAGCGCCCACTATGCCGCAGCCAGCCAGGGCTGACAAAACCGAGTTGGCGCCGCGCGCCAATCGTGACCATGCTCAAGGCTCGGGTGTCGTCGCCCCTGCGGCGGCGGCGCCATCATCTGCAAGTTCATTCTGTGTAAGTTCATCGTCTGCAAGGAGGCAAACGCATGGATCTCGCCATCAGCGGCAAGACCGCACTGGTGACCGGCGCCCAGGGCGGTATCGGCCTGGCGACCGCGCGGCGGCTCGCCGCCGAGGGCGTCAATCTCGTCCTCAGTGATATCGACGCCGAGGCGCTCGAGGCGGCGGCGGCCGATCTCGACGGCGCAACGCTCTGCGTCACCGCCGACGTCACCGATCAGGCCCAGGTCGATGCCCTCGTCGCCCGCGGCCGCGAACGCTTCGGCCATATCGATATGGTGGTCCACGCCGCCGGCATCACCGGCGCCAAGGGCGACCCGCTGACACTGCCGGACGCCGATTACGAAGAGGCGTGGCAGATCGACTTCTTCTCCGCCGTGCGTCTGGCACGCGCGACCATCCCGGCCATGCGCGAGCAAGGCTGGGGGCGCTTCGTCTGCCTCACCTCGGAGAACACCGTCCAGCCCTACTGGGAGGAGGCGGTCTACAACACCGCCAAGGCGGCGCTGAGCGCCTTCATCAAGAATCTCTCCTACCGCGAGGCGGCGCACGGGGTACTGTGCAACACCGTGGCACCGGCGTTCATCGCCTCACCGATGACCGACGGCATGATGCACCAGCGCGCCAAAGCGCTGAACTGCTCCTTCGACGAGGCGGTGGAAAGCTTTCTCGACGAGGAGCGCCCGGGCATCGTCGCCAAGCGCCGCGGTGAGGCGGACGAAGTCGCCTATATCATCGCCATGCTGCTCTCCCCCCACGCCTCCTTCGTCAACGGCAGCAATCTGCGCGTCGATGGCGGAGCGGTGATGTCGGTACAGAACTGACGTCCAAACCCTCTGACGATGGGCGCAGGATAAACCCACGTCGCCTGGCGGCTGTGAAGGGTGCTCTTGATCACATGTGGTAGACCAGCGACACCCCGGTAGTGGTGTCGGTCTGGCTGGAGGCTCCCGGCGGCGGATTGTCGTTGAAGTCGGCCTCGTAGGAGAGCTTGAGCGCCAGGTCTTCGTTCATCGCCACGACCAGCGCCGTCTCGGAGCGCCCGATGATGTTCTCGCGCGACGACTCGGTGGCCAGCGTCTGAGTGAAGCGCGAGTTCTCGGAGAACTGCCAACCGTAGTCCAGTCCGGCGTAGAACAGCGCCAGATCGTCACTGCCATCACCGGTGTACTCGTCGTGACGCACCCCGGGGCCGACCTCGACCGAGAGCGAATGCGGCGGCCCCTCGAGGAGCTGGCGGCCATAGCCACCGATCAGCGTGCTCTGCGAGTCATAGCCGGAGAAACGGTCCTTGTCCCAGCGCGCCAGCCCGAACAGATAGTTGGCGCGAGAGAGGTTATAGCGCGTGCGGCCCTGGACGAAATACTCCTCGGCGGAGGTCTCGTCATCGTCGCTGGCGCTCTTGGCCCCCAGCTTCAAGTTGTAGGACCAGGGCGCATCGAACCAGGTCATGTCGGCGCCGGCCAGCAGGCTCTCGCTGTGGCTGTTGCCGCTGATCTTGTGATAGCCCAGCTCGGCCTGCCCCTCGAACGGCTTCTCGGCCTCGGCCGGGTTGTCCAGCGCCTCGAAATCCTCGAGCTGGGCCTGGGCGCCGCCGGCCAACGCCAGCAGCCCGGCGCCCAGCAGCCACTGCCGGGCCCGCATCAGCATCTTCGCTCTTCCCTGATGAATCACGTACGCCTCCTTTCTGACTGCCATGAACGCTACTGCCGGTCCGCGCAGGGCCGGGCGGCAGGAAGCACGCCCCGCCGCGTCGCGGTCGGGTGAAAACGGGGGATATAGACCACTAGCGCTTTAGAAGGTGCGGCAGAAAACAGGGTGTGTACGAAAAACCAACGCGCGTAAACCGTTCTCGTACACAGCCGGCGTGCGGCAGTGCGGCTGGGGCAAAAAAATGGCGAGCCAATGGCTCGCCAAGCTTCCGTCTGTGAATAAGGTCTCTTACCCGACGGAAGAGCGCTCGGGTGGGCCACCACCGCCGCGGGCGATGGCCACAAATAGAGAGGCGTCGACGTCGGGCAGGGGGCACCCGCATCGCTCGCTGGATGCCAAGTTAAGCGAGCGGGATGCTGGCGTCAATATTTATGGAAAGCATTTCCAATTTTGTGATGCGGCATGTCGGCGTGGCATCAGAAGCAGGTTTCCAGGGTCTGCTCGACATTCAGATCGGCATCCACCAGCAGCAGGCGGCGCCACTTGTCGAAGGTCAGACAAGGGTGCGAAGTGCCGAAGGCGATCACGTCGCCCACCGCGACCTCGGCCCCGGCGGGCAGCTCGAGAAACAGATGCTGATCCATGATGTGCACGCTGCGCCAGCCGTCGACCTCGCACGGCGTCGCCTGCCCCTGGGGATAGCGGCGCAGGGCGATGGGCAGATCCGGCTCGTGACCGATGTCGCGCTTGCCCAGGGCGACGATCGCGCGCCCCGGCTCGGGCAGCGACTGCACCTGGGCAAATACTTCCAGCGCCGGCTGCAGCTCGCCCGCCAGCCCCGGATGACGCGACTTGATCTCGGCCATGGCGCCGGCATAGAGCTTGTGGTCGTGGACAACGTAGCAGCCGGGGCGCAGCACCGGGGTGTAGTGCTGGCGCAGCTCGGCGCGGTCGAAGCCCTCGGCGATCAGGTCGAACCACTTGGAGCCCGAAGCGGTGACGATCGGCGCCTCCCGCGCCAGCGCCCCGCTCTCGCGCAGGCTGCGTACCGTCTCCACCAGCCGCGCGGCGTAGGCGCGCACCGCCGCGACCTCGTCGCCGCCGTGGATCAGCCCTTCGTAACCCTCGACCCCCACCAGCGCCAGCGCCGGCTCGGCGGCGATCGCCGCCACCACCGCCGCGACCTGGTCAGCGTCACGACAGCCGCAGCGCCCGCCGGCGACGCCCAGCTCCACCAGCACCTGCAGACGCAGCCCGCGGGCGGCGAAGAAGGCACCCAGCGCACGCACGTTGTCGACCCCGTCCACCACGCAGTAGTAATCCAGCCCCGCGGCGATGGCATCCGCTACCAGCGCCATGTTGGGCTCGCCGATCAGCTGGTTGACCATCAGCACACGCTCGATGCCATGAGCGTGGGCCGCCGCCGTCTGCACGGCGGTCGCCAGGGTGATCCCCCAGGCCCCCGCCGCCAGCTGACGCTTGAACAGCTCAGGCGCCATGGTGGTCTTGCCGTGGGGCGCCAGTTCGGCGCCGTGGTCGGCGGCGAAGCGCTGCATCCAGGCGATGTTGTGAGCCAGCGCCGGCGCCAGCACGGCTGCCGCCGGCAGCGGCACGTCGCGCAGCAGCTTGGCCGGCGTCGACGCGCCGTAGGGTGTGCCCTTCTCGATCACGGGGACACTGCGGGTCACGGAAACAGGACTGGGCGAGTGGTGCATAACGGGCCTCCGGAGGCAGAGCGAAAGCTGCCAGAGAAAAAGATGACAGCACGGGCAAAGGAGCAGCGGCGCTGGCGCACGCCGGCACCCGGTTCAGTCGCCGTGGGACAGCGTCGCGGCGGCCTCGCGCAGGGCCTCGACGAGGGTCTCACGGCGTGCCTGATCGGCATTGCGCCCCACGGTGAAGCAGAGCGTTGCCCGGGCGATGGTATCGCCCTCGTGAATCGGTACCGCCATGCAGCAGGCGAAGCTGTCCACCAGCCCTTCGGTGAGCGCATAGCCGCGCTGGCGCGTGTGTTCGATCTCGGCGAGGAAGGCGTCGATATCGATCTGCTCACCGCTGGGCAGCACGAAATCGGCCTCCGGCACCAGCCCCAGGATCACCTCCCGCGACATGCCGCCGAGCAGCACGCGCCCCGATGCGGTCCACGGGATCGGCACCTTGACCCCGACCTCGGAACTGATCCGAAACGGCCGCGCCCCGTTCTCGTTGAGCATGACGGTGTACTTGTCGCCGTCGAGCATGCACAGCTGCGCGGTCTCGTCGAAGCGCGCCGAGAGCTGGCGCATCACCGGACGCGCCCGGCGCAGCAGATCGTTGTGGTCGGCGTAGTCGAGGCCGAAGTAGTGCATCGCCCGGCCGAAGAAGATACGCCCGTCGCTGCCGGTCTCCAGCCAGCCGGCCTCGCTGAGCAGGTTGATCAGCTCGTAGACGCTGGAGCGCGGCGCGCCGGTGGCCGCCATCAGCTCCTTGGGCGTCATCGGTTCGCGATGCAGATGCAGCTGCTCGCACAGCGAGATGACGCGGTCGATGCCGCGCGCCCGGGACGTCGATGTCGTGGATTGACGCATATCACCTCTTCGTTGGCCGGCATGAAAGGCCAGGGTACCCGGACGCTGATCGTCAGGATAAGCCCCCCTTGCGCGGCGGGCTGGAATGCGCGCAGTATAGATTTATCCGGTAAACCAGACAACAGTCCGAAATATCGGACGATTGATCGTTTCAGACGGCCGATCATGTCAGACAGCCGATCATTTCAGACAGACAGGGACGCCGGATCGCAGCCGCACACAGCAGCCGCAAACCACATCAGCCGCAAACCACATCAGCCGCAAACAACAGCAACAACAGGTGAGCCTACCCATGACAACGATCCACAAGATGCTGGGCGCCATCTCGGTATTCGCCCTCTCCTCGATGAGCGTCGCCGACGTGCACGCCGACACCCTCCAGGACGTGCTCACGCGCGGTGAGCTGATCGTCGGCACCGGCAGCGCCAATCCGCCCTGGCACTTCACCCAGAATGGCCAGACCGTCGGCTTCGATGCCGATATCGGCCATATCCTGGCCCAGGGGCTGTTCAACGACCCCAGCAAGGTGCGCTTCGTCAATCAATCTTCCGATGCGCGCATCCCCAACCTGCTGACCAACAAGGTCGATATCTCCTGCCAGGCGATGACCGTGACCGCGGCGCGTGCCCAGCAGGTCGCGTTCACCGTGCCCTACTACCGCGAGGGCGTCGGCCTGTTGATGCTCGACGGCGGCGACTATGCCGACTTCGCCGCGCTCAAGGCGGCCGGCAGCGACATCACGGTGGCGGTGCTGCAGAACGTCTACGCCGAGCAGATGGTGCATCAGGCCCTCCCCGAGGCGAAGGTGGACCAGTACGAGAGCCAGAACCTGATCTATCAAGCGCTCAACTCGCACCGCGCCGACGCCGTGGCCACCGACCTCTCCACGCTGAAGTGGTACATGAAGAACAACAGCGGCCGCTATACCGACGCCGGCTATGCCTGGAATCCGCAGTCCTACGCCTGCGCGGTCTCGCCGGACGACGCGCGCTGGCTGCAGTTCGTCAACACCACCCTCGAGCAAGCGATGAACGGGGTCGAGTTCGAACGCTACGCCGCGGCTTTCGAGCAGTGGTTCGGCGAGCGCCCGCCGGCGCCCGAGACCGGTTTCCCCAGCGAAATGCGCTGAACTCCGGGGCCACCGCGCCAGCGTCTGGCGCGGTGGCCAGTCCTCGAATCGCCGCCGGTGAATGAACTGTCATGAGCTATCACTTCAACTTCGCCCCGATCCTGGCGCAGTGGCCGCTGCTGCTGAGCGGTATCGGGCTGGGCCTGCTGCTGGCGCTGGTCTCCATCGCGATCGGCTCGCTGCTGGGGCTGGTCGTCGCCTTCGCCACCCGGGCACCGAGCCGCTGGCTAGCAAGCCTCGCCTTCGCCTGGATCTCGATCCTGCGCAATCTGCCGATCCTGGTCATCGTGCTGTTCCTGTTCTTCGGCATGCCCCAGCTGGGCCTGTCGCTGGACAAGATCACAAGCTTCATCGTCGCGCTGTCGCTCTACACCAGCGCCTACATGGCCGAGGTCTTCCGCGCCGGGCTGCTGAGCGTGCCGCCGGGCCTGATCGAAGCGGGCCAGGCGATCGGCCTGACCCGGTCGCGCATTCAGCGCGATATCGTGCTGCCGATCATGTTCCGCAACGCGCTGCCGGCGTTCGGCAACAACTTCGTCTCGCTGTTCAAGGACACCTCGCTGGCGGCCACCATCGCGGTGCCGGAGCTGACCTACTATGCGCGCAAGATCAACTCCGAGACCTTCCGCGTGATCGAGGTGTGGCTGGTCGCCTCGCTGCTCTACATCGTCTGCTGCTACGCCATCACGCTGATTCTGCGGGCGCTCGAAAAGCGCCTGGTCCTGGAGGCGAACTGAGATGCAGTGGGACTACTTCTTCGACCAGGTGATCAGCCACCGGGATGCGCTGCTGCAGGGCACCGCGGTCACCATCGGCGTCTCGCTGTCGGCCATCGTCGCGGGCACGCTGCTGGGGATCGCGATCGGGGTCGCCGTGACCTACGGCATCAAGCCGCTGCGCTGGCCGGCGCGCGTCTACATCGACATCATCCGCGGCACCCCGGTGCTGGTGCTGGTGCTCGCCACTTTCTATATCTCCTCCGCCGTGGGCCTCGATCTGGGCGCCTTCCAGGCCGGGGTGCTGGCACTGACGCTGTTCTGCGCCTCGCATGTCGGCGAGATCCTGCGCGGTGCTCTGCAGGCGCTGCCGCGTGGGCAAATCGAAGCCGGCCGCGCCATCGGTCTCACCTTCGCTGGCATCTTCCGCCACATCCTGTTCCCCCAGGCGCTGCGCTACGCGCTGCCAACCTGGATCACCGCCGCGGTGGAGATGGTCAAGGCGTCCACGCTGCTCTCCGTGATCGGCGTCGCCGAACTGCTGCTCACCACCCAGCAGATCATCAGCAACAATTTTCTCAACATGCAGTTCTACCTGCTCGCGGGATTGATCTACTTCCTGATCGATTTCGCCATCGAGCAGGTCGGACGCTACGTCGGCCGGCGCCTCGACCGCCCCGCCAGGAGAACGACATGACTCCCATCGTGGAAGTGCGCGCGCTGCACAAGCGCTTCGGTGAACTCGAAGTGCTCAAAGGCATCGACCTCGTGGTGAACGAAGGCGACGTGGTCTCCATCATCGGCTCCAGCGGCTCGGGGAAGACCACCCTGCTGCGCTGCCTCAACCTGCTCGAGGAGTTTCACCAGGGCGAGGTGCGGATCGGCGGCGAGAGCATCGGCTATCGCCAGCGCAACGGCCAACGCGTGCGCGCCAGCGAGCGCGAGATCGCCGGCCAGCGGGCGATGACCGGCATGGTGTTCCAGGCGTTCAACCTGTTTCCGCACATGAGCGCGCTGGACAACGTCACTCTCGGCCTCACCCGGGTGCGCGGCATGTCCCGGCGCCAGGCGGTGGAGCTGGCCGACCACTGGCTGGAGCGAGTGGGCATGCTGGAGCGCCGCGATCACCGCCCCGCCCAGCTCTCCGGCGGCCAGCAGCAGCGGGTCGCGATCGCCCGCGCCATCGCCATGAACCCGCGCGTGATGCTGTTCGATGAAGCGACCTCGGCGCTCGACCCGGAGCGGGTCGGCGAGGTGCTCGAGACCATTCGCAGTCTCGCCCAGGAGGGCATGACCATGGTGCTGGTCACCCATGAGATGCGCTTCGCCCGCGATGTCTCCGACAAGGTGGTGTTCATGGATGGCGGCCGCATCGCCGAGCAGGGCCCGCCCGCGACGCTGTTCTCGACCCCCGAGTCACCGCGACTGCAGGCGTTTCTCAAGACCTCGTCACTGTGACCGCGAGCGCGTCGCCCGGCGCAACGGAGCCGGCGCTGCACATCGACGAAAGCGATAGGAAAATAACTTTCACAGATTCAAGAATTAGGATAGAAAATAACAAGCCTGCTTTTACCGCCCGTCACCGGCTGTCGCCAGAGGAGATCTCCGTGAGCCAGCAGATCGACATCCTGTCGTTGATCACCGCCCGTCTCCCCAGCCTGCGCGCCGCCGAGCGCAAGGTCGCCGGGCTGATCTTCGACGATATCGATTTCGTCGCCGAGGCGAGCATCAGCGAGATCGCCGCCCGCGCCGGGGTCAGCGACGCCACGGTGACCCGCTTCGCCCGGGCGGTGGAGTGCCGCAACGTGCGCGACCTCAAGACCCGCCTGACCCGCGCCCTGGCCGCAGGGCGCCGCTTCATCCAGGAGGCGAACGAGGAGGATGGCCTCGGCGTGATCTACGACAGCGCCACCCAGACCCTGGCGCTCAACCGCACGCTGATGGAGCAGGCCGACGTCGAGGGTGCGGTGGCGATGCTGGATAGCGCGCGTCAGATCCTGGTCTTCGGCGCCGGCGGTGGCTCCACGGTGATGGCCCAGGAGCTGCAGTTCCGGCTGGTGCGCCTGGGCTATGCGATCAGCGCCTATCCGCAGGCGCTGCTGCCACGCATGGTCGCTGCCACCCTGGAGCCGGAAGACGTGGTAGTGGCGCTCTCGGTCAGCGGCTACACCCCCGAGATCAACGATGCCGCCGAGCTGGCCCGCGAATACGGCGCGCGGGTGGTCGCGATCACCGCGGTCGGCTCGCCGCTGGCCGGCATCGCCGACCTGGCGCTGCCGCTGGCCTCACGGGAGACCGACTTCATCTATTTTCCGTCGTCATCACGCTACGCCATGATGGCCGCCGTCGACATGCTGGCGCTGGGCTTGGCACTGCGCCACCGGGCGCGGACCCGCGACAAGCTGCGGCGGCTCAAGATCACCCTCGATGCCCATCGCGGCGGCGACGATCGCCAGCCGCTCGGCGACTGAGCCGCCAGGAGCGCCCATGTCCCACCTCTATGACCTGCTGATCCGCCGCACCAGCATCATCGATGGCAGCGGCAGCGACGCCTTCGTCGCCGATGTCGCCATCGACGGCGAGCGCATCGCCGCCGTGGGCGATCTGGCCGAGGCCCATGGTCGCGAAGAGATCGCGGCCGCGGGGCTGATCCTGACCCCCGGCTTCATCGACGTTCACACCCACGACGACACCAACGTCATCCGCACCCCGGAGATGCTGCCCAAGCTCTCCCAGGGGGTGACCACGGTGGTGGTCGGCAACTGCGGCATCAGCGCCAGCCCGGTCAGCCTCGATGGCGAGGTGCCGGACCCGATGAACCTGCTCGGGCGCGCCGAGGATTTCCGCTACCCCACCTTCGCCGCCTATGCCGAGGCGGTGGCCGCGGCGCGTCCCAGCGTCAACGTCGCCGCGCTGATCGGCCACACCAGCCTGCGCAGCCAGGTAATGGACCGCTTCGACCGCCCCGCCAGCCCGGCCGAGATCGCGGCTATGCGCGCCCAGCTCGAGCGCGCCCTAGCCGAGGGTGCCCTGGGGCTCTCCTCGGGGCTCGCCTACCGCAACGCCTTCCACGCTCCCAGCGCCGAGATGAACGCGCTGGTCGAGGCGGTGGGGCACGCCGGCGGCGTCTATACCACGCATCTGCGTGACGAGTTCGCCGGGCTACCCGCGGCGATGGAGGAAGCCTTCGCCACCGCCGCCCACGGCCAGGCGCCGCTGGTGATCTCGCATCTCAAGTGCGCCGGTGCCGGCAACTGGGGCAATGCGCCGCTGGCGCTGGCCAAGCTCGACGATGCCGCGCGCCGCCACGGCGTGCACTGCGACTGCTACCCCTACACCGCCGGCTCCTCGACGCTGGACCTGGGCCAGGTCACCGACGAGATCGAGATCTTCATCACCTGGTCCGACTCGCACCCCGAGATGGCGCGTCAGCCGCTGAAGACGATCGCCGCGCAGTGGCAGCTTCCGCTGGAAGACGCGGCGCGGCGGCTGCAGCCGGCCGGCGCGGTCTACCACAACATGAGCGAGGCGGACATGCGCCAGGTGCTGGCGCATCCGCTGTCGATGGTGGGCTCCGACGGCCTGCCCAATGACCCGCATCCGCACCCGCGTCTGTGGGGCGCCTTCCCGCGGGTGCTGGCGCACTACAGCCGTGACCTGCAGCTGCTGCCGCTGGCCGCGGCGGTGCACAAGATGACCGGGCTTTCCGCCGCCAACTTCGGCCTCACCGACCGTGGCGAGATTCGCCCCGGCGCCTTCGCCGACCTGGTGCTGTTCGACCTCGACACCCTCGAGGACACCGCCACCTACAGCGCACCGATCGCCAAGGCCCGCGGTATCGAGCTGGTGGTGGTCAACGGTGCGATCGGCTATCGCCACGGCCAGGCCAGCGCTACCCGTCACGGGCGCCTGCTGCGGCGCGAGGTGCGGCTGTCACCGCGCCCCTCGCGGCCCGCCGCCTGACATTCCGTATCGGCCCCGCGCGTCGCGCGGAGCCTTCCCTGACCCAGAAAGGAGATTTTGCATGAGCATCAAGCGTTATGGCGTCGAAGGCGGCCTCGGCACCGGCGGCCAGAAGCTGCCCTTCGCCCGCGCCACCGAAGCCGGTGGCTGGCTGTTCGTCTCCGGCCAGACGCCGATGACCGACGGCGAAGTGGTCGAAGGCAGCATCGTCGAGCAGTCGCGGCTGGCCTTCGCCAACTGTCTGAAGATCGCAGAAGAGGCCGGCTACGGCGTGGAGGACGTGGTCCATGTCACCGCCGTACTCACCGACGCGCGCTACTTCAGCTCGTTCAACAAGGTGTTCAAGGAAGTGTTCGGCGACCACCCGCCGGCGCGGATCTGCAGCGTCCAGGACCTGGTGGTGGACTGCAAGGTGGAGGTCGACATCAAGTGCTATCGCGCCGATCGCGTTTGATAAATGCCTGCACGGACGCATCGCTTTGTTGCACGGTACTCGGGAACTCGCCTAACCCCCAGTTATGTCTCGTTCCCTGTGTGCCGTGCGCCTCGCGCTGCATTCCGCTCGGCTATTTATCCGATTTTCTTGGCGCTGGCCAAAGCTTCGGTAGTCAGCAGTGAAGCTTTGGAAGGCAAGTTCGAGTAACAGCAAGAAAGGTGGTCGCGCCCCGGCAAGGGCGCGACCGCAGTGAAAAACCCCACGGGACATGACATTTCACACTGCTCCGGTCGCGGCAACGACCGGGACGACAATTATAAGAGGTAGCCATGAACAGCCAAGTCTTCCTCGGCACCTTCGTCGCCTACGTGATCGTGATGATCGCCTTCGGCTGCTGGGTATCACGCCACAGCCGCGGTAACGGCGACGACTTCCTGCTCGGCGGGCGCAGCCTGCCGCTCTTTCTGACCATCGGCACTACCGTAGCGACCATGGTCGGCACCGGGTCGAGCATGGGCGCGGTCGGTTTCGGCTACGCCAACGGCTGGGCCGGCGCCCTCTACGGCATCGGCGGGGCGATCGGGGTGCTGCTGCTGGCGTTCTTGTTCGCCCCGGTGAGACACCTGCGCTTCATGACCATGAGCGAGGAGCTCTCCTACTACGTCGGCGCCAACCGCCTGGTGCGCAACGTCGTCGCGGTGCTGATCTACATCGCCTGCATCGGCTGGCTCGGCGCGCATATTCTCGGCGGCGGCCTCTACCTGTCGTGGATGGCGGGGATCGACCTGACCACGGCGCGCATTCTGGTCGCGCTGGGTTTCGGCATCTACTGTGTGATCGGCGGCTACATGGCGGTGGTATGGACCGACACCGTGCAGGCGGTGGTGCTGTTCGTCGGCTTCATCGTGATGGCGATCATCGCGCTGGTCGAGGTCGGTGGCTTCTCCGGCCTCGGCGTCAACATGGATACCAGCGCCATCACCTTCCTCGGGATCGGCAAGATCGGCCTGGTGCCGGCGCTGTCGCTGGCGGCGGTGATCGCGGTCGGCGTACTGGCGACACCTTCCTACCGCCAGCGCATCTACTCCGGCAGCTCGGTGGCCTCGGTACGCAAGTCGTTCGTGATCACCGGCGTGCTCTATCTGTTTTTCTCGATCATTCCGGCGATCATCGGCATGGCGACCCATGCCCTCAACCCGAACCTGGACAACAGCAACTTCGCCTTCCCGTTCCTCGCCACCGAGATCCTGCCGCTGTGGCTGGGCCTGCTACTGCTGGTGGCGGGGCTTTCGGCGACCATGTCCAGCGCCAGCTCCGATGCCATCGCCGGGGTCTCGATCCTGCTGCGCGATATCTACGTGCTGTTCACCGGCCACACGCCGTCGGCGCGCAGGGTCGTGGGGCTCTCCCGGCTGGCGCTGGTCGTCACCATCGGCCTGGCGCTGCTGTTCGCGCTCACCTCCAACAACGTCATCAGCTATATCACCAGCATGATCGCCACGGTGATGGCGGGGATGTTCGTCTGCGGCGTGCTCGGGCGCTTCTGGCCGCGCTACACCTGGCAGGGGGCCATCGCTACCCTGATCGCCGCGTCGGCGACCTCGCTGACCGTGATCAACGTCGATGCCTGGGCGGCGTTCTGGGGCAACCCCAGCATTCCCGCCGTGCTGGTCGCGCTGATCGTGGGTGTCGTCGTCAGCCTGGTCACGCCCGCCTCGAAGGTGACACCGGAGCAGGCGCTCGAGATCATCGACGCCGAGCGCGAACGCATGGAGCGGGATGAAGATCCCGCCAGCGCGCTCAGCGGCAAGCCGATTTGATAGGAGTCAATAGAGGCGCCACGCCAACAGCTGCATGGCGCCTTCAGCGTAAGGCTTGAAGATGTCTACGAAACCAAGGGGTTCGGAGGCTTTCGGAAAGGGCAAACGAGGTTGCACGCGTAAAACCGGTCAAATGCCTCGTTCTGGCAACAGCTCTCTATCGGCCAGAAACACCTCGGTCGCTCGGGCCAGTTTGATGTGCTCTTCGTTCTCGGGATCGAACGGCTCTTTGGTGGTCACGATCAGGGTGCCTATACCCGGCAGATACTCGGCTAGGGCGACAAAGGGCATCTCGTTGCTCAGATCGACATCCGGCACCAGGGCCATCCAGCCGACCCACATGCGATGAGGGAAGGCAGCATGAGGACGATAGCGACGGGGGGCTACGTCAGCCCATTGGGGAGGCATAATGTCGGACAAATGTCGCAGGCAGTTGGCAAAGACCTGCCAGTAATCCGGCCAGGCAGTCTGTTTGAGTCGCGTGTTTCTTAACGAAAAAACTCCTGAACCCTCTCCTCCCCAAGAAAAGCCGTTCTCAGTGTAGTGGTATTTCCTTTCCTCGACGCTAAAGTTGCCTCGACATGCAAATGATATCAAGCCCATTCCGTTATAACCGCATTCAAACTCTCTCACCGACTTGATAGCATCCTTGACGACCCGAGTTTTTTCATGGACGTCAATAGATATACCTTGTTCACCATAGGCATAGCGCCAATGGCTGAACACCGGGTCTTCCTGGCTGATCGCATCGAGCATGCTGATCCATTGATCGTAGACAGCCTCCGCTGACATCGGTGCTACGGCAGGCGGAATCATGAATCTCAGTACTGCACCGGAATAGCTCATTTTTCAATTTCTCCTTTTATTTGATCACGGCGATTCGTAGATGCAGGGTACTGGTAACTCTCTATCCTCGAACAGATCAGAAACATAATCCCGTACTATATTGTCCGAAAAGTACCAAGTCAGGCTGGCAGGAGGCATATTGCTTTCTATTGTTTTGTGCTGTCGATCAGCCTGGCTTGTAAATTTGTCAAACGTCTTCGACATGAAATCCAACCGCTGTCCACTGCTATTGACAATTTCTCGTGGCCCCCACTCCCCATCCAGATCCTGCTCCAGAAACTGCCGGTAGCCATACTTGGCCTCGACCAGCGTGCAACTGGCTGACCAAAATCCATCGAAATCGACGCCGCTGAATCGCCACTCCTCGATCCGGTTGGGCCCCACGATAGCAAAGGTCGGTCCGCCGCCCATATTGGCGATCTTCAACTGGTATTCGGGCCAACGTCCGTCACCCGTCTCGAAACGCCGGCCTGCAACGAATG
>JNVT01000109.1 GCA_000737985.1 Gammaproteobacteria bacterium MFB021 | reverse complement strand
CTCTGTGATCAGCGGTACCGGCGGACGCGGCACGTCCCCATAGCGGCAGCGGAACTCGGAACAGTCACCGGCCAGCGCGGCTGCACTCTGCCCCACACAGCCGAGCACCAAGAGAACGGCAAGCGTCTTCATCCCACCTCCTGATTCGCGTTCATCGCCCACCTAGACGCGAGCGAGTATAGGCGCGTCGGCTCCCTCACGAAGGACGATAAACCTGCGACTCGGCGGCCGATCTCCCTCCCATACCGCCCCCCCACGAGCGGATTTCTCGCCTAAAAGCAGCGGGACCTACTGATTACAAGACAACTTCACTATCGATAGAAAACAAAGGCTTACCGTCTTCCGGACTACGCATATCCTGTAGTGGTCAACTAATCCCGGACAGTGAATTGAGTGTTGCTTCCGCTCGTGCGGGCGACATGCCTCCGTTGTGCTGATGGGGCCGCTGCCAGTTGTAGCGCTCCATCAAATAGAAGCTGATGTCTCGTAAAGCCTCTTGCGCTGACCGATAGCCGGTCGATGGCATCCATTCGCTCTTGTAGCTGCGGAACAGTCGCTCTATTGGAGCGTTATCCCAGCAGTTACCGCGACGACTCATGCTCTGCTGTATCCGATAGCGCCACAGTCGCTGCCGGAAGGCCCGGCTCGCATACTGGCCACCTTGATCCGAATGGAACAGTAGTCCAGGCGGCTTGCCTCGCTGCTCGAAGGCCCTGTCCAGCGCCTTGATGACCAGGGCCGCGTCGGGGCGATTAGATAATGCCCATCCGACGACGCGTCGTGCATACAGATCCAGCACGACGGCCAGATAGTGCCAACGGTTCTGTACCCACACGTAGGTGATATCGCCACACCACACCTGATTGGGCGCGGTGACAGTAAACTGACGGTTCAGGCGGTTGGGAATATCGGGTCGCTCGACCGTCGCCCGTCGGTAGGCCGGTGGTCGCGGCTGTTGGCATATCAGATCCATCTCCTGCATCAGACGTCGGACCTTGAATCGTCCCACGTCGGCCCCGGATTCCCGCATCTGCATCATGATCGTTCGGCTACCCGCGGAACGCCGGCTCTGATTGAACAGCTCTCTAACGGTTGCGCGCAACGTCAACCGCTCGATATCGACGCGAGATCGGCGAAGGCGATGTTCGTAATAGCTCGAACGTGCAATGCCAAAGGCGCTACAGACCATGTCCACGGGCTCCTGCTCACTCAACTGGTCTATCAGCGCGTACGATCGAGATCGTCCGACATCAAGAGAGCGGTAGCCTTTTTTAGTATCGCTTTCTCCCGTTCCAGCCGGTTGATGCGGCTCTCGAGTTCCTGGATGCGCTGCTGCTCGGGGGTCAATGCTTTTGACTTGGGCGTGACGCCACCGCGCTCCGCGCGTAGCTGATCGATCCAGCGTCTCAGAGGCGTTTCGCCGACATCGACGGCGCGAGCGGCTTGAGCCACGGAGTAGCCTTGATCAAGTACGAGCCCGGCGGCTTCCCGCTTGAACTCGGTGGAGAATGAACGACGTTGTCTGGCCATGGATCACCTCTGCTTTGGTGGCGACGATACCACCTAAATGGGTGTCCGGTTTCAGTGAACCACTACACTCCTACTCGATCTAAAGTTTTGTCAGAAAGTACTGTCAGCTCTGACTTGTTGCCTCTTCCTGTCGTTCACACCTTGCCGTTCTAGCCTGCCGTAACTTCCGCATGACCCGATGCCGCTGGCTGCGTGACGGCCGGCTCTGCCTCGCACCTTGGCTACTGTTAACCTACTTTGTCCAGAGAGCTAAATGAGGACGCTTATTCAGCTTGCGTTCAGGTGAGCCGCCTACCCTTCGATAAAGGGCTGGTTATCAGCGAAGGGACTGGAACCCGCGGTCATTGTCTTTGGCCCAGGTTCGTTTGAATCAGCGACGCGAGGGATCCGCATGGAGCTGTTCGCTCTTCTCGTCATTCTGATCGTGGTACTTGGCGCCGGGCTGCTGGTGCAGTGGCTGCCCATGCGTCATCAGCCTCGGCCCAGCTGGTCCCAGCGCGTGCCGTTTCTGGGCGGGGGGACGCCCGACAGCCACGCCTGGAGCCGCTACCACGTTCGCTACTACTCCATGACGCTGCTGTTGATCGCCTTCGAGATGGAGATGATGTTCATGTACCCGTGGGCGGTCGTGTTCGTCGAGACGGGCATGAAGGCCATGATGGAGATGGGCATGTTTCTCGCCATCCTGTCGGTGGGCATCGTCTATGCCTGGCGTGAGGGGGTGTTCAAGTGGCAGTGAACCGGCTGCACAAACTTGCCTCGCGTGGCAGCGTTCCCGTGTTTCCCGTGCTGGGCAAGCAGGGTGATGGCGTGCTGCGGCATCTCGCGCTTTCTCCGCAAATCGAACTGGTCGACTCTCCGCGCTACGCCAGTGTGTTGCTGGTGGCAGGGGAGATTCCGGCCGACCGCTTCGAGCCCCTGCGTCGAGTGCATGACCAATTGCCATACCCTTTCACGACGCTGTGGTTTCGCAGCGAACCCTGGCCTCACCTGGAACGCGTGGCCCGTATCGACGATCTCGACGACCTGCCCGGCGCACTGGTCACGGTGCATCGCGAACTGATGGAAGGCCGCCGCGACAGTGCCCATCGTCTCCTGCCGGATAAGCCGCCCAATCCCTGGGAAGGCGAAGGCGATTTTGGCCAGGGCGGTGAAGGCATGATGGGCGGGGTGCCCTACGGGCGACCCATGGCCATGAATATGGCAGATGACATTCGTGACGGGTTGACGCTGGATTCACTGACTTTCCGGCTGGGGCCGTTCTTTTTCGCGCTTCCGCCCGGCATGGCGGCGGAGATTACCCTGCAGGGGGATCTCGTGCAGACATGGAAAACGCAGTTGGCGCCGTACCCACAACCTCTCGACAAGGTGTTTTTCGACGCTCGCGAGCGCCCCGTCCCCATTGCGGAGGTCGAGCTTGCCCGGGCTCGCCATCACCTTCACCGGCTGTTCCATGCATTGCACCTGGCGGGTCTGGAGAACGTGAGCCTGCGGACCTTGCGCCTGGCGCATGGATTGTCGACGTCGAGCACCCTCGACGGATTGCGGCGCGCACTATCACGTAGCGGCTTCTTTCGCCTGACGGCGGGCGGCGGCGCGCTCGGCCCCGAGCAGGCGCGCATGATCGGTGGGCCCGCCGCTCGAGCTGCCGGAATGGATGATGATCTGCGCTCGGAGGATGCCGGCTATCGACGGCTGGGGTTCTCTCCCGTCTACCAGGCCGAAGGCGATACCCATGCTCGCTGGCGGCAGCTTCTGGACGAAATCGACCAATCCCTCCATCTGGCCCGTCTGGCCGAACGCGACAAGATACACACGGAGCGAGCAGGCAGCGTCGAGACGCCGCGTGGCCCCTGGTCGGAGCGGCGGCCGGCGGATGCGAGCGCGCTCTTCGACGAGCTGTTACCCGGGCTGGAGTGGGGCGATGCCTTGGCGACGGTCGCTAGTCTGGATGTCGCGGCGTTGGCTGACCAGCCTGTCGGCGCACGGCCATCCGGCGAGTCCCGGGCGGTAGGGGGAGGCACCGGAAGCGATGTTTAGTGAGCTATTTCTGCCGGTTCTCATGGTGATCTTCATGCTGGTTGTCGGCGGTTATGCCGTTGCCGTGCTCGATCGCCTGGTTGCCAGCGCGCTTGGCACCCCCCAGGCCGGAGGTATCTGGTTGGCGCCGATGGCGCGCGGAGCCTGGTTGCTGACGCAGCATGCCAATGCCACCGAAGCGCCGGACTGGCGCGCCTGGCGGCTGGCACCGGCCCTGTATCTGGCGTTGGCGGCGAGCGGGCTGGCGGTGGTGCCATGGTCGGCCTCGCTGGTCGCCACGGATTTGATCACCAGCGTGGTGCTGTGGGGCAGCGTGGAAGCCCTGGCGACCGTCGTCATCTTCTTGCATGGCTGGTCGGCGAATTCGTTACTGGCCTTGATCGGCGGGTACCGGTACGTGGCGCTGGGGCTCTCCTACATCCTGATCAGCATGTTCGTGCTGATCGGCGTGGCATTGCCGGCCGAATCGCTGCAGTTCACCCAGGTGGTGGCTTCGCAGGAAGGCCTGTGGAATGTCATCCGCCAGCCGCTGGGACTGCCGCTGTTTCTCATCGTCGGCCTGGGCATGACCTTCTGGGGGCCACTGAACCTGGCCGATTCGACGGACCTGGCCGGCGGCACGGCCTCGGAGATCTCGGGGCCGCCACGGTTGGTCTGGGACATGGCCCGGGCGGCCATGCTGGTCGCGTTCAGCGGCGTGGCAGCGACTGCCTTCCTGGGGGGCTGGCTTGGGCCTTGGCTGCCCGGCCCGTTATGGATGTCCCTCAAGATGCTGGCGGTACTGAGCGTGCTGCTGTTGCTCGGGCGGCTACTGCCGCGACTGGCGCCGGAGCGCTGCGTCACCTTGATGTGGGTCGTGTTGCTGCCGCTGTCGTTCATCGATCTGGTATGGGCCGGCGCTGTGGCGTTATGGGAATGAACGGAGCGTTATAGTGATGGAGAGCATGAATCACGGCCTCGGTGTCGATATCGCGTTTCTGCTGCTGGCCGCGCTGGCGGTGGTTACCGGATGGCGCGTGTTTCGCACCGATTCGATGGTACGGGCCTCCTTCTTTCTGCTGGTGTCGTTCATCGCCGTGGGCGTGATCATGATCCTGTTGGCGGCGGAATACCTGGGCGTTGCCATGTTCTTCATGATGGCCGTGGAGATGACGGTCATGGCGCTGTTCATGGTCATGTTCATGATGAACCCGGCCGGCCTGAATCCCATGAACATGGTCCACCAGGAACGTATCGCCATCGGGGCCGGCGTCGCCGGTTTCCTGGTACTGGGTGCCATGGCCCTGTTGGCGGCCTTTCCCGATCAGCCGGTGCCGGCAGGCCTCGAGCCCGTCAGATCACTGGGCAACGAAATGCTCGGTGATTCGATGCTGATTTTTGAATCGGCGGGTCTCGTGCTGCTGACCACCATGATCGGCGTGGTGGTGCTGTCGAGCCATCGCGGGCGCTATGGCGCGGCGGCGGAGGGGTCGATGCCGCCGGGGCTGGAACCGGGCAGCGACCCGGCAGGCAAGCCCGAGGAGGACGAAGAGGGCGAGCATCACCATCATCACCATCATCACTGAGCGGGACAGACAGGCAGGGAGGCTTGCATGACACTCACCACACTTTTGCTATTGGCAGCGGCACTGATCGGTATCGGGATCTATGGCGCGCTTTCCCAGCAGTCGTTCGTGATGCTGATGATGGGACTGGAGCTGATCCTCAACGGTGTCATGCTGGCGGCGGTGGCTTTCTGGGCCTTCAGCGGGGCCGGAGCACCGGAAGGCCAACTGCTGACGATCATCGTCATGGCCGTGATGGCCATCGAGATGGCGATGGGGTTCGCCCTGGTGGTCGCGGTCTTCCGCGGTAAACAGGCCGACATGACCGAATCGCTGACCGGGCTGAAGCACTGATGCTGTGGTTCGTTCCTCTCTTGCAGCTGCTGGCTGCCCTCGTCATCCATGGGGTCGGCAAGCGTTGGCCGGGCGACGACAGGGGCCGTGCCGTGCTGACCCTGGCGGGGGTGGCGATCGCGGTCGCTACCTTGCTGCTCGTGAGCGTCGCGGTCACGGTGGACTGGAGCGGCACCTATCGCTGGAGCTCCCGAATCGTTCTGTCGCTCGGGATGACGTCCGCGAGCGCCGTGTTCGCCATCGTCGTGCCACTGATCGCCGCGCCGATCATCGTCTACAGCGCCTACCATGAAGCATCGCCGGTCAGTGGCGGGGGAGCGGAGCGGCCCCCCGTCGGACTGGTGGCGCTGCTGACGGCGTTCGTCGGCGCGATGGAACTGCTCGTCCTGGCCGAGGATTTCGTCACCCTGCTGATCGCCTGGGAACTGGTCGGGGCATGCTCGTGGGCGCTGATCGCCCATGAATGGCAGAAGGCCGGCAACCTGCGGGATGCCGCCTGGGCGTTCCTGGTCACTCGCTTCGGGGATCTGGGGCTGTACATCGCCGCGGCGGCGGCGTTCGCCGGCACGGGCTCTTTTGCCTTTGCAGACCTGGCCCAACTCGATGGTTGGCGGCTGGACGTGTTCGTTGCCGGCGTCGTGCTGGCCGCCGCCGCGAAATCCGCCCAGGTGCCGTTCTCTCCCTGGCTGTTTGCCGCCATGTCCGGGCCGACACCGGTGTCGGCATTGCTCCATGCAGCGACCATGGTCGCGGCGGGGATCTACCTGGTGGTCCGGCTGCATGCGGAACTCTCCGCCGTCGCCTGGTTTGCGCCGGTCGCCATCACGCTGGGGCTGACCACTGCCCTGGCAGGGGGACTCGTGGCCTGTCTTCAGGGCCATGCCAAGAAGCTGCTGGCTGCCTCGACGTCGGCCCAGTATGGCCTGATGTGGCTGGCGGCAGGGGCGGGCTTTCCCGGTGTTGCCCTGGTGCACTTCGTCACGCATGCGTTCACGAAAGCGGCCCTGTTTCTGGCGGCCGGCATCGCCGAACGCCATGTCGGCAGTTATTCGCTGAATGCGATGCGCCTGGGTCGCCTGCTTCCTGGCGTCGCGGCAGCCGCCATGGTAGCCAGCCTGGCACTGGCAGGCGTCGTTCCGCTGAGTGCGGCGTGGAGCAAGGAGCAAATCATCACGGCCGCCGGCCATCAGGCGTCCTGGCTGGCCGTGATCGCCGCCGTGGCGGGAGGTCTCAGTGCGATGTACGCCACGCGCTTTCAGCTGCTGGCGTTCGGGCGGGGGCGGCATGACCGCACGAACACGGCTGCCTCCCGGCCCGGGCACTCCCGGGCGGAGGCCATATCGCTCTACCTGCTGGCGGCAGGCACGCTGACACTGTCGCTACTCTGGTGGCCCGGTGTCGGAAATGGCCTCGCTGATTTGCTGGCTGTGCACTTTCCCAAGACCAGGCCGTGGGAACTGATTGTATCGCTACTGCTGGTGGCGCTGGGCGTGGGCCTGGGCTTCTTGGCGGTACGTCGTGAGGTGTCGCGCCAGCAGAGCGAAACGCGTGCCGGCATGGCGGACTGGCTGGGGCTGCCGACGCTGACGGCGCGAGGCGCGAATGCCGTGATGATGTTCAGCCATGGCCTGGCACGCTTCGACGATCGCGCCGTGGATGCCGGAATCCGTGGCAGTGCCCGCTTCGGTGCGTGGCTGGCCAGGCTGGGAGAGCGGCGTGGCGAAGGCGCGTTCGATGGCGCCACGAACCAGCTCGCGAAGGGTGTCGATTGGGCGGGGCTAGTGGCACGTCGGGTGCACACTGGGCAGATGCATCACTACTACACCGGTATCGCGGCAGGACTCGCCGCGATCCTGATCATCCTGAGCATAGGAGCGCTCCTTTGATTTTGACTGCAGCCCTGGGACTTCCCATGCTGGGGGCCCTCGCACTTGCCGTTTCAGGCCGTTGGACCGAGACCACGGCTCGCCGATTTGCCGTCGCGGTTTCGGCGTTGCCGGTGCTGTTGCTGGCCTGGGGGTGGCAACAGTTCGATCCGCAAGGTGCGCTGTTCCAGTTGGTCGAGGAAGTGCCCTGGGTACCCAGCCTGGGCATGGGCTACAGGCTGGGCGTGGATGGCATTGCTCTGGCTGTCGCGACGATGAGCGCCCTGGTCTTCTCGGCGAGTATCGCCTACCCCGTGGATACGCAGCATCAGCCGCGTCAGTACTACGCCTGGATGCTCTTTCTGCAGTCCGTATCGCTGGGTGTCTTCCTGGCGCTGGACCTGCTGCTCTTCTACGTCTTTTTCGATCTGAGCCTGGTGGGGATGTTCTTTTTGATCGGCCGCTGGGGGCATGGTCAGGCGCAGCTCGCCGCGTTCAAGTTCTTTCTGTACACCTTCTGCGGCTCGCTGTTGCTGCTGCTTGCGATCATCGGGCTTTACCTGTCGGTCGAGCCGCATACCTTCGACATGCGCGTGCTCATCGAGCAGCAACCGCTGGCAGGCGCGGGCATGACGGGTGGCCTGGTGTTTCTCGCCCTCATGCTCGGCTTCGCCATCAAGACACCGGTGGTGCCCGTGCATACCTGGCTGCCCCAGGCGCATGTCGATGCCCCGGGTCCGGCCTCGGCAATCCTCGCCGGGGTGCTGCTCAAGATGGGCAGCTACGGGATCATCCGCATTCCATTCGCCATGATGGCGGAGACGTTTTCTCGCTATGCCCCGGTCATTGCGCTGTTCGCGGTCGCATCGATCCTCTACGGCGCCTTCGTGGCGCTCGGCCAGCGCAACCTGAAGCGACGCATTGCCTACACGTCGATCAATCACATGGGCTACACGGTGCTGGGGATCGCCGCCGCCGGTGCCCTGATCCAGGAGACCGAGTATGCCCGCGAGCTGGCTCTGGTGGGGGCCACGGTGGAAATGGTGGCGCACGGCCTGATTACCGGAGCGCTGTTCCTCATCTGTGGCTCGTTCTGGCAGCGTACCGCGGAGTATGACCTGGACAGCTACGGTGGTCTGCTTCGTCAGGCTCCGTGGCTGACCGCCTTCGCCGTGCTCGCCTCCTTTGCCAGCCTGGGCCTGCCTGGCCTGGCCGGTTTCGTGGCGGAGTTTCACATCTTCGCCGGCACCTTCGGCGTCTACCCGTGGCTCGCCGTCATCGGTGTGCTGGGCATCCTGGTGACGGCGGCGCTGTTTCTGCAGATGCTGCAGAAGGTGTTCTTCGGGACGATGCCGGCGCGCTGGGCGCAGTTCGCGGATCTGCGTCCCATCGAGCGGGGCGTGCTCGCGGTGCTATCGGCGGGCTTCGTGATCATCGGTGTGGCGCCGGCGTTTCTGCTGACCCTGGTCGAGGCATCGGCGACGCTGCTGGTGGGAGGCCGCTGATGCCTATCGGTGACGTACTGCCGGAGATCAGCCTGACGCTGGGTGCCGTGGCGATCGTCCTGTTCGTCAGCTTCGTTCGTCAGCGGCAGCATCACTGGGCAGCCGTGCTGGCCCTGCTCGCCATCGGCCTCGGTGCGGGGCTGACCGTCGCGCAATGGGGCGGGGCGCCGCGGCTGACGTTTTCCGATGTCTGGGCGCTGGATGGCGTGGCGCTCGCCAGCAAGCTGATCGTGCTGGTCGCCGGTGCGCTGGTCGTCGCGATGTCGCCGGAATGGATGCGCACCGATCGGCGCCATGGCGAGTACTACGCGCTGGTGCTGTTCGCGCTGCTGGGCGTCATCATGATGGCCTCGGCCAGCGATACCATGGAACTGGTGCTGGGCGTGCTGCTGTCCTCGGTGGCCAGTTACCCGCTGGCCGCCTATCACCGCGGCTGGGCGCCGGCGCTGGAAGCCGGGATGAAGTATTTCCTGATCGGCGCCTTGACCAATACGTTGCTGACGATCGGGGTGGTGGTGCTGTTCGGCCTGACCGGCAGTACTGGGTATCCGGACATCGCCCAAACGCTTGCCACGGACAGCGACCGCCTAGCGCTGACCATTGCCACGGCCTGCGTCGTGCTGGGCCTGACCTTCAAGCTGGCGGCGTTTCCGGCTCACGCCTGGATGCCGGACGTGGCGCAGGGCTCGCCAGTACCGGCGGCGGCCTTCTTGACCGTCATTCCCAAGATCGGTGCCGCAGTGGCGCTGGCCCGTTTCGTCTCCCTGCTGCCGCCGGACGTCGCCTGGCGGGCGATCGTGGCATTGATCTCCGTCGCTACCATGACGCTGGGTAACGTGGCCGCGTTGCGACAGACGGACGTGCGCCGCCTGCTGGGCTGGTCATCGGTTTCCCAGTCCGGCTATGCCCTGATGGCCATCGTGGTGCTGGGTGTCAGCGATCAGGCCCTGCCGGCACTGGTGTTCTTCCTGGCGAGCTATGCCACGGCCAACCTGGCTGCCTTCGCCGTGGTCACGCACCTGCGGGGACGTACCGCACTGGACGATTACCGGGGGCTGGCCCGGCACGCACCGATCGCGGCCACGATACTGATCGTGTCGCTGTTGTCCCTGGTGGGGATCCCGCCGCTGGTCGGCTTCTTCGGCAAGCTGATGCTGTTTCGCGTCACCCTCGACGGCGGTTACGCCTGGCTGGCGCTCGTGTCGGCGATCAACACCGTCGTCTCGCTGTTCTATTACCTGCGCATCGTCGCGCCGATGATGTTCGGCAATCATCGGTCCGCCGTGCATGTGCTGTCGGGCCAGTGGGCGCGTTCCACGATGGCCGTGGCGGGCGTGCTGCTGATCGTCGGAGGACTCGGCGCGGAAGCGCTCTCGCTGTTTACAGAATCGATACGCTTTGCCCTGTAGGCCCCGGCGGGCCTGGCCTGCTGGATCCACGTCAATGGAGTGATACTGAGAAAGGAGTCATTTATGTCACCTGCTCAAGGTTTGGCCATCGAAACGCCAGACAACCTGCACGCCAAGGAGTGGCTGCGCGCGTACCAGCGAATTCGTGCCGCCACCGAGGCCATCTGTGCGCCTCTGCACAAGGAAGACTACATGGTGCAGAGCATGCCGGATGTCAGCCCGCCGAAATGGCACATCGCCCATGTCAGCTGGTTTTTCGAAGCCTTCATCCTGAAACCGTTCCTGCCCGCCTACCAGACCCTCGACCCCGCGTACGATCACCTCTTCAACTCCTATTATGTGACCCATGGCACGCCGTTCCCCCGGCCCGAACGCGGCATGATCTCGCGGCCGACCGTGGACGATGTCTATCGCTATCGCGCTCACGTCGACCGGTCCATGGAAGCGCTGCTCAGCGATCCACCGCAGGAACATCTCCAGGAGATTCTCCGACGTCTCGAGCTGGGCCTGCCCCACGAACAGCAGCATCAGGAACTGCTGCTGATGGATATCAAGCACATCCTGGCCCAGAACCCCTTGTGCCCGGTCTATCGGGACGACCTGGCGCCGACGCCTGCGCATGACGTCGCTGCGCTCGGCTGGCATGCCTACCCGGCCGGCGTCCGGTACATCGGCCATGACGACACCGAGGAGGGTTTTGCCTATGACAATGAGATGGGGCGCCACCGCCAGTTCGTCGAGGCATTCCAGATCGCCGACCGCCCGGTGACCAACGGCGAGTTTCTCGCGTTCATGCAGGCGGGTGGATACGACAAGCCCGATCACTGGTTGTCGGACGGCTGGGCCACGGTCAAGGCCGAAGGCTGGCAGGCGCCACTCTACTGGGTGGAGCGTGACGGTGTCTGGCACCACTACACCCTGGGCGGTCTGGTACCGGTCGACATGAGCGCGCCGGTCTGCCATGTCAGTTTCTTTGAAGCCGATGCTTATGCGCAGTGGGCCGGTGCCCGCCTGCCCACCGAGGCCGAGTGGGAGACAGTGGCCCATGATGCCGCCATTCAGGGCAACTTCGGGCAGGGGAATTTCGTCGAGCAGGACCATCTGCAGCCGGTCGCGGCCGCGCAGCCAGCGGAAGTGCCAGGACAAATGTTCGGCGATGTCTGGGAGTGGACGGGCAGCGCCTATCGCCCCTATCCGGGGTTTCGCAAGTTGCCGGGCAGTCTGGGGGAATACAACGGCAAGTTCATGTCTGGCCAGATGGTGTTGCGAGGCGGCTGTTGTGCGACGCCGGCCGATCACATCCGCGTCACCTATCGCAACTTCTTCCCGCCTCATGCCCGCTGGGCATTCTCGGGATTTCGCCTGGCAAGAGAGGCGTGACCATAATGTCGAACACGGCAACAGCCGTGCGTTTCCACGATCAGCAACCTCCGGTTGCCTTCAAATCGCTACGCGACGAGTTGCTTCGAGGCCTGAGGTCGGCCCCCAAGATGGCATCACCCTAGTTTTATACGATCGGCGTGGTTCGGAGCTGTTTGACCAGATCTGCGAACAGCCTGAGTATTATCCCACACACGGAGGAAGCGATCCTGCGCGATGCCGCCGATGACATCGCCAATGTGGTCGGCCGGGATGCCACGCTGATCGAACTGGGTAGCGAAGCGAGCCGCAATGTTCGCCTGTTGCTCGAGACGGTGCGACCGACGAGCTATCTGGGTATGGATATTACCCGTGATTTCCTGCTGGATAGTACGCGATGTCTCGTCGCTGACTATCCTTCATGCTGCTTATGCTGACTTTTCGCAGCGCGTGGCGATGCCCAAGGGGCTGGCGTGCGATCATCCGGTAGCTTTCTTTCCCGGCTCGAGCATCGGTAACTTCACACTGCAGGAAACAGAGCCATTTCTGCACAGCCTGCACTCAATGCTGCCTGGGGATAGCGGTTTGCTGATCGGCGTCGACCTGATCAAGGACGCCACAATCCTCAATGCTGCTTACAACGATGTAGCGGGGTGACGGCGGCCCTCAACTTCAATCTGCTCGAGCGGCCGTGCCGCGAATTTGAGGCCGATCTCGATCCGCAGTTCATTTTCGCCTATGGCGTTTTACAACGAAGCGCAATCGCGTACCGAGATGCACTTGGTCAGCGATATTGCCCAGAAGATCGAGGTGGTCGACGAAATTTTTCGTTTCGAGGCTGGAGAGAGGCAACATACCGAGAATTCCTATAAATACACGATCGAGGGATTCCAGGTTTTAGTTGGGCGTGCGGGCTTTTCAAGCGAGAGCTGAGTGGGTCGATGATGCCGCTCTGTTTAGTGTTCATTAGGTGGAAAGAGCTTGGTCTACTGTTTTTAAGGCTGAATCACGTACATAGGTTCTTTTTTTTAACTATTCTTTTGCAAAAGCATTTGCCAAAAACGTGACAGCCAGGCCCTTTGTTTAGGGCCTGGTGCGTTGATTTAATTATTTTTTGTGGCTATTCAAATCCCATGTGTATGTTGTAACGACTGTTTGACTCGTTGACACTGCCCAGTGCAGAACCTTTTATCTCAAGGTAGTACTGCCCCGGTGTTACGTCCTCGGTGATCATGAAGTGTCCACTGTTGTCGGTGTCGCTAGCTAGTAGCTGATCAGCAGAGTTGTATAATGCAGCTTCGATTACCATTGATTGGCCTGAATCGCTGGCAAGGTGTTCGCTGCTTAAGTAAAGCTTCCCAGCCCGATCAACCGGGACTTGGTAGCGAACGGAGGTGCTCGCTAACTGCTGGGTAGAAGAGATACCTTCTTGTAATATCTTATTCGCTGTATCTTGATGTCCCGGAGCAGCAAAGGCGGGGGCAGTGATAGCCACGGCAAGCGCTAAGGTCAATGCTTGAATTCCACGGTTCATGACAATCTCCTAAAAGTTGGTACAGCCTAAGTATGTGCGACGAATCTGAACTGGAGCTGAAAGCGATACTAATATTGATGGATAAACTTGAAAAGCGAATCCGGTAATGGGATGGCGTAAGTCAATTGCACTAAGTGAATGTTTTTTTGCGGTTCTGCTTGTTCTATCACATTGCAATCCTTTCACCAAATTAGATAGATTTTCAGATGTTCATGCCACGACACCTCGTCCGACCTATGATAGCACCACTTATGTTAAACTCTGTTTCTTTATCGCCTCTCTGTATTTCGAACGTTTCTCGAATCTGCTCGAATATTCAGGCCGCTAACGGTGTTTAAAATGCCTGAAAAGGTTTGGTGCATAGGAAATGATGTTTCTATAGCCGGTAGCCGGAAGGGGATGCCGTGTTGCCAGCAAATAAATCTTGAAGAACCGACCAGCAGAGCGGCACTGGTTAGCTTATTTGGCGAGTGAGTCTTCCAATTTCCGAATGATAGCTGCATTTGTCCTGCATTTTGACGAACATAAGGATCGGGAAAGGCCGCATTGTCTAACACGATCGCACGGGATCCATATGCAAACTATCGAATTATAAAGGACACCGACTAGAATCCCTCAAACCATGATGGATACGTCACACCTATGACGATGAGACGGCATTCATGGTTTCCTGCATGAGTCTCCCTGAGTCCGACAAGTATTTTCGGTCCGATCCATCGACTCTTCAAGAGGATCAAAAGATTGGAAACAGGGAGCTTTACCAATTATTTCATCCGAATATCTTCGAAATCTTGCTTCGAACTGACGCTAGATCAGCGGCGCCGGGGCCCGGCTATGCGGCTAAGAGTACCATCCCGGCGTATCAGGCCGTGCCAAAGCAGTGCCATACCGGCATGACCGACAATCAGCACCAGCAGGGTCCAGCCAAGCCAGACATGCCACTGGCGAGCCTGCATCATCCGAGGACCTTGGGTGCTTCCGCCGTCGAATAAAGGTATGCCGAAAGGTGCGAAGGGCTGACCACCGAGCCAGGTCATGTAGAGCCCGAGAGCCGGTATTCCCAGCATTAGCAGATAGAGCAATAAGTGCGACAAAGTCGCGATTTTGGCTAACTTGCCGACGTGAGCTGGGCGGTGGCGTAAGTTGAACAGTGCCCAAAGTGCGCGAAGTACAATCAAGCCCATCAACAGCGTGCCCAGGGGTTGATGGGTCGAAAGCCAGGCTTGTACCCACTGTGGGTGTCCCCATAATATTTTTGCTGCCATCCCGCCAAGTTGCCAAAGCAGCAGCGCGCCGATTCCCCAGTGTAACCATCGGCTGATTCTGCCGTAGCGATCAGGTGTGTCCTTCACGGGTAAAAATGCCATCGTGATGCTTCCTCCTCCCCACAACAGAGACTCAGTACCAGGCTCGCAGACCCACTACCCATGCAGTAGTCGATTCATCCTCGTCGTAATTGCGTTCATGACTGATCCCCACGTAAGGGCTGATCTCCCGTATCAGGCTATAACTTAGCCTCAGCCCGACCTCGCTGCTGTTGAGGCCTTGCTCCAGGTCATATTCCGGCACATCTTGAAGCGATGCCGAGAGCTCCAGCCGAGGCTGAAGAATCAGTCGTTGAGTGATGAGCATTTCATATTCGAATTCGGTGCTTGCGCTGACATCACCCTCGTCACTGACGAATAACGCAGTGTCGGTTTCCATCATCAAAGGTGCCAGCCCCTGAAAGCCAACGACCGCGAAGCGTCGATCAGGGTCCGGATTGAAGCTTTGACGCACGCCCGTCTGCAAGTTCCAGAACGGGCTTATCGCGCGACTATAGAGCAACTGGAGATCGCTGCTTTCGGGACCTCCTCCATTGGTTGGCCCTTCTCCTTCGCTTTTCCACCAGAAACGGTCGATGTCGTTTCCAATCCAGCCTTGGGCATCCCACAGCCAGGCGTTGGGGGCGCCGTTTGTGTCGCGATACTCGAACCGATCCAGGAGTATCTGGCTGAACAGCGCGTCATCATGTACCGGTTCGTTCCACTCGGCGGGAGAGCCGCTGTGGGCGTTCAGAGGCCCGCCTGGGACGACTTCGTCCACATTGGCACGGCCATGGTTGTCGGCGATAGCGGCGACTGGCAAGCATAGAGCCGCGAGGAGGAGTGTTCCGCAACAGGTGAATTTGCTGTTAAACATTGTCGAACGCCTCCGCCGGAGCGACTCTGACTACCCGGAACATCCCGGCATCCATGTGGTACAACAAATGGCAGTGGAAAGCCCAGCGACCCGGTTCATCTGCAGTGAGAAGTAATGACGCACGCGAGGCCGGCAGGACGCTGAGCGTGTGTTTGAACGGTAGGTGTTCCCCCTGTCCGTTCTCCAGCTCCATAAACATGCCATGTAGGTGGATGGGATGCTCCATCATGGTGTCGTTGACCAGCACCAGACGAATACGGTCTCCCAGCACGATGTCGATTGGCTCGGCGTCGGAATACTTCACGCCGTCGAATGACCACATGTAGCGATCCATATTGCCGGTCAGGTGCAGTTCGATCGTACGTGACGGCGGGCGTCGGTCGCGCATGGGCTTGATGTTGCGTAGCTGACTATAGGTGAGCACGCGATGATCGACAGTCTCGAGACCGGTTCCACGTTCACCGAGCCGGTTGCGCTGCAGCTCGGCGACGTTGATGTTGCCGGGTCCGTGGCCGCCTTGCTCATGGCGTGACACGACCGGGCCGGCATCCTCTGCGCCCATTCCGCCCATTCCGCCCATTCCGGCCATGGCGTTGTGGTTGCCGCCGGCGTGATTCATACCCGACATGCTGCCAGCGCCCATGCCATTCATGGAGCCGTGGTTCCTACCCGACATACTGCCATCGTTCATGCCATTCATGGAGCCGTGGTTCATACCCGACATATTGCCATCGCCCATGCCATTCCTGGAGCCGTGATTCATACCCGACATGCCACCATCGCTCATGCCATTCATGGAGCCGTGGTTCATCGACATGCTGCCATCGCTCATGCCACTCATCTCACCGGCGGCCATGCCGCCCATGGCGCCGTGCGACATATCCATACCCATATCCACCATCGTGCGCTGCGGTGGCTCTCTCAACGGGGGTACCGCCGCGCGCATGCCAGCGCGAGGCGCCAAAGTGCCCAAGGCGAAACCACTGCGGTCCATTGATTCCGCCATCAGCGTGTAGGCAGTGTCTGCTCGCGGCTCGATGATAACGTCATAGGTTTCTGCGACACCGATCTGAAACTCGTCGGTTTCTACCGGCTCCACTTCCTCACCGTCAGCACCTACCACTGTCATGGCCAGGCCGGGAATGCGGAAGTTAAAGTAGGTCATTGCCGAGGCATTGATAACCCGCAGCCGTATCCTCTCTTCCGGTTGAAAGAGTCCTTCCCAGCCAGCCGCCGGATGACGGCCGTTCATCAAGTAGGTGTACGTCGACCCTGTCACATCGGCAATGTCTCTGGGACTCATGCGCATATTGTTCCACGCCAGACGGTCTTGTAGCGTGGCTTTCCAACCATGCTTCTCCACGGCCTCGAAAAAATCGCCTGCCGTGCGTTCGTTGTAGTTGTAGTAGTCGCTTTGACTTTTCAGCCGTGCCATCACTCTATGTGGATCTTCAAAGGTCCAGTCGTTGAGCATGATCACGTATTCGCGATCGGCCTGTATCCGATGGGGGGCTGCAGGGTGCACGACGAGCGGGCCGGTCAGACCGATCTGCTCCTGCATGCCGGAGTGGCTGTGATACCAATAGGTGCCGCTCTGGCGCACGGGGAATGCCGCCTCAAAACTTTCGCCAGGTGCGATGCCGGGGAACGACACACCTGGCACGCCATCCATCTCGAACGGCAAGAGCAAACCATGCCAATGAATAGAGGTATCTTCATCGAGATGGTTGTGAATGCGCAGGCGTGCGGTTTGCCCCTCCCATAGTTCGATTAGCGGCGCGGGAATCGAACGATTGATGGTGATGCCGCTGCCAAGGCCACCGGCGATGGCAACCCGTTCTCGACGCACGTCGAGATCCAGCGAGACAGGGCGGGGCGAGCCGCCCGCAACCAGCGCCGCGACCCCACTCTGCGAAGAGAGCGCCTCGCCTCGGGCATAGCTGGGTAGCAGTGACTCCAATCCTGCTAGGGCGCCGGTTCCGGCCAGTGCGATCAGAAGTCGACGACGATCATTATCGATCGAGCGATGTTTCATGGATTTCATTCCCCAACGTGCGTGAGATCACCTAAGAGCGCGTGCGGTGCGCATGACCAAGGTTCAAGCGTTCGAATTCAAGGTGACGGTTCCTTTCATCCCGGCTTCGTAATGACCGGGAAGGAAGCACGCGTACTCGATGACGTCGCCCTGCTCGGGTGCGGTCCAGATCAGTGTCTCGGTCTCGCCCGGCGCTATGGTGACGGCTGCGCTTTGGGTCTCACCGTGATCCATCATGCCGTTGTGATGATCGCCCATCATCTTATCGCTGCCTTCAGCGCCGTGATGGTCTCCGCCCTGTTGCATCATTTCTCGATGCATCTGCTGCATGCGGCCGCTGCCGATAGAAAATTCGTGGGGAATCATGGATACGTTTTCGATCCGAAAACGTACCGTCTTACCGGGTTCAATCTGCAGTTTGTCGGCGTCGAACCACATGCTTCCGGCCTGAATATCGATCGTTCGGCTGGGCGCGGGCTCACTTTGGTGTGACTGACCGTGGCCGGTATCTGCCAAGGCTGAGGCGCTGACGGCAGTCAAGGTGAAAAGCAAGAACAGGAATTTCATCAAAAAGCTCCGCTGTTATGAGAAAGGATATTTAAAAATGATGTTTTCGCCCGCTGATCGAGGCCGGCGGATACCAAAACCAGATTGCCGGGTGCCAGAATCAACCTGCCGATATCGGCAGGGTCATGAACACTTGAGTTTCGTTATCGTCGAACTGATGCACGTTCAAGGCCCGAGCCTGATCGCCGGGCATCCCCGGTGTGCCAGCCGGCATGCCGGGCAGGGCTATACCGCGAACGCTTGGACGTTCGGCAAAAAGCCGATCGAGCGCTGCGCCGGGGACATGGCCCTCGACAACGTAGCCCCCCATCTCGAGGGTGTGGCAGCTCCCGAGTCCATGAGGAAGGTCAAGGCGTTCTTTGATTTCGCCGAGGTTGGTGGTTTCCACGACTTTGACATCGACACCACGTTCCTTCAGATAATCGCCGTAAGCGGCACAGCAACCGCAGGAAGGGCTTTTATAGAGTGTCGCCTGGTCGGGCAGTGAAGCGTGGGCCACTTGGGCACCCAGCATGAATGTTGCGGATAACAACAATGCGATGTTTCTGCTTGGCATGACGAATCTCCGGAGCGTTCATGAGCCTTCGCCAACAGTAAACGTGGGTAAGCTGAAAAGAGGCTGAATGGATCCGCCAAAACGAGAAAAGTATCTTCACGGTGCCGAGCCAGGGTGTAACGTGATTTCGACCCGCAGCCCGCCCAGTCGTGAACGGCCATAGGTCACACGACCGCCGTAGCGTTCGGTGAGCTGTGACAGAATGGAGAGCCCCAGGCCGTGGCCACGATGTTGTTCATCAAGCCTGACGCCTCGCTGGCCCAGGCGCTCGAGCATGATATCCGGAACCCCCGGGCCATCATCCTCGAGCCTTAGGCAACAGGGCTTGGGAAGTAGCGTAAGCTCGACGCGTTGGCGCGCCCATTTACCGGCATTGTCGAGCACGATACCGAGCATCTCCATGCCGTCCTGACGCTCCAGCGGTATCCGGAAATCGACGACGGCGGTGTCATCGAGAACGAAGATGCGATCGGGGTAGAGGGTACGAAACATTTCCAGCATGGAAATGACTTCTGCCATGCCGGTATGTTGCTGTCCTGTAGACTGGCCGGCGATACGCGAATGGCGTAGTTCGCTCTCCAGTTTTTCATTGATGTCGTCGAGACGAGCCAGAATCTGCTTACGACGTTGATCATCCAGGGCTCGTTTTGAGCGAAGGGCTTGCATGACCGCCGTTAGTGGCGTCCTGATCGCGTGAGAAAGGTTGGCCAGTGACTCCCGCGAGCGCTGCTGACGACGTTCATGTTCGTCGAGAAGGGTATTGAGTTGAGCGATGGGGGCTTTCAGCTCGGAGACGGTTTTGATGTCCAGGCGGCGGCGCTCGCCGCGTTGCAGCTCGATGAGCTGGCGCGATAGCCGACCGAACGGTCGTAAAGCATGATTGACCGCGAACAGGTTGAGCAGTATCAACAGCAACAGCAGCACCATGGCCGCTGCACCGATCCACCAGTGAAGGCGTGTCAGTCCTCGCTCGATGCCGGCGAAGTCTTCGCCGACCGTCAATGTGGCGGGTTCGCCGGCAAGCATCAATCCGGTTCGCCACAGCAGCAGTCGATGATCGCGCCACTGCAAGAGTTGCGCGCCTTCTGTATCCCCGGTCGGCAATGTCTCGAGCGCATCGTGAGTCGCGTAGACACGGCCGTTGGTCCGCAACTGATAGAAGTGGTGAAAGGTTTCGGCGGGGCTGGAATCAGGTGGCAGCGACAGGGCACTCGGGCCCTCGAGGCGCAATCGGCGCACGACCAGTTCGGATTCCTGCTGTAAGCGATCGGCGAGAAAATTCCGTGCCAACTGGTCCAGCAGCAGTCCGTGCAGTACCCAGGTACTCCCGACGACGATCAGCGCCGCAATGCCCAGGCTACCCAGCAACCGGAGGCGTAGGCTTCGCCGGCTAAACCGAGACAAGCATGTACCCCTCACCACGGCGCGTCACGATGCGCTCACGTCCGAGCCGATGACGTAGTCTGCCGATATAGACCTCGACGAGATTGGGAGCCGCAGCATCCTGCTCGAGCGCGTAGAGTTGTTCGAGCAAGTGTCGCTTGGAGTGAACGCGATCAGGGTGGCGCATCAGGTAGCGCAGAAGCCGAAATTCGGTGGAGGTGAGTGTTTGCCACTCCTGGTGATCCAGACTGAACTGCTGGCGTGCCTCATCGAGCCGAAGATTGTTGATCTCCAGAAGGGAGGAAAAATGACTACCTCGACGACGCAACAAGGCCTCCAGGCGCGCCAGCAACTCTTCCTCATGATAAGGCTTGGTGAGGTAGTCGTCGGCGCCGGCGCGAAGCCCTTCGACCTTATCCATCCAGCTATCTCTTGCGGTCAGAATCAGTATCGGCACAGACCACTTAGCGTCCCGCCAGTCGGAGAGGAGACTCAGCCCGGAGCCGTCCGGCAAACCAAGGTCCAGAATGACCAGCGTGTACTCCTCGCTAGCCGAGAGCGCAGAGGCCGATCGGCTACTAGGTGAAATGTCGGTGCGGTAGCCAGCATCATCCAGAAGCTCTGCCAAACTTTCCGCCAACAGCTCATCATCTTCTACCAGTAATATTCTCATGGCTCATCGAGAGACTGAATCTGTTTGCAAAAGATACAGCCGGTTCCTGAATGGTTCCTGAAAATCCGGAAGGCGCCGGATATCGTGATTTATCCCAATTCGGTGTTCATTCAACTGAGGCCTCCCCGAAGCCACATCTCAGGCATTTCGATCGACCGGGTTTTTGCGTGACGGTGGCAGGATCATCGCTTCACCTGGAATGCCATCGGTGCCACAGGGTAAGCCCCACAAAGAGCACAATACATGCAAAGAATGCCGTCATAACGTCATCCAGCACGATACCCAAGCCGCCACCGATGGCTTCGCTATAGCCAATGGGCAATGGCTTGGTGACATCGAACAGCCGATATAACACGAACGCCACTCCCATCGTCCAGACACGGCGCGCCACCGTGATTCCGAGCATGGCGATCGGAAACGCCAGGTACTCATCGGCGACGATCTGGGAGAGATCTCTGCCGCCGAGCCAGATTGAAGCCCAATGACAAATTGGCACTGCCGTGACCAGCAGTACCGACAGAATGACAACCCGGCGTTGCGGCGAGTGATGTGTCAGCCACCAGGCCAACGGCACACCGATCAGCGACCCGATTGTCCCCGGTGCCCAGGATATCCATCCCATGCCAAAGCCGGTCGCTACCAGCAAGACCGCATTCTCTATCAACATCTGTCTAATCCATGAGAGGAGGGGGTTGGCTTGCGATCAGGAGCAAGACTTGCTAAAACGAAAGTCGATATCGATCTTCGTTTTCGGTAGACCGGAAGTCAATACAATGAAGCATCATCACTTGCTCGTGGGCCTGGTCAGACTACACGTCCTTCAACATGCCGCCGAGCATGAAATCAACGGACAATGGATGATCGATGAGCTGGCGCGTCACGGCTATCGACTGAGCCCCGGCACTCTTTATCCCATGCTGCACTCGATGGAGAACAGGGGATACCTGATCTCCCGCGAAGCGCATCAGGGTAGCGTTCGCCGTAAGTTCTATCGCGCGACCGATCTAGGTCGAGAAGGGCTTGAAACGGCCAAACGCCAGCTGAGAGAGCTGTCCGGCGAGGCCTTAAAAGACGACAGTCCCTTGTAAGAGAGCCATGGCAAGGAGCCCGGATGGAGAATCAGACACCACGCCCTGCCGGACTTATTAGAGAGGTCTTCGCGGCCTTTCTGTTGCTGGGCTTGACTTCCTTTGGTGGTCCCATCGCTCACCTGGGTTACTTTCGCAGCGAGTTCGTAGAGCGACGCCGCTGGCTTTCTGAACAAGCGTACGCAGACCTGGTGACGCTCTGCCAGTTTCTACCTGGGCCCGCCAGTAGTCAGGTGGGATTCGCTTTAGGGCTGATGCGCGCCGGCCCCTGGGGCGCGGCTGGCTGAGGCATTTTCGAAAAATAAACCGGAAATCCGAATAGACCATCTGGGTACCGATACGACAGTCCAGCTGTTTTCAGGAATCGGTATCTCAAGTTATCATGCCTACAGTCGAACTTTCTCGTATCGGCCTTGGCTTTTTGGGTATACGGATTTAATGGTTGATGGGGCACCTTCACCCCATCAATCTGATACCACCCTCAGATGGTTGATAGATCGACTCCGTAGTTGAGTTCCTCTGCGAAGTCCGGCAGTCCGTAACCGATGGTTTTCTTGTAGAAAGGAGAGACCTTCGCAGTCGGTGCCTTCTTCTTGTGCTTCGTGGTGTAGAGCATTCGTGCCCGCATCACCTCGAAGGAGTAACCGCGCCCTTCACGGTTCTTGTCCTTGGCCAGTCGGTTGATGGACTCCGTGTAAGCGTTGGTGACGGGCATGTCCGTCTCGAAGTAGGTCATGGTCTCTTCGCGCCAGTTTCCCACTGCCCTGACCAGATCGCTCCAGACTTCCTTTTGGCCCTTCGGGATGGTGGCTATCCACTCGTCCAGGGCGGCTTCTGCCTGGAGCCGTGTGGTGGCGTCCCAGATGCCGTAGAAGCGCTCCTTGTGCTCGTAGGCGGCCAGCAGTTGCGGGAACGCGCCTGTCCAGGTCTCCATGATGAGGCGCTCCCGGTCTGAGACTTCGTGAGCGCGTTTCAGCAGGATTTTCCGGTCTCCCTTGAGAGTCCGGCTCTGGGACGGTTTCAGCTCCTTTCTGAGGCCCTTGCGCACTCTCTCTAGGGCATCGTTGGCCATGCGCACCACATGGAACTTATCGACCACGATACGGGCCTGGGGCAGCACAGCCTTGACCGCTGCCCGGTAGGGGTTCCACATGTCCATGCTGACGATCTCGACCTTCTGCCGGTCTTTCAGCTTCATCAGGTAGTTGGTCACCACGTCCTGGCGGCGGGTGGCCAGCAGGTCGAGCAGGGTTCGCTCCTCAATGTTGGTCAGAATGCAGCGGTAGCGCTTGTTCAGGTATAGCTCGTCAATGCCCAGGATGCGGGGCGTCTCGAAGCGGTGCCAGCGCCCCAGGAACTCGGCGCGGGCGTTGAAGATGTCGCGCACCGTCTTCTCGTCCAGGCCGGTCTGTGCCGCCACAAAGGTGTAGGGGTGGTTGAAGGATTCCTTCTCCACGTACTCATGCAGCCGCAGTGTCATACGGAATCCGTCCACCATCTCCGGTAGCTGGGGCCTGAATGTTGTCTTGCAGGCCCGGCAGGTGTATCGGCGGCGGACCACCCAGAGAGTGACCCGCTTGCCGTGGATGGGCAGATCACGATAGGGAACGTCACGCTTGCCGAACCGTACGAACTCACCCTGCACGCCGCATTCCTCGCAGGCGATGGGATCGGGCACGTCCACCTGGAAGTGCATTTCGTCGTCGGTTGATTTGCAGCCCAGTACTTGGTATTGCGGCAGGTGAAGGATGTTGTCGGGAAGTTCGGTCATGGTGTTGTATAGGCGTAGGTGTCAGTCAGATCCATCCGGCTCGGCATTGGTGTTTGCTTTTTTACCCAACAAGCTGCTGGAAACGAAAAGTAAGGCACCGAGGACAATTGCAATATCAGCCAGGTTGAAGGCCGGCCAATGCCAGTCTCGCCAATAGAAATCAAAGGAATCCACAACATAGCCGCGAAAGACCCGGTCAATCAGGTTGCCCATGGCGCCACCGAGGATAAGACTGTAAGCGATGGCTTCTCCTTTATGACGATTTTCAAGGATCAGCTTGATCAGAAAAATCGAGACCACTACCGCGATTCCGATAAAAAAGTAGCGCTGCCAGCCTCCACCATTCGCAAAAAGACTGAATGCGGCACCGGTGTTCCATAGGTGCACCCAGTTAAAGAACGGGGTCACCGAAACATACTCGCCATAGGCCATTGATTGCTGCACCAGCCACTTTACAGCCTGATCAGACGCTGCCAGCAGGCCCGATATGGACAATAGGGCATACGGCGAGAGCTTTTTGCCAATAATGAGCATTATTTAACCCTTCAACGCCAAAATGCGTCTGGCACCGTTAAGTACAATGCCCCCCGCGATGGTGCCGATAATCAGATCCGGATAATTGGAACCGGTCCACGCGACCAGGGCGCCGGCGGTGATGACCCCCAGGTTGATCACCACGTCGTTGGCCGAGAATATCCAGCTTGCCTTCATGTGCGCCCCGCCTTCCCGATGTTTGGATATGAGCAGCAGACAACTGGTATTGGCAATCAATGCGACGAATGCGATAGCCATCATCACCAGCGATTCAGGCTCACTACCGAATACAAAGCGTCTCACCACCTCTACGAGCACGCCCACAGCCAAGATCAGTTGCAGTACACCAGCAAGATGCGCGGCACGTACCTGCATTTTCACGCTATGTCCAACCGCATAAAGGGCAAGCCCGTACACCGCCGCATCGGCAAAATTGTCCAGGGATTCTCCAATCAGGCCGGTGGACTGGGCGATCAGACCGGCAGTCATTTCCACCACGAACAGAAGTGCATTGATGCCGAGCAACCAGCGCAGGGTCCCGGATTCTTGCTTAGCAGAAGCTGCCGAAAACTCGGCGGCCTTGATGGTCTCCGGATTTGCAGCGACGGTTTCCTGAAGCGAGGCGCCTAGCCCCAAGGTCTTCAGTTTCGAGGTGACGGGCTCGACCTCGCCGTCATGCACGACCTTCAGCCGGCGGTTCGACAAGTCGAAGGACAGCGCCCGAATCTCCTCAAAGCCGTTCAGGGCTAGGCGAATCATTCGTTCTTCTGATGGACAGTCCATCTTCGGCACGGCATAAACACTGACCCATCTCCCTGGCGCCTCGGAGGCCTGTATATCGGTATCCGCTGCGGACGTTGCATCACCGCCACAGGCGCCACCACAGGATTTGCTCATGATACGACTCCACTTGAACAATGTTGTGGTACCATTTAAAACTATAAAGCTACTATAAGGTCAATAGAGTAAAGAATCCGTTGGGGAGGAGGCTGATGCGCATTGGTCAGTTGGCGCAGTTGGTAGGGGTCGAAACACAGACGATCCGCTTCTATGAACAGCAGGGCTTGTTGCCGCCGCCTGATCGGCAGGACAACGGTTACCGTGTCTATACCGAGAAGCATGGTGAGGGGCTGGCCTTCATCCGTCGCTGCAGAATCCTGGGCCTGTCACTGGCTGAGATTCACGAACTACAGAGCTATCAGGACGACCCTCATCAGCCTTGTACCGCCGTCAACGCCTTGCTCGATGATCACATCTCTCATGTGCGGTCGCAGATAACCGCTCTGCAAGCGCTTGAGAAACAACTCGTTTCACTGAGAGCGAGTTGCAACGATGACCGGGAAGTTGAGGCGTGTGGGGTTCTTGCTGGAATAAGCGAAGGAAACATGCACCAGCAGTAGGTGAAGCATCAACCAGATAATCCGATGAGATGCCGGTCTGTCTCACTCTCATGCAAAGGTAAGATCAACCATTTAATCCGCTTACCCGGCTTTTTTTGCGCATGATTTGGGAGCTACGTAGAGAGAACTACGACTTGGCAATCCAGATTGGAGAAGGATCTTTAACCAGCTGGGCCTTTACGCACCTTTGTGGCGCAAAGAAAACATTGGGTCAAAAAGGGCGCTTGCAGAATACCTATGATTGGCTTATCGAAGGAAAAACCAGTCACGCATATGAACTACCTAGCGCTATTGCACACTCTCTAGGTTTACATTGCGAATCATTGCCGTGGATGGTCGTTAGTGAAAAAGAACATGCTAGGGCCAAAGAGCTTTTTAAGCATTCGTCTGAGGGCGGCGTTGCCGGAGTATTCGTCGGCGGTCATCTCGATAAACGATTGCCACTAATTTTCTGGCAGGCGCAGATTCGAGAGCTCAATATGACAGGAGAGAATTATGTGGTAATGGTGGGTCCCGAAGAGGAACATTATCGTCAGCACTTGGAACAGTGTTGTGGCCCCCAGGGTCAAATATTGCCCTTGATGCCTATTCGAGAATTTGCGGCTGTGCTATCTCATGTAATCACATTGATTACGCCGGACACGGGGCCTATGCACATGGCCACGGCTTTAGGAGTACCTGTGATCGCCCTACTTAATACCGATAAGTCGCGTGAGTTTTGCCCTAAGGGAATCGCCGATAAGACTCTCTTTCGTCCAACACCGACAGAGGTTGTTGCGGTGCTGTCGGGGAACCCTATTATTCAGTCCGACCGGGCAAGAAAAGAGCATATGCTGGATCGAAGGATGCTGCTGGGTAGTTGTTAAAATCCATTTCGTTTCCAATGATGCGAAGTTTGCGTTTTCAAGGCTTGGCTGAAGCTATGTGGTTGGTTCGAGTTTGGCGTTCCTCATGGTAATAGTGTAAGGTTGCCCGTTTTTTATCCGCCTGCCTGCATTTAATGCCCTTTAAATTAATTGGGTGATTGTTTTTGGGTGATGCGCCGATTTCTACTTTTTATTTCATGTGATGTGAATATTTTTCTTCAAGCTCACTCGGGAGAGGTCTACTGGATTTGGATGTGAAATCAATTATCCGATGACGGATCGAGACTCTCGACGCAAATCCTTGCGCTAGCAGGAATGGGTGTTACCTATCAGTATCTATGATCTAGTTTGTGCTGCATCAGAATAGCGATAACGTCTTATACGCGATCCCCTTGTTCACTGCCAAGACGTTGCATGGCAATGGGCTAGAGAAAGCCGGCGCGGTAGAATTAACGTTTCTGCTTTGTCTGTTGCTGGCTTCCTGTCATACCTGTCGCTCACGCAATTCGACAGGGATCACCAATGCTACGGCGTTTGTTCTCAAGACCCACCCAGAAAGCTAGGCCGTCGCAAGGCTTCATGCAGCCGTTTAGCGGTGGGGAACTGCTCGATACTCCACGCCGCCAGCAGATGGTCAAAATGCTATGGGATGCGACATCGTTGACCCAGAGGGTCTTTGACGAGTACCTCCTTGAACCGATCTGCCGCTATGCCGAGCTGGTGCAGCTGCTCCCTGCATCGGAGTCACATCACCATGCCTATCAGGGTGGCATGCTGGACCATGCCCTGGAGATGGCTTGCTACGGATTGCGCCTGCGTCAACGTCATCTCCTGCCTCCAGGCGCAAAACCCGAGGACCAAAGTTCAGCAGGTGAGCTTTGGAGTGCTGCCGTGATCCACGGAGCGCTCATGCATGACGTTGCCAAGACTTTGGTCGATGTTGAAATTCATCTTGAGGACGGGACGGAGTGGAGACTGTGGCACGGTACTATTCCTGCACCCTATCGGGTTCGGTACCGGTCGGGTCGTGAGTACCACCTTCACTCTGCAATCAATCCGTTGTTGTGCGAGCGAGTCCTTGGGGCAAAGGTGCTCGACTGGATGATGACTCAACCCAAGCTATTCGCGCTGTTCATGTACACCATTGCGGGACATACCGATCGGGGCGGAATCATCGCGGAGTTAATTCACCAAGCGGACCGCGCGAGTGTCGCCAAAGCATTGGGGGGCGATCCGGTTCAGGCACTTTCTGCTCCGGTGGAGTCTATTCAGAGAAAGCTGGCAGAAGGCCTGCGATATATGGTCAAGGAGCAGTTCAAGCTCAATAAAAAGGGGGAGGTTGCTTGGCTGACTGAGGAGGCTCTTTGGCTAGTTTCACCGCGTGCGATTAATGAGCTGAAGGCCCACCTTTATGCTCAGGGAGTCAAAAGCATTCCGGGGGATCTTAACAGGCTGTATGGCGAGCTGCAGTCACATGGGTTGATCGAGGAGGTCACTGAGGGAAAATCGGTCTGGAAGTGCGAGATTGTAGAAGGTGACTGGAAGCAGTCGTTCAACATGATCAAGGTGCCTCCGACTTTGATCTGGGGAGTGGAAGATAAGCCTGAACCTTTCCGAGGGAGGATCACGATTAAAGGTGAAGGCGCAGTCTCAGCAGATCAGCCGCCTTCAGAAGCAGAGATAAAAACCAAGTCTGAATCGGACACAGAAACCAAGACCCAAGGTGGCGACATGCCGCCAACGCAGCCCATGAATATACAGTCTCCCTCCCAAGCTGACACCACCAATGACAATCTGGACGACGACATCATGGCACTTTTTCCAGAAGTGAATTCTGAGCCGGGGAGAGTGTTAGACCAGGGTCAGAGCGGTGTTGCTACTGAGCAGGAAAGCTCAGACAAGCCAAATTCATCTACATCTGCTAAAAATGTCGGTTCTCGACCTAAGTCGAGTGATCAGGAAGCTAACAATACTTCGGATCTCGGTGAGCGGTTCTGGCAGTGGTTGAAGGTGGGGGTTGCGGATCACTCTATCGTCATCAATGACACGAAGGCGCCAATTCATACAGTTGAAGGCACCTATTTTCTAGTCAGCCCCGGTATATTCAAGCGCTTTAGCACTAAAGAGCTTGGAGATGAAGAGCAGTGGAAGGCAGTTCAAAAACGCTTCCAAAAGCTGGGGTTGCATATCAGAACTCAGGGACAAAACATTCATAACGTTTCCGTCGAGGGGCCGAACAAGACCCGACTGCTGAAGGGATACTTGATCAAGGATCCGCGAGAAGTGAGTCAACGGATACCACCTGACAATTGGGTATTGACTCTTTTGAAATCCCAAGAAAAGAAGGACGAAACGTATGAATGATGTTTCATTCATGGAACTGGTGAGCCGGTATTCAGCAGACAAGCACTTGCGTCCCAAAAGCGTTAGTACATACGCCGGGGTAGTAAGATTGTTCCGGCGTTATCTAGGGCACCAAGTGTATCCGAGCATGGTTACTCGGGATATGGTTATTGCATGGCGAATATCAATTATTCGAACCCAGGAAAAGCCAGAGGGAATTGCTGAGTCGAGCTGGAATAATTATGCGAGGCATCTCAAGGCGCTTTTCACTTTTGGTATAAAGCACCATCTGGTGGCATGTGAGCATAATCCGTTTGACTCGGTATCAGTGAAACAGCCGAAGCAGCCCAAAAAGTCATTGCAACCAATACAAATAAGATACGCTCGAGAAGTGCTCAATGTGTGCAGGCGGTATGAGTCATGCTATGACGAGTGCTCCAAAATACATCCTGCTTGGTTCTGGCAGGCTCTTTTGGAGACTTTTTTTTATACCGGCATCCGATTGAACCAACTTCTCCATATAGAAGCTGGTGATGTGAACCTCAAGAAGCGCGTGTTCAAAGCCTCAGCTATAGGATCTAAGACCCACTCTGAATCAATTTTGCCAATACCTGACGGGTTATATCCATACCTCTATGACCTGATAGTTGCCGCTCACAATGCTGGATTTAAACGCAAAGACCAGCTCTTTAACGTCAATCGTTTTAGCCAGAGGCACAAGCGAACCACTATGGATACCTGGCAAGTGGAACGTTTTTTCCAATCATTATCAGAGCTGGCCGGATACAAAATGTCGCCTCATCGATTTAGGCACTTCCTGGCAACCAGTCTCATGGAAAGTCCAGAGCGGAATATTCATCTCACCCAGAACATTCTCAATCACACCGACATACGAACCACGATGGAGTACGTCCATCCTGACATCGAGTCGATGCGACACGCTTTGAATGCGAGGCCCCCAGTCTGAGACTGGCGAGTCAGCAGGGGGGCTGATGTCTCCCTGCTGGTAACAGAAGGCTACCAGTTGCTGACGGGCGAGATGGAACAGAGGTATATGAGTGAGTTGACATCTGGTGGGTCGAGCGCCATGATTCATAGCGCCAATGTAGTGCAGGCGTGGGATTCAGCTGCATCTATGGTTCTTGCTCCACCCATCCCACAGCTACACAGTGCGCAGAAGGGGCCGCAACTGACTTGTAATCAGTAGGTCCCGGGTTCGACTCCTGGTGTCGGCACCAGAGCTTAGAGATTGATTTACAAGGCTTTTTTAGCCTTGAAGATAACCGCCCTCAAGGCGGTTTTTTTGTGCGTGTCCACAAAGTGTCCACCTCGGCCAACGGGTTGAGGCGGGTCGCTTCCTCCAGGTGGTCAGGCGCCAGATGCGCGTAACGCATTGTCATGGCTAACGATTGATGGCCAAGAATTCGCTGTAGCACGAGACTATTGCCGCCGTTGATCATGAAATGTGACGCGAAAGTGTGGCGTAGCACGTGCGTAGATTGCCCCGACGGTAGGTTGATGCCGACCTGATCGACGGCCCTCACCGTCGGCTCCGTTGGGACGAATGTCGACCTTCCAGTTTTTCTCGGTCTTGTTGATTGTCACTAGGCTGCCTTCCCGAGTAATCGCCTCTCGACCAGCTGTTGTTCGATGAGCTGGCGTAGCTGTCCCGCATCTAGTCCCCGCCGGCGGTAGTAGTTGGCGATGTCGTCCCAGGCCCCGCAGCGGTAGAGCCGAGTGGAGGGCAGTCGATGGGCCGCCGGCGGGGCGGCCGCACGGTCACAGGTTCTGGTAGAACATCCGCGCTGTCATGATGCCGGTAACGACGATGAACAGCGGTCTGACGATGGCCGAGCCGTTGCGCATGACCAGGTGACTGCCGAGATAGGCGCCGAGGATCTGCCCGGCGCCCATGGCCAGCCCGATGGCGTAGTTGACGCTGCCCGCAGCCATGAAGAAGGCCAGCGAGACGACGTTGCCGGTCAGGTTCAGGGGCTTCGAGGTCATCGAGGCGTGCTTGATGCTCATGCCCTGCAGGATGAGCAGCGAGAAGACCCACAGGGCGCCGGTGCCGGGGCCGAAGAAGCCGTTGTAGAAGCCGATGAGCAGGCCGAAGGCGACCAGGTAGACCGGGGTCGGCATGACCTTCCTGGCCGGCAGGTCCTGGCGCAGCTGCTTCGAGAACAGGGTGTAGAGCAGGATCGCCAGCATCAGGAACGGGATCAGGGTATCGAGCAGCGCGTGGGACGCGATCAGCGCGACGCCGGTGCCGGCCAGGGCGCCGAGCGCGGTGAACAGCATGCCGCCGATCACCAGTTCCCGGTCGAGCTGGCCGTGGCGTAGATAGGTGGCGAAGGAGGTCGCTTCGCCGATGCTGGCCTGCAGCCGGTTGGTCCCCAGCGCGAGCGAGGGCGGAATGCCCAGCAGCAGCATGGCGGGCAGGGAGATGAGCCCGCCGCCGCCACTGATGGCGTCGATGAAGCCGGCGAAGATGGCGACCACGAACAGCGTGATCAGCAGGTGTTCGCTCAGAAAGGTGAAGACGGTCATGCCTCGAGCTCCCGGTCGTTGACGGTGATCCGGTCCATGACCCGCAGCGCGCCGTGGTGATCGTTGACCGCAGGGTGATGGACGAGGCGATTATCCCACAGCGCCACCCTGTCCTTATTCCCCGATCACTCGGAAGGTGAGCGGCGATTGGATGATGCGCTTGGCCCGCTTCCCGGGTTACCCGTCGAAGGTCAGGACGTGCGCTTGATCGATCTTGATACCCATGAGTTTCCGGTCGCTTGTTGAGCGCGTGTCGTCGTGACAGCGCGCGGGCAGTGCCCGGCGCCGGGGTGTTCGATCGGGTGTTGTCGCGTCGGCGGGTGTCGTCTCTTGTCTCCGCACCTCGGGTCACCGCGCCTCTTGTTTCCGCGCCTCAGACAGCCTCGGCGCGATAGCCGGGCCAGGGCACGAGGGGGACGCTCAGGTCGTAGACGTCCATCATCGCCGCCGAGCGGTGGCCGCTGGCTTCGAGCTTGTCGTGGCGGGTGCCGGCGGTGTCGGTGATGCCGCGGCGCTTGAGGTCGTGCAGGCCGAAGCGCTGCTCGGGGCGGATCACGCGTTCGGCGATGGCCAGCCGGATGAAGCGCTGCCAGGCGCTGTCGAGGCTCG
>JNVT01000108.1 GCA_000737985.1 Gammaproteobacteria bacterium MFB021 | reverse complement strand
CTTGAAGTCTCGTCTCACGTGGAGATGCGAGCCTTCCGCCGTGACCCGAAAGTGACTCAAGTGCTTGTCAGCGCTTGCTTTCTGGGTCGCCGTAAGGAGAGGCGTATTTTAAGGATCTTGGCGAAGATGTCAACGTCTTTCTTGTCGATTCTTGCCCGGTTCACGTTGCTGCCTGAGAACCGATCCTGGAAAAGCGAGGGCGTATTCTGCCGCCTCCGAGGCTAAGCGTCAATCGATTTTTTTCAATCTTTTCAACAGCTTAGCCAGCTTTCCTGCTGTCTCCGAGAACCTGTCTCGGCGTCAGCGGATGCGTACTTTACGGATCTCCCTCGGCCTTGGCAAGGGGAAATGTCGAAAAAGTTGTCCAGGCGGTCCGGCACCGCCTCCAGAAACGCATAACGCCCGCACAGGGCGGACGTTATAGAGAGGCGACGACGCGGTCAGCCCAAAGTGACGCGGGCGTAGCGCTTCTTGCCGGCCTGAATGATATAGCTCTTGCCTGTCGCTAGCAGAGCACTCGGCGCGACCACCTCGCCATCGACCTTCACCCGGCCGTTCTTGAGCATATCCTTGGCCTGGGCACTGTTGGTGGCCAGGTCGGCGCGGTTGAGCACCGCGGCGATCGGGGCTTCGGTTGCGCCGTCGAAGCTCACCTCGACTTCGGGCAGGTCTTCGGGCAGCTCGCCGTCCGCCAGCTGGTTGCCGGCGGAACGGTGGGCATTGGCCGCGGCCTCGTCGCCGTGGTAGCGGGCGATCAGTTCACGCGCCAGGGTCATCTTGATGTCGCGCGGGTTGGCCCCCTGCTCGATGTCGCGGCGAATCGCCTCGATCTCGTCGTTGGACTTCAGCGACAGCAGTTCGAAGTAGCGCCACATCAGGCTGTCGGGCATCGATACCAGCTTGTTGAACATCACCCCGGGGGCATCGTCCACGCCGACATAGTTGTCGAGCGACTTGGACATCTTGTTGACGCCATCCAGCCCTTCGAGCAGCGGCATGGTGATGACCACCTGCGGCTCGCGACCGAAGTGCTTCTGGATCTCGCGCCCCATCAGCAGATTGAACTTCTGATCGGTACCGCCGAGCTCGACGTCCGCCTCGAGGGCGACCGAATCGTAGCCCTGGACCAGGGGATAGAGGAACTCGTGGATCGAGATCGACTGCCCTGCGCGGTAGCGCTTCTCGAAGTCGTCGCGCTCGAGCATGCGCGCCACGGTGCTCTGGGCGGCGAGTTCGATCATGTCCGCCGCCGACATCTGACCGAACCATTCGGCATTGAAGCGTACTTCGGTCTTGGCCGGATCGAGGATCTTGAACACCTGTTCACGATAGGTCTGGGCGTTGGCCTTGACCTCTTCTTCGGTGAGCGGCTTGCGGGTGACGTTCTTGCCGGTGGGGTCGCCGATACGTCCGGTGAAGTCTCCGATGAGGAAGATCACTTCGTGACCCAGGTCCTGGAACTGACGCATCTTGGTCAGCAGCACGCTGTGTCCCAGGTGAAGGTCGGGTGCCGTGGGATCGAACCCGGCCTTGATACGCAGCTTGCGGCCCGATTCGAGCTTCTTGACCAGCTCCTCCTCGACCAGGATTTCCTGCGTGCCCCGCTTGATCAGTGCCAGCGCCTCGGCGACCTCGCTCATCGTATCCGTCTCCACTCCAAACGCCATCGGTCTTGAAAGGCGGCAATAGTAGCACGACTCCGGGGTGCCGTTGAGCCGCGCCCGGCGGCGCGTCAGTCGTCGTCGGCCAGGGTGAACCGGCCTTCGCCAGCCTCGCCGCCGGCCTCGCCCGACGCCCCCGCTTCGCCATACTTGATCAGCATGCGCAGATCGTTGGCGGAGTCGGCGTGCGAGAGCGCGACGCGCTCGTCGATCAGGCCCTGACTATAGAGGGCGTAGAGTGACTGATCGAAGGTCTGCATGCCCAGCTCCCGCGAGCGCCGGATCAGCGGCTTGAGTTCACTGATCTCGCCGCGCCGGATCAGCTCGCTGATCAGCGGCGACTGCAGCATCACCTCGGTGGCCAGACAGCGCCCCTCGCCATCGCGCCGCGGCAGTAGCTGCTGGGCCACGACGGCGCGCAGGTTGAGCGACAGATCCATCCACACCTGGTCGTGGCGCTCGGACGGGAACAGATTGAGGATCCGCTCCACCGCCTGATCGGCGTTGTTGGCGTGGAGTGTGGCGAGACACAGATGCCCGGTCTCGGCGAAGGCGAGCGCCAGCTCCATGGTGTCGCGACTGCGGATCTCGCCGATAACGATCACGTCAGGCGCCTGGCGCAGCGCATTCCTGAGGCCGATCTCGTAGGACTCGGTGTCGATGCCCACCTCGCGCTGATTGATGATCCCGCGCTGATGCGGGTGCATGTATTCGATCGGGTCTTCGATGCAGATGATATGCCCGCCGCTGGTGCGGTTGCGGTGCTGGATCATCGACGCCAGGGTGGTCGATTTGCCGCTGCCGGTGCCGCCGACCACCAGCACCAGGCCGCGCCGGATGGTCGGCAGCGTGGCCACCGACTCGGGCAGCCCCAGGCTCTCGAGCGCTGGAATGTCATAGGCGATGCGGCGCACCACCATCGCCTGCTGGCTACGCTGGAAGAAGGCGCTGACCCGGAACCGCCCCTTGCCGCTCAGGCTGAGCGCGAAATTGGCCTCGCGCTCGCGCTCGAAATCCTCGCGACTCCCCTGCGGCAGCGTGGTCGAGACCAGCTCGCGCACCTGATCGGAACGCAGCGGCACATCACCCAGCGCGACCAGCTTGCCGTCGAGCTTGAGACACGGCGGTGCGCCGGTGGAGATCAGCAGGTCGGAGGCCTGCTTGGCGATCATGATATCGAGTAGTTGTTCAAACCATTGGTACGGCGTCATGACGAGTCCTGGACGAAAAATCGGCTACGACGGCCCGGGGACCTATCGCGCTTGGCCCGTTCATCGGGCCGCGGTATCAATGGACACCCGTTAACTCTCGAATCCCGCACGGGACTTGGCCTGTGCCTCCTGACGCGAGACCACGCCATCGGCGATCAGTCGGGCGAGCGCGGCATCCAGGGTCTGCATGCCCAGGTTGCCGCCGGTCTGGATCGCCGAATACATCTGCGCCACCTTGCCCTCGCGGATCAGATTGCGGATCGCCGAGTTGCCGAGGAGGATCTCGTGCGCGGCGACACGACCGCCGCCCTCGCCGGCACGCTTGAGCAGGGTCTGCGAGATCACTCCCTGCAGCGACTCCGACAGCATCGAGCGCACCATGCCCTTCTCGTCACCGGGGAAGACATCGATGATACGATCGATGGTCTTGGCCGCCGAGGTGGTATGCAGGGTAGCGAAGACCAGGTGCCCGGTCTCGGCGGCGGTCAGCGCCAGACGCACCGTCTCCAGGTCGCGCAGCTCACCCACCAGAATCACGTCCGGGTCCTCGCGCAGAGCGGAACGCAGCGCCGGCGCGAAGCCCTTGGTGTCACGGTGCACCTCGCGCTGGTTGATCAGACAGCGCTTGCTCTGATGGACGAACTCGATCGGGTCTTCGATGGTCAGGATATGCTCCTGGCGATGACTATTGATGTAGTCGATCATCGCCGCCAGCGTGGTGCTCTTGCCTGAACCGGTCGGGCCGGTGACCAGCACCAACCCCCGCGGCAGCATCGCCAGGCGCCGGAACACATCGCCCAGATCGAGCTCTTCGAGCGAACGCACGAGGCTGGGAATGATTCGGAACACCGCACCGGCACCGCGCCCCTGGGTGAAGACATTGACCCGGAAGCGGGCCACGCCGTTCACCTCGAACGAGAAATCGGCTTCCAGGTCGGCTTCGAAGTCGCGCCGCTGGCGATCGTTCATCACATCATAGATAAGCCGCCTGACCTGGCTGTCGTCGAGCGCCGGCACGTTGAGACGTCGCATGTCGCCATCGACGCGAATCATCGGCGGCAGGCCCGCCGAGAGGTGCAGGTCCGAGGCGTCTTGCTTTGCCGAGAACGCCAGCAGTTCGGTAATATCCATGGGCTTTTATACGATCCCCTGCATAAGGTCGCTGTCTAGTATGCCAGAAGCGTCGGTGCCCCAGTCCCTTCACGCGGCCAACCAGCGCCTGCAGGCTGCCCTGCGGGCCGCGGGGCGCCCCGCCGAGGCCGCCCGCATCCTGGCCGTCAGCAAGACCAAGCCTGCCGCCATGCTGCGTCAGGCCTATGACGCCGGTCAACGCGCGTTCGGCGAGAACTATCTGCAGGAGGCGCTGGAGAAGCAGGCCCAACTGGCCGCGCTCGACGATATCGAGTGGCATTTCATCGGCGCCCTGCAGTCGAACAAGACCCGCGACGTCGCCGAGCACTTCGCCTGGGTCCACAGCGTCGAGCGCGAGAAGATCGCGCGCCGGCTGTCGGATCAACGCCCGCCGACGCTCGCCCCGCTCAACGTCTGCCTGCAGCTCAATGTCAGCGGCGAGGCGAGCAAGGCCGGCGTCGACGCCGAGGCGCTGCCGGCCCTGATCGAGGCGCTGCGCGTGCTGCCGTACGAGCGTCTGCGCGGCTTGATCGAACTGCCGTCGCCGAGCGACGACCCGGCCCGTCAGCGCGACGCCTTCCGCGCCGTGCGCGAGGCCTTCGAGGCGCTGCGCAGGCGCTTCCCCGAGGCGCCGCTGGATACCCTGTCGATGGGCATGAGCGGTGACCTCGAGGCCGCCGTCGCCGAAGGTGCCACGCTGGTACGCCTAGGCACCGCGCTCTTCGGCAGCCGCCCTCCCGCCGGCGCCCGGCCGTGAGGCCACCCTTTTCTTCGCTGCGATACAGGATTTCGTCATGACCGACTCGTCCCAGGCCAGCCACATCAGCTTCATCGGTGCCGGCAACATGGCCAGCGCCATCTTCGCCGGCATGCTCGACAGCGGCTATCCGGCCGCCGCCATCACCGCCACCTCGCGCAGCCAGGAGCGCCTCGACGCCATCGCCGCGCAGTATCCGGTCCACACCACCCGCGACAACCTCGCCGCCGTCGCCACGGCCGACGTGGTGGTGCTCGCGGTCAAGCCGCAGATGATGCGCGAACTGTGCCTGTCGCTGCGTGAGGCGGTGCAGGCGCGGCGCCCGCTGATCGTGTCGGTGGCCGCCGGGCTCGAGGCGGCTACGTTGGAGCAGTGGCTGGGCGGCGAGCTGGCCGTGATACGCTGCATGCCCAACACTCCGTCACTGGTCGGTGCCGGCGCCAGCGGCCTCTACGCCAATGCCCGCGTCGATGCCGCCCAGCGCAGCCTGGCGAGCGAACTGCTGGGGGCGGTGGGACTGGTCGAGTGGGTCGAGGAGGAGGCACAGATCGATGCCGTGACCGCCGTCTCCGGCAGCGGCCCGGCCTACTGCTTCCTGTTCATGGAGTCGCTGGAAGCCGCCGGCATCGCGCTGGGACTGGCGCCGGAGAGCGCGCGCCGGCTGGCCCTGCAGACGGTCTATGGCGCGGCCAAGATGGCGCGCGAGAGCGAGTTCGAGCCGGCCGAGCTGCGCCGCCGCGTCACCTCGCCCAATGGCACCACCGAGCGCGCCATCCAGAGCTTCCAGGATGCCGAGCTCGCACGCATCGTGGCCACCGCTGCCGAGGCCGCCGCAGAGCGCGCCCGCGAGCTGTCACGCGAACTGAGCCAGAACTGAAGTTGCCGAATCACTAGGAGATCATTCGATGGGCAGTCATCTCGGAAGCGCCGGTCTGATGCTGGTCAACAGCCTCGCCAGCATCTACCTCTTCGTCCTCATGCTGCGCTTCTTGCTGCAGTTCTCGCAGGCGGACTACTACAACCCCATGAGCCAGGGGATCGTCAAGGCGACCCAGCCGGTGGTGGCACCGCTGCAGAAGTTCCTGCGCCCGCTCGGGCGTATCGACATCGCCACCTTGTTCGCCGGCTTTCTGCTCAAGGCGATCGTGATCATCGCCATCTTCCAGTTCGCCGGCTTCGGCATGCCGCCGCTGCAGGGCATCCTGCTCGCGTCCATCGCCGGGGGGCTCAACGCCATTCTGAAGATCTACTTCTTCGCCCTGATCATCATGATCATCCTGAGCTGGGTGGCACCCCGCGCGAGCCACCCCGGCGCGCTGCTGGTGATGCAGATCGTCGAGCCGATCATGGCCCCGGTGCGCCGGGTCATCCCGCCGCTGGGCATGATCGACCTGTCGCCGATCGTGGTCTTCATCGCCATCAACCTGCTCGACAGCCTGCTGGTCGGCGCGCTCGCCCGCGCCGCCGGCCTGCCGGGCGCCCTGGTCGGATTCTGAACGCCGCTACCGCCCCCGGTCGCACGCTGTGCCCGGGTGGCGGTCGTCTGCCCCGCTGATTCTGGAGACCTCCGCGTTTCATGTCCGCTTCCTTCCCGCCCGATTCGGTCGGCCTGGTCACGCCCCAGACCGCGACCTTCGACACGCCGCTGCCGCTCGCCTGCGGCAAGACCCTGGCGCGCTTCGAGCTGATCTACGAGACCTACGGCACGCTCAACGCCGAGCGCAGCAACGCCGTGCTCATCTGCCATGCGCTCTCCGGCCACCACCACGCCGCCGGCTACCATGGCGCCGACGAGCGCAAGCCCGGCTGGTGGGATGCCTATATCGGCCCGGGCAAGGTGATCGACACCGACCGCTTCTTCGTCGTCTCGCTCAACAACCTCGGCGGCTGCCACGGCAGCACCGGGCCGGGCAGTGTCAACCCCGAGACCGGGCGGCTGTGGGGGCCCACCTTTCCGGTGCTCACCGTGGCCGACTGGGTGCATAGCCAGGCGCGCCTGGCCGATCACCTCGGCATCGACCGCTTCGCCGCGGTGGTCGGTGGCAGCCTAGGCGGCATGCAGGCACTGCAGTGGACGATCGCCTACCCCGAGCGGGTCGCCAACGCGGTGGTGATCGCCGCCACGCCACGCCTCTCGGCCCAGAACATCGCCTTCAACGAGGTCGCGCGCCAGGCGATTCGTTCCGACCCCGACTTCTTCGACGGCTGGTACGCCGAACGCGAGGCGATCCCCAAGCTGGGGCTGAAGCTGGCACGCATGATCGGCCACATCACCTACCTCTCGGAGCACTCGATGGGCTCGCGCTTCGGCCGCGACCTGCGCAGCGACCAGCTCAACTTCGGCTACGACGTCGAGTTCCAGGTCGAATCCTATCTGCGCCACCAGGGCGACACCTTCTCGACCCGCTTCGATGCCAACACCTACCTGCTGATGACCAAGGCACTGGACTACTTCGACCCCGCCGGCCAGCACGACGGCGATCTCGCCGCGGCGCTGGCCCCGGTCGCCTGCCCCTATCTGGTGATCAGCTTCACCACCGACTGGCGCTTCGCCCCGGCGCGCTCGCGCGAGCTGGTCGACGCCCTGCTGCGCGCGGGCAAGGCGGTGAGCTACGTCAACGTCGACTCGCCCCACGGGCACGACGCCTTCCTGCTGCCCAACGACCACTATCAGGCGGTGTTCGGCAGCTTCATGCAGCGGGTTCATGCCGATATTTGCGGGGAGAGTCGCTGATGCGCGCCGATCTCGAACTGATCTACGACTGGGTGCCCGCAGGCGCCCGCATTCTCGACCTCGGCTGCGGCGACGGCACCCTGCTGGATACCCTGGGCCAGCGCAAGGGTGTCACCGGCTACGGGCTGGAAATCGATCCGGCGGGACTCGCCGCCTGCCTGCGCCGTGGGGTCAACGTGATCGAGCAGAACCTCGACGATGGCCTCGGCAACTTCGACGACGACGCCTTCGACGTGGTGGTGATGACCCAGGCGCTGCAGGCGCTGCGGCGACCCGACAGCATGCTGGTCGAGATGCTGCGAGTGGCCCCGGAGTGCATCATCGCCTTTCCCAACTTCGCCTTCTGGAAGCACCGCCTGCACCTGAGCCTGCGCGGTCGCATGCCGGTGTCGCGTTCGCTGCCCCACGCCTGGTACGACACCCCCAACATCCATCTGTCGACCTTCCGCGACTTCGCCAACCTGTGCCGTGAAAAGGGTGTGCGCATCGCCGACGAAGCGGTGGGCAGCGCCGATCACCAGCCACACTGGACCTCGCGGCGCTGGCCCAACCTGTTTGGCGAGACGGCGATCTTCCGAGTCTGCCGCGGCCGCTAGCGGGCGCTCGCTCGGTCTCAGTCGGCCGACGGCGGCAGCCGACGTTCGAGATCGACCGCCAGCCGGCGCACCAGGCGCATGCCTAGCGGCCTGCCATCGGCCTGGCGCAGCTCGCAGCCATAGGCCAGCACCTCGACCCCCTGCGCGGCCACCTCGCGTAGCCGCGCGGCGTAGGCGGGATCGAGATGCGCCGCCGGCGCCACGTCTTGAATGCCGGTATGCGCCACGCAGAACAGCAGCACGCTGCGCTGGCCCGCGGCGGCGAGTGTGGCCAGCGCATCGAGATGGCGCCGCCCGCGCTCACTCACCGCATCGGGAAAGTAGCCGTGGCCGTCGCGCTCCTTCAGCGTCACCTGCTTGACCTCGACGTAGCAGGCGTCGCCGGAGGCCAGCTCGAGGCGGAAGTCGAGCCGCGCGCCCTCGACCTTGACCTCCGGCGTCAAACGCGCGAAGTCGGCCAGCGGCGCCACGCGTCCGGCCCGCAGTGCCGCCGCCACCAGGGCGTTGGCGCGCCCGGTATGTACCGACACCCAGTCGATCCCGCCCTGGCCGTCCGGCAGCTCGATCAGCTCCCAGGTCCAGGCCAGCTTGCGTGCAGGATTGGTGCTCGGCGACAGCCACACCCGGCAGCCGGGCACGTTCACCGCGCGCATCGAACCGGTATTGGGGCAGTGCGCCACCACCTCGCGGCCGTCATCGAGCTGCACATCGGCCAGAAAGCGCTTGTAGCGGCGTAGCAGCGTGCCGGGCACCAGCTCGATCCGGGACTGAGTCTCGACCTGGCTCATCCGCGCGCCCGCCGGGTCAGAAAGCGCTCGAGGCGCGCGACCGCCTCTTCCAGCCGCGCCACCCCGGTGGTGAAGGCGATGCGCACATGGTGGCCCCCACCGCGCACCGCGAAATCGGTGCCCGGGGTGATCGCCACATTTTCTTCGTCGAGCAGCGCGCGGCAGAACGCCTCGCTGTCGTCGGTATGGGCAGAGACGTCGAGCCAGACATAGAACGCGCCCTGGGGCGGCTGCGCCGGCGCCAGGCCGAGCCGTGCCAACCCCGCGAGCAGCGCATCGCGGCGCAGCTGCAGCTCGGCGCGGCGCGCTTCCAGCTGCGAAAGGCACTCGGGCGAGAAGGCCGCCAGGGCGGCGTGCTGGGAGAGTGTCGGCGGCGCCAGGAAGACGTTCTGGGCCAGCCGCGACAGCGGCTCCACTGCGGCCTCGGGGGCCACCAGCCAGCCCAGCCGCCAGCCGGTCATGCCGAAGAACTTGGAGAAGCTGTTGACCACGAACGCCTCCGGCGCCGCACTCACCGCGGAGACAGGCGCGACGTCGTAGCACAGCCCCTGATAGATCTCGTCGACCAAAAGCGCCGCGTCGCGTGCCGCCACCGTCTGCGCCACCGCCGCAAGCTCCGGCGCCGACAGCATATGGCCGGTGGGGTTGGAAGGGGTGGCCAGCATCGCCAGCCGCGTGCCGGGCTGCCAGTGCTGCGCGAGCAGCGCCGCATCGAGCTGCCAGCCGCTCTCCGGACCGACCGGGACACATTCCACCGCGGCCTCGGCCAGCGCCATGAAGTGGCGGTTGCAGGGATAGGTGGGGTCGGCCATCAGCACTCGGTCACCGCGCTGCACCAGCAGCTGACTGGCCAGCAGCAGCGCCCCGGAAGCACCGGGGGTGACGATCACCCGACGCGGATCGAGTGTTACCCCGTGGCAGCGCTGATAGTGACCGGCGATCGCCTCGCGCAGCGCCGGCAGGCCGCATGCCGGCGTGTAGCGGGTGTGCCCCGCCGCCAGCGCCTGCTGGCCCGCCGCGACCACCGCCGCGGGGGAGGGGAAATCGGGCTCGCCGATCTCCAGGTGAATGACGTCGTGACCGGCGGCCTCGCGGGCCTGGGCCGCCTCCAGCAGGCGCATGACACGAAACGGCGCTACCGCCGCCAGGCGATCGCTCCAGGACATCTTCTGTCGACTCCTCTCACCGGGACGCGCGGCGGGCCGGATACCGGCCACAGCGGCCGGCGCCCCCTACCGCCCCGTTTGGATGGCGCCACCGCGGCGCACGGCGATATACCGGTCGCAGCGTCGCGATGGCCAAAAATAAAGCGCGGCTTTAGTTGCAATGCGGTAACTTTTTCGCTAAACAAGCATGGCTTCGGGCGGCGGCTGATGCTGCCCATGGTCGATTCTCGGCCGAATCACACGCGTCACGACACTTGTGTAACGAGGCAGCCCCATGCCAGTAGCAGAAAAGAAAACGGAAGCGCCCAAGGCATTCACCCCGTACCAGCCGGCACCGGGTGAAGAGTACATGAACGAAAAGCAGCTTGCGCACTTCCGTGAGATCCTGCTGGGCTGGAAACAGGATCTTATGGAAGAGGTCGATCGCACCGTGCGCCACCTGCAGGAAGAGGCGAACAACTTCGCCGATCCCGCCGACCGGGCGACGCAGGAAGAGGGCTTCAGCCTCGAGCTGAGAACGCGTGACCGCGAGCGCAAACTGCTCAAGAAGATCAACGAAACGATCGACAAGATCGACGAAGACGATTACGGCTTCTGCGAAGCGTGTGGCGTCGAGATCGGCATCCGCCGCCTCGAGGCACGCCCCACCGCCACCCTGTGCGTCGACTGCAAGACGCTGGCGGAGCTGAAGGAGAAACAGCTCGGCGGCTGATCGCGCCAATTAGGGAAACGCTGAATAAATCGCCGAGCAAGATGAAGGGCAAGGCGCCCGGAACGCAGACAGCGAGACATAACTTGGGGTTAGGCGAGCTTTCTAGTACCGCGTAACGCAGCTATTCGCTTGTGCAGGCATTTATGCAGTGATTCCTTAGCTCGGCGGTCCATGGATCGCCGAAGCCAGCAGCAGACGGGCACCGACGGGTGCCCGTTTTGTTTTTTCCGTCCTGCTGGCGCTGCCCGCGGCGCCGGCTTTCCCCTTTCTCCCTGGAGAGACGATGCCCTACGTCGGTCGTTTCGCCCCCACGCCTTCCGGCCCACTGCACCTGGGATCGCTGGTCGCCGCCCTGGGTAGCTGGCTCGACGCGCGCGCCGCCGGCGGGCGCTGGCTGCTGCGCATCGAGGACATCGACCCGCCACGCTGCCCGCCCCAAGCCGCGGCGACCATTCAACGCCAGCTGGCGGCCTTCGGCCTTACCTGGGACGGCGAGATCTGCTTCCAGCACCGGCGCGACGACGCCTACCAGGCCGCGCTCGAACGCCTGGCCGCCGCCGGCCGGGTCTACCCCTGCGGCTGCTCGCGCAAGGAGTGGCAGCATCTCGGCCACTACCCCGGCTGGTGCCGTGAGCATCCGCGCCATCCCCAGCGCCCCCAGGCGTGGCGTCTGCGCACCGACCTCGGCCCCAATCCGGTGGTCTGGCAGGACCGGCTGTTCGGCACCCAGCGGCTCGACCCGACCACCCAGGGTGACGTGGTGGTCAAACGCAAGGATGGCCTGTGGGCCTATCAGCTGGCGGTGGTGGTCGACGATGCCACCCAGGGCATCACCGACGTGGTGCGTGGCTTCGACCTGCTCGACAACACCCCGTGGCAGCGCCAGCTGCAGCAGGCCCTGGACTACCCCGAGCCGCGCTATCTGCACCTGCCACTGATTCGCGGCGAGGACGGGCAGAAACTCTCCAAGCAGAATCTGGCGCCACCGCTGCCACTGGACGACGACGCCGTGCGCCCGCTGCTCCACCGGGCGCTCGCACTGCTCGACCAGCGCCCTCCTGCGGAGCTGTCTCAGGCCCCGGTCGCCACCCAGCTAGCGTGGGCGGTGGATGCCTGGTCCCCACGGGCGCTGACACCCCATGCCTACCGCGATCTGACGTGAACACCGGCGGCGCGCGCGTCTACCCCCTTCGACTGACGACCATGGTCTAAGCGCAATTCATGTCATTTTGCGTCACCCTTGTCGCCATTGCAGGAGGGGTTGTGCACCAAGAACAAGCATCGGGTGGCTTTTCTGCCCCGTTTTGAACCACCCCTCTCAAGCATGCAGGCCGACAAGATCAAGAGCTGGCCTCGAGGAAAAAGCCAACCCATTGATCAAAAAGAAAAAACCAGGGGATGGCACGCCCAGTGCACTCACATTGGACAAGAAGAACAAACGACATTCACCGGTCGCACCAACAATAACAATCGCGACAGGAAGACAGCACTGACGCCAACAACGACAACTCAGGCGTCGACTCGAACGACTCGCTGCCGCCGGAGCGACAACAACGACAACGGTCTCCAGGCAGCCAGAGGGATAACAACGACAACGCCCTCGAGTCATGCATGCAACCAGGACGCGACGTTCTTCGGTAGGCCGGGCAACAACAACAACGCGCCCCGTAACCCGAAGACTTCCCGAAACAACGACAACACTCGGGAAAAGGCATTGCCTGTCGTGGTTGGATTATTGTTTTGAATACGAGGTGGTCGCCACCCGTGGTATCGCGATGCCCTGCATCGATGACACTTCCGCACGGTGACTGTGTTGCGTATTCAAGGCGATGCGCCATCACGAACAAAAAGAAGCGGCATGGACGTTGCAGAAAATGCTTAAGAGGGGAGGCCGATGGCCTCCCCTTTTTGCTGTGCGCCGGTATTGCCATGCGCGACTCACCCTCGGGCCAGCGGAGACAGGGAGACAGGGAGATGAGGCTGGACAGATGGCCAGGGCTTCGCTATGCAAGCCTGCAGGGCTCCGCTACACTGGGGCTTTGCTATCTCGCGAGTCGACTTCGCCGCATGTTCAAAGGATTTTCCCGCTTTCTACAACGTCCCGGTGAACGTTTGAAGAGTCTTTTCGGCCCCGAGTCCGCCCGCGCCGACGCCGCCGAACCGGTCCTGCAGCAGATCGTGCTCCCCCGCGACGAGCACAGCGTATCGCGCAAGAATCTGAGCGAAAACGCCCTCAAGGTGCTCTACCGGCTCAATGGCGCCGGCTACGACGCCTATCTGGTGGGCGGCTGCATCCGTGACTCCCTGCTTGGCCGGCAGCCCAAGGATTTCGACGTCGCCACCAGCGCCACTCCCGACGAAGTGCGCCAGCTGTTTCGCAACTCGCGCATCATCGGCCGGCGTTTCCGTATCGTTCACGTGCGCTTCGGTCGCGAGATCATCGAGGTCACCACTTTCCGCGGCAGCCACGGCGAGGGCGATGACGGCAACGTCAGCCAGCAGTCCGACGAGGGGCTGCTGCTGCGTGACAACGTCTGGGGCAGCGTGGAAGAAGACGCCATCCGTCGCGACTTCACCGTCAACGCCCTCTACTACAGCGTCAGCGACTTCAGCATCTACGACTGGACCGGCGGCATCGCCGATCTCGAGCGGCGCCTGCTGCGCCTGATCGGTGACCCCGAGACGCGCTATCGCGAGGACCCGGTACGCATGCTGCGTGCCGCCCGCTTCGCCGCCAAGCTCGATTTCGCCATCGAAGCCGGCACCGAAGCGCCGATCCGCGAACTCGCCCCGCTGCTGCTGCAGATTCCGCCGGCACGGCTGTTCGAAGAGGTGCTCAAGCTGTTCCTCTCCGGCCACGCGGTACAGAGCTTTCGCTGCCTGCGCGAACTCGGGCTCTACGCCATGCTGTTCCCGGAGAGCGACGAGGCGCTGGCAGAGCTTCCCTGGGCTGAGGCCCTGGTCGAGCAGGCACTGGCCAACACCGATGCCCGCCTGGCCGAGGATCGTCCGGTCACCCCGGCCTTCCTCTTCGCTGCGCTGCTGTGGCCGTGCGTGGTACAGCGCACCGCCCGGCTGGCCCACGAGCAGGAGCTGCCCGATGTCCCCGCCCAGCAGGCGGCGGCACAGCAGGTCATCAGCCGTCAGCTCCAGCACACCTCGATCCCCAAGCGTTTCAGCATCCCCATGCGCGAGATATGGGATCTCCAGCAGCACCTGCCGCGCCGGCGCGGGCGCAAGGTGTTCCAGACGCTGGAGCATCCGCGCTTCCGCGCCGCCTACGACTTCCTGCTGCTGCGCGAGCAGGCCGGCGAGCTCGCACCTGAGCTGGGCGAGTGGTGGACCGAGTTCCAGCACGCCGACGAGAGCCGTCAGCACGAGTTGATGAAGCAGGTCGATGGTGGCCATCCGGCGTCCACCAACGGCAAGCCCAAGCGCCGCCGCCCGCGCAAGCGCCGTCGCCCCAACAACCGCGCCGCACCGCCGACCCTGGATGAGTGATCCCACCGGCGCGCTGGCCTATATCGGCCTCGGCAGCAATCTCGAGGCACCGCGCGATCAGCTCGAGCGCGCCCTCGCGGCGCTCGCGGTACTGCCGCTGAGCGCCCTGGTGGCGCGCTCCTCGCTCTATGCGAGCGCCCCCGTGGGCCCCCAGGATCAGCCCGATTTCGTCAATGCGGTGGTGGCATTGCGCACCCGCCTCTCGCCGCTGGCGCTGCTCGATCAGTTGCAGGCGCTGGAGCAGCGCCACCGTCGTGTGCGCCTGCGCCACTGGGGGCCGCGCACGCTGGACCTCGACCTGCTCAGCTACGCCGACCTGAGCCTGCACACCCCGCGCCTGACCCTGCCACATCCGCAACGCCTGACGCGGCGCTTCGTGCTCGAACCCCTGGCCGAGATCGCCCCCACGCTGGTACTCGACGGCATCCCGGTGGGCGAACGCGCCGCCGCTCTGGCGCATCAGCCGCTGCACCGCCTGCCAGCGTGAGCGCCGGCGCACCGACGACAGCCTAGGGTTTGTACGAAAAGTCAGCGAGCGAAGGCCAGACCGGGGCGCGTAGCTAAGGCGAAAATCGGCGAAAACGCGGAGTTTACGGGGTGTGAATGAGCATATGACTCGCTCCGCTCGCCCTTCGGGCCGTCCTACGGACGTTCTGAACGCTGTTCAGTGAGCCGATTTTTAACGCCGTATTGCCGAGCGCAGGTAGTTTCGTACAAAGCCTAATGTCGTGTTGCGTCCCCCGAACAACGCTTTACACTCGGCCCCGCGCCCAAGGTACCCGGCGTTCGATACCTGCGAGAGAACCGTGATGAAGCCCGTTACCCTGAATACGCTGCGCGAGCTCAAGGCGCGCGGCGATACCTTCAGTTGCCTGACCGCCTATGATGCGACCTTCGCCCGCTGCGCCGATGAGGCCGGCATCGAAGTGCTGCTGGTGGGCGACTCCCTCGGCATGGTGCTGCAGGGTCACGCCAGCACGCTGCCGGTCACCCTCGATGACCTCTGCTACCACACCGCCTGCGTGGCCCGCGTCAAGCGCCAGAGCCTGCTGATGGTCGACCTGCCGTTCATGAGCAACGTCGACACCGCGCAGCTGCTGCGCGACGCCGGCACCCTGATGCGTGCCGGGGCCGAGATGATCAAGATCGAGGGCGAGGCGTGGATGGCCGAGGGCATCAACGAGCTGCATCGCCGCGGCGTGCCGGTGTGCGCGCATCTCGGCCTGACCCCGCAGAGCGTGCACCGTTTCGGCGGCTTCAAGGTCCAGGGCCGCGAGCGCGATCAGGCCCAGCGCATCATCCATGACGCCCAGTGCCTGGTCGATGCGGGTGCGGCGGTGATCCTGCTGGAGTGCGTGCCGGCGGATCTGGGCAAGGCGGTGCGCGACGCCGTCGCCGCCCCGGTGATCGGTATTGGCGCCGGCGCCGAGGTCGACGGCCAGATCCTGGTGATGCACGACGTGCTGGGTCTCAACAGCGGCTACGTACCGCGCTTCGTCAAGAACTTCCTGAGTGGCCGTGACAGCATCGCCGACGCCTTCCGCGCCTATCACGAGGCGGTCAAGGCGCGCACCTTCCCGGCCGAGGAGCATACGTTCTGATGCACACCCTGCACGCCATTGCGCCGCTGCGCGAGAGGCTCGACGGCGAGCGCCGTCGCGGCCGGCGTATCGCCCTGGTACCGACCATGGGCAACCTGCATGCGGGCCATCTGGCACTGGTCGAGCGGGCCCGCGAGCTGGCCGACGTGGTAGTGGCGACGCTGTTCGTCAATCCCCTGCAGTTCGGCCCGGGCGAGGACTTTGCACGCTACCCCCGCACCCTGGCGGCCGACAGCGAACAACTCGAACGCCACGGCTGTGACCTGCTGTTCGCCCCCAGCGTGGAGACCCTCTACCCACAGGGGCTCGAGGGTCTGACCCGGGTGCGAGTACCCGGGGTCTCGGAGGGGCTCTGCGGCGGCAGCCGCCCCGGCCACTTCGATGGTGTCGCCACCGTGGTCTCGCTGCTGTTCCATCTGACCCAGCCGGACGTCGCCTGTTTTGGCGAGAAAGATTTCCAGCAGTTGGCGGTGATTCGCAAGCTGGTCGCCGATCTGCACTTCCCGATCCAGATCGAGGGCGTGGCCACGGCGAGGGCCGAGGATGGCCTGGCGCTCTCCTCGCGCAATGGCTATCTCTCCGCCGAGGAGCGCCAGCGCGCCGCTACGCTCTACCGCAACCTGCGCGAGTGCGCCGCCGCGCTGGCCGAGGGTGAACCCATCGATACCAGCCTGGCCCGGGCGCGCCAGGCCCTGACGGATGCAGGTCTGCAGCTGGACTATCTGGAACTGCGTGATGCCCACCTGACGCCGCTCGCGCCCCAGGCCGGCGGTGCGGCGCGGCTGCTGGGTGCCGTCTATCTGGGCCGCACCCGGCTGATCGACAATATCGCGGTCACCCTGCCAGAGTCTGCGCATGCCTGAACGCCGCTGGCGTGCGGCGCTGCCGGGCGATCTACGCGTGATCGCCGGCTGGATCGACTCGCCGCAGGCACTCGAACGCTGGGCCGGCCCGGGGCTCCCCTGGCCACCGGAGCCCGCTACCCTGTGGCGCGAGTTCGGCGGCGGCGCCACGCCCGCCTTTACCCTGCGCGAGGGCGCGCATCCCGTCGCCTTCGGCCAGCTGGTGCCCAAGGCGGGCGACCACTGGCACCTGGCCCGGCTCATCGTCGCCCCCGAGTGCCGCGGCCAGGGGTTGGGGCGTAGCCTGTGCCGACACCTGCTGGCGCAGGCCCGGCAGCGCCAGGCTCGCTGCGTCACCCTCAATGTGTTCCGCGACAACCTGGCCGCACTCGCCCTCTATCAGGCGCTGGGCTTCGTCGCCCAAGGTGCGACGAACGCCCGCGGCGTACAGCCGATGTGGCTGCCGCAGTTTGCCGATTCCGGCCACACCACGGACAATGAGTGCCCGGAAGACGGCTGAGCGCCGCCTGCCGACTCGACGATCATGGTCAGAGACAGCCAATGAACCAACTGAGACCGGACCCGTTCTCACCCTACCAGTTCTATTCGGCGCAGCAGTGGGCTGCCTTTCGCGCCGACACGCCGCTGACGCTCGCCTCCGAGGAGGTGCAACGGCTGCGCTCGCTCAACGATCCGATCGATCTCGATGAGGTGCGGCGCATCTATCTGTCGCTGTCACGGCTGCTCTCCTCCTACGTCGAGGCCAGCCAGCAGCTCTACGCCCAGCGCAAGCGCTTCCTCGACATCGACGACACTCAGAAGACACCGTTCATCATCGGTCTCGCCGGGTCGGTGGCGGTGGGCAAGTCGACCACCGCACGTATCCTCAAGGAGCTGCTGGCGCGCTGGCCGTCGAGCCCCAAGGTCGATCTGGTCACCACCGACGGCTTCCTCTATCCCAACGCGGTGCTCAAGGACAAGGCCCTGATGACCCGCAAGGGCTTCCCGGAGAGCTACGACATCGGCGCGCTGCTGCGCTTTCTCTCGTGGATCAAGGCGGGGGTGCGCAACGTCCAGGCACCGCTCTACTCGCACCTCACCTACGATGTGCGTGAGCACGAGTTCCAGACCGTCGATCGCCCTGACATCCTGATCGTCGAGGGCATCAACGTGCTGCAGGTGCGCGACCTGCCCGAAGACGGCAAGATGGTGCCGTTCGTCTCCGACTTCTTCGACTTCTCGATCTACATCGACGCCGAAGAGCAGCATATCCACGACTGGTATCTGGAGCGCTTCAAGCTGCTGCGCCAGACCGCCTTCCAGAACCCCGACTCCTTCTTCCATCGCTATGCCCAGATCGGCGAAGCCGAGGCGCTGGAGATCGCTGAGGGGCTGTGGCGCGACATCAACCGCCGCAACCTGCGCGAGAACATCCTGCCCACCCGCCCGCGCGCCGATCTGATCCTGCGCAAGGGCCGCGATCACCTGGTCGAACAGGTGGCACTGCGCAAGGTGTGAGCCTCGCCGGCTGTGCAAACTTGCCGCACAGAATTTGTCCAGACATAGCGTTTTGTCAGCCTGTGTGACGGCGGCGAACTTTCGCCGCCGTTTCCCCTCGGATAGGTGTCAACTTTGGTCGAAGACAGGAAGGCGGGATGCTGGTTTCGGTACAGGCGCTGCGCGCCCTGGCGGCGTGGATCGTCGTCTTTCACCACTTCATGCAGGTGTTCTTCGGCTTTCAGGCCGATAACTGGGTCGAGTATCTGCTCTCCACCCGCGGTCAGGTGGGGGTGGACATCTTCTTCGTCATCAGTGGCTTCGTGATCACCGTCTCGACCCGCGGCAAGCGCCTCTCGATGCCCCAGTTCCTGCTTCAGCGCTGCGCGCGTATCGTCCCCGCCTACTGGCTGTATACCGCGATCACCGCGCTGGTGATCGTGTTCACCAGCGACGTCATGCCGGAGTACGGCTTCAGTATCATCGGGCTGATCAAGTCGCTGCTGTTCATCCCCGCCGAGAACCCGGCCGGCTACGGCTACTACCCGATCCTGCCAGTGGGCTGGACGCTCAACTTCGAGATGCTGTTCTACCTGGTGTTCGCCGCCTCGCTGCTGCTGGCGCGGCCATGGCGGCTGTGGGGGCTGGTGATCGCGATCGTGGCGATCAATACGCTGTTTGCCTCCCAGCCCTTCATCAGCAGCTTCTATAGCGACCCGATCATCTTCGAATTCCTGCTCGGCGTGGGTATCGGCGTCTACTACGCCCGCCACGGGCTGCCCACCGGGCGGCTATGGCCGCTGCTGCTGATCGGGCTCAGCGTGGCGACGCTACTCGCCTTCGACGACCCTTCCGGCGCTCAGCGCTTCTTCGCCTGGGGGCTGCCAAGCGCCCTGCTGGTGATCGCCTGCATCGCGCTGGAGCCGCATATCGGCGATAACCGGGTGTTCAAACGCATGGGCGACTGGTCCTACTCGACCTATCTGCTCCATGTCATCGTGCTGTGGTGCGGCAACTACTTGCTCACCCAGCGCCTGGGGCTCGGCCCTTATCTCACCCTGGCGATCTGCCTGCCAATCATCGCGCTGCTCTCCTGGATCAGCTTCGAGCTGGTGGAGAAGCGCCTGTCGCGACGGATCAAGCGCTGGCTGCCGGCACCCCGCACCACCGCCGTCAGCGCCTGAGAGGGTATTGACAGAAGTGTTCTTCAAAAAGCGCTCGTCACAAAAACGCCCGGCCCGCACGAGGCGGACCGGGCGTGGTCGAGCGAGCAGCGGGCGCCGGTGCGGCGCCCGTAGACTTACTCGGTGACGACTAGGGACGCCTCGAAGGCGGCCTGCTCTTCCGGGGTGATCTCCTTGATCGACAGTTTCACGCGGTTGCGGTTGTCGATATCGAGCACCTTGACCGTCACTTCCTGGCCTTCGCTCAGGTAGTCCTTCACGTCGTTGACGCGCTCCGGCACGATCTGCGAGATGTGCACCAGACCGTCGGTGCCCGGCATGAAGTTGACGAAGGCGCCAAAGTCGGCCAGACGCACCACCTTGCCACGGTAGAGCTTGCCGATCTCGGCTTCAGCGGTGATCGCTTCGACGCTGTCGATGGCGCGCTTGGCCGCGGCGCGGTCTTCGGCGTAGATGCGCACGGTGCCGTCGTCGTCGATGTCGATCGAAGCGCCGGTCTCTTCGCAGATACCGCGGATGGTGGCGCCACCCTTGCCGATGACGTCACGGATCTTGTCCGGATCGATCTTGATCGTCTGCATCGCCGGCGCGTAGTCGGAGACTTCGTTGCGGCTCTCGGCGATGACCGCGTTCATCTTGTCGAGGATCTCGAGACGCGCCTGGTGCGCCTGGGAGAGCGCGGTCTCCATGATCTCTTCGTTGATGCCCTCGATCTTGATGTCCATCTGCAGTGCGGTCACGCCCTGGGCGGAACCGGCCACCTTGAAGTCCATGTCGCCGAGGTGGTCCTCGTCACCCAGGATATCGGTGAGTACGGCGAAGCCGTCATCATCCTTGACCAGGCCCATGGCGATACCCGCGACCGGCGCCTTGATCGGCACGCCGGCATCCATCAGCGCCAGCGAGGTGCCGCAGACGGACGCCATCGAGCTGGAACCGTTGGACTCGGTGATCTCGGAGACCACGCGGATGGTGTAGGGGAAGTCGTCTTCGCTCGGCAGCATCGCCTGCACGCCGCGGCGCGCCAGCCGGCCGTGGCCGATCTCGCGGCGCTTGGGGCCGCCCATGAAGCCGGCTTCGCCGACGCTGTAGGGGGGGAAGTTGTAGTGCAGCAGGAAACGATCCTTGCGCTCCCCTTCCAGCGACTCGATCAGCTGGGCGTCACGCAGCGTGCCCAGGGTGGCGATGACCACGGCCTGGGTCTCGCCGCGGGTGAACAGCGCCGAGCCGTGGGTGCGCGGCAGCACGCCGACCTTGACGTCGAGCGGACGCACGGTCTTGTGGTCGCGGCCGTCGATGCGCGGCTCGCCGGCGATGACGCGACGCCGTACGGTGTGCTTCTCGAGGCTGGCCAGGGCACCGCTCACCTCGTCGGCGCTGAACTGCGGGCTGTCGCCGGCGGCGAACTGGGCCAGCGCGTCGCTGCGGATCGCGGCCAGAGCATCCTGACGCGCCATCTTGTCGGTGATGCGGTAGGCCTCGCCGATCTTGGCTTCGAAGGCGCCGGCGATGGCGCTCTTGAGCGCGGCGTTGTCGGCCGCCGGCTGCCAGTCCCACTTGGGCTTGCCCGCTTCCTGGGCGAATGCCTTGATCGCGTCCACCGCGACCTGCATCTCCTGGTGGGCATAGAGCACGCCGCCGAGCATTTCGTCTTCGCTCAGCTCCTGGGCCTCGGACTCGACCATCAGCACGGCCTTGTCGGTACCGGCGACGACCATGTTGAGCTCGGTGGTGGCCAGCTCGTCCACCTTGGGATTGAGGAAGTAGCCACGCGACTCGGTGAAACCGACGCGGGCGGCGCCGATCGGGCCGTTGAACGGCAGCCCGGAGATCGCCAGCGCGGCCGAGGTACCGAGCATCGCAGCGATGTCCGGGTCCTGGTTACGATCGGCGGAGAGTACGGTACAGATGACCTGGACTTCGTTCATGAAGCCCTTGGGAAACAGCGGACGGATCGGGCGGTCGATCAGACGCGAGGTCAGCGTCTCTTTCTCGGTGGGGCGCCCTTCACGCTTGAAGAAGCCGCCGGGGATCTTGCCGACCGAGTAAGTCTTCTCCTGGTAGTGCACGGAGAGCGGGAAAAAGTCCTGGCCGGGCTTGAGATCCTTGCGGCCGACGACGGTACACAACACCACGGTGTCATCCATGGTGACCAGCACGGCGCCGGTAGCCTGACGGGCGACGCGCCCGGTTTCGAGAGTGACGGTGCTGGCACCGTACTGGAAGGTGGTTTCGACCGGATTCACGGGTATTCCTTCAACTTGTCGGATTCATGTGGGTCTTTTGACTCGGCGACCATTCTAGGCGTTCGCGCGGGCGAGAGCTACCGACGTCGCCCGCGTGGCGCACGCCGCACAGACGCGAGAAACCGCCGTGGAAAGCGCCTGCCGAGCCCTCTGCCGATGGGCGCCGGAGGCAGGGCGAAGCGAGGGTCCTTTGCCATGGATGGCAAAGGTAGCGTACAGGGATGTGTTCACAGCGCCCTCGCGCAGTCCTGCCGCCGGGAAAGCCCATCCAGCCTGGTGTGAAAGGCGTGCGAAAGATGTTTCAAGGAAAAGGCGGAGGAGCGGGGCGAAGTGATGGCTCGAGTGCCGCGAAGGACATCAGCACGGACATAAAAAAACAGGCAATCCCGAGCGGGATTGCCTGTCTCGAACACGCGCTGCCGGCAAGCGTGCCGGCAGACGGTATCAGCGACGCAGACCGAGCTTCTTGATCAGCGACTGATAGCGGTCGAAGTCCTTACCCTTGAGGTAGTCCAGCAGCTTGCGGCGCTGGTTGACCATGCGGATCAGACCACGACGGGAGTGGTGATCCTGCTTGTGATCCTTGAAGTGGCTCTGCAGGCCATCGATGTTGGCGCTCAGCAGGGCAACCTGCACTTCCGGGGAACCGGTGTCGTTCTCGCCCTGACCGAACTCTTTGACGATTTCGGCTTTCTTTTCGGCAGTCAGTGCCATGAAACACTCTCCTAAGCAATATGCTTGAGTGATGAATGTCGGAGACCACGCATATTTGCAGTCTCCCGATGATCGCCGAAGCGCGCTTCGGCGTGTAGCGTCGAGCCAGGCTCGCCGCCGTCACTACCCTGGCGTTGGGGCTGAGCCCGACGCCAGAGCCGCGGTATCGACCAGGCGCTTGGGCGCAATCTCCGTCGCCCCGGTCGCCTCGACCAGCCCCAGAAAGGCGTGGTCGAGATAGAGTCTTGCCGTGCTGCCAGATGCCAGCGTGCCGGCGGCCACCGCGGCGCGCTGCCCGTGAAGCAGGCGGTCGGCGGTCTCGGCGTCCACCGCGAGCGGTGGCAGATGGTCGAGCATCGCATCGGCCGGCAGCAGCTGCGCCAGCCGAGCGTCGTCGTCCATCGCCTCGAGCGCTGCGAGCGTCACCCGGTTGGCGCTGTCGAAAGGCCCTGTCTGCAGCCGTTCCAGCGCCGTGATATGCGCGCCGAAACCAGCTTCGCGGCCGATATCCTCGGCCAGCGTGCGGATATAGGTGCCCTTGCTGCAGCGCACCTCGAGCCAGAAGCCATCGGGCTCCCAGCCGAGCGGCCGCATATCATACACCGTCACACGGCGCGGCGCACGTGCCACCGTCTTGCCCTCCCGCGCCAGCTCGTAGAGCTTGCGCCCTTGGTGCTTGAGCGCGGAGTACATCGGCGGCACCTGCTCGATCTCGCCGTGAAAGCGCGTCAGCAGCGCCTCGATGGCCTCGCGATCCAGCCGTTCGGGGAGCGCCTGGCGGGCGATCACTTCGCCTTCGGCATCGCCGGTGTCAGTGACCTCACCCAGCTTGACTCGGGTACGGTAGACCTTGTCGGCCTCCAGCAGGTGCGCGGAGAACTTGGTCGCCTCGCCGAGACAGATCGGCAGCAGCCCGGTCGCCATCGGGTCCAGCGTACCGGTGTGGCCCGCCTTGCGCGCCTGATACAGACGTCGGACCCGCTGCAGCGCGTGGTTGCTGGACATGCCTTGGGGCTTGTCCAGCAGCAGCACGCCATCGATCGCTAGGCCCTTGCGACGCCTGGCCATCAGCGTGGCTCTCCATCACCCCGCTGAGGCTCTCCATCACCCCGCTGAGGCGCTCCATCACCCCGCAGCGGCGCGTCATCATCAGACGGCGCATCATTCTCGGACGCCGCGTCGTCGGCAGGCTCATCGTGACGCTTGTCGCTGGCCACCGCTTCGTCGATCAGCGCCGAGAGGTGATGGCCGCGCAGCACGCTTTCGTCGTAGTGGAAGCGCAGCTCCGGCACGTGACGCAGCTTGATGCGACGCGCGATCTGCGAGCGCAGGAAGCCGGCAGCACGCTTGAGCACGCCCAGATTCTCACGCACCCGCTCGGCGTCGTTCTCGCCCAGCAGGGTCACGAAGACATCGGCATAGCCCAGATCGCGGCTGACCTTCACCGAGCTGACGGTGACCATGCCCAGCCGCGGATCCTTGATCTCGCGCTGGATCAGCACGGCCAGCTCCTGCTGGAGCTGGTCGGCGACCCGGTCGGTTCGTTTGAATTCGCGCATCGTTAGCTCCGTGGCCCCGGAGGCCGTGCCCCCGGGGATCGCCGCTTACAGCGAGCGTTCGACCTTGACCTGATCGAAGACCTCGATCTTGTCGCCGACCTGAACGTCGTTGTAGTTCTTGACGCCGATACCGCACTCCATGCCGTTGCGCACTTCGTTGACGTCATCCTTGAAGCGACGCAGGGACTCCAGATCGCCTTCGTAGATGACCACGTTGTCGCGCAGGACACGGATCTTCTTGTTGCGGTGGACGGTGCCCTCGATGACCATACAGCCAGCGATCGCGCCAATCTTCGGCGCCTTGAACACGTCGCGCACTTCGGCGATACCGACGATCTCTTCCTTCCACTCCGGTGCCAGCATGCCGCTCATGGCCTGCTTGACCTCGTCGATCAGCTGGTAGATGACGCTGTAGTAGCGCAGATCCAGCCCTTCACGCTCGACGATCTCGCGTGCGGAGGCATCGGCACGCACGTTGAAGCCGACCAGAATCGCCTCGCTGGCGAGCGCCAGGTTGGCGTCGGTGCCGGTGATACCACCGACCCCGGAGGAGACCACGGCGACCTGGACTTCGTCGGTGGAGAGCTCTTCCAGCGCGCCGCGGATCGCTTCCAGCGAGCCCTGCACGTCGGCCTTGAGCACGACGTTGACCTTGGCCACCTCGTCCTGGCCCATCTGGCTGAACATGTTCTCCAGCTTGGCCTTCTGCTGACGCGCCAGGCGCACTTCGCGGTACTTGCCCTGACGGAAGTTGGCGATCTCGCGCGCCTTCTTCTCATCACTCAGCACCATGAAGTCTTCGCCGGCTTCCGGCGTACCGTCGAGACCCTGGATCTCCACCGGCATCGACGGGCCCACCGACTCGACCTGCTGGCCGAGTTCGTTGGTCAGCGCCCGTACGCGGCCGTAGTGCAGGCCGGCGAGCACGATGTCGCCGCGGCTCAGGGTACCGTTCTGGACCAGCACGGTGGCGACCGGACCGCGGCCGCGATCGAGCCGCGACTCGACCACCACACCCTTGCCGGGCGCTTCGGGAACGGCCTTGAGCTCGAGGACTTCGGAGACCAGCAGCACGGATTCGAGCAGCTGATCGATGCCGTCACCGGTCTTGGCCGAGACGGGCACGAACTGGGTGTCACCGCCCCACTCTTCCGAGATCACGCCGTGCTGGGAGAGCTCGTTACGAATGCGGTCGAGATCGGCACCCTCTTTGTCGATCTTGTTGATCGCCACCACCAGCGGCACGCCGGCCGCCTTGGCGTGCTCGACCGCCTCGATCGTCTGCGGCATCACGCCGTCGTCGGCAGCCACCACCAGGATGACCACGTCGGTCGCCTGGGCACCGCGGGCACGCATGGCGGTAAAGGCCGCGTGTCCGGGGGTGTCGAGGAAGGTCACGCCGCCGTGCTCGCCTTCGACGTGATAGGCGCCGATGTGCTGGGTGATCCCGCCGGCTTCACCGGTCGCCACCTTGGTGCGACGGATGAAGTCGAGCAGCGAGGTCTTGCCGTGGTCGACGTGACCCATCACCGTCACCACCGGTGAACGGGTGATCTCGTCGCCCTCGTAGGAGATGTTCTCGAGCACTTCGGTCTCGAGCGCATCTTCCTTGACCAGACGCGGCTTGTGGCCCATCTCCTCGACCACGATCGCAGCCGTGTCCTGGTCGATGGTCTGGTTGATGGTGACCGCCGCGCCCATGCTGAACATGGCCTTGATCACTTCGTTGGCCTTGATCGACATCTTGTCGGCGAGGTCGGCCACGCTGATCGACTCGGGGATCGCCACTTCACGCACGATCGGCTGGGTCGGCTTCTGGAACCCGTGCTGATTGTCGCCACGTCCACGACGGGTGCCACGACGCTCGGCACGCTTGACCTTCTTGCCGCCGCGCCGCCGCTCGCCGCGATCGTCGTCGTCATCACGCCGACCACGACGGCCGCCGCTGTCGCGCTCCTTTTCCTTCTTGGGATGCGCGCGACGGTTGTCGGTACGCTGCTCCTTGGGCGGCGGCTCGACGAACGGCTGGCTGTTGGAGACCGGCTCGTCATCTTCGACCTGCGGCTCCTGGGGAATGTCGTCGCCCGGGGCAGCGGGGGCCGGTGACGGCGCCGCGGCCTTGTTGGAGCTCTCCTGGCCTGCGCTCTCGGCGGCAGCCCTCGCGGCCGCTTCGGCCTGCGCCTGCTGCTCGGCCTGCTGCGCCTGATGATCGGCCATGTCGCCGACCAACTGACGCGGGCCGGACTCCTCGACCGGCGCCTCTTCGGCCGGCTCGGCGTCGCGCTTGACGTAGGTACGCTTCTTGCGCACCTGCACCTCGATGGTCTTGCCACGCTCGCCCGAGCGGATCTTGCTGCGGGTGTTGCGCGTCAGCGTGATCCGATTGCGCGGACCCCGGCCCCCACCATGACTCTTGGTCAGATGGTCGAGCAGGCGCTGCTTGTCTTCTTCGGATACGGCATCACTCTCCTGCTTGTGCGGGAGGCCTGCATCTTTCATCTGTTCTAGCAAGCGGGAGACATCGCGTCCCACCTTGCCGGCAAACTCTTTTACGGTCATGTCTGACATTACGACCCTCCTGAACCCGTGACCACGTTACTCTTCGCTCTGAAACCAAGGCGCACGGGCAGTCATGATCAGTGCCGCTGCGCGCTCCTCGTCCACGTCGTCGATATCCTTCAGATCCTCGATGGACTGTTCCGCAAGGTCCTCCATGGTGACGATGCCACGGCTGGCGAGAATGAATGCCAGGTGGCGGTCCATGCCGTCCATCGTGAGAAGGTCTTCGGCGGGCTGAGCGCCGTCCAGTTCCTCTTCCGAGGCGATAGCCAGGTTGAGCAGCTCATCCTTGGCCCTTGCTCGCAGTTCCTCGATCAGATCCTCATCGAACTCTTCGATCTCCAGCATCTCCTCGAGCGGCACGTAGGCCAGCTCCTCGATCGTCGTGAACCCTTCCTCGACCAGGATGCGGGCGACGTCTTCGTCGATCTCGAGATGGTTGATGAAATATTCGATCAGGCTGTCGACTTCCTGCTCGCGTTTACCCTCGGCCTCGTCCACGGTCATGACGTTGAGCGTCCAGCCCGTCAGCTCGCTGGCGAGCCGCACGTTCTGACCGCTGCGGCCGATGGCCTGAGCGAGGTTGTCCTCGGCGACGGCGACGTCCATCGAATGGGCGTCTTCATCGACGAGAATGGAAGCGACTTCCGCCGGCGCCATGGCGTTGATCACCAGCTGGGCGGGGTTGTCGTCCCATAGAATGATGTCCACGCGCTCGTTGCGCAGTTCGTTGGACACCGCTTGCACGCGCGAACCGCGCATACCGACGCAGGCACCGACCGGATCGATGCGCTTGTCGTTGGTCTTGACCGCGATCTTGGCGCGGGCGCCCGGATCGCGTGCCGCGCCCTTGATCTCGATCAGCTGCTCGGCGATCTCGGGCACCTCGATCTTGAACAGCTCGACCAGCATGCCGGGCTTGGTCCGCGACAGGATCAGCTGGGAGCCGCGAGCTTCCGGATCGACCTTCCACAGCAGCGCGCGCACGCGCTCGTTCATGCGATAGCGCTCGCCGGGGATCATCTCGCCGCGCGGCAGGAAGCCTTCGGCATTCTCGCCCAGATCGATGATGAGACCGTCGCGTGTCGTCTTCTTGACGATACCGGCGACCAGCTCGCCCTCACGCTCGGCGTACTGCTTGACGATCTGCGCCCGCTCGGCCTCGCGCACCTTCTGCACGATGACCTGCTTGGCGGTCTGCGCCGCGATACGGCCAAAGGCCACCGACTCGATCTGCTCTTCGACGACATCGCCGAGGGCCAGCGGCGGGTCACGCTGTTCGGCTTCGGACAGCGGGATCTCGCGCTCTTCGCTGAGATACTCTTCGTCTTCGACCACGGTCCAGCGGCGGAAGGTGTCGTACTCACCGGTGCGCCGGTCGATCTCGACCCGAACGCTCACGTCCTGACCTTCGAAACGCTTGCGCGAGGCGCTCGCGAGCGCCGCCTCGACGGCTTCGAAGATCACGTCTCGGGGAACGCTCTTCTCGTTGGAGATGGCGTCAACGACCAGCAGTATCTCTTTGCTCATGCCTATGCCTCGCCGAAAAACCGGTTCTGTGGAAACGCCTTGCTCGCATCGAAGCGTGGATCCGGCGCCTCTTCTTGTGATCGATGGGTGGTGTCGACAGCGCGATCGGCGGCTACCGATCCACCGACAGTGATGTTCGGCGTCAGTCGTCGAACTGCGGCACGACGCGCGCTTGATCGATGCTCTCGATGGGGAAGCAGTACTCTTCGCCATCGATCTGCAGCAGCACATCGTCGTCCTCGACGCCGGCCAGCAGCCCCTGGAACTTGCGCCGGCCATCGAACGCCGTGCGCAGCTTCAGCTGCACGACGTGACCACGAAAACGCGAGAAGTGATCCAGGGTAAAGAGCGGGCGGTCGAGCCCGGGAGAGGAGACTTCCAGGCTGTAATGGCTCGTGATCGGATCCTCGACATCGAGCACACCGCTCACCTGGCGGCTGACGTCGGCGCAGTCGTCCACCGAGATACCGTTGGGACTATCGATGAAGATCATCAACTTGGAGTGCTTGCCCTGAGCCAGATACTCCAGGCCCCACAGCTCGAAACCCATGGCGGTGACCACGGGTTCGATGATCGCATATAGTGCTGCGTCCTTGGTGACCACAGACGACTCCTACAGCAGTTGCATCAGGCACCTGACCGGGAGTTGAGAGACATGCAAGGTGCTAGGTGGCTGACTGACGTTGGCGTCAGCAGGCTAAGTTGAGAACGACAAAGCCGCTAACAAAAAGCCCCTTCTCTTGAAGGGGCCTTTCAAAAAAACTTGGTAGCGGGGGCCGGATTTGAACCGACGACCTTCGGGTTATGAGCCCGACGAGCTACCAGACTGCTCCACCCCGCAACATCAGGTTGGCGATTATAGGAACGGCTCCGCGATGGGTCAAGGAGCGCCGCTATTCACGCAATCAACCGGTTTCGTTCAGAGGTCTGGAATCCAGATCGATTCTCAGGCTTGACGATGGTGCCGAAGGCGGGACTTGAACCCGCACGACCGTAAGGTCACTACCCCCTCAAGATAGCGTGTCTACCAATTCCACCACTTCGGCATCAGGGGAGTGTCACGCTCGAGAGCATTGACACAGACTCACGAACCCTAACTTGGCGCTCGCGAGTTTTCCTTCTCACTCAAGGCTTTGACGATTTCTGCTGCGTCCCTTCCTCGAGTGCTGGCGCAGCATTATTCCCGCTTTGGTCGCCGTCGTCAAGGGTCGGCGCACCATTATGTTGCTGCTCGATCACCTGGGCGTCGGGAATGCCGCTCTGGGGTGCGCTGCTGGCGCTGGATGCGAAGTATGCCAGCGCCAGCGAGGTGACGAAGAACAGCGCGGCCAGGCCACCGGTCAGCTTGGACAGAAAGCCGCCGCTGCCGCGGGAGCCGAACACCGTCTGCGAGGAGCCACCGCCGAACGCCGCACCGGCCTCGGCGCCCTTGCCCTGCTGCAGCAGGACGAGCACCACCAGTGCGATGGCGATGAGTACGTGGATCATCAAAACTGCTATCTGCATGAAATCAACCTGCTGACTGACAAATCGCTATGAAATCGTCGACCTTGAGCGACGCACCGCCGATCAGGCCGCCGTCGATATCCTGCTGTGCGAGCAGCTCGGCGGCATTGCTCGCATTCATGCTCCCGCCGTAGAGCAGGCGCAGCTCTGCGGCGAGTTCGCGGTCGAACCCCGCCTGATAGGCGCGGATCGCCGCCATGACTTCCTGGGCCTGCGCCGGCGTCGCCGTGCGCCCGGTACCGATCGCCCATACCGGCTCGTAGGCGATCGTCAGCTGACGCCGCTGCGCCGGCTCGAGCCGCGACATGACATAGCCCACCTGGCGCAGCACCACCTCTTCGGTGCGCCCGGCATCGCGCTCTTCGAGCGTCTCACCGACGCACAGGATCGGGCGAATGCCGACTCCCAGCGCCGCGATCACGCGGTCGAACACCGCCGCGTCGTCCTCGCGGTAGAGCTGACGCCGCTCGGAGTGGCCGACGAGCACCGACTCGACGCCGAACTCCTTGAGCATCTGGCCGCTCACCTCACCGGTACGTGCGCCGGCGTGCAGCGGATTGAGCGTCTGCGCGCCGAGCCCGATCGGCGTGGCGGCGAAGGCTTGCGACGCGGCCTGCAGATAGGGAAAGGGAGGATGGATCAGCACCTCGACCGACGCCGGCAGCGTCGTCTCGGCAAACGCCCGCGCGAAAGTCTCGACCAGTTCCGCCGAGCCATTCATCTTCCAGTTACCCGCGATCAGCGGCTTGCGCATGCTACCTCCCGTCGGTGGTGCGACATGGTATAAAAGCCTTGACAGCAAGACAACAAGAGAACTCGCGCTCCCTGCCGCCTCAGGTGATCAGATTCTCGACGCTCGCCGCGATCCGCCCGGCCATCGCGGCGACGTCGAAGCGCGGACGCCCTTCCACCATGACCCGAATCAGCGGTTCGGTGCCCGAGGGGCGCAGCAGCACTCGACCGCCATCGCCGAGCTCCTGCTCCACCGCCGCCACGCTCTGGTGCAGCTCGGGGCTTTCGAGCAGCGCCTTGGCATCGCTGCCGCCGGGCAGACGCACGTTGACCAGCGCCTGGGGGGCTTTCTCGAATCCCTCCAGCAGCTGCGACAGGGTAGCACTTTCGCGCACCATTACCGCGAGCACCTGCAGCGCCGAGACGATACCGTCGCCGGTGGTCTGCACGTGGCGGCAGAGAATGTGCCCGGAAGACTCGCCGCCCAGCAGCCAGTCGTTGGCCAGCAGGCGCTCGGTCACGTAGCGGTCGCCGACCTTGGCGCGCTCGAACGGAATGCCCTGGCGCTCGAACGCCGCGGCCAGGCCGAAGTTGCTCATCAGCGTCCCCACCACGCCGCCGCGCAGCTTGTCACGGGCGTGCAGGTCGCGGGCGATGATGTAGAGGATCTCGTCGCCGTCGACCAGGGTACCGTCGGCACCGACCAGCAGCACGCGATCGCCGTCGCCATCGAAGGCGATGCCGAGATCCGCCTCGCGCTCGCGTACCGCCGCCTGTAGACGCTCGGGATGAGTCGAGCCGACGCCGTTGTTGATGTTGAGACCATCCGGCTCGGCGCCGATCACGCTGACATCGGCCCCCAGCTCACGGAAGACGTTGGGCGCAATGTGATAGGTGGCACCGTGGGCACAGTCGAGCACGATGCGCAGGCCGTGTAGCTCGAGCCGGTTGGGCACCGTCGACTTGCAGAACTCGATGTAGCGCCCGGCGGCATCGTTGATGCGTACCGCACGCCCCAGGCGATGGGGCGCCATGGTCTCGAGCGGCTGGTCGAGCTCGGCCTCGATCTCCAGCTCGACCGCATCGGCGAGCTTGAGCCCCTCGGCGGAGAAGAACTTGATGCCGTTGTCCTGATAGGGGTTATGCGAGGCCGAGATGACGATACCGGCGTCGGCGCGGAAGGTCCGCGTCAGGTAGGCGATCCCCGGCGTGGGCATCGGCCCCAGCAGCGAGACATCCGCCCCCGCCGCCGACAGACCGGCCTCCAGCGCCGACTCGAACATATAGCCCGAAATGCGCGTGTCCTTGCCGATCACCACCTTGGGCCGCGGTGCCTGCTGGGATTTCTGGCGCGTGTGCTGGTCGGCGATCCGGCGCGCCAGCACTCGCCCCATGGCCCAGCCCAGCTTGAGAATGAAGTCGGCGGTGATCGGCGCCTCGCCGACCGTGCCGCGAATACCGTCGGTACCGAAATAGCGTCTACTCATGGACTCCTCGCTCCTGCAGCACTGCCCAAGCCATGTCGATCGCGTCACGCGTGGGGGCGACGTCGTGCACGCGCAGGATGCGCGCGCCACGCTCGAGCGCCATCACCGCCAGCGCCAGCCCACCGGGGAGGCGCTGGCTGACCTCGCGCCCCAGCGCTTCGCCGATCATGCGCTTGCGCGACACCCCCACCAGCAGCGGCAGGTCGAGCGCGTCGAGTGCACTCAGTCGGTTGAGCAGTTGAAGATTGTGTTCCAGTGTCTTGGCGAACCCGAAGCCCGGGTCGACCAGCAGCCGCGCCCGCGGGATCCCCGCTTGCTCGCAGGCGGCGACGCGCTGGCGCAGGAAATCGATCACCGCCGCCTCGATCGGCTCGGCATAGTGCGGCGCCTGCTGCATGGTCTGGGGCTCGCCCTGCATGTGCATCAGGCACACCGGCAGCGCACTCTGCGCCGCCGCGACCAGGGCGCCGTCACGGGTCAGCGCGCGCACGTCGTTGATCAATCCTGCCCCCGCCTGCGCCGCCTCGGTGATGATCTGCGGCGCGCTGGTATCCACCGATACCAGGGCATCGAACTCGCGCGTGAGCATCTCGACCACCGGCAGCACCCGCTCGCGCTCGGCGTCGAGCGCCACCGGCTGCGCCCCGGGGCGGGTCGACTCGCCACCGACATCGATGATATCGGCGCCTTCGGCCAGCATGCGCTCGGCATGGCGCCGGGCATCGTCGAGGCGCTGATGCCGGCCGCCGTCGGAGAACGAATCCGGGGTGACGTTGAGAATCCCCATCACGCGGGGACGGGTGAGGTCTAAGAGGTGCTTGCCGCAGCGCAGCATCGATCCGGCGTGGGGCGTTTCCGTCATGGGCCTCGGCTCGCCAAGAAGCGGGATAAAAGGAATGGCTCGAAAAAAGAAAGTCACTCTAAGCAGCGCCGCCGCTGGACGCAAGCGCTAGGCTTCCGAGCACAAGCACTACGCACCGGACACGAGCGCTACGCCACCAGAAACAAGGGCGCTGACAGACTCACACCGCCGAGAACGCAACAGGGCGCCCTGTCGGCGCCCTGCTGCGAGTGGAAAGGTGTAAGCGGCGTTCGGCTCAGGAACCGGCGGGCCCGCCCAGCGGATCGGAGGGGCGTCGACCCGGCTCCTCGTCCTTGGGCTCGTCCTCGTCCGGCTGTGCCTCGCCGCCGCCGACCGGCTCGCCGGTACCGGCGCTCGGACCCTGATCGTCCCAGTCCTTCGGCGGACGCGGCTTGCGCCCTTCCATGATGTCCTTGAGCTGATCGGCGTCGATGGTCTCGTACTGCATCAGCGCTTCGGCCATCAGGTCGAGCTTGTCGCGATTTTCCTCGAGGATCTTCTCCGCCGTGGTGTAGCACTCGTCGATGATGCGACGGATCTCCTTGTCGAGACGTGTCGAGGTCTCGCCGGAGTTGAGCTTGCCGCCGCCCTGACCCGGGCCACCCAGGAACTGGTGCGACTCGTCCTCGTCGTACATCAGCGGCCCCATCTCGTCGGAGAGGCCCCACTTGGCGACCATGCTGTGGGCAAGCTCGGTCGCCCGCTTGATGTCGTTGGAGGCGCCGGTGGTGACACCGTTGGGGCCCAGCGTCATCTCCTCGGCGATGCGGCCGCCGAACAGCGAGCAGATCTGGCTGATGATCTGCTGACGCGAGTAGCTGTAGCGATCCTCCAGCGGCAGGAACATGGTCACCCCTAGTGCACGCCCGCGCGGGATGATGGTGACCTTGTAGACCGGGTCGTGCTCCGGCATCAGCAGGCCGATGATCGCGTGTCCGGACTCGTGATAGGCGGTGTTGAGCTTCTCCTTCTCGGACATCACCATCGAACGCCGCTCGGCGCCCATCATGATCTTGTCCTTGGCCAGCTCGAGCTCTTCCATGCTCACGGTGCGGCGATTGCGCCGCGCCGCGAACAGCGCCGCCTCGTTGACCAGGTTGGCCAGGTCGGCGCCCGAAAAGCCGGGCGTGCCGCGGGCGATGATACTGGCCTTGACGCCGTCACCCATCGGCACCTTGCGCAGGTGCACGTTGAGGATGTGCTCGCGCCCACGAATGTCGGGCAGCGGCACGGTGACCTGGCGGTCGAAGCGGCCCGGGCGCAGCAGTGCCGGGTCGAGCACGTCGGGACGGTTGGTGGCGGCGATCACGATGATGCCGTCGTTGGCCTCGAAGCCATCCATCTCGACCAGCAGCTGGTTGAGCGTCTGCTCACGCTCGTCGTGGCCGCCGCCCATGCCGGAGCCACGATGGCGGCCGACGGCGTCGATCTCGTCGATGAAGATGATGCAGGGCGCCTGCTTCTTGGCCTGCTCGAACATGTCACGCACACGCGAGGCGCCGACACCCACGAACATCTCGACGAAGTCGGAGCCGGAGATGGAGAAGAACGGCACCTTGGCCTCGCCGGCGATCGCCTTGGCCAGCAGCGTCTTGCCCGTCCCCGGCGGCCCCACCATCAGCACGCCACGGGGAATCTGGCCGCCCAGGCGCTGGAACTTGGAGGGGTCCTTGAGGAAGTCGACCAGCTCGACCACTTCCTCCTTGGCCTCGTCGCACCCGGCGACGTCGGCGAAAGTGGTCTTGATCTGATCCTGGCTGAGCAGCTTGGCCTTGGACTTGCCGAAGCTCATGGGGCCGCCGCGACCGCTGCCGCCGCCCTGCATCTGGCGCATGAAGAAGAAGAAGATGCCCAGGATCAGCAGGATCGGGAAGCTGGCGATCAGCAGCCGTGTCCACAGGCTCTGCTCTTCCGGCTTCTTGCCGACCACGGTGACCTTGTGCGACAGCAGGTCATCCATCAGCTTGGGGTCCTGCGCCGCCGGGCGGATGGTCTGGAACTGGGTGCCGTCGCTGCGCTCGCCACTGATGGTATAGCCATCGATGGTCACGCTGCGCACCTGGTCGTTCTGCACCTGCTGCACGAATTGGGAGTAGCTCATCGTCTGCGGCGAGCTATCCACGCTGAAATTGTTGAACACCGTCAGCAGCACGGCTGCGATGACCAACCAGAGAATTAGATTCTTCGCCATGTCGTTCAAGACACCACCCTCATAGTACGAATCTCGCCGCCTGCGTCTGCCATGCTCTCGACCCTACCTCAGATGGGGGCTCGCGGCCATGCTTGCAAGCCGTGTCCGCGCGAAAGTCGGTCAGATAGACACCACGTGTATCGGCCTGCCGAGGTGTTGAATGCCGCCTCGAACCGGCCCTGAAATTGGCTGTATCCCGATACTGCCTTGTCTTTATCCCGATACTGCTTTGTCTCTGCTCTCGATGGGCGCGCTGTCGAAGCCCAATCCTGGCTCGACGCCCAACCCGGGCGCTGGCTAACCCTTGAACCCCTGGGCCAGCAGATAGACCTCACGCGAACGGGCGCGGGACGCCTCCGGCTTGCGCGTCACCACCTTGGTGAAGCTGGCGCGCAGCTCGCGCAGATAGTCATCGAAACCCTCACCCTGGAACACTTTGGCCAGGAAGTTGCCCCCCGGCGAGAGCGTCTGCCGGGCCAGGTCGAGCGCCAGTTCGACCAGATACATCGCCTGCGGCTGATCAATCGCCGCCATGCCGCTCATGTTGGGCGCCATGTCCGACAGCACCAGATCGACGGGGCGCTCACCGAGCTCGGCCAGAATCGCCTCGAGCACGCTCTCCTCGGTGAAATCGCCCTGAATGAAGCTGACCCCGGCCAGCGCATCCATCTCGAGGATGTCGGAGGCGATCACCACCCCTTCGGAGCCGACCTTCTCCGCCGCCACCTGACTCCAACCGCCCGGCGCCGCCCCCAGATCGATCACGCCCATTCCCGGGCGCAGCAGCGCGTCGCGCTGATCGAGCTCGAGCAGCTTGTAGCTGGCCCGCGAGCGGTAGCCATCCTTCCAAGACTGCTGCACGTAGCGGTCGTCGAAGTGCTCTTTGAGCCAGCCGGCGCTGCTCTTGCTCTGCCGCGTCGCGGCGCCGGTCTTGCCTGGTGTCGAGGAGCGGGTCACGAATGGCCACCTGCAGATACGAAAAATGATGGAACGAAAACGAGAATCGGCCGCTGGAACGGGCCGCTGGATGCTGCCGGACCGCGCAACCAGGAGGGGAGAAGCCGGGTGCAGCGGCCGGACACACGCCGGAATCGGCCGTGTCACAAAGGGCTTTGGCGCCTGCCGCCTTTCCTGGCGCTGCCGAAACCCGTACCATGCGCGTTTCGACAGTGCGGTGGTGGGACCGATTGCAGCACCGCTAAATCTTATTAGTGAAGTCCAACGGTCAGGTTACCATGAGCTTGTCATCGGCACAAAAGAAAGCCTTCCGCAGCATCGGCCACCATCTCCAGCCGGTCGTCACCGTGAGCGAGAACGGTCTTGGCGAAGGCGCCCAGCAGGAACTCGAGCGCGCGCTGCGCGACCACGAGCTGATCAAGGTCAAGCTGGCGATCCCCGAGCGCGAGGATCGCCAGGCGATGATCGAAGAGCTGGTCGCCGTCTCCGGCGCCGAGCTGGTCCAGAGCCTGGGCAAGGTGGCGCTGCTCTACCGCCACAACCCCAAGGCCAACCCCAAACTCTCCAACATCGCCCGCGCCGAGAACCACCACGGCCGCCACTGAGTCCGAGGCCTGCGAACCGCAGACATCAGAAGGCGCCCGAATGAAAAGAAGCCGCGACAGTGTCGCGGCTTCTTTCGCTTTCAACGCCGTCTGACCGACGCGCAGCTGCGCGCGTGCGATCAGATATGCTCGACGCCGGAGATCTCGTACTCCACGTCGCCACCCGGCGTGCGCACGTTGACCACATCGCCTTCGCTCTTGCCGATCAGGGCCCGGGCAATCGGCGAGGTGACCGAGATCTTGCCCGCCTTGATGTTGGCCTCGTCCTCACCGACGATGCGATAGCGCACCTCTTCGTCGGTTTCCAGGTTGAGCAGATCCACGGTGACCCCGAAGATCACCTTGCCGGTGCGCGGCATCTTGGCCACGTCGATCACCTGGGCGTTGGAGAGCTTGCCCTCGATCTCCTGGATGCGCCCTTCGATGAAGCCCTGCTGCTCGCGCGCGGCATGGTATTCGGCGTTCTCCTTGAGATCGCCATGCTCGCGCGCCTCGGCGATCGCCGCGATCACCCGCGGACGCTCCTCGCCCTTGAGATGGTTGAGCTCTTCGCGCAGCGCCTGCTCGCCGTGGACGGTCATCGGGACCTTATTCATTGACTGCTCCTGCATGCTGTTCCTGAAGCCGCCGCACCGTGATCTCGTTGCCATACTCCAGCGCCATGCAGACGGCACGCGCCCCGGCCAACGTCGTGGCATAGGGAACCTTGCGTGCCAGCGCGGTACGCCGGATGACCGAGGAGTCATTGATCGCCTGACGGCCTTCCGTGGTGTTCACGATATAGGCGATCTCGTCGTTCTTGAGCAGATCGACGATATGCGGGCGGCCTTCATAAACCTTGTTGACGACGGCGACCGTCAGCCCGGCCTGCTCCAGAGCCTGGGCCGTGCCACGGGTCGCCACGAGATCGAAGCCCAAGGCTAGCAGAGATTGAGCGACCTCGATAACACCCTGCTTGTCCGGCTCGCGCACCGACAGAAACGCCTTGCGCTCGCCGCTGAGCTTGGGAATCGCTTCCCCCGCGCCCAGCTGTGCCTTGTAGAAGGCCTCGGCGAAGGTGGTACCGCTGCCCATCACCTCACCGGTGGACTTCATCTCCGGCGACAGGATCGGATCGACGCCGGGGAACTTGTTGAACGGGAAGACCGCTTCCTTGACGCTGTAGTAGCCCGGGATGATCTCGCGGGTGAAGTTCTGCGCCGCCAGCGTCTTGCCGGCCATGCAGCGCGCCGCGATCTGGGCCAGCGAGGTGCCGATGCACTTGGAGACGAACGGCACCGTGCGCGAGGCGCGCGGATTGACCTCGATGACGTAGATCTCGCCATCCTGCCACGCCAGCTGCACGTTCATCAGGCCAACCACGTTGAGCTCGACCGCCATCTGCTTGACCTGCTCGCGCATCGCGTCCTGGACGTCGGCGGGCAGCGAGTAGGGCGGCAGCGAACAGGCGGAGTCACCGGAGTGCACGCCGGCCTGCTCGATGTGCTGCATGATGCCGCCGATCACCACCTGCTCGCCGTCGGAGACGGCGTCGATGTCGATCTCCACCGCCGCCTTGAGGAAGTGGTCGAGCAGCACCGGCGAGTCGTTGGAGACCTTGACCGCGTGGGTCATGTAGCGCTCCAGCTCCTCGGCCGAGTAGACGATCTCCATCGCCCGGCCGCCGAGCACGTAGCTGGGCCGCACCACCAGCGGATAGCCGATCTTCTCGGCCTTGACGAAGGCGTCCTCGAAGCTGCGCGCGGTGGCGTTGGGCGGCTGCTTGAGCCCCAGCTTGTCGATCATCTGCTGGAAGCGCTCGCGATCCTCGGCGCGGTCGATCGCATCCGGCGTGGTGCCGATGATCGGCACGCCGGCGGCCTCCAGGGCGCGGGCCAGCTTCAGCGGGGTCTGGCCGCCGAACTGCACGATCACCCCGACCGGCTTTTCCTTGTCGGCGATCTCGAGCACGTCCTCCAGGGTCACCGGCTCGAAGTAGAGGCGGTCCGAGGTGTCGTAGTCGGTGGAAACGGTCTCCGGGTTGCAGTTGACCATGATCGTCTCGTAGCCGTCTTCGCGCATGGCGAGCGCGGCGTGGACGCAGCAGTAGTCGAACTCGATGCCCTGGCCGATCCGGTTGGGGCCACCGCCGAGCACCATGATCTTCTGGCGGCTGGAGGGCTCGGCCTCGCACTCCTCTTCATAGGTGGAGTACATGTAGGCGGTGCTCGAAGCGAACTCGGCGGCACAGGTGTCGACACGCTTGTAGACCGGGCGGATATCGAGCTGGTGGCGGCGTGCGCGCACCTCGCTCTCGGCCACGCCCAAAAGCGCCGCCAGACGCGCGTCGGAAAAGCCCTTGCGCTTGAGCCGGAACAGCTCGTCGGCAGTGAAGTCGTGCAGCGCGCGCTTGGCCACTTCGCCTTCCAGACGCACCAGCTCCTCGAGCTGGACCAGGAACCAGCGGTCGATATTGGTCAGCGCGAACACCTCGTCCACGCTCATGCCGCTGCGCATGGCGTCGGCGACGTAGAAGATACGATCGGCGCCGGCGGCCTGCAGCTCACCCTGGATCAGCGCCATGTTCTCGGGGCCGAAGTCGGCGACCTTGGGGTCGAGACCATCGACGCCGATCTCCAGGCCGCGCAGCGCTTTCTGCATCGACTCCTGGAAGGTCCGGCCGATCGCCATCACCTCACCCACCGACTTCATCTGGGTGGTCAGGCGGTCGTTGGCCTGGGGGAACTTCTCGAAGGTGAAACGCGGAATCTTGGTGACCACGTAGTCGATCGAGGGCTCGAAGGAGGCCGGCGTGGCACCGCCGGTGATGTCGTTCTGCAGCTCGTCGAGGGTGTAACCCACCGCCAGCTTGGCGGCGATCTTGGCGATCGGGAAGCCGGTGGCCTTGGACGCCAGCGCCGAGGAGCGCGACACCCGCGGGTTCATCTCGATCACCACCATGCGCCCGGTGTTCGGATCGACGCCGAACTGCACGTTGGAGCCGCCGGTCTCGACGCCGATCTCGCGCAGCACCGCAAGCGATGCGTTGCGCATGATCTGATACTCCTTGTCGGTCAGCGTCTGCGCCGGGGCCACGGTGATGGAGTCGCCGGTGTGCACGCCCATGGGGTCGAAGTTCTCGATCGCGCAGACGATGATGCAGTTGTCGTTCTTGTCACGAACGACCTCCATCTCGTACTCCTTCCAGCCGAGAAGGGACTCGTCGATCAGCAGCTCGTGGTTGTTGGAGAGTTCGAACCCGCGACCGCAGATCTCCTCGAACTCCTCCTTGTTGTAGGCCACGCCGCCGCCGGAGCCGCCCATGGTGTAGGAGGGGCGGATGATCACCGGGAAGCCCAGCTCGCCCTGGATCTCCCACGCCTCGTCCATGGTGTGGGCGACCTTGGCCTTGGGGCACTCCAGGCCGATGTTCTTCATCGCCTTGTCGAACAGGTCGCGATCTTCGGCCTTGTTGATGGCGTCGGCGTTGGCGCCGATCATCTCGACGCCGTGCTTGGCCAGCACGCCGTGCTTGTCCAGGTCCAGGGCGCAGTTGAGCGCGGTCTGCCCGCCCATGGTCGGCAGGATCGCCGAGGGGCGCTCGCGCTCGATGATCTTCTCCACCGCCTGCCAGGTGATCGGCTCGATATAGGTGGCGTCGGCCATCACCGGGTCGGTCATGATGGTGGCCGGGTTGGAGTTGACCAGGATGACGCGATAACCCTCTTCGCGCAGCGCCTTACAGGCCTGGGCCCCGGAGTAGTCGAATTCGCACGCCTGCCCGATGACGATGGGGCCGGCGCCGATGATCAGAATGCTGTCGAGATCCGTACGTTTTGGCATGCGCTAACACTCGTCGAATAAGGTGGTGCCGGCGACGGCCGCCGGCCCTGAAAGAGTCAAATCCCGCTGCTGGCTGTTCGCCTCAGCCACCGCTGTCGGCGCCTCAGGCGGCGCCCTGCTGATGCTGCTGCATCATCGACACGAAGCGATCGAACAGCGGCGCCACGTCCTGCGGCCCGGGGCTCGCTTCCGGGTGCCCCTGGAAGCTGAAGGCCGGGCGGTCGCGGAGCTCGATGCCCTGCAGGGTGCCATCGAACAGCGAGCGATGGATCGCCCGCACGTTGTCCGGCAGGCTCGACTCGTCCACCGCGAAACCGTGGTTCTGGCTGGTGATCATGACGTGACCGCTGTCGAGATCCTGCACCGGATGGTTGGCACCGTGGTGGCCGTGGTTCATCTTGAGCGTGCTCGCCCCGGCGGCCAGCGCCAGCAGCTGGTGGCCGAGACAGATGCCGAACACCGGAATGCCGCTCTCCAGGATCTCGCGGATGGCCGCGATGGCGTAGTCGCACGGCTCCGGGTCACCGGGGCCATTGGCCAGGAATACGCCGTCCGGGTTCATCGCCAGCACCTCGCTGGCCGGGGTCTGCGCCGGCACCACGGTCAGACGGCAGCCGCGCGAGGCGAGCATGCGCAGGATGTTGCGCTTGACGCCGTAGTCGTAGGCCACCACATGGTACGCCCGCTCGTTCTGGGCGGTGTCGGCGTAGCCCTGCCCCAGGGCCCATTCGCCTTCGTCCCATTCGTAGGTCTCGCGGCACGACACCACCTTGGCCAGATCCATGCCCTTGAGCCCGGGGAAGGCCCGCGCCGCTTCCAGCGCACGTGCCACCGCGTCGTCGCCGCTGGCCTCCGCGCCCGCCAGAATGGCGCCGTTGAGCGAGCCCTTGCTGCGCAGCAGCCGGGTCAGACGACGGGTGTCGATATCGGCGATGCCGAGCACGCCGTTGGCGGCGAGATAGTCGGACAGGCTCTGCTCGCTGCGGAAGCTGCTGGCCAGCAGCGGCAGATCGCGGATCACCAGCCCGGCCGCGGCGATCGCACCGGACTCGACGTCCTCGCGGTTGATGCCGGTATTGCCGATGTGCGGGTAGGTCAGCGTGACGATCTGGCGGGTATAGGAGGGGTCGGTGAGGATTTCCTGATAGCCGGTCATGGCGGTGTTGAACACCACCTCGCCGCTGGTCTGCCCATCGGCACCCAGCGCAGTGCCGTGAAATACACTGCCATCTTCGAGCGCCAGTATCGCAGGTCTATTCAAGGCCTCATCCTCCTCAGCGGGTCACCAACGAATGGCAAGGGAACGACACCCCCTGCCCTAGGGTCTGCCGGCCGTCGCCAAGCGCGAGATCATGAGGTGCGCAGTCGGGTCGTCGGGCTAAGCCAGGTCGTAAAAAAGCGGGACGAAATCCGGAAGACCGGTTCCATCCCGCTGTGTTGTCCTGATCGGAATCGTCCTGATCGACACGATCCTGGTCGACGTGCTCATCGACTGCATTGCCTGCGGCTGCTCTCTCGCGGTGGCGTTCGCCCGGCCAAATTGGCGCGATGATACCGGAAAGTGGCCGCCGGCTCTACCCCGAAGTCAATCCCACCTTGGCGGTAGCCGGCGACGCGACTCAGGCTTTCAGACCGAGCACATCCTGCATGTCGTAGCGCCCAACCCCACGCGTGGCGAGCCAGCGTGCCGCGCGTACCGCGCCCTTGGCGAAGGTCATGCGGCTGGAAGCCTTGTGAGTGATCTCGATGCGCTCACCCTCGGTGGCGAACATCACCGTGTGCTCACCGACGATATCGCCCGCCCGGACGGTGGCGAAGCCGATCTCTTTGTCGCTACGCGGCCCGCACTGCCCGACCCGTTCGAAGACGCCGTACTCCTTGAGCGGACGCGCCAGAGCATCGGCCATCACCTCGCCCATCTTCAGCGCGGTACCGGAGGGCGCATCGACCTTGTGGCGGTGGTGAGCCTCGATCACCTCGATGTCGTAGCCCTCGTCGCCCAGCGCCCGTGCGGCGGTGGCGAGCAGATTGAGGGTGAGATTGACCCCGACGCTCATGTTGGGCGCGAAGACCATCGCCACGCGCTCGCGGTAGCCGTCGAGCTCGGCCAGCTGGGCCTCGTCGAGGCCGGTGGTGCCGATCACGATCGCCTTGCCGTGGTCGGCGCAGAAAGCGAGGTTGGCCAGGGTAGTGGCGGGGCTGGTGAAGTCGATCAGCACGTCGAAGTCGTCGGCGATAGCGGCCAGGTCGTCCGTGGCGGCCACGCCCAGGCGCCCAAGGCCGGCGAGTTCGCCCAGGTCGGCGCCGACCAGCGAGCTGCCGGTGGAGACGCTGCCGCCGGCCAGGCTGACGTCGTCATCCTGGTGTACGGCACTGACCAGGGTGCGACCCATACGACCGGCGGCGCCGACGATGGCGATACGAGGAGCGTGAGAAGGCATGCGATCTCCAGCGGTAGGGTAAGCGTCGCGGCAGTATAACAACTGCCGCCGGGGCCCGCGCGACGCCTGTCGGCAGCCACTCGGCAAGCCTGGGTGCAGCGCTGGACGGCCCGACATCACTGCGACATACTAGCCTCCCTTCGCAAATAAGAATCATGCGTAACTAACCCATTCGCCTCTCTAGCCGGATCTCGCCGTGACTCAGCCACGCTCCCTCCTCGTCGGATACGCCGCGAGGCTCGTTCGTTTCGCCGTCATCAGCCTCGCCCTCGGCGGTGCCGCCAGCGCCTGGGCCGACCCGATCACGGTGACCGATATCGCCGGCCGCCAGGTGAGCGTCGATGCTCCCGTCAAGCGCGTCATCCTCGGCGAGGGGCGCCAGATCTATCTGCTCGCCGCGCTCGAGCCCGACAACCCGTTCGCCCACGTGGTGGGCTGGCGCCACGACCTCGCCGAGGCCGACCCGGACAACTACGCCGCCTACGCCGCCAAGTTTCCCGAGATGAAGCAGATCCCCACCTTCGGCGGCTTCAAGGATGGCACCTTCGATGTCGAACAGGCCGCCAGCCTGCATCCGGACGTGGTGCTGATGAACCTGGAGGCCAAGGCCGCCACCGAAGACGCCGGCTATGACACCAAGCTGGCCGCGCTGGGCATCCCGATCGTCTACGTCGACTTCCGCGAGAAGCCGCTCGAGCACACTATTCCTTCGATGCGTCTGATGGGCCGCCTGCTCGGCGACAGCCAGCGCGCCGAGGCTTTCATCGACTTCGCCCAGGCGCAGATGGCGCGGGTCACCGACAAGATCGCCGCCGCCGACCCGGCGCGACCCAAGGTGTTCATCGATCGCGCCGGCGGCTACTCCGACGACTGCTGCATGAGCTTCGGCCCCGGCAACTTCGGCGAGTATGTCGAGCTGGCCGGCGGCCACAATATCGCCGACGGCATCATTCCTTCGACCTTCGGCACCCTCAATCCCGAGCAGATCATCGCCGCCGACCCCGATCAGGTGGTGGTCACCGGCGGCAACTGGGGCGCCTACGTGCCCGGCGGCAACTGGGTCGGTGTGGGGCCGGGCGCGGACATGCAGAAGGCCCGGGCCAAGCTCGAGAACCTGACCCATCGCACCGCCATGAGCGGGATCGAGGCGGTGAAGAACGGCCAGGTCCACGCCATCTGGCACCAGTTCTACAACAGCCCCTACTACTTCGTCGCCGTGCAGCGCCTGGCCAAGTGGTTCCACCCGGAACTCTTCGCCGATCTCGACCCCGAGGCCACCCTGCGCGAGCTGCACCAGCGCTTCCTGCCGGTGGACTACGCCCCCGGTTACTGGGTATCCCTGCATGACGACTGAGAGCTCCCGCGTGGCCGCCGCGCCGTCGCGTGCGGCTGCCTTCACGCCGGCCGCGGCCGACGACGCCAACCTCTATCGCCGGCTGGTGCTGCGGCGCCAGCTGATCCTGGCCGCGCTGGCCATGGCACTGTTCGCCAGCCTGTGCGTCGACCTTGCTCTGGGGCCGGCGCGCTTCGGCCTCGACCAGGTTGTCGCGGCATTGTTCACTCCAGGCTCGGTCGAGGATTCGCTGCGCGTGATCCTGTGGCAGATCCGCATGCCGGTGGCGCTGATGGCGCTGGTGGTGGGCGCCAGCCTGTCGATCGCCGGCGCGCAGATGCAGACCATCCTCAGCAATCCACTGGCCAGTCCGTTCACCCTCGGCATCTCCGCCGGTGCCAGCTTCGGCGCCGCGCTGGCGCTGGCCTTCGGGGTGACCCTGGTGCCGGCACTGGTCGACTACGCGATCCCGCTAAACGCCTTCATCATGGCGATGCTGACCGCGCTGGCGATCCATTTCCTGAGCATGCGCCGCGGCGTGACGATCGAGACCATCGTGCTGCTGGGCATCGCCATGGTGTTCATCTTCAACTCGCTGATGGCGCTGATCCAGTTCTTCGCCAGCCAGCAGGCGGTCTCCGCCGTGGTGTTCTGGACCATGGGCAGCCTGACCAAGGCGACCTGGCCCAAGCTGGGCATCGCCTTCGCCGTGCTCGCGGTGGTGGTGCCGCTGCTGGCGCGCCACGGCTGGGCGCTGACCGCCATGCGTCTGGGCGATGCCAAGGCCGAGAGCCTGGGCGTCAAACCGCGGGCGCTGCGCCTGGAGGTGCTGATCATGGTCTCACTGCTGGCGGCGATCGCGGTCTCCTTCGTCGGCACCATCGGCTTCGTCGGGCTGGTCGGGCCGCACATCGCACGCCTGCTGCTGGGTGAGGATCAGCGCTTCTTCCTGCCCGGCTCGGCGCTGTGCGGGGCATTGATGCTCTCGGTGGGCTCGGTGCTGTCGAAGGTGATCATCCCCGGCACCATCATTCCGATCGGCATCATCACCTCGCTGGTGGGGATTCCGTTTTTCCTGTTCTTGATCCTCAACCACAAGAAGAACGCATGGTAACGCTGACGCTAGACCGCCTCTCGGCGCGCTACGGCCGCCGCCAGATCCTCGCCGACATCTCCACGCCGCCGCTGCACGGCGGCCAGGTGGTGGCCCTGCTCGGCCCTAATGCAGCGGGCAAGTCGACCCTGTTCCGGCGTATTTTGGGGCTACTCGAGGGGGATGGCGAGGTGCGCATCACCGGCACCCGCAGTGAGCGCCCGATCGCCTACATGCCCCAGGACAATGGCGCCACCGCGGTACTGACGGTCTACGAAGCGGTGCTGCTGGCGCGCATGCAGGGTCGCCGTCTCAAGGTGGCGGATGCCGATCTCGCCGAGGTCGACAAGGCGCTGGCAGAGCTCGGCATCGACACTCTGGCCGGGCGTGACATCGGCAATCTGAGCGGTGGCCAGCGGCAGTTGGTGGGCGCGGCCCAGGCGCTGGTGCAGTCCCCCGACATCCTGCTGCTGGACGAGCCCACCTCGGCGCTCGACCTGCACCGCCAGATCAGCCTGCTCAGCATCCTGCGCCGGCTGGCCCAGGAGCGGAACATGCTGATCATCGCCGCACTCCACGATCTCGGCCACGCCCTGCGCTTCGCCGATCAGGCGCTGGTGATCGAAAGTGGGCGACTGGTCGACTGCGGCCCCTGCGAACAGGTGGTGACACCCCCGATGCTGCGCCACACCTTCCAGGTCGAGGCGCGCATCGAGCCCTGCTCCCAGGGACGGCCGCAGCTGATCGTCGAAGCCGCCATCTAGGTACTTCCCGGAAACCGCCTACCCGCGGCGACTTCTCGTACACGACCTAGTCGCCCGCGCCCTGCTCACTGGTGGCCAGGCGCCGCCGTGGCCACCCCAGCCGCCGCCCTTCCAGCGCCGCCAGCATGGCACCCCCCAGGACCAGCGGCAGGGCCAGCACGAAGCCGCTCGAGAGCGGCTGCCCGAACAGCCACAGATCCGCCAGTATCGGCCAGATCAGCGCCACGTACTCGAACGGCGCCAACCGAGAGACCTCGGTCATGCGCAGCGCCAGCGTCATGCAGATATGCGCCGCACCGCCGAACAGCCCCGCCAGCACCAGCAGCGTCAGCGTCGGCCAGGCGACCGAGACCCAACCCAGGGTGGCGGTGGCGAGCCCCGCCAGCGTGGTCACCAGCACGAAGTAGAACGCGATCGAGGCGGGTGTTTCGGTGCGCGAGATGCGCCGCACCGTGAGCAGCGCCCCGGCCGTGAGCAGCGCAGCGGCAATGCCCAGGGCGTAACCGGTGATCCGTGCCGGCGTCGGGGCGCCGCGCAGCTCGGGCAGGATCAGCACACCCACGCCGACGAGCACCAGCGTCAGCGCTAGCAGACGATGGCGCGTGAGGCGCTCACCCAGCAGCAGGATGCCGCCCAGCGCCAGGGCCACCGGCGCCAGCTGGGCCAGCAGGGTTGCCTCGGCCACCGGCAGGCGCGCCACCGCCGCGAAGGAAGCGAACATCGCCGCCGCCCCCAGCCCCGAGCGCAGCAGATGGCCGAACGGGCGCCGGGTGGCCAGCGCACGCGGGAATTCGCGCCGCCACAGCATGAAGACGACGATCGGCAGCAGCGCGAAGGCGGAGCGGAAGAACACGGTCTGCCCCAGCGGCACCTCGTCGCTCACCGCCTTGACGCAGACCAGCATACCGGCGAACAGCAGCCCCGAGAGCAGGCGCAGCAGAATACCGGCCAGCGGCCGGTCGGTGGGGTCATGCATGCGGGGGGATCTCCTCGGGACGATGGGCTAGCGGCGAGCGCGACATTGTACCCGGGTGCGCCGCGTCGCGCCGGAGGGCAACGGTGTGGATGGCCATGGACTAGAGTAGGAAAGTCCCCTGATCACCGGAGCCGTCATGTCCGCGCGTTCCCGCTCTCGCTCCCCGCTGGCATCCGCCGCCCTGCTGGGTCTCACCACACTGGGGCTGGCCGGCTGCAGCGCCACGCCGCAGCATACCGCCCTGGCCCCCGACGCGCTGCTCGCCAGCACGCCGAACATCCGCTGGTGCGGCACTCTGGCGCTGCCCGGCAAGTGGCAGGATGGCACCCCGGTCGGCGGGCTCTCCGACCTCGGCTGGGATGCCGACGAATCGCTGCTGTTCCTGATCTCGGACCGCGGCTGGCTGCACCGTGCCCGGCTCAGCTTCAGCGGCAGCGGCGAACTGCGCGGCTACGAGCCGCTCGACACCTATCCGCTGCGCGACGTCAACGGGGCGATTCTCAAAAGCCGCCGCAGCGACGCCGAGGCGCTGGCACTCGAACATGCCAACGACGGCATTCGCGGCAACACCCAACTGGTCATCGGCTTCGAAGGCGCCCCGGCGGCGGGTGGCAACGGCGACGCCCGCTGGCAGCGCTTCTACCCCTCGGGCCTGGCCAGCGAACCGCCCCATCGCCCAACTGCACTGGCCGATGTCGCGGCCAACGGTGGACTGGAGGCGCTGACCGATACCCCCGATCACGGACTGATCGGGGGTATCGAGCAGCCGCCGGTGGGTTGGCCGCCCAAGCTCACCCGGCTGTTCACCCTCGACGGCCAGCATACCTGGCGCTATCCGCTCAGCGACGACCCCCACGCCGCGCTCACCGCTCTGGAGACCCTCGACGGCGATCTACTCGCCCTCGAGCGCGCCTTCACCCCACCGGCCTCACTGGTGATCCGGCTGCGCCGCGCCCATCTCACCAGTGACGGCAGCGTAGCGGTCACCGACCTGGCCCGGCTGGCCAACGGCGACGGCTGGTCGGTGGACAACTTCGAGGGTCTGACCCGCCTCGGCGGCCGGCGCTACCTGATGGTGAGCGACGACAACTTCAGTCTGATGCAGCGCACCCTGCTGACCTGCTTTGCCGTGATCGAACCAGCCGTGGTCGAACCAGCCGTGGCCGAACCAGCCGTGGTCGAACCGGACACTGAGCACTGAGCGCACCGACTGTGATCACACCTATGCATATCCATGCATAATAATTTCCGCTAGTTGCCAGCCACCCTGGGGAGATTCGATCCTGCACACGACGTCTTCCGTGACTGTCTGCGACCTGATAGGCACAGCTTTTCATAGGTAACGACTTCCTCAAGACGGCCCGCCCGCGGCCGATGTAGAGCACGCGGTTGCCATCCGGCCACCGCGTCAGCGCCGACAATACGAAAAATGCAAAGAGGATCGAGCATGAGTGGGATCAACCAAGCCGCCCAGGGCGCCAGCGGCGGTGCCGGTGCGGGATTCTTCGCCCGCGAGCGCACCATCGCGGGCCCCAATTTCAATCGCTGGCTGGTGCCGACCGCGGCACTGGCCATTCACCTGTGTATCGGCATGGCCTATGGGTTCTCGGTGTTCTGGCTGCCGATGAGCCAGCAGATCGCCGACGCCCCGGCCAGCTGCAGCAATCTCGGCCTGCTGCAGGCACTGACCACCACCAGCTGTAACTGGAGCGTGGCCCAGGTTACCTATGTCTTCGGTATCTTCATCGCCATGCTCGGGGTCTCCGCGGCGATCTGGGGCGCCTGGCTCGAGCACGCCGGTCCGCGCAAGGCCGGCTGTATCGCCGCACTGTGCTGGGGCGGCGGCCTGATCGTCGGCGGCATCGGGGTCATGCAGCATCAGCTGTGGTTGGTCTATCTCGGCTGTGGCGTGCTCGGCGGTATCGGCCAGGGTCTGGGCTACATCACCCCGGTCTCGACCCTGATCAAGTGGTTCCCGGACCGCCGCGGCATGGCCACCGGCTTCGCCATCATGGGCTATGGTGGCGGCGCCATGGTCGGCGCACCGCTGGCGGTAGTGCTGATGAAGCACTACGCCGCCGACGGCGGCACCGGCGTGGCCATGACCCTGATCACCATGGGCGTGATCTACGCCATCGTCATGGCCTGCGGCGCCATCGGCTTCCGCGTCCCGCCCAATGGCTGGAAGCCGGCCGGCTGGGTACCGCCGAAGAAAGCCAGTGCCAACGCCATGATCGCCCACGGCCACGTGCACCTGAACACCGCCTGGAAGACCAAGCAGTTCTGGCTGATCTGGGGCGTACTGTTCCTTAACGTGACTGCCGGTATCGCGGTGATCTCGATGGCGAGCCCGATGCTGCAGGATGTCTTCGGCGGCGCCCTGGTGGGTCTGGATGACCGCGAGGCGGTGCTCAGCGCCGCGCAGAAAGCCGCCGTGGTGGCCGCCGCCGCCGGTCTGGTGGGGCTGATCAGTCTGTTCAACAGCGTCGGACGCCTGTTCTGGGCCTCGCTGTCAGACAAGATCGGGCGCAAGAACACCTACTATTGCTTCTTCGTCATCGGCATCGTGATGTACTGCCTGCTGCCGATGTGGGGCCATCTGGGCATGGCCGGGCTGTTCGTGATCTCGATCTGCGTGATCCTGAGCATGTACGGCGGCGGCTTCGCCACGGTGCCGGCCTATCTCGCCGATATCTTCGGCACCCAGATGGTCGGCGCCATCCACGGCCGCCTGCTCACCGCCTGGACCGCTGCCGGTCTGGTCGGCCCGCTGATCATCGCCGCACTGCGCCAGGCCCAGCTGGATGCCGGCGTCGAGCCCAGCCTGGTCTATGACCGCACGCTCTACATCATGGCCGGCCTGCTGTTCCTGGGCCTGATCTGCAACGCCCTGGTCAAGCCGGTCAAGCCGGAGCAGCAGATGAGCGACGAGGAGCTGGCCCGCGAGCGCGCGCTGCAGAAGGAAGACACCGTCTCAGCCAACGCCGAGACCGCTGCCCGCGGCAGCTTCGGTATCGGCGGCGTACTCGCCTGGCTGGGTGTCGGCGTGCCGTTCCTGATCGGGCTCTACATCGCCCTGGCCAAGGCTGCCGCTCTGTTCTGAGGCAGCGCTTCGCCCACCCGTGCCGGCGCACCGAAGACGTGCCCGGCGCGGGTACCCTATGAGCCCATCTCCCAACCCTCTGACGATGGGCGCCGGGGGCGGGGCAAAGCGAGGGTCCTTTGCCAGGGACGGCAAAGGTAGCGCCCAGGGATGGGTTCACAGCGCCCTCGCGACGCCCCGCCACCGGATAAACCCACGTCGTCTAGCGGTTGTGCAAGACGCTCTACGTCAGAGGCGCCCCCACGGGCGCCTCTGACGTTTCAGGTACCGCTCAAGGATCACCCGCCAGCGTCCCGCCCTCCTCACCTCGATCTTCCGCCAGCAGCGCCTCGAAGGTCTGCACCTCGCCACAGCGATCCGGCGCATAGCCGCTGAGCGCCTCCAGCCGGGCGCGAAAGGGCGCCGAACTCATGAACGCCAACAGCTCCTGAACGTTGTGACGCCGCAGACGCTCTTCGGGACACACCAGCAGGTAGTGCTCGCTGGCCAGCCCCAGGAAATCGAGCCCGAACTGCGCCGCCGCGGCCTCCAGCCCGAAACCGACATCCGCCATGCCGGAGGCGACGTAGGCGGCCACCGCGGTATGCGTGAACTCTTCCTGCTCGGCGCCCTGGATCTGCGCTTCGGCGATCCCCGCCTCGGCCAGCAGCAGCCGGAACAGCAACCGCGTGCCGGAATGGATGTCGCGATTGATGAAGCGCTCGCCGGGGCGGGTCAGGTCGGCCAGTCCGGCGACTCGCTCACGCTCACCGCGGCGCAGGATCAGCCCCTGGCGCCGGGTGACGAAGCGGATCACCCGCAGCCGCTGCCGCGACAGTGCCGGTTGGTAAGCCTGCATCACCTGCGCCGCCAGGCGCGGCGAGGTGGGCAGGTGAAAGCTGGCCAGATCGCAGTCACCGCGCTCCAGCGCGCTCAGCGCCTCCTCCGGTTGGCAGTAGCGCAGGTCGAGCTCGCCGGCGAAGCCCGGCAGCAGCGCCACGGCATAGCCGTGGGTGGCGTGCAGGCGCAGCACCGGGTGGGCGCCCGCGACCAGTTGCTGCAGCTGATGGTTGAGCTCCGAGGCCATGCTGTCGATCTGCGGCCCCAGGCGCGCCTTGACCCGCTGCTCGGACCACGAAAGCGTCTCGCCCAGCGGCGACAGCCAGGTGCCGTGCCCCTTGCGCATGTCCACCAGCGCCATGCCGAAAAAGTTTTCGGCGCGATTGAGCAGATTCCAGGCGTGGCGGTAGGAGATCCCCGCGGCTTGCGCCGCATGGGTCAGCTTGCCGCTCTCGCGCAGATTCGCCAGCAGCGCGAACAGTACCGGGTCGAGCAGCTCGCCCTCGTCGCTGCGAAACAGCCACGCGGGGGTGATATTCAACTTTTTTCTAAGCATTGTCGTTCATATTTTGCGCGCTCGATGGGAGTGCTAGTTTGGGCTTCAGCGGCATCCACTTAAATCAGTTAAGAACAATATTTCATATAAGGGAAGCGCTGCATCAGTCGCCGAACGCGATGAAAGGCAAGGCGCACGGCACGCAGAGAACGAGACATAACAAGTTGTTAGGCGAGTTCTAGAGTACCGCGCAACGCAGCCCTTCGCGCGTGCAGGCAGTGAGGCAGTGATTTCCAAGACGATGGACTGACGCGGGCTCCTGACAAACCCGATCGCGGCAGGCCATGTACACGACCAGCCACCGACTCGATGAGAAACAGGCCATGTCACACCCCACTCCGCAGCCCGCCGACACGGCGCTGGCGGCGCAGCTCCAGGCCGTGATCGATCAGCACGCCGCGCGCCCCGGGGCCATGCTGCCATTGTTGCACGCCATCCAGGCGCAGCACGGCTATATCCCCGACGCCGCCGTACCCATGATCGCCGAGGCGCTGCGCCATACCCGCGCCGAAGTGCACGGCATCATCAGTTTCTACCACCACTTCCGCACCCATCCCCCGGGGCGCCACGTGATCCAGGTGTGCCGCGCCGAGGCGTGCCAGGCAGTGGGCGCGCGGGCGCTGGAAGCCCACGTCAAGTCCGCGCTGGGGGTCGACTATCATGAGACCACGGCGAATCGCGAGTTCACCCTTGAGCCGGTCTACTGCCTCGGCAACTGCGCCTGCGGGCCGTCGCTGCGGGTCGACGACGAGATCCACGGACGCATGGACGCCGCCGGTTTCGACCGTCTGACGGCCCAGCTGAGCGCCACCGTGGTGGAGGTGAAGTGATGACGACCACGATCTATGTGCCGTGTGACACCACCGCCCGCTCGCTCGGCGCCGACGCCGTGGCGGCGCGCCTGACGCGGGCCGCCGAGCGCCTGGGTGTGGACATCCAGCTCAAGCGCAACGGCTCCCGCGGGCTGTTCTGGCTGGAGCCGCTGGTCGAGATAGAGACCGCGGCGGGCCGGGTGGCCTATGGTCCGGTGGCGCCCACCGACGTCGACGCCCTGGTCGACGCCGGCCTGTTCGAAGGCCGGCAGGAGCACGGCCTGGCCCTCGGCGACATCGAGGCGCATCCCTATCTGGCGCGCCAGCAGCGGCTGACCTTCTCGCGCATCGGTCTGACCGACCCGCTGTCGCTCGAGGATTACACCACACGGCAGGGCTTCGACGGCCTGAAGCAGGCACTGGCGCTGACGCCCCAGGGTATCGTCGACGAGGTCAAGGCCTCGGGGCTGCGCGGGCGTGGCGGCGCGGCCTTCCCCACCGGCATCAAGTGGCAGACCGTGCACGATACCCCGGCGGCGCAGAAGTACATCGTGTGCAACGCCGACGAGGGCGACTCCGGCACCTTCGCCGATCGCCTGGTGATGGAGTGCGACCCCTTCATGCTGATCGAGGGCATGACCATCGCCGGGCTCGCCGTGGGTGCCACCCAGGGCTATATCTATCTGCGCTCGGAGTATCCGCTGGCCCAGACGATGCTCGACGAGGCGATCGTCCGCGCCGAGGCCGCCGGCTACTTGGGTGAAAACATCCTCGACAGCGGCCACGCCTTCCACCTCGAAGTCCGTCTGGGCGCCGGAGCCTATATCTGCGGCGAAGAGACCTCACTGCTGGAGAGCCTGGAGGGTAAGCGCGGGCTTGTACGCGCCAAACCGCCGCTGCCGGCGATCGAGGGCCTGTTCGGCCAGCCCACCGTAGTCAACAACGTGCTCTCGCTGGCCGCGGTACCGTTCATCCTCGACCAGGGCGGCCAGGCCTACGCCGACTACGGCATGGGCAAGTCCCGCGGCACCCTGGCGTTGCAGCTGGCCGGCAACGTCGCCCGTGGCGGGCTGGTCGAGCTGGCGTTCGGCACCACCCTGCGCGAACTGATGGAGAGCTTCGGCGGCGGCACCCGCAGCGGCCGCCCGCTCAAGGCGGTGCAGGTGGGTGGGCCGCTGGGCGCCTATCTGCCGCAGAGCCAGTGGGACACCCCACTCGACTATGAAGCCTTCGCCGCCTTCGGCGGTGTGGTCGGCCACGGCGGCGTGGTGATGTTCGACGACAGCGTCGACATGGGCGCCCAGGCGCGCTTCGCCATGGAGTTCTGCGCGGTGGAGTCCTGCGGCAAGTGCACCCCGTGCCGGATCGGCGCCGTGCGCGGCGTCGAGGTGATCGACCGTATCCGTGCCGGCGACGCCGCCGACGACAATCTGGTGCTGCTCGCCGACCTGTGCGAGACCATGGTGGACGGTTCGCTGTGTGCCATGGGGGGCATGACCCCCTTCCCGGTGCAGAGCGTGATGAAGCACTTTCCCGATGACCTGACCCGGCCCCAGGCCGAAGGCGGGAGGTAAGCATGTTGCAATATTTCGAACCCGACGCATCCCACGCCGCCCAGTTCGCCCGCGACCTGGGTACCCCGGCGCGCTTCTCCGAGACCCAGGTGGCACTGACCATCGACGGCCACAGCATCAGCGTGCCCGAAGGCACCTCGGTGCTGCGCGCCGCGGCGCTCGCCGGCATCACCATTCCCAAGCTGTGCGCCTCGGACAACCTCGAAGCGTTCGGCTCGTGCCGCCTGTGCGCGGTGGAGATCGAGGGCCGCCGCGGTCTGCCGGCCTCCTGCACCACGCCGGTCAGCGAGGGCATGGCGGTGACCACCCAGAACGCCCGGCTGGCCAAGCTGCGGCGCAACGTGATGGAGCTCTACATCTCCGATCACCCGCTGGACTGTCTGACCTGCCCCGCCAACGGTGACTGCGAGCTGCAGGACATGGCCGGCGCGGTGGGCCTGCGCGAGGTGCGTTACGGCTTCGAGGGGGCCAACCATCTCGACGCCGAGACCGACGCCTCCAACCCCTACTTCAGCTTCGACCCCAGCAAGTGCATCGTCTGCTCGCGCTGCGTGCGCGCCTGCAACGAGGTCCAGGGCACCTTCGCCCTGACCATCGAGGGGCGCGGCTTCGACTCCAAGGTCGCCGCCGGGCAGAACGAGCCGTTCATGGACTCCGAGTGCGTCTCCTGCGGCGCCTGCGTGCAGGCCTGCCCCACCTCGACGCTGATGGAAAAGAGCGTGATCGAGCAGGGCGTGCCCGAGCACAGCGTGGTCACCACCTGTGCCTACTGCGGCGTCGGCTGCTCGTTCGAGGCGCAGATGAAGGGCGACCAGCTGGTGCGCATGGTGCCCTACAAGGGCGGCGACGCGAACCACGGCCACTCCTGCGTCAAGGGGCGCTTCGCCTTCGGCTACGCCACCCACAAGGATCGCATCAAGGAGCCGATGATCCGCGACTCGATCGATCAGCCGTGGCGTGCGGTCTCGTGGGAAGAGGCGCTCGGTTTCGCCGCTCGGCGTCTGCGCGAGATCCAGACCCAGTACGGGCGCGAAAGCGTCGGCGGCATCACCTCCTCGCGCTGCACCAACGAGGAGACCTATCTGGTGCAGAAGCTGATCCGCGCCGCCTTCGGCAACAACAACACCGATACCTGTGCGCGGGTGTGCCACTCGCCCACCGGCTACGGGCTGAAGACCACTCTGGGCGAATCCGCCGGTACCCAGACCTTCGATTCGGTGATGCAGGCCGACACCATCCTGGTGATCGGCGCCAACCCCACCGACGCCCACCCGGTGTTCGCCTCGCAGATGAAGCGCCGCCTGCGCCAGGGCGCGACCCTGATCGTCGCCGACCCGCGGCGGATCGACCTGCTCAAGACGCCCCACGGCGGCAAGAGCCTGCACCTGCCGCTCAAGCCCGGTACCAACGTGGCGCTGGTCAATGCCCTGGCCCACGTGGTGGTCACCGAGGGGCTGGAGGATCACGACTTCATCGCACGGCGCTGCGAAGGCGACGCCTACCAGCAGTGGCGCGACTTCATCAGCGAGCCGCGCAACGCCCCCGAGGCGCTGGAAGCCGAGACCGGCGTCGCGGCGGCCACGGTCCGCGAAGCCGCCCGCGCCTATGCCACCGCCGGCAACGGGGCGATCTACTACGGCCTCGGCGTGACCGAGCACAGCCAGGGCTCGACCATGGTGATGGGCATCGCCAACCTCGCCATGGCCACCGGCAACATCGGTCGCGAAGGGGTCGGCGTCAACCCGCTGCGCGGTCAGAACAACGTCCAGGGCTCCTGCGACATGGGCTCCTTCCCGCATGAGCTGCCCGGCTACCAGCACGTCGCCGACCCGGCGGTGCGCGAGAAGTTCGAGGCGGTCTGGCACACCCCGCTGGACGACGAGCCGGGGCTGCGCATCCCCAACATGTTCGACGCTGCGATCGCCGGCACCTTCAAGGCGCTCTACGTGCAGGGCGAGGATATCGCCCAGTCGGACCCCAACACCCAGCACGTGGAGTCGGCCCTGCGCGCGCTGGACTGCCTGATCGTGCAGGACATCTTCCTCAACGAGACCGCCAAATACGCCCACGTGCTGTTGCCGGGCGCCACCTTCCTCGAGAAGAACGGCACCTTCACCAACGCCGAGCGGCGCATCAACCGGGTGCGCCGGGTGATGCCGCCGGTGGCCGGCAAGGAAGACTGGGAGGTCACCCAGGACCTGGCCAACGCTCTGGGCTACCCGATGCACTACACCCATCCGTCCGAGATCATGGACGAGATCGCCAGCCTCACGCCGACCTTCACCGGGGTCAGCTACGCCAAGCTGGAGAAACTCGGCAGCATCCAGTGGCCGTGCAACGACGCCTTCCCCGACGGCACGCCGACCATGCACGCGCTGGACTTCCCCATCGGCAAGGGGCACTTCGCGATCACCGAGTATGTCGCCACCGAGGAGCGCACCAGCCGCCGCTACCCGCTGCTGCTGACCACCGGGCGCATTCTCAGCCAGTACAACGTCGGCGCCCAGACGCGGCGCACCGCCAACAGCGCCTGGCATGCCGAGGACGTGCTCGAGATCCACCCCAGCGACGCCGAGCTGCGCGGCATCGCCGATGGCGATTGGCTGGGCATCAGCAGCCGCGTGGGCCAGACCGTGCTGCGCTGCCGCATCAGCGAGCGCATGGCGCCGGGGGTGGTCTACACCACTTTCCACCACCCCGGTAGCGGGGCCAACGTGATCACCACCGACAACTCCGACTGGGCCACCAACTGCCCCGAGTACAAGGTGACGGCGGTACAGGTGGAGAAGGTGTCTCAGCCCTCGTCGTGGCAGCAGCACTTCCAGCACTTCGACGCGCGCCAGCAGCACTACCTGGCCGCCGCCGACGACGCCCCGGCCGCGCTCAAGTGAGCGCGGCAGGATTTAGCCAACCGGGGAGAGACGGACATGAGCGATAACACGGCGTCGCTGATCAAGATGATCAATCAGATCAGCCTCAACAACCGCCATCACGGCGACGATGCCCAGGCGGCCGAGCAGGTCGCCACCCACCTCAAGAAGTTCTGGGCGCGCCCCATGAAGCGCGACATCATCGCCTACGCCGACGAGGACGGCAGCCAGCTCGACCCGGTGTCGAAGCTGGCCATCGAGCGGCTCAAGGCGCTCTCCAACACGGTCAAGGATTGGGAGGAGACCTCGGACGCGGGCTGACTCCAGCGCCGGGCATCCGGGGTGTCAATGCACCACTCAAGCATTGACACCCCCTATAGCGCTGGGTAGTCTAATCTTCAAACCTAGCCCTGTACGCAGCGATTCAGTTCGCTGGCCGTTAGGGCCGAAAAAACCGGCCTTGTGCCGGTTTTTTCATATCTGGGGCATGTCCGGGCGTGCGTACAGCGTTTTTCATTGACGGTTACAATCTGTTTTACGGCCTACTGGCGGGAACGAGCTACAAATGGCTCGATCTCCCGGCCCTGCTATCCAGCATTCTGCGTATCGAAGCCCCGCATTACCTGCCTGTCGACTATCGCTATTTCACCTCCCCGGTTCAGCCCACCCTGGCATCGCGAGGGCAGGCATCACACGCGGCTCAAGCAGCCTATCTGAAGGCACTCAAGGCAGTCGGCGTTACCGTCACCTTGGGTCGCCATCAGTTGGAACCGGCACGCGCTCCTCGGTTCGTTGATCGCGCCACGCGAGCCTCCCGTCAAGACCTCGTCGATATCTGGAAATTGGAAGAAAAAGAGACCGACGTGCGCATTGCCCTGGAGATGTACAGGACCCTTGCGAGGCAAGCTGCAGTACCACCGAGCGAACGAATCGAACAAGTCGTTCTGGTGTCAGCCGATACCGACTTGGCCCCGGCTCTGGCGGCAATCCGTGAGGATTTTCCCGCCACTCGAGTCGGCGTCATTCTGCCGCGCCGAGAGAGCAGTGATCGTCCCATACCTGGCTCTCTGGCACGTAACGCCCACTGGTTGAGACGTCGGGTCACTAGCGAGGAGTTGGCCAGACACCAACTGCCGCAGCGCGTTCCGACCAAGAAAAAACCCGCGATCAAGCCGTTCTACTGGTGACAGCGGCCGACGTGGAGCGCCGTATGGATAACCTGGTAGGTATCCATGCCTCTGCGATCTCCCAAGAAAAAGCCCCCGCCGGCTAAATGAACCGTCCAGCTATTGGGGGTCAGTTCAAATCCGACGGGGGGCTTTCTCATGACCCTGCGAGCGGCGCTGGGATCAGGGCTTCATGTCTTCGAAGAAGCGCTTCACGCCGTCGAACCAGCCCTCTTTCTTGGGCGAGTGGCGGCTGGCGCTGCCCAGGCTCTCCTGGAACTTGCGCAGCAGCTCTTTCTGCTCCTCGGAGAGATTGACCGGGGTCTCCACCACGACCTTGCACAGCAGGTCGCCGGCGGGGCCGCCGCGCACCGGTTTCACGCCCTTGCCGCGCAGCCGGAACAGCTTGCCGGTCTGGGTCTCGGCGGGGATCTTGAGCTTGACCCGGCCCTCCAGGGTCGGCACCTCGAGCTCGCCGCCCAGGGCAGCGTCGACGAAGTTGATCGGCACTTCGCAGTGCAGATGACGCCCGTCACGCTCGAAGATCGGGTGCGGCTTGATATCGGCCTGAACGTAGAGGTCGCCCGCCGGCCCGCCATTGAGCCCGGACTCGCCCTCGCCGTTGAGACGGATACGGTCGCCGGTATCCACCCCGGCCGGGATCTTCACCGACAGCGTGCGCGTCTCGCGGACGCGGCCCTCGCCGTGGCACTTGCGGCACGGCACCTTGATCACCTGGCCGCTGCCGTGGCAGGTCGGGCAGGTCTGCTGCACGGCGAAGAAGCCCTGCTGCATGCGCACCTGACCCTGGCCGTGACAGGTCGGGCAGGTCTCCTTGCTCGAACCGGGCTCGGCGCCATTGCCGTCGCAGTGCTCACACTCGACGTGGCGCGGTACGCGGATATCGACCGTAGTGCCGAAGACGGCATCCTCGAGGTCGAGTTCCAGGTTGTAGCGCAGGTCGCTGCCGCGCTGGGGCGCGTTGGGATTGCGCCGGCCACCGCCGCCGCCACCGAAGATATCGCCGAAGACATCGCCGAAGATATCGCTGAAGCCACCGGCCCCGGCACCGCCGAAACCGCCACCACCGAAACCGCCGCCGGCCTGGCCGTCGACCCCGGCATGGCCGAACTGGTCGTAGGCCGCGCGCTTCTGGTCGTCGGACAGCACCTCGTAGGCATCGGAGACCTCGCGGAATTTCTCCGCCGCCTGCTGATCGTCCGGATTGCGATCCGGATGGTACTTCTGTGCCAGCCGGCGATAGGCCTTCTTGATCTCCTTGCCGTCGGCGCCCTTGTCGACGCCCAGCACTTCGTAGTAGTCACGCTTGGACATGACGTTGTTCGCCTCCGTGTCGATGCCGTGCAAACGACAACGCGGGAGTCGTGTCTGGCTCCCGCGCTGCTGCCGTCACACGACGTCAGACGTCGTGATTATTGCTTTTTCCGATCGTCGTTGACTTCCTCGAACTCGGCGTCAACCACGTCATCCTCTTTCTTGCCGCTGGCCTGGGCGTCGTCGGCCTGAGCCCCCGCGTCCTGACCGGCGCCTTCGCCCTGCTCGGCGTACATCTTCTGCGCCAGGTTGCCGGAGGCTTCGGTGAGCGCGTCGAGCTTGGCCTGGATGGCGTCCTTGTCGTCACCCTTGAGCGCTTCTTCGAGTTCGCCGATGGCGCTCTCGATCTTGCTCTTCTCGTCGGCGTCGACCTTATCGCCGGCCTCTTCCAGCGTCTTGCGCGAGGCGTGGATCATGCCGTCGGCCTGGTTGCGCAGTGCCACCAGCTCTTCGAACTTCTTGTCCTCGGCCTCGTGCGCCTCGGCATCCTTGACCATCTGATCGATCTCATCGTCGGAGAGACCGCTGGAGGACTTGATCACGATCGACTGCTCTTTGCCGGTCGCCTTGTCCTTGGCCGTGATGTTGAGGATACCGTTGGCATCGAGATCGAAGGCGACTTCGATCTGCGGCACGCCGCGCGGTGCCGGCGGAATGTCGGCGAGGTCGAAGCGACCCAGCGACTTGTTCTGCGCCGCCTGCTTGCGCTCACCCTGCAGCGCGTGGATGGTCACGGCCGTCTGGTTGTCCTCGGCGGTCGAGAAGGTCTGGGTCTTCTTGGTCGGGATCGTGGTGTTCTTCTCGATCAACGGCGTCATCACGCCACCCAGGGTCTCGATACCCAGGGTCAGCGGGGTCACGTCGAGCAGCAGCACGTCCTTGACGTCACCGCCGAGCACGCCGCCCTGAATCGCGGCACCCATGGCCACGGCTTCGTCCGGGTTGACGTCCTTGCGAGCGTCCTTGCCGAAGAACTCGGCGACCTTCTGCTGCACCATCGGCATGCGGGTCTGGCCGCCGACCAGGATGACGTCGTGGATCTCGCTGTTGGAGAGACCGGCGTCGTCCATGGCGGTCTTGCACGGACCCAGCGAGCGGCTGACCAGATCTTCGACCAGCGACTCGAGCTTGGCCCGGGTGACCTTGATCGCCAGGTGCTTGGGACCGGTGTTGTCGGCGGTGATGTAGGGCAGATTGACTTCGGTCTGCTGGGCCGAGGAGAGCTCGATCTTGGCCTTCTCGGCAGCTTCCTTGAGACGCTGCATGGCCAGGCTGTCGCCGGACAGGTCGATGCCCGAATCGCTCTTGAACTGCTGCACCAGGTAGTCGATCAGCTTGAGGTCGAAGTCCTCGCCACCCAGGAAGGTGTCACCGTTGGTGGCCAGCACCTCGAACTGCTTCTCGCCGTCGACGTCGGCGACTTCGATGATCGAGATGTCGAAGGTACCGCCACCCAGATCGTAGACCGCGATAGTACGGTCGCCGGTGGAGCGATCCATGCCGTAGGCCAGCGCGGCTGCGGTCGGCTCGTTGATGATGCGCTTGACCTCGAGACCGGCGATGCGGCCGGCGTCCTTGGTCGCCTGACGCTGGGAATCGTTGAAGTAGGCCGGCACGGTGATGACCGCTTCGGTCACTTCTTCACCGAGATAGTCCTCGGCGGTCTTCTTCATCTTCTTGAGCACTTCCGCGCTGACCTGCGGCGGTGCCAGCTTCTTGTCGTTCACCTGCACCCAGGCGTCGCCGTTGTCGGCCTCGACGATGCGGTAAGGCACCATCTTGATGTCCTTCTGGACGACGTCGTCCTTGAACTTGCGGCCGATCAGGCGCTTGACGGCGTAGAGCGTGTTGGTCGGGTTGGTGACCGCCTGACGCTTGGCCGCCTGGCCGACCAGGGTCTCGCCGTCGTCGGTGTAGCCGATGATCGACGGCGTGGTACGAGCGCCTTCGGCGTTCTCGATCACGCGAGTCTTGTCACCGTCGAGCACGGCGACGCAGGAGTTGGTCGTACCCAGGTCGATACCGATGATGCGTCCCATAATTCCTCACCTCTAACAATTCGTTGACGATTCGATACGTTGTCTTGGCGGCGCGTTTGGCGCGATTGACTGCTATCTGGGGGCTTTCGGGCGCCTTTCAAGCCCCGTCGGCCCAGATTGCGTCAGGCCGACTTGCTGACGATGACCATCGCCGGCCGCACCAGACGCCCGTTCAGGGTGTAACCCTTCTGCATCACATCCATGACCGTGTTGGGGTCGAGCTCCGGATTGGGCACCATGCTCATCGCTTCATGGAACTGCGGATCGAACGGTTCACCCTGCGGGTCGATCTGCTCGACGCCGAACTTGGCGAGCACGTCGAGCTGCATCTTCAGGGTCATCGACACCCCCTCGCGGTGGGTCTCGTCGACCTCCTGCATGCTCTCCAGCCCCTTTTCCAGACTGTCGACCACCGGCAGCAGCTCCTTGACGAACTTCTCCAGGGCGAACTTCCGGGCCTTCTCGGCATCCTGCTCAGCGCGCCGGCGGGCATTCTGAGCCTCGGCGGCGGCACGCATCGACTGATCCTTGGCTTCGGTGAGCGCCTGCTCCAGCTCTTCGACCCGCGCGGCCAGCACTTCTGCCTCGGGGTTGGCGTCACCGCCGGTCTCGCCAGGCTCATGCTCGAGTTCGTCGGCAACCGCGTCGAGATCACCCTCGAGCGGCGCCTGGGTCGGCTGCGGTTCGCCATCGCGCTCGGCGCGCTCGATCTCTTCGTCGACGGGCTTCTGCGGATCTCTGACCATGAGTCTCTCCCGATATAGATGTGATGAAAGCACCAGTATGAAGACGGCGTCGGCGTCATCGACGCTCGCTATTGATGTCCAAGTGACTGCCTATATGGGGCTGCCCGCGACGATCTCAAGCGTTGGCAGACGTTGCGTGAGCGTCCGTGCACGCCACGCGAGCCTCGGGCACCGCGGGGTGGATTGAAGCGCCGAACCGACTACTGTATAAACGAACAGACCACTGTATGGCCGCCATCGATCCTCGGGAGGCAGCATGCTGATCCAACTCGCCATTCGCGACTTCGCCATCGTCGATACCCTCGACCTGGAGTTCCAGTCCGGCATGACCGCCATCACCGGTGAGACCGGGGCGGGCAAGTCGATCCTGCTCGGCGCCCTCGGGCTCTGCCTGGGCGAACGCGCCGATGCCGGCGGCGTGCGTCATGGCGCCGAACGCGCCGATCTCAGCGCGCGCTTCGATCTCAGCGGCCGCGCCGAGGCGCGGGCCTGGCTCGCCGCGCGCGAACTGCCGAGCGAGGAATGCCTGCTGCGCCGGGTGGTCACCGCGTCCGGACGCTCCAAGGCGTGGATCAACGGCCAGCCCTGCACCATCGCCGACCTGCGCGAACTCGGCGAGTGCCTGATCGACGTCCACAGCCAGCACGCCCACCAGGCGCTGCTCAACGAGGAGACCCATCGCCGCCTGCTCGACGACGCCGCCGGCCAGCGCCGCGCGGTGGACGAGCTGGCGGCGATGCACCGCCAGTGGCAAAGCCTGCGCAAGCAGTATCGCCAGCGCAGCGAGAATGACGAGGAGCGCGAGGCCAAGCGCCAACTGCTGCGCTATCAGGTGGAGGAGCTGGATCAACTGGCGCTGCAGGCGGACGAGCTGGAGTCGCTGGAGCAGGAGCAGGAGACCCTGGCGCATCTGGAGGAAACGCTGCGCGAGGCGCAGTTCGCCGCCGACTGCTGCGACCACGACGAAGGCGGCGCGCTGGGCCTGCTGCTGCAGGCGCACACGCGCCTGTCGCGGGTGCCGGGCAGCGACCGCGGCAGCCTGGCAGAAGCGCTCGGCATGCTCAATGATGCCCAGATCCAGCTCGAGGAGGCGGCCCGGGAGCTGCACCACTTCGTCGAGTCCACCGAGCTCGATCCGCAAAGACTGGCTTGGGTCGATGAGCGCCTCGGCGAGATCCATCGCATTGCGCGCAAGCACCACGTCATGCCCGACGAGCTGGTCGCGCTGCACCAGCGCCTGAGCGCCGAGCTGGCGACCCTCGATGGCGGCGACGACGATCTCGACAGCCTGCGCGCGCGACTCGAGGAGACCCGCCAGCACTACCGCGACGCCGCCCGCCAGATCAGCGAAGCGCGCCAGACCAGCGCCACCGAGTTCGCCCGCCAGGTGCAGGAGCAGCTCGCCTTCCTGGGCATGGAGAAGGCGCGCTTCGCGGTCGAGGTCACCCCGCTGGAGACGCCGCAGCCCCACGGCGTCGACCGCGTCAGCCTCTTGATCAGCGCCAACCCCGGCCAGCCACCGCGACCGCTGGCCAAGGTCGCCTCAGGCGGTGAGCTCTCCCGCGTCAGCCTGGCGATCCAGGTGGTGGCGGCCAGCCACAGCACCCTGGCCACGCTGGTATTCGACGAAGTCGACGTGGGCATCTCCGGCGCCACCGCCGAGATCGTCGGCCAGCTGCTGCGCCGGCTGGGCCAGAAAGCCCAGATCATGACCGTGACCCACCTGCCCCAGGTCGCCGCCCAGGCGCACCAGCATCTGCACATCGAGAAGCAGTCGAGCGAAGAGGCCACCCGCACCCGGATGGCGCAGCTCGACGAGGCGGGCAGAGTGCGCGAGATCGCGCGCATGCTCGGCGGCGTCAAGCTCTCGGAGCGAACCCTGGCCCACGCCCGCGAGATGCTGGCAGCGAGCCAGACCGGGGCGCACTGAGCGTCACTGGCGCCTCGCCGCCGAGACCGCACTTACGACACCACACAACGCAGAAAGCAAAACGCCGACCCCTGGGGGTCGGCGTTCTGGTGGTATATACGGTGCCCTGCAAGCGGGCCAGGGTGTCACTTCTTGCTGCTGTCCTGACGCGTCGCCTTGGAGCCACGCGGGCGAACGTAGAGCACCAGCGCGTGCTCGACCAGCTCGTAGCCGTGCTCTTCGACGATCTCGCGCTGGCGCCGCTCGATCTCTTCGTCGTAGAACTCGACGATGTCGCCGGACTCTAGGTCCACCATGTGGTCATGGTGCTCTTCCTGGGTCATCTCGAACACGGCATGGCCGCCGTCGAAATTGTGACGCACCACCAGACCGGCGGCCTCGAACTGCGTCAGCACACGGTATACGGTAGCGAGGCCGACGTCTTCTCCCGACTCCAGCAGCGCCTTGTAGACGTCCTCGGCACTCATATGGAGCTCTTCTTCCATACGTGTCGCTTCGAGAATCTGCAGGATCTTGACACGCGGCAGAGTGACCTTGAGTCCCGCCTTGCGCAATTCTTGGTTTTCGTCTGCCATGGTCGCTCTTCGCAGTGGCGTCCCGTGTCGGGTATGATCAATCCACGCAACGATAGTGAAAGACGGACTCAAATGCAAAACCTGATCAGAACGGCCGTACTCGTGCTCGCAGCGTCTCTCATCGCTGGCTGTAGCTACTTTGGCGTCTACAAACGCGACCTCGTCCAGGGCAACCTCATCACCCAGGACATGGTGTCTCAGCTCCATACCGGCATGAGCCGCGCCCAGGTCGTTCAGGTCATGGGAACGCCGCTGATGGAAGCGCCCTTCTCCTCCGACCAGTGGGACTACGTCTTCTACCTCGACAAGGCCTACGGCGGCACGGTGGAGAAGCGAGTCACGCTCACCTTCGCCAACGACCAGGTGGTCGACATCCAGAAGTCCGGTGACATGAATGCCGACGTCGAGCTCGACCAGGACAGCGGCCCGGGGCCGGCGGTCGAGGGTGCCGGTGAAGGTGCTGCGGTGCCGCAGGTCGGTCCCACAGGCCTTTAACCTCTCTCTACCGAGTGCGACTCAGCGCGGCGGCCTGCGGGCCGCCCGCTCGCGTCGCGCCTGCTTGGGGTCGATGTGCAGCGGACGGTAGACCTCGACCCGCTCCCCCGGCAGCAGTTCGCGCTGCTCGGGTTGGGCGAGAAGTTCACCGAAGATCCCCAGCGGCGCACTCGCCAGCCAGGCCTCGTCGAGGTCGGCAAAATAGGCCGGCAGATCGGCACGCATCACCGCCTCCCGCGCGGTCAGCCCCGCCGACCAAGCGAGCGTGACGATACGCTGATGCGTCGGCGTGGCGTAAGCCACCTCGACCAGCGCACCGCCCCCCACCGGCGCCTCGCCCGGCTCGGCATCGCTAACCTCGGAGACATCGGCTGCGAAAGGCATGGCGTCAGCGCCCATAGACCTGATCGGCGCGCCGGGTGAAGGCGTCGATCAGCTGCCCCGCCACCTGCTGGAACAGCCGACCGAAGGCCATCCCCAGCAGCCGGTTGCTGAACTCGAACTCCATCTCCAGCTCCACCTTGCAGGCGTTCTCGCCCAGATCACGGAACAGCCAGCACCCGTCGAGGCGCTTGAACGGGCCGTCGACCAGCGACAGATCGATGCGCCCGGGGCGCTTGAGATCATTGCGCGTGGTCACGGTCTGCTCGACACCGCCCTTGGCCAGGGTCATGCTGCCGATCAGATAATCCTCTCCGCGTTCGACCACCCGCGCTCGACGGCAGCCGGGGAGGAATTCCGGATAGCGTTCGAAATCATTGACCAGCTCGAACATCTGTTCCGGGGTATGCCGGACAAAAGCAGACCGGTGCACGCTTGGCATGTAGCTCTCCACTGATTTATCGCCCCGATGCGCGTATCATGGGGGCTATTTCTCACATGCTTGAATGGTAGCACGCTCGCCCCCAGGTCTGCGGGCGTACCGGATATCGCCGCGAAGAGGTGTCATGGGTAAGAAGAAAGGCAACGCGCCCGGCAACAACACGATCGCCCAGAACAAGAAGGCTCGTTTCGAGTATCACATCGACGAAACCTTCGAGGCGGGTCTCTCGCTGAGCGGTTGGGAGGTCAAGAGCCTGCGCGCCGGCAAGGCCCAGCTCACCGACACCTATATCCTGATCAAGAACGGCGAGGCCTGGCTGCTGGGCAGCCACATCACGCCGCTCAATACCGCCAGCACCCACGTGGTGGCGGAGCCCGATCGTACGCGCAAGCTGCTGCTGCATCGTAAGGAGATCGCCAGGATCTTCTCGCGGACCCAGGAGAAGGGTCACACCTGCGTGCCGCTCAAGCTCTACTGGAAGAAGAATCTGGTCAAGTGCGAGCTGGCGCTGGTGCGCGGCAAGCAATTGCACGACAAGCGCGCCACCCAGAAGGAGCGCGACTGGAATCGCGAGAAGGCGCGGGTGATGCGCGACCACGCCTGAGGCACGACGTCGAGGGTTCGATTCGACGATTGAGATGGCGTGGGGTCATCCCCAACTGATAGAATGCTGGGGTTCCACGGGGGCGACATGGCTTCGACGCCGGTGACAATCCCTGAGGTGCATGCCGAGAGCGTAACGTATCTCGTAAATCCAACGTTACGATTAAATAGTCGCAAACGACGAAAACTACGCTCAAGGCGCACTGGCAGCCTAAGAACTGCTAGCTGTTGTCTGGCCTCGAAGCGATGTGCCCATTCATCGCGGAGAGGATATGAGCTAAAGCTGATGGGACCGCGTATGTCAGCGCTCTCCTGACATGCGTTAAACCTTAGAGAGATCGCAAGGTGTCATCCTGCCCGTCGGAGGTCACTGCGCTAAATCAAAAGACGGAACTAAGCATGTAGAGCCGATGGGTGAGTGCCGGCGGACGGGGGTTCAATTCCCCCCGCCTCCACCAAACAAGGGTTTCAGGGCATAACAAGACGTGTCACGAGACCAGCAAACAAGGGCCTTCGGGCCCTTTTTTGTTGTCAGGACATATCACCCCTGCGCCCACGCAATGCCCTCCAATGTCGCGCCCCATCAATCTGCAGGGCATCAGCAGCCCCTTCAGCAAGACCTAGCCCCATAGCGACGGGGTTTCAGCAATTCAGCAAAATCCGCAGACCCTCTTTCACATCAGGCCAGCGGCTTTCGAAAACCGAACACATCTATCCTGCCAGTAGCTTAAAAGCTACAATGAAGCTCATGATCGAGCTGACGCATTACCTCACTGCCGATGGCCATGACCCGTTCCAGCACTGGCTGGATACGCTCAAGGCGAAGGATCGGCAGGCAGCCATGCGAGTGCTGACCCGCCTTAACCGGCTGGCGGCGGGCAATCCGGGCGATGCCAAATCCGTGGGTGCTGGCGTGTTCGAGCTGCGAGTCGACTATGGGCCCGGCTATCGCGTCTATTACGCCAAGGTGGGCAAGCGTTGGGTCATGCTGCTGGCTGGCGGCAGCGAGAAGCGCCAGAAGGCCGACATCGAACAGGCCAAAGCGTTTCTCGAGGACCATCACAGGAGGGTCAAGCGATGAGAAGTCACGACGATGCCGTGATCGAGATGCTGCGAGAAGATCCCACCATGGCGGTGGACTATCTGCGCACCGCATTCGATGAGCTGGACGAGGAAGGAGGAGAGGCCGCCTTTCTCATCGCGCTGCGCCATGTGGTCGAATCCCAAGGTGGCATGGCAGCCGTTGCCGAGAAAGCCAAAGTGTCCCGAGAAAGCCTCTACCGGGCTCTTTCGCCTAAAGGCAACCCGACACTGCGCACCATGACCGCCGTCATCAAGGCGACGGGCATTCACTTCCACGATCTGACCACGCCGCGGCAGTCTGCTTGATGCGATGGTACCACCCCATCTCACTCTCGATGGGGGCATAGCTGGGGGCACATCGGATCATGGATTACTGAAAACGCTTACTGGACTGACACATAGGCGATCTTTTCAGTGGACCCCGCCTCCACCAATCACCAGAAAAAAGCACCTCGAGAGAGGTGCTTTTTTGGTGCCTGGACGCTTGGCCCGGATCTTCAGCGCGGTCATCGCGCTAAAGGCTACAGCGCCAGGTGACGCCCACCGCGGCGGGGCCCGGCCGCCGCCATGGCGCGCTCCAGGTCCTGGCTCTTGCACTTGAATGCCGAGCAGCCGGCACAGCGAATATCCTGCGCCGTCTCGTCGAGTGTCGGCAGCAGAAAGCGCTCGCCGCCGCAGACGTTGCAGCGCAGTTCGAGGGTCACGTTGAGCATGATCGATCCCTGACAGGGCACCAGCGCAGGCCGGCACCAGACTTGAGGTGGAAGAGACAGCGCGGCGGCCTCCGATCCGCCCACGCAGCGCCGCGCGGTGTCACAGCCGCGGCGGCTCGACTGAGCGTGGCAAAGAATCGCGCCTTGTCCAGCGCTATCGCCACCGCCGGGGGCAAAACCCTGGCGATTCAGTGGCAAGCGGGCACGGATTGACTAGCCTCAAGATATCCGATGGCGGCTGAATTTCCGCGCGACGATAAAATGTTACCCTAAGGATGTTTAAGCTGAGTGCGGACCGTCGTCAGCCGCAGTGAGCACGTGCGTTCACCGCTCAGGCATGACGACATCGCCCTCGAGGCATGGTCATTGAGACACTGCCCTTGAGACCAGCCCTAAAAACATGGCCCTTAATACCCTGCCCTTCAGACAAGGAGGTTGAAGCGTGCCCATCCCTCGCCCCGATCGCTGGCCGAGCCGCTGGCTACTCTTGATACTGCTGTTCTTCGCAGCGCCGCTGATGGCGCAACAGAGTGCCGGCTCGGGGGCGTCGTCGAGCGCGCCCGCCGAGCAGAGCGCTCAGGAAGGCCCCGCCTACTCGACGATGGCCGACCTGCTGGAGAACGAGCAGTCGCGCCAGGCGCTGATCGATCAGTTGCGCAAGCTCGCCGCCGAGCAGCCCCAGGCCGGCGAGTCCCAGGGCAGTGCGCCCGCGGACGCAAGCGCCAGCCAGGCCACCAGCGACAGCAGCGAGAGCGCCGACAAGGCCAAGGCTGCCGAGGATGTCTCCTTCCCGCGGCGCATGGCGCAGATCACCAGTGCCTTCGCCGATGATATCGGCGGGCAGTTCACCGCCGTGGCGACGCTGGTCAGCGGTTTCTTCGGTAGCGGCGACGCCGCCGCCAGCAGTGGCCCCGCCTTCAGTCTGAGCGACTTCCTCGATGCCGCGCTGGAGCTGGCCATGGTGATCGTGGCCACCGTGGTCGCGTTCTTCGTGCTGCGGCGCCTCGCCGGGCCGCTGTTCAACCGGTTCAGTCGCTGGTCGCTGCAGGGTGACGGTCGTGCCCACCTGCTGCGCGTGATCGTCAGCGTGATCCTGGCCGCCGTGGTCGACGTCGTGGTGGTGGTGCTGGCCTATGTCGCCGGCAACCTCGTCGCCACCTTCCTGGTCGGCGAGAGTGGCACCTTGAATACGCGCTTCTCACTGTTCCTCAACGCTTTCCTGATGATCGAGCTGTTCAAGTGCGCACTGCGCGTGCTGTTCGCCTCCAGCCACGAAGGTCTGCGTCTGGTGCCCATCAGCGCCGCCCAAGCACGCTACTGCAATGGCTTCCTGGCCACCCTGGCCGGCTTCATCGGTTACGGCATGCTGGTGGTGGTACCGATTCTGAATCTCAACCTGTCGCCGGCCTTCGGCAAGGTGATCAGCGTGCTGATCATGCTGATCGCTCTGCTCGCGGCGATGACCGTGATTCTCAAGAAGCGTCTCGCGGTACGCGACCTGATTCTGGGCAAGGCCGAACAGGCCAGCATGGCCGCTTCACGCATCGCCCTGCGCGTGCTGGCCGGCGTGTGGCACGTGATCGCCATTCTGTATGCGCTGATGGTGTTTGGCGTGACCCTGCTGCATCCCGAAACCGCGCTGCCGTTCGTGCTGATCGCGACCCTGAAGACGATTCTCTACATCGGCATCGGCATGCTGGTGTCGGGCCTGCTGACCCAGCTGATCGGGCGGCGTATCACGCTTGGCGATGACATTCGCCGGCGTCTACCGATGCTCGAGGGGCGCCTCAACGCCTATGTGCCGAGCTTCCTCAAGGTGATCCGCGTGATCATCCTGGTTGCAGTGGTGCTGTACACCCTGGATGCCTGGGGCGCCTTCGATCTGGCCGCCTGGTACGCCAGCGAAGCCGGCGCGCACGCTGTCGCCACCGTGGTCCAGGTGATTCTGATTCTGGCCGTGGCCGCCATCGTGTGGATCGGACTGGCCAGCCTGATCGAGAACTATCTCAATCCGGAAACCGGCGGCGGCGCCCCGACCGCCCGCGCCCAGACCCTGATGAGCCTGTTCCGCAACGCCCTGGCGATCACCCTGATCATCATGACGGTGATGATCGTGCTGTCGCAGATCGGCATCAACATCGGCCCGCTGATCGCCGGCGCCGGGGTGCTGGGTCTGGCCATCGGTTTCGGTGCCCAGAAGCTGGTCCAGGACGTCATCACCGGGGTCTTCATCCAGCTCGAGAATGCGATGAACACCGGCGACGTCGTCACCGTGGGTGGCGTCACCGGCACCGCCGAACGCGTCAGCATCCGCTCGGTGGCGATCCGCGACCTCTCCGGCACCTACCATATCGTGCCGTTCTCGTCTGTGGGCACGGTCTCCAACTTCATGCGCGAATACGGCAACCATGTCGGCGAGTACGGCATCGCCTACCGCGAGAACATCGATTACGCCATCGAGCAGCTGCAGGCGGCGTTCGAAGAGCTCAAGGCGAGCGAGGAGCATGGCCACAAGCTGCTGGCACCGATGACCGTGGCAGGCGTGGTCGCTCTGGCCGACAGCTCGGTCAACATCCGCGTGGTGATCAAGACCACCCCGGGCGACCAGTGGGGCGTGGGACGTGCCTACAACCGTCTGGTCAAGCTCTACTTCGACAAGGCCGGCATCGAGATTCCGTTCCCGCACACCACGCTCTACTTCGGTGAGGATCGGGACGGCTCGGCGCCGCCGGCCCACGTACGCGTGCTGCGCGACGACAAGCGCGACATTCCGGGCACCGCTCACGAGGCCGCGTCCTCCGAGCAGCCGGATACCCGGTCGCACGATGCCACGCACAACAAGCCGACCCACGACGACGTCGACGACGATGCCGGTGACGATCCGCGCTGATCGCGACGACGAGAAAGACAGAGGCCGCCCTTCGGGGCGGCCTCTTGCGTTCCAGGGAGTATGTCGGTTCTGGCGGGGATGTCGGCGGGCGAGAGCCCGCCCGGGTGGCGCCTACACCGCGTCGGGAAGGAAACCGGCACCGCGCATGGCCGCGCCGCGCACGCCGCTGGCGGCCCCCAGATGCGAGGCCACCAGCCGCGGCACGGCGACACCGGGAAAGAGATGACGCCCGAGCGCCGCCGGCAGCGCGGCGACCAGCTCAGGCAGGGTAGAGAGTCCACCGCCGATCACGATCGCCGCCGGGGCCAGCAGCTTGGTGACGTTGGCCAGCGCCTCGCCGAGCAGATCGACGTGACAGCGATGGGCCAGCTCCGCCGCAGGGTCGCCCGCCCGCCAGGCGGCGTACCAGGTCTCGGCGCGCTGCGCCTCACCGCCGAAGTGGCGAAACAGCTCCACCAGCCCGGGGCCGGCGATATAGCGCTCGAGACAGCCGTGCAAGCCGCAGCCGCAGGCCAGACGCGGCAGATGGTAGCGCTCGCTGGCCGCCGCCGAGAGCGGCAGATGCCCCCACTCACCGGCCAGGCCACCGCACCCGCCGAGCAGGCGCCCCTCGACGATCGCCCCGCCGCCGGCCCCGGTGCCCAGGATCGCACCGAAGGCATGCCGCTCGCCGGCAGCGGCACCGCCCGGGCCAACCTCCGAGAGGATGAAGCAGCGGCTATCGTTGTCGAACACGATCGGGCGGTCGAAGTGGGCCTGCAGCGAAGCCGCCAGCGGCAGCTCACGCAGGCCGGGCAGATTGGCGGCGACGAGACACCCGTCGGTGTCGACCACCCCGGGCAGGCCCAGCCCCAGGGTGCCCCGCGTACCGAAGCGGGCATCGGCCACGTCGACCATTGCTGCCAACCGCGCCAGCAGCGCCGGGCCATCCGCCGCGGGGGTAGCCTCGCGCCAGGTGGCGAGACGCTGCCACTGGGAATCGAACACCGCGAGCTCGATCTTGGTGCCGCCGACATCGATACCGTAGTGCATGCCTGTTCCTTGGATGAACGCCTCGCGGCGACAAAAAAAGGGCGCCCACGGGCGCCCAGGAGAGCAATCGATGGGTTGTCGCGCTCAGCGCGTCACATCGCTGGGCTGGGGCAGCGCCGGCAGCGACTTGTCCAGCAGCGTGACGCTCTGGCGATAGTAGAGCTGGCTCTTGCTGTGGTCACCGAGGTTGGCATAGAGCCGCGCGAGTTCCGCACACACCACCCCGCTCGGGCGCTGGCGCTGGCTCGCCTCGAAGTACTCCTGCGCCTTGCCCCAGTAGGCGTTGCGCAGCGAGAGACGGCCCAGGGTGAGCAGCAGATCGGGATCGTTGGGCCGCTCCTGCAGCCACTTCTCGGCGTACGCCAGCTGGCGCGCGGCGTCGACGTTGAGCAGGCCGTAGCGCAGCACCAGGCGCGTGTCCCAGTGCTCCTTGAGGGCGTTGCGCAGCAGGCGCTCGGCATCGCCCTCCTCGCCGCCCTTGATCAGCGCATCGCTGTAGAGCAGAACCAGCTCGACGTCGCTGCGCAGCGCATCGGGCATATCCGCCCAGAGTGCCCGCACCCGCTGCAGATTGCCCTCCTGCTGAGCGGCGTGGATCAGCAGCTCGCGGTTGGCGCGCTGCTCGAGTTCGCGGCGCTCGTCGTCGGTGATCAGGCGGTGCTTGTCGAGCCGTGGCAGCAGCCGACGCAGGCCGTCCCAGTCGTTGACGCTGAGATAGGCCTGCTTGAGCAGCTTGAGCACCTGCGGATGCTCCGGTAGCTGCTGCTCCAGACGGGTCAGGGTGGCCAGCGCCTCCTCGAACTGCTGGCGGTCGAGCATCAGCTGCGCCTGCACCAGGCCGACCGCAGTGTCGGCGCCCTCGGTGCTATGGTGGGCGCGCTTGAGCAGCACGTCGGCCTGCTCGTAGCGGCCCTGATAGTGGGCCGCCAGCGCCGCCGAGAGGTAGTTGACCAGCGGCGTGCCGGAGTCGTCGGCGGCCTTGGTCAGGGCCTTTTCGGCACGTTTCCAACGCCCCTCGGCCAGCGCCACCAGGCCACGCACGGTGCGCTTCATGGCGGTGCGGTGACGGGTGCGGCTGTTCCACACCTTGAGCCGGCTCATCGGCCGGCGTAGGCGCATCAGCGCGCGCAGGCCGAAGTGCAGCACCAGAAAGGCGATCAGCAGCAGCACGCAGCCGAACCAGAACGAGGTCTGGATCGAGGTATCGCCGACACGGATGAACCAGTACCCCGGCAGCGACTGCATCAGCTGCCCGAACAGCGCGCCGACCGCCAGACCGAAGACGATCAGCAGGATCAGCTTTCTCATGCGCCCTCTCCCTGTGCCGATCCGTTCTGCGTCGCCTGACCGCCGTTCGCGTTACTACCACCCGTGCCGTTACCGAAGCGCTTCTCGATGAACTGCTTGAGCAGCTGCGACGACTGGCTGATGTCCGGCAGCTCCGGGCGCACGTTCTCGTCGCGCAGCGAGGAGAGCTTGTCGAGCGCGTTCTCGACGCCCTGATTGTCGGTGTCGTAGTAGCCCTTGATCAGCTCGATCGCCTTGCCCAGGCTGGCCTGATAGAGCTTGGGCTCGGCCTTGAGCAGCGCCAGCTGCGCCTGCTCCAGCAGCATGCGCACGTTCTGGCGCAGGTAGGACTCCTGCTCGGGGGTGATCAGCGCCTCCAGCGGCTGGTCATGGCGCCGCACGGTGACCAGATCCTTGAGCTCGCGACCCAGGGTGGCGAGCTGCTCGCGCCAGCCGCCGCTGGGCTGGGCGTCGCCCTTGCCGGCGGCGATCTGCTCGATGTCCTGCTTCAGCGGCAGGCGGGCCAGCTGCTCCTGCTGCGCCATCAGCGCCAGATAGATACCGGTGCGGTCGATCACCGGCACCGAGTCGAGCGAAGCCAGCTCCGACTGGATCGCGCGGCGGATCGGCACCAGCGCCGGGTTGTCCGCCTCGCGCAGGCGGGCATCGGCGGCCTCGAGCAGCGCCTTGGCGCCGGGCACGTCACGCTCCAGCTGCAGCCGCTGGTTGGCCAGGCGCAGCAGGTACTCGGCTTCGGCGTGGAGCCACTCGCGCGGATCGGCCTGCTGCTGCTTGGCCAGCTCCGCCAGCACCTTGTCCAGAGTCTTGTCGAGGCTCTGGCGGTACTGGTCGAACTCACCGCGCATCATCTTCAGCGACTGCTGGCGGTTCTGGTCGAGATCACCGACGCGCGCGCTCAGGTCGTCGATGGCGCCGCGGTTGGACTGGACCTGGTCCAGCTTCTGCTGCTGTTGCTGCAGCAGCTGCCAGCCGCGGTAGCCGATGAACGCCACGGCGATCGCCAGCACGATGACCAGGATCAGCGCCAGCAGGCCGAGCTTGCTGCTCTTGCCGTTCTTGCCGCCGCCGCCACTGCGGCTGCCATCATGACTGCTGCCGCCTCCGCCGCTGCGGCTGCCATCATGACTGCTGCCGCCTCCGCCGCTGCCGCCAGGCTTGGCGCTGGAAGACGCGGCCCCGCCGCCATCGCGCGACAGCGGACCGGCCGGCTTGGCAGCCTTGGTGCTCGTCTTGCTCTTGCCCTTGGCGGCGTCGCGCTTGCCCTCACCGGCCTGGCTGGCGGTGCCAGCGCTCTTGGCAGCGTCAGTCTGGACGCTCTCCTGTTTGGCAGTACTGGCCGCCTTGCCGCTGGCGCGCGAGGTACTGGGTTCGGCGCTGGCATTCGGCTGTGCCACATCCGGCTTGACCGGATCGGTATGGCCGGCGGTATCGGCAGCGGTGTCGGGTGTCGACGCGGCAGTCGACGAAGCGGTCTTGTCCTGCTCGGCTTTCCGAGCGTCGCCGTCGGCCGGATTGTCGGAAGCGGAGGCCGACTGCGGTTGTTGATCGTTTCGTTGCTTGCTCATCTACGCTGCCTTTACTCGTGATCACCCTGATCGAAGGTGGCGCCCGGACGGCGCGTCGGGTTGGCGACGCTGCCATCGGAGCAGGATCGAACCGGCGCTCGACGGCGGGCCGGTAAGCCGGCACCGCCGAGCGCACGAGGTCAGCTCGCGCGCAGCGCAGTCACCGCCGCGGCCAGTGCCTCCGGCGCAGGCCCAGACGCCACATGAAGCGAGCCGAATCCCAGCTGTCTCGCCAGTGTAGCCAACCGTCCACTCGAGACGATTAGCGGTTGGTTCAACGCTATCGGGCCACACCCGGTGGCCAGATGTTGCAATATTTCCCCGCTGGTCACCACCAGCGCCGCATAGTCGCCCTGGGCCAGCCAGGTTGCCGCCGGGGGGGCCGGCTGACGATAGCAGCGACGGTAGAGCGTCAGCGTATCGAGCTGCGCGCCGCGCGCCGTCAACTGCTCGGCCAGCACCTCGCGCCCGCCCTCGCCGCGGGCCAGTAACAGGCGCTTGCCCGCCACTGCCCGCAGCGAAGGCGCCTCGAGCAACCCCTCACTATGCTCGCCGGCACCCGCCGGGGGCAGCACGCAGGGCACCCCCAGTTCCTGATGCAGGGTCGCCGCCGTGGCTTGGCCCACTGCATAGAAGCGTAGCCGCTGGGGTAGCTGCGGCCAGTATGACCCAATCGCCTCGGCCAGAGATACGCCCGCCTGCGGGCTCACCACGATGATGCCCTGAAAAGCGTCGAGGTCGAGCACCAGCGACCGTGCAGCGGGCGACAGCGCCACCGGCTCGAACGCCAGCACATCCAGCGCCACCGGCTCGCAGCCGGCCGCGCGCAGCGCCTGTGCCAGCACCGCGCCGCGCTCACCGGGGCGCGTGATCAGGACCCGAGTCATCAGCCCTTACCGTAGACCTCGGCCAGAATGTCGCCGGCGCCCTGCTCCAGCAGCGACTCGGCGATACGAATCCCCAGCGCTTCCGGCTCCATCGCCGAGCCGCGCCCCTCGGCGCGCAGCACCTGCGAACCATCCGGATGCCCGACCAGCCCGCGCAGCCACAGGGTGTCGCCAGCGTTCTCGAGCACCGCGTAGCCGCCGATCGGCACCTGGCAGCCGCCGTCGAGACGCGTGTTCATGGCGCGCTCGGCGCGCACCCGGGTCGCCGTGGGGCCGTGATCCAGGGCCGCCAGCAGCGCCACCAGTTCGGCGTCGTCGTGGCGGCACTCGATGCCCAGTGCGCCCTGACCGCAGGCGGGCAGGCTCTCCTCCGGCGACAGCTCGGCGGTGATCCGCTCGCCCAGCTGCAGCCGCTGGAGACCGGCGGTGGCCAGGATGATCGCCTCGAAATCGCCGGCATCCAGCTTGCCCAGGCGGGTCTGGACATTGCCACGCAGCGGCAGCACTTCCAGATCCGGGCGCCGCGCCGCCACCTGCAGCCCACGGCGCAGACTGGACGTGCCCACCCGCGCCCCCTGGGGCAAGGCATCGACGCTCGCGTAGGTGTTGGAGACGAAGGCGTCGGTCGGCGCCCCGCTCTCGAGAATCACCGACAGCCCCAGGCCATCGGGGAAGTGCATCGGCACGTCCTTCATCGAGTGCACGGCGAGATCGGCGCGGCCGTCGAGCATCGCCTCCTCCAGCTCCTTGACGAATAGCGCCTTGCCGCCGATCTTGGCCAGCGGCGTGTCGAGGATCTTGTCGCCACGGGTGGAGAGCGGCACCAGCTCGATCTCCAGCTGCGGGTGCTGCTGCGCCAGCAGCGCCTTGACGTGTTCGGCCTGCCATAGCGCCAGCGCACTCTTGCGGGTGGCGATTCTCAATCTGTTAGCGTCGAGCACGCGGGTCTCCGAAGTCTGGGGCACGGGGGGCAAAGACCACCCGCCGCGGGGTGTACGTTCGTCGGCACGAATCTTGTAGGCATGATAAAGCAGTCACCCGGCCAGGAAAAATCACGCACCCTTGACTGGGTAGCGGCCGCGCTCGCCCCCGTCCCACGCGGCCGCGACTCTGGTACACTCCAGACAGCGTTTCGCCGGCCCGCGCGCGCCATGCGCGACCCGCGATCACACCCGGCCACCCGGCACCCACACCCGGTCAACCTAGGCAGAGTTCGTATTCGATGACGCAGGCAACCAACCAATCCTGGGGCGGACGTTTCAGCGAGCCCACCGACGCATTCGTCGCCGCCTTCACCGCTTCGATCTCCTTCGACAAGCGGCTCTATCATCACGACATCCGCGGCTCCGTGGCCCACGCCACCATGCTGGCCCGGGTCGGCGTGCTGACCGAGGCGGAGCGTGATCGCATCATTCAGGGCCTGGGCGAGATCGAAGCCGAGATCGAACGCGGCGAGATCGAATGGTCGGTCGACCTGGAAGACATCCACATGAACGTGGAAGCGCGGCTCACCGACAAGATCGGCATCACCGGCAAGAAGCTTCACACCGGGCGCTCGCGCAACGACCAGATCGCCACCGACATCCGCCTCTACCTGCGCGACGAGATCGACGCCGTGGCGGCGGAGCTGGCGCGCCTGCGCCGCGGCCTGATCGAGCTCGCCGAAGCCGAGGCCGATACCATCATGCCCGGCTTCACCCACCTGCAGACCGCGCAGCCGGTGACCTTCGGCCACCATCTGCTGGCGTGGCAGGAGATGCTGGCGCGCGATCACGAGCGCCTCTTCGACTGCCGCAAGCGGGTCAACGTGCTGCCGCTGGGCGCCGCCGCCCTGGCCGGCACCACCTACCCCATCGACCGCCACGTCACCGCCGAGCTGCTGGGCTTCGAGCGCCCGGCGGAGAACTCGCTGGACGCGGTCAGCGATCGCGACTTCGCGATCGAGTTCACCGCCTTCGCCAGCATCCTGTTGATGCATCTGTCGCGCATGAGCGAAGAGATGGTGCTGTGGGCCAGCGCCCAGTTCGACTTCGTCGACCTGCCCGACCGCTTCTGCACCGGCTCTTCGATCATGCCGCAGAAGAAGAACCCCGACGTGCCCGAGCTGGTGCGCGGCAAGACCGGTCGCGTCTATGGCCACCTGATGAGCCTGCTGACGCTGATGAAGTCGCAGCCGCTGGCCTACAACAAGGACAATCAGGAGGACAAGGAGCCGCTGTTCGACACCCTCGACACGGTCAAGGGCTGCCTGCGCGCCTTCGCCGACATGGCGCCGGCGCTGCGCGCCAAGCGTGCCAACATGCTCGAGGCAGCGCGCCGCGGCTTCTCCACCGCCACCGATCTGGCCGACTATCTGGTACGCGCCGGGGTGGCCTTCCGCGATGCCCACGAGATCGTCGGCAAGGCAGTGGCCTACGGCATCGAGTCGGGCAAGGATCTCTCCGAGATGTCCCTCGACGAGCTTCAGCGCTTCTCCGACACCATCGGCGCGGACGTCTTCGAGGTGCTGACCCTGGAGGGCTCGGTGGCGGCACGCAACCATATCGGCGGCACCGCCCCGGATCAGGTGCGCGCCGCGGCCAGCCGCGCCCGCGCCGCCCTCGACGCGCTTCAGGAGGCCCCGCATGTCGCGTAATCTGCTTCTCGTTGCCCTGCTCGCCCTGACCGGGCTGGTGGTGGCTGGCTGCGGCCAGAAAGGCCCGCTCTATCTGCCCGACAACGACCAGGCAGCCAAGACCTACGACCCCCAGGGCGCCCACGCCGAGGCACAGCCGGGAGCTGCCGCAGCGCGCAGCGACGGCGCCAAGGCCCAGCCGCAGACTCAGCCCGAGACTCGGTCCCAGGAACCCCAGGCGGAGACGATGCCTTGACGTTCGAAGCTTTTCCCCGGCACGACGGCGAACTGTACGCCGAAGCGGTCCCGCTGGCGCAGATCGCCGCCGACTACGGCACGCCCTGCTACGTCTACTCGCGCGCCGCGTTGACCCGGCAGTTCCGCGCCTACAGCGACGCTCTGGGCGATTTGCCACATCTGGTCTGCTATGCGTTGAAGACCAACTCCAACCTGGCGGTGATCGACCTGCTGGCGCGCCTCGGCGCCGGCTTCGACATCGTCTCCCAGGGCGAGCTGGAGCGCGTCCTGGCCGCCGGCGGCGATCCGGCCAAGGTGGTCTTCTCCGGCGTCGCCAAGCAGGCCGACGAGATGGCGCGGGCGCTGGAGGTCGGCATCAAGTGCTTCAACGTCGAATCGCGCCCGGAGCTCGAGCGTCTCGAGCGTGTCGCCGCCGAGCGCGGCCAGGTGGCCAACGTCTCGATCCGGGTCAACCCGGACGTCGACGCCGGCACCCACCCCTACATCTCCACCGGGCTCAAGGACAACAAGTTCGGCGTCGCCGCCGACGAGGTGCTCGATCTCTACACCTGGGCAGCCGAGCGCGAGCATCTCAAGGTCGTGGGGGTGGACTGCCACATCGGCTCCCAGCTCACCGAGCTCTCGCCCTTCCTGGATGCCCTCGACCGCCTGCTGGCACTGGTCGACCGCCTCGCCGAGCGCGGCATCGTGCTCGAACATCTCGATCTGGGCGGCGGTCTCGGCGTGGTCTACCAGGACGAAGTGCCGCCGCCGGCCGAGGCGCTGGTGGCCGCGGTGCGCGAGCGCCTGGCCGGGCGCGAGCTGACCCTGATCTTCGAACCGGGCCGCTCGATCGCCGCCAATGCCGGCGTGCTGCTGACCCGGGTCGAGTACCTCAAGCCGGGCGAGAGCAAGAACTTCGCCATCGTCGACGCCGGCATGAACGACATGATCCGCCCCTCGCTCTATCAGGCGTGGCAGCGTATCGAGGCGGTCGACACCCGCACGCCGCGCCCCAGCGCCTGCTACGACGTGGTCGGCCCGGTGTGCGAAAGCGGCGACTTCCTGGGCAAGTCGCGCGAGCTGGCGGTGGCCGAAGGCGACCTGCTGGTGGTGCACGCCGCTGGTGCCTACGGTTTCGTCATGGCCTCGAACTACAACAGCCGCGGCCGCCCGCCGGAGGTGCTGGTGGATGGCGAGATTTGCCACCTGGTGCGCCAGCGGGAGTCGCTGGCGTCACTCTGGGCGCTGGAGTCGCGGCTGCCGGAGACGTCGTGATGCTGTTGAATTTCACCAAGATGCACGGTCTCGGCAACGACTTCATGGTGGTGGACCTGATCAGCCAGCGCGCCTACCTGCGCGACGAGCAGATCCGCCGTCTCGCTGACCGCCACTTCGGGATCGGCTTCGACCAGTTGCTGCTGGTGGAGCCGCCGCGCCAGCCCGACATGGATTTCCGCTACCGTATCTTCAATGCCGACGGCGGTGAGGTGGAGAACTGCGGTAACGGCGCGCGCTGTTTCGCCCGCTTCGTGATCGACCAGCGCCTGACCCACAAGCGCGAGCTGCGCGTCGAGACCCTGGGCGGGCCGCTGACGCTCAAGGTCGACCCCGACGGCCGGGTGCGGGTGGACATGGGCGCGCCGCGCTTCGCCCCGGCCGCCGTGCCGTTCAGCGCCGAGCACGATGCCCCGCTGCATGAGCTTCAGATCGAGGGCCAGGCGCTGGCGCTGAGCGTCGCCTCGATGGGCAACCCACACGCGGTGATCGAGGTCGAGGACATCGACAGCGCCCCGGTGGAGACGCTCGGCCCGGCGCTGCAGCGCCACCCGAGCTTTCCGCGTCAGGTCAATGTCGGCTTCATGCAGATCGCGTCGCCCCACGCCATTCGCTTGCGCGTCTTCGAGCGCGGCGCCGGCGAGACCCTGGCCTGCGGTACCGGCGCCTGCGCGGCGGTGGCCTGCGGCATCCGCCGTGGCGTGCTCGCGAGCCCGGTCGAGGTGACCCTGCGCGGCGGAAACCTGACTCTGGAGTGGGCCGGGGGCGACGCGCCGATGATCATGACCGGCCCGGCCGAGCGGGTCTTCGAAGGGCGCGTGCCGCTGAGCTGAGCGCGCCGGCGGCGTCGCCCCAGCGTGACGCCGACACCATAACAACGATGGGACAACCACCGGTGGGCGCGGATGCCGCCACGACGGCACCCAGCCGCGCGCTCACCCGGGACGACAGGAGAACAGCCGCATGTCACGTGTCCAGGTCCCCGAGCCGCGCCAGACGCTCGACCCCGACCGGGTCGCCGAGTGGCTGGCCCAGCACACCGACTTCTTCGTCGGGCGCGAGGGGCTGCTGCAGCAACTCAAGGTGCCGCATCCGCATATCCCCGGCGCCGTCTCGCTGCTCGAACGCCTGGTGGCCGATCTGCGCCAGCGCGCCGAGAGCGCCGAGTGGCGGCTGGAGAATCTACTCGAGTCGGCGCGCTACAACGAGGCGCAGTACCGGCGCACCCGCGAGCTGGTGCTGGGACTGATCGAGGCCGAGGATGCCGACGCCCTGGCCGAGGCGCTGTCGACCCAGCTCGCCGAGCGCTTCCGCACCCAGGCCATCGGGCTGTGGCTGGAGGCCGCGCCGGACTGCCACGCCACGCCCCGCGACACGCGTCAGTGGCAGCCGCCGCGCTTTCGCCTCGACGCCGAGGCGCGCCGGCGTCTGGAACTGCTGCTCAACGAGCAGAGCAGCCGCTGCACCACGCTCTCCAGCGCCGACTGGGCGCACCTGCTCCCCCACTGCCAGGCCCCGGAGAGCGCCGGCTCCTGCGCCATCACCCGGCTCACCCAGGGCGAGACGCTGGGCTTTCTGATCCTGGCCAGCCACGACAGCGAGCACTTCCGGGCCACTCTCGACACCCTCTTCACCGAGTATCTCGGCGAGGTGGTCAGCCGTCTGCTCAAACGCGCCGAGCGCCCCCATGCAGGCGACGCTTGACGCCTTTCTGGCGCGCCTGGCCCGGCGCGCCAGCCCGGCCACGCTCGACGCCTATCGGCGCGACGTGACCCAGCTCGCAAGCTGGCTCGAGACCCAGAACATCGCTACCTGGCAGGCGCTCGATGTCGCTCTGGTGCGCCGCTACCTGGCCCACGAGCGCACCCGCGGGCTGGCGCCGCGCACCCTGGCCAGGCGCCGCGCGGCGCTGTCGCGCTTCGCCGACTTCCTGGTCAGCCAGGGCGAGCTCGACCACAACCCGGTCAAGTTGACCCAGGCCCCGCGCCAGCCGCGCCATCTGCCCAGCCCGGTCGATGTCGACCTGCTCGGTCGCTTTCTCGATACGCCCCACGACGGCGATCCGCTGGCCATCCGCGATCAGGCCATGCTCGAACTTTTCTACGCCTGCGGGCTACGCCTGGCGGAGCTGGCGGGGCTCGATCTGGACGCCCTCGACGCGCGCCACGTGCGCGTACTGGGCAAGGGCGGCAAGCCGCGTCAGGTGCCGGTCGGGCGCCGCGCGGCAGCGGCCATCCACGACTGGCTGGGGATACGCAGCACGCTCGCCGGCGACGGTGAACGCGCGCTGTTCGTGGCCCAGCACGGCGGCCGGCTCGGCCACCGTGCGATCCAGAGCCGGCTGGCCGAGTGTGCCAAACGCCGCGGCCTGCCCGAACATCTGCACCCGCACCGCCTGCGCCACTCGTTCGCCAGCCACCTGCTCGAATCGAGCCAGGACCTGCGCGCGGTGCAGGAGCTGCTGGGACACGCCAATCTCTCGACCACCCAGATCTACACCCGGCTCGACTGGCAGCAGCTCGCCGAGGTCTACGATCAAGCCCACCCGCGTGCCCGGCGCAAGCCGGGTGCCCCCCACGACGAAACCTGATCGCCATGCCGCTCGACGCCATCACCTTCGATCTCGACGACACTCTGTGGCACAACGGGCCGGTCATGGCCCATGCCGAACCCACCCACTACGCCTGGCTGCTGGAGCAGATCGACGCCCGCCCGCAGGCCGACGGCCGGCGCCTGGCCGAGACCTTTCCGCTGGAGGCCTATCAGCAGGTGCGTCAGCGTCTGATGCAGCGCTTCCCACTCAGCCGCGGCGACCACAGCTGGATTCGCGAGCGCGCCATGCTCGAGCTTTTGCGCGAGCATGGCCTGTCCGAGGCGGAGGCAGAGCGCTGGGCCGCCGCCGGCTTCGAGCGTTTCATGCAGCTGCGCCATGCGGTGGAGCCCTTCCCGGAAGTGGTGCCGATGTTCGAGGCCTGGGCGCGGCGCTACCGCCTGGGGGTGATCACCAACGGCAACGTCGATGTCCGCCGCCTGGCGCTGGGCGACTATTTCGACGTGATCATCCTGGCCGGCGAGATGCACGCCCCCAAGCCCGACACCCGCCCGTTTCTCACCGCCATGGCGCGTCTCGGCACCCAGCCGCACCGGGCACTGCACGTGGGCGACCACTGGCAGGAAGACGTGCTCGCGGCGCAGCGTCTGGGCATGCATGCGGTATGGATCGATGCCAAGCAGGAGGGAGAGCGCGAATTGCCCCCGCGGGTGACGCGAATCACCCACGTCAGGGAGCTACCGGCGGTGGTCGAACGGATCGATCGAGAGGCATAACGCGCCGGGGCGAAGTGTAGCGGACGCGAGCAGCGTCGCTCAGCGGGCGGCCAGCCAGCGATCCATCACCGCGTAGGTCTGGTCGAGGCCCTGGCGCTTGAGCGCGGAGAACAGCTGCACGCTGACCAGATCCTCCCACTCGGCGAGCTGACGCTTGACCTGATGCAGCGAGGCCTTCGCCGGGCCCTGCTTCAGCTTATCGGCCTTGGTCAGCAGGATATGCACCGGCAGTTCGCGGGCATCGGCCAGCTCCAGCAACTGGATGTCGAAGTCGCTCAGCGGGTGGCGCACGTCCATCAGCAAAATCAGGCCGGCAAGGCCGCTGCGCCTTTGCAGATAGTCGGCGAGATGCGACTGCCACTCCTTCTTCATCGCCTCGGGCACCTTGGCGTAGCCGTAGCCGGGCAGGTCCACCAGGCGCAGAGTGTCACCGTTCTCCAGACCGAAGAAGTTGATCAGTTGGGTCCGGCCCGGGGTCTTGGAGGTCCGCGCCAGCGCATTCTGCTGGGTGAGCGCGTTGATCGCGCTCGACTTGCCGGCGTTGGAGCGCCCGGCAAAGGCGATCTCGACGCCGTCGTCCGGCGGGCACAGCGCCAGCTTGGGGGCGCTGATCAAGAAGCGGGCCGTCTGGTAGTTGCGGCGCGGGGGCGTCGAGGTCATGGCAAGGGCTCTGCGGGCGGGCGTGATCGGTCGCGCGCAGTGTATCACGCCTGTGCCACCGGCGAGTGCGGCGCCATTATGTGGCGCGCCGGGCGTCTCCCCGGCTGTGCCGCTCTACTTTTCCCTGTCATTCTGGCAGGCTACCCTCAGTGACATGAGGAGACGTCGGCCGCGGTGGGCGGGGAACCTCCGCCGCCCCGGGCGCTCAAACCCGAGTAGCTCGTCGCCGCAACGACCCCGCGTCGAGACGTCCGTTTTCGATCCATCAGGAGCAGTACACGCATGATCAAGTCGCTTGTGGCGCTAATGGCAGGTCTCACCTTCTCCGGCGCCGTGATGGCCGCCGGCATCGTCGAAGGCAAGGATTATCAGGTCATCGATCAGCCGATGAAGTCCGAGGCCCCGGCGGACAAGATCGAAGTCACCGAGGTGTTCTGGTACGGCTGCCCGCACTGCTACGCGCTGGAGAAGCCGCTCAACGAGTGGGTCGCCACGCTCCCCGACGACGTCGAGTTCGACCGCATGGCGGCGCCGCTGGGTAAGGTGTGGGAGCAGCATGCCAAGGCCTTCTACGCCGCCAAGTCGCTGGGTATCGAGCACGAGATGCGCCAGGACTTCATGGATGCGATCCACAAGCAGGGCAAGCGCCTGACCGACGAGGATGACATCGCCGAGTTCTTCACCCACTACGGGGTGACCAAGGAGCAGGCGCTCAAGGCGCTCGACTCCTTCGGGGTCAAGAGCCAGATCCAGCAGGCGGTGGCCAAGATGCGCTCGTATCAGCTGATGGGCGTGCCCGACCTGATCGTCGACAACCACTATGTGGTGACCCCGGACTCCGCCGGCTCGCTCGAGAACATGCCGAAAATCGCCAGCGCGCTGATCGAGAAGGTGCGCGAGGAGCGCCAGGAGGCCAAGTGACACCATGTCCGTAGCCGCCTCGACGCCCGCCAGCGAGATCGCGCCGACACTGAAGCTGCTGACCTGCAATCTGCAGGTCGGCATTCACACCTCGGCCTACCACCACTACGTGACCCGCAGCTGGCAGCACCTGCTGCCGCATCCCAAGCGCAGTTCGCGCCTGGACCGGGTCGCCGGCGCGCTGGCCGGTTTCGATATCGTCGGCCTGCAGGAGGTCGACGGCGGCAGCTTCCGCTCCAGCCACGTCAACCAGGTCGAGTATCTGGCCCGGCGCTCGGCCTTCGAGTACCACTTCCAGCAGCTCAACCGCAATCTGGGGCGAGTGGCCCAGCACAGCAACGGCCTGCTCTCGCGCCTTTCGCCCACGCATATCGACGAGCACCGCCTGCCCGGGATGCGCGGCCGCGGCGCCATCCACGCCCGCTACGGCAGCGGTCCCGACGCGCTGCACATATTCGTCGCCCATCTCGCCCTGAGCCAGCGTGGGCGTGCGCGCCAGCTCGACTATCTCGGCGAGATCATTCGCCCGCTGCGCCACGTGGTGGTGATGGGCGATCTCAACTGCACCCCCGAGCAGCTGCAGAGCCATGCCCGTTTCTGCCACGCCCTCGAGCTAGAACCGCTCAAGCCGCTGCCGAGCTATCCCGCCTGGCAGCCGCGACGCGCGCTCGACCACATCCTGCTGTCGGCCTCGCTCAAGCCGGAAGGTTCGCGGGTGCTCGACGCCATGTTCTCGGATCACCTGCCGGTCGCCGTCGATGTGCACCTGCCCGCCGCCTGCCGCGTCAGCATCGGCCTGTCACGTCACGAACGGCGCCACGACGACCCTGCCTGAGCGCTACCTCTGCCATCCCTGGCAAAGGATGCTCGCTTTGCCCTGCCCCCGGCGCCCATCGTCAGCGGGTTTGGAAATGCTCGATTTATTCGTCTGAACCGCTGACCGCCGAAGAAAAAGCGCCTCCGAAGAGGCGCTTTGGCGTGGGTGGGCGAACAGCGCCGTGGCGTCAGTAGGCGCTGTTGCCGGCGACCCAGTGGACCCAGTCGATCATCGGCGTGGGGTAGAGCCCCAGCAGGATCACCAGCGTGGCCACCCCGAGCACCACCATGCCCCCGGCGCGCTCGGCCCAGTCGTGGGTGGCATCCCGGCTCTGCATGCCCGGCTCGTGCAGGAACAGCGTCACCATCACCCGCAGGTAGTAGTAGAGGCCGATGGCACTGCCCAGCACCACCGCACCGACCAGCCACCAGCGATGCGCCTCCACCCCCACCGCAATGATGTAGAACTTGCCGATGAAGCCGGCGGTGAAGGGAATCCCCGCCAGCGACAGCATCGACACGGTCATCACCGCGGTCAGGTAGGGGCGGCGCCAGAACAGGCCACGGTAGTGGTGCAGCGGGCTGGCATCGGCGCTACCCCCGGTGGGCGTGTAAGGGCTGGAGACCAGCGTCACCACACCGAAGGCGCCCAGAGTGGTGATCACGTAGGTCACCAGATAGACCCCCACCGTCTCCACCGCCAGACCATCGTTGACCACCAGCGCCACCAGCAGATAGCCGAAATGGGCGATCGAGGAGTAGCCGAGCAGCCGCTTGAGGTCGTTCTGGGTCAGCGCCAGCAGGTTGCCCACCAGCATGGTCACCACGGCGATGAACCCGAGCAGGTCGTGCCACCAGTTCTCGTGCAGCGCCAACGCCGACTGGAACAGGCGCAACAGGACCAGGAATACCGCCACCTTGCTCGCGGTGGCGAGGAAGGTGGTCGCCGGCCCCGGCCCGCCCTGATAGACGTCCGGCGTCCACAGGTGGAACGGCACGATCGACAGCTTGAACGCCAGCCCCACCAGCAGCAGCCCGGCACCGGCCAGCAGCCAGGGGTCGCTGCCCTGGGTCGCCAGCGCCTGACCCAAGGCGTCGAAGTCGAGGGTGCCGGTCATGGCATAGAGCAGCGCCATGCCGAAGAGCAGAAAGGCGGTGGCCGCCGCCGACAGCACCATGTACTTGATGCCACTCTCCAGCGCACCGCGATCGCGCAGGGTATAGGCGAGCATCCCGAACAGCGGCATCGAGAGTAGCTCGATCCCGAAGAACAGCGTCGCCATGTGACGCGCCGAGACCAGCACCAGGCCACCGGCCGCAGCGCTCGTCAGCAGCAGGTAGAACTCGTCTCGTGGCCCCTCGTAGCCCTCCAGATAGTGGTGCGCCAGGGTCACGCAGGCGAGCGTCGACATCAGCACCAGCACACCACCGAACCGCGCCAGGTCGTCGACCACCAGCAGATCGGTGACCGCCACCGTGCCCTGTGACCAGCCGAACAGCAGCGCCAGCAGCGCCGCGTTGAGGCCGACCGCGGTGAGAATCGCACTCAGCGCATGGTGCCGTCGCCAGGCGATCGAGAGCATCACCACGATGACGGTGAGACAGACCAGAATCAGCGGAGAGATCGCCATCAGCGCCGCCATCATTGTGCACCTCCCATCATCGCACCGGCTTGCTGAACGCTCTGCTGCACCACCTGCATCGCCCCGGCCGAGGTCTCCAGCAGCGGCTGCGGATAGACCCCGAAGAAGATCACCAGCGCCACGATCCCGAACAGCAGCGCCAGCTCACGTCGATCCAGCCCGCCCAGCGAGCTCTCCTCCTTGGGTGGCCCGTAGTAGACCCGCTGCATGATGAACAGGGAGTAGATCGCGGCCAGGATCAGCCCGACGCTGGCGATCGCCACGGTCCAGGGGGCGACACCGAAGCTGCCGAACATGACCATGAACTCACCGACGAAGTTGGCGGTACCCGGCAGCCCCAGCGAAGCGGCGACGAATACCAGGGCGAAGCCCGGCAATCCACGGATGCGCCCCCAGAGCCCGCCCATCTGGCGCATGTCGCGGGTATGCAGGCGCTCGTAGAGCTGGCCGGAGAGAATGAACAGGCCGGCGGCGGAGAAGGCGTGGGCCACCATCAACGCGACCACGCCCTGCAACGCCAGCTCGGTACCGGCATAGATACCGATCAGCACGAAACCCATGTGGGAGATACTGGTGTAGGCGATCAGACGCTTCAGGTCCTGCTGGCCGCAGGCCAGGATGGCGCCGTAGAAGATGCCGATCAGCCCCAGCGTCATCGCCACCGGCGCGAACGCCTGCGACGCTTCGGGGAATAGCGGCAGAGCGAAGCGCAGCATGCCGTAGGCCGCCGTCTTGAGCAGGATGCCGGCGAGGTCGACGCTACCCGCGGTGGGCGCCTGGGCATGGGCGTCGGGCAGCCAGCCGTGCAGCGGCACCACCGGCAGCTTGACCGCGAAGGCAACGAAGAAGCCGAGCATCAGCCACCACGCCACCTGCGGGTCCATCGGCGTGTTCAGCAGGTCGCCGTAGGCGAAGGTGTAGACCCCGGTGGCCGCGTGGTGGACGAACACCAGCCCGAGGATCGCGATCAGCATCATCAGGCCGCTGGCCTGGGTATAGATGAAGAACTTGGTCGCCGCCCCGATGCGCGAACTCCCCTTGGAGCCGCTGTGACCCCACAGCGCGATCAGGAAGTACATCGGCACCAGCATCATTTCCCAGAACAGGAAGAACAGGAACAGGTCGATGGAGAGGAATACCCCGACCACACCGCCCAGGATCCACAACAGGTTGAGATGGAAGAAGCCGACCCGACGCACGATCTCGTTCCACGAGCAGACCACAGCCATCGCCCCGAGCAGCCCGGTCAGCGCGATCATCAGCAGCGACAGCCCGTCCAGCGCCAGGTGCAGCTTGATCCCGAAGCGCGGGATCCAGTTAGCCTGCCACTCCAGCACCCAGGCGTGGGTGGCGCCCTGGGCGGGCAGCGGGAAGTCACTCCCGGCCCAGATCCCGAGCACCATCACCAGCTCCAGGAGCATGGTAGCCAGCGCGATCCAGCGCGGTGCCCGGTCGCCGAAGCGTTCGGCCTGCCAGCACAGCAGCCCGCCGATGAAAGGGATCAGAATCAGCCAGACCAGAATCATGAATCAGCCACCCGCGATGATGTGAAAAGCGTCGTTCGAGCGTTCACCGCCAAACGTCCCGTCTCTCTTGCTTGCTGCGCGCGCATCGCCTCACCCCACCAGCAGATAGACGAGCAGGAGCGTGGCGCCGAGCACCATCGACACCGCATAGTGGCGCAGTCGCCCGGTCTGGGTCAGACGCAGCCCGTCATGCGAGAGCCGCGCCAGCCACGGCAGCAGATTGCACAGCGAGTTGATCCAGTCGCCGCGGTTGATCCGTACCAGGCCGCGATAAGGGCGCACGAACAGCCAGTCATAGAGCGCATCGAAACCCCAGGCGTTGTGCCAGAAGTGCCACAGCCAGGCGCCGCGGGGGTCGGCCACGCCACGCCGGACCAGATCACGCCGGCGCCGGAACAGCCACAGCGCCAGCAGCACGCCGCCCACCGACACCGCCATGGCCACCAGTTCGAGCACATGCGCGCCGCCGCCTTCGGTATTCGGACCGGCCGGCAGCACGTTGCTCAGCGGCGGGGTCAGCTGGGCGCCGAGCGCGGTATCCCCGAGTGTCAGCACCACCAGTGGAATGCCGTGGATCACCGTGATGTCGGCGCGCGCCTCGCGCTCGCAGTCGTTCTTGGGCTGACCGTGGAAGGTGCCCAGGATCAGGCGCACGGTGTAGATCGAGGTGAGCAGCGCGCCGAACACCCCCGCCAGCATCAGCACCCAGTGACCGGCGCCCAGCGCCGAGACCAGGATCGCGTCCTTGCTGTAGAAGCCGGCGGTCACTAGCGGCAGCGCCGCCAGCGCCGCCCCGCCGACCACGAAGCCGGCGTAGGTGAGCGGCAGCTTGCGCCACAGCCCGCCGAGCCGGCGCATGTCCTGCTCGTGATGGGTGCAGATGATCACCGAGCCGGCGGAGAGGAACAGCAGCGCCTTGAAGAAGGCATGGATCATCAGGTGGAAGATAGCCGCGCTGTAGGCGCCCACGCCCAGCGCCAGGAACATGTAGCCGATCTGGCTCATGGTCGAGTAGGCCAGCACACGCTTGATGTCGGTCTGGGCCAGCGCTGCGAAGCCGGCGAGCGTCAGCGTCAGCGCCCCGACCACCCCGACCAGCAGCAGCACGTCCGGTGCCAGCTCGAACAGCCCGTGGGTACGCGCGATCAGATAGACCCCGGCGGTGACCATGGTCGCCGCGTGGATCAGCGCCGAGACCGGGGTGGGGCCGGCCATGGCGTCGGCGAGCCAGGTCTGCAGCGGCAGCTGGGCCGACTTGCCCACTGCACCGCCGAGCAGCATCAGCGCGGTCAACTGCGCCATCGGGTCGCCCTGGACCCACAGCTCCGGCGCCCGCGCCAGCAGCGTCTGCAGGTTGAGCGAGCCGAGCTGGACGAACAGCAGGAACATGCCGATGGCGAGGAAGACATCGCCGGTGCGGGTGATCACGAACGCCTTGAACGCCGCCCAGCCGTTGGCCGGCGTACGGTAGTAGTAGCCGATCAGCAGATAGCTGCATAGCCCCACACCCTCCCAGCCGAAGTAGAGCAGCAGCAGGTTGTCGCCCAGCACCAGCAGGATCATGCTGAACACGAACAGGTTCATGTGACAGAAGAAGCGCGTCACACCGTCTTCACCGCGCATGTACCAGGCGGCGAAGAGGTGGATGAAGAAGCCGACCCCGGTGATCACCCCGAGCAGGGTCAGCGACAGGCCGTCGAGCATCAGCCCTACGGTGGGCTGGAAGTCACCCACCGAGATCCAGTGCCACAGGGTCAGCGTGTGCGCCGCCTGGCCATGGTCGTAGAAGTCGAGGCCCACACCCAGGGTGCAGAGCGCGGCCAACCCGATCGAGACCACCCCGACCGTGGCGCTGGCACGCTCGCTCAGGCGCCCGAAGGAGAGCGCCAGGATGACCCCGCCCAGCAGCGGGAAGAGAAAGGTGCCCGTCAGCAATATGTCTGTGAAGTGGTTCATCCGCGCAACCTGCTCGCCGCATCGATATCGAGAGTCTTGAAGCGCCGGTAGAGCTGCATCAGCAGCGCCAGCCCCACGCTCGCTTCCGCCGCCGCCAGGGTGATCACCATCAAGAACATCACCTGGCCGTCGGCCTGGTGCCAGTGGGTGCCACCGACGATGAACGCCAGCCCCGCGGCGTTCATCATGATCTCCAGGCTCATCAGCACGAACAGCATGTTGCGCCGCGTCATCAGTCCGGCCAGCCCCAGCACGAACAGAATCGCCGCCAGTAGCAGGCCATGCTCCATGGGTATGCCGCTCATGCCCCTCTCCCCTGTCGATCCGCCGTCTCGTCGCCGGCCGCCGCGCCGGGCCGTGCGCCAGCCGCTGCGCTGCGGGGCGCGCTGTTGGCCGCGGCCATCTTGTCGGCCCGCTCGCGCTGGCGTTCGCGCGCCAGATCCGCTTCATCGTGGGCCTCGCTGCGCCCCAGGTGCGAGGCGGCCACCAGCGCCGCCAACAGCAGCATCGCCGCCAGCTCGACCACCACCAGATAGGGGCCGAACAGCGTGATGCCGACCATCTTGGCGGTCAGCGTCTCGCCGCTGATGGTGCCGTCATAGGCGCCACGGGCCAGAGTCACCACCATCACCACCAGCAGTACCCCGGCGAGTACCGCCGGCCCCACCCACAGTCTGGGCGCGAGCCAGGCGCGCTCCTGCTCTACCGCCGACTCGCCCAGGTTGAGCATCATCACCACGAACACGAAAAGCACCATGATCGCGCCGGCATAGACGATGATCTCGAGCGCCCCGGCGAAGGGGGCACCGAGGGCGAAGAACACCATCGCCACGCTGATCAGCGACACGATCAGATAGAGCAGCGCGTGGACCGGATGGGTCCCGGTGACCACACGCAAGGTCGCGAGTATCGCGACCAGACCGCTCAAGTAAAACGCGAGTTGCATGACTTTCTCCCCGACAAACTGGCTCCCCGACAAACTGGCTACCCGCACCGCTGGCCGGTCGACTGGCTACCCGACTCTCGCCTACTCCGCAGTGTCGCGCTCAGCGGCGCTGGCGCGACTCGCCACGCCCGCCACCGGCCAACGCACGGCAGCGCGTGGACAACGCCTCACGGCAGCAGCGACTTGACGTCGATCGGCTCGGCCTCGTTCTGCGCCTGCCCCTTGTCCTTACCTGCGATGGACAGCCCGGCGACACGGTAGAAGTTGGTGTTGTGATCCTTGCCCGGCCCGTCGATCAGCAGATCCTGCTTCTCGTAGACCAGCTCCTGACGTCTGAACTCGCTCATCTCGAAGTCCGGCGTCAGCTGGATCGCCGAGGTCGGACACGCCTCCTCGCACATACCGCAGAAGATGCAGCGCGAGAAGTTGATGCGGAAGAACTCCGGGTACCAGCGGCCATCGTCACGCTCGCCCTTCTGCAGCGAGATACACGCCACCGGGCAGGCCACCGCACACAGGTTGCAGGCGACACAGCGCTCCTCGCCATCGGGGTCGCGGGTGAGCACGATGCGCCCACGGTAGCGCGGCGGCAGATAGACCTGCTCTTCGGGGTACGACAGCGTCTCGCGCTTGCGCCAGGCGTGGCTGAACACCATCCACAGGGTGCGCAGCTGCGTGCCGGTACCGGTGACGATCTTCTTGATCTGACTCAGCATGAGCTCCCTCCCTTATGCGCTCGGGTCGATGAGCAGAATCATCGCCCCGGTAACCAGCAGATTGATCAGCGTCAGCGGCAGGCAGACCTTCCAGCCGAAGCTCATCACCTTGTCGTAGCGCGGCCGTGGCAGCGCCGCGCGCAGCAGCACGAACAGCACGACGAAGAACACCGTCTTGAGCAGGAACCAGACGATCGGCGGCAGCAGCGGGCCGTGCCAGCCGCCGAAGAACAGCGTCACCAGCAGCGCCGAGATCAGCACGATGCCGATGTACTCGCCGACGAAGAACATGCCCCACTTCATCCCCGAATACTCGATGTGGTAGCCGTCGGCCAGCTCCTGCTCCGCCTCCGGCTGATCGAACGGATGGCGGTGGGTGACCGCGATACCGGCGATGACGAAGGTACAGAAGCCGAAGAACTGCGGCACGACGAACCACAGGTTCTCCTGGGCGTTGACGATGTCGCGCATGTTGAACGAGCCGGTCATGGCGACGATGCCCATCAGCGCCAGGCCCATGAAGACCTCGTAGGAGAGCGTCTGCGCCGAGGCGCGCAGCGCCCCCAGCAGGGCGTACTTGTTGCCGCTCGACCAGCCGGCGAAGAGCACCGCATAGACGTTGATGCCGGCCATGGCGAAGAAGAACAGGATGCCGATGTTGAGATCCGCCACGCCCCAGCTCGGGGTGATCGGGATCACCATGAACGACAGCAGCAGCGAAGCCATGGCGATCGCCGGCGCCAGCACGAAGAAGGTGCGATCGGCGAACGGCGGGATCCAATCCTCCTTGAAGAAGATCTTGAGCATGTCGGCGGCGATCTGCAGAAGCCCGAACGGACCGACCCGGTTGGGGCCGTAGCGGTCCTGCCACAGCGCCAGCAGACGCCGCTCGATCATGCTCAGCAGCGCCCCGGAGACCACCACCACGAGCAGGATCACCACCGCCTGGATCATCGCGATCAGGCTCGCCTCGACCTGAGGTGTCCACCAGCTCATGCCTGCGCCTCCCCATCAGCGGCCGCGGTGTCGAGGGCGACACGCCCCCAGCCGAGTGTGGCCGGCAGCGCCCCCACCAGCGGCTCTAGCGTGCCCTGGGGCAGCGCCACCAGGCCCCGCGGCAGGTCACGCCCGAGGCGCGCCGGCAGCGTGATGCGGGTATCGCCGAAGCTCACCGTCACCGGGTCGTCGGCGGCAATACCCAGCGCCTCGGCGTCGGCGTCGTTGAGCGTCACCGCCGGCGGCGCCATACGCGCCTGGATCGGCTCGGCGCGGCGCGAGGTTTCGTCGCCGCCGAACAGCTGCGGCAGCGCGATCATCTGCCACTCGCCGTCGCGCGCGGCAAAGGCCGCGGGGATCGCATCACAGTAGGAGGCCTCGCCGGCGCCGGCGTCCTGGAACAGGCGGATGCCCGGGTCGCCGGCGCGCAGATGGCCACCGACCTCGTCCTGGAACTTGTTCCACGCCTGTGGCGAGTTCCAGCCCGGGGCCCAGGCGAACGGCACCTCGCGGCGCGGCTCGCGGTAGCCGGCGTAGCCCTCCATCGAAAACGCGAAGGGGGTGTCCAGATCCACCGGCGCCCGCGGCTCGTTGACATCGAGGTTGGCACGCATGGCGGTGCGCCCGCTGTAGCGGTGCGGCTCGCGCGCCAGCTTGAGACCGTGGATGCGGAACTGGGCCTCGGGCATGGCGTGGTGCAGCGGGGCGAACACCGCCGCCGCGCCGGCCACCGCCTCGGTGAGATCGTCGAACAGTATCGTGGTCATCGGCTGACGCTCGAGGGTCGCCTGCAGCGCGTGCAGCCAGCGCCAGCTCTCGCGGATGCGCGTGTCGGGGCGCAGATAGCTGGGGTCGAAGACCTGGTAGAAGCGCTGGGCGCGGCCTTCCAGACTGACCAGGGTGCCATCGCTCTCGGCGAAGGTGCCCGCCGGCAGGCCGATGTCGGCCTGCTCCCAGGTCGCGGTGCGCTGATGGTCGATCACCACCAGCGCGCTGGCCCGATCCAGCGCGGCGTCGATCTTCGCCGCCGGCAGCCGCGCATAGAGATCGTTCTCCAGAATCACCACGCCGTCGGCCTCGCCCTGCTCGAGCTGGGCCAGGGCCCAGTCGAGTGACTCGCCGCCGAGCAGGCCGAGGCCGACACTGTTGGCCTCGCGGCGCACCAGGGTCAGCCCGGCGCCGGCCTTCTGCCGCCGCGCCAGGGCCCGGGCCACGTTGCCCGCGGCCTCGATCACCGCCAGCGAGGCGAGCGCCTCGCCGGCGATCACCAGCGGCCGCTCGGCGGCCAGCAGCGCATCGGCGATCTCACCCACCAGCGTCTGGGTCGCGTCATCGAGCCCTTCGACCGCTGGTGCGGTGGGGTCGAGGGCGTGGGCCACGGCGAAACCCAGCCGCGCGATGTCGTCGGGTGCCGCACGCCGGGTACGGGTGGCGATGGCATCGAGCTTGGTCGCTTCCGGGGTGGCCAGGAACAGCGGATGCGCCGCGTCCTGGGCGATGGTCTTGACCGCTTCGGCGTTCCACTCGGGGATACCGCGCTCGGCGCCCAGCTCGACGCCCTTGCCGCGCACCGCCTGGCGCACCGACAGCGCCAGCCGCGCGGCGCTCTGGAGCAGGTCCTCGCCGAGCACCAGCACCGCATCGCACGCCTCGATCTCGCGCAGGCTCGGGGTAGCCACGCCGCTGTCTCGATTGAGCGCCTGCATGCGCTGCAGGCGCTCGAACTCGCCGGCCTCGATGCCGGTGGAGAAGCACTCCGCACCGACCAGCTCGCGCAGGCGGTGGTTGCTCTCGAGACTGGCCCGCGGCGAGCCGATGCCGATCAGCCGCTTGGCGCCGCGCAGGGCGTCGGCGGCACGGTCGAGCGCTTCGTCGATCTCCATCAGCGTCACGCCCTGGGCGGCAACGCCGCGCTGGCTGCGTTGGAACAGCTCGGGCCGGGTCGGGCGATCCTTGCGGTTGACGTAGCCATAGCCGAAGCGGCCGCGGTCGCACAGGAAGTAGCGATTGACGTCGCCGTTGTAGCGATTCTCGATCCGCCGGATATCACCGTAGCGCTCGCCGGGGCTGATGTTGCAGCCGCTGGCGCACTGGTGGCAGATGCTGGGGGCAAACTGCAGATCCCACTTGCGGGTGTAGTGATCGGAGTGGGTCTGGTCGGTGAACACCCCGGTCGGGCACACCTCGGTGAGGTTGCCGGAGAACTCGCTCTCCAGCGTGCCCTCTTCATAGCGCCCGAAATAGACGTTGTCGTGGGCCCCGAAGGCGCCGAGATCCTCGCCGCCGGCATAGTCCTGGTAGAAACGCACGCAGCGGTAGCAGGTGATGCAGCGGTTCATCTCGTGGGCGACGAAGGGCCCCAGGTACTGGTTGCGGTGGGTACGCTTCTTGAAGCGATAGCGGCGCCGATCATGGCCGGTCATCACCGTCATGTCCTGCAGGTGGCAGTGGCCGCCCTCCTCGCACACCGGGCAGTCGTGCGGGTGGTTGACCATCAGCCACTCGACCACCGTCTCGCGGAAGGCCTTGGCCTCCTCGTCGTCGATCGAGATGTAGGCGTCGTCCTTCACCGGCGCCATGCACGACATCACCAGCATGCCGCGGGTGTCGTCGGCGTCCTTGTACTGCTTCACCGCACACTGGCGGCAGGCCCCCACGCTGCCCATCGCCGGGTGCCAGCAGAAATAGGGGATGTCCAGGCCCAGCGAGAGGCAGGCGTGGAGCAGATTGTCGCTGTCTTCGACCTCGTAGTCGTTGCCGTCGACATGAATGGTGGCCATAGCGTCACGCGCCTCCTAGATGCTGCCGACCGGAATCGGGTCCGCGTGCGCTTCGCCCCGGGGCCGGGTGATGCCGCGCTCGAACTCGTCACGGAAATAGTGGATCGCCGAGGAAAGCGGCATCGCCGCGCCTGGCGCATGAGCGCAGAAGGTCTTGCCGGGGCCCAGGTCCCGCGCCATCTGCTCGAGCAGCTCGATATCGCCGGGCTCGCCCGTGCCCGCCTCCAGCGCGCGCAGCAGCTTGACGCTCCACGGCAGGCCATCGCGGCACGGGGTGCACCAGCCGCAGGACTCGCGGGCGAAGAACTCCTCCAGATTGCGCGTCAGCGAGACCATGCTCTGGTCGTCGGCGACCACGGTGATCAAGCCGGTGCCGAGGCGGCTGCCGGTCTTACCGATGGTGTCGAAATCGAGCGCCAGGTCGAGGTGCTCCGGCAAAAGAAAGCCGGTACTGCCACCGCCGGGGAGCCAGCTCTTGAGCGTGAGCCCATCGCGCATGCCGCCGGCGAGCTCGAACAGCTCACGCCCGGTGGTGCCCATCGGCAGCTCCCACAGCCCCGGGCGCAGGACCTTGCCCGAGGCGCCGTAGAGCTTGGTGCCGCCGTCGCTGCTGCGCTCGCCGGAGAGCGCCTGGAACCAGTCGGCGCCGTGGTTGACGATGCCCGGGACGTTGCACAGGGTCTCGACGTTGTTGACCACGGTGGGCAGCCCCCAGGCGCCGGACTGCCCCGGGAAGGGCGGTTTGGCCCGCGGGTTGGCGCGCTTGCCCTCCAGCGAGTTGATCAGCGCAGTCTCTTCGCCGCAGATATAGCGCCCGGCACCGGTGTGCAGGGCGATGTCGAAGTCCCAGCCGCTGCCGCGCACATCGCTGCCCAGCCAGCCGTCGGCGCGGGCGTCGTCGAGCGCCCGCAGGATCGAGGCGGCGGCGCGGTGATACTCACCGCGCAGGAAGATATAGCCCTGCTTCGAGCGGTTGGCGTAGCCGGCCAGGATCATGCCTTCGATCAGCAGGTGCGGCTGCTGCTCCATCAACAGGCGATCCTTGAAGGTGCCCGGCTCCATCTCGTCGGCGTTGCAGACGATATAGCCGCGCGGCACGTCATCGCCCTTGGCGGTCAGGCTCCACTTCATCCCGGCGGAGAAGCCGGCGCCACCGCGCCCGCGCAGGTTGGCGCCCTTGACCTCGGTGGTCAGGCTCTCGTAGGTATGCTGCTCCAGCGCCTTGGTCACCGCGGCGTAGCCGCCGGTGTCGCGATACTCGGCGAACAGCACCGGGCTGGCGTCGTCGTGCAGGCGCCAGGTCAGCGGATGGGTCTCGGCACGGCGTTCGCTGGCCGGCTGCAGAATGCGGCTCATCTCGAATTCTCCCGCGTCTTGGGCATCGGGCTCATGCGTAGGCCTCCAGCAGCGCCGGCAGCGCCTCGGGGGTGACCGGGCCATGCAGGTCCTCGCCGATCAAAAGCGTCGGCCCGCGGTCGCAGGCCCCCAGGCAGCACACCGGCAGCAGGGTGAAGCGCCCGTCCGCCGTGGTCTGGCCCATCTGGATGCCGAGGTGGTCGATCAGCGCGTCGCGCAGCTGTTCGTAGTCGGTGAGAAAGCACGAGCTGCTGTCGCAGATCAGGATCACGTGGCGCCCCACCGGCTGCCGGAAGATCAGGCTATAGAAGGTGGCCACGCCCTCGACGTCGGCGACCCTGATGCCCAGGGTCGCGGCGATCGCCGGGATGGCGCCGTCGGGCACGTAGCCGTGGCGCTTCTGCACGATCTTGAGCGCCTCGATGCTGGCCGCCTGCGGATAGGGGTAGTGCGCACGTTCCTCGAGGATCGCCGCACGGTCGGCGGGGTCGAGAACGAAGGCGTCGCTGGCGATGGTGGCTGTGTTTTGCGTCATAACGGTCTCTCCAGCGGCCTCACCGATCCACGTCGGCCATGACGAAGTCGATACTGCCCAGGTGCGCGATCAGGTCCGGCACGAAGCCGCCGCGCATCACCGCCGGGATCTGCTGCAGATGGGGGAAGCTCGGCGTGCGGATCCGCGTGCGGTAGCTCATGGTGCTGCCGTCGCTGGTCAGGTAGTAGCTGTTGATGCCCTTGGTCGCCTCGATCATCTGCATCGACTCGTTGGCCGGCAGCACCGGGCCCCACGAGACCTGCAGGAAGTGGGTAATCAGGGTCTCGATGTGCTGTAGCATCTTCTCCCGCGGCGGCGGCGTGGTCAGCGGATGGTCCGCCTTGTAGTCACCGGCGGGCATGTGATCGATGCACTGCTGCAGGATGCGCACGCTCTGGCGCATTTCTTCGATGCGCATCATCCCGCGGTCGAAGGCGTCGCCATTGGCCGCCGTGGGCACTTCGAAGTCGAAGTTCTCGTAGCCGGAGTAGGGGCGCTTCTTGCGCAGGTCGAAGTCGAGCCCGGTGGCGCGCAGGTTGGGGCCGGTAACGCCCCAGTCGAGTGCATCGCGGGTATTGAAGGCGGCGACGAAACGGGTGCGGTCGCGCACGATGGCGTTCTCCATCATCGCCTTCTCGTACTCCGCCAGACGCTTGGGCATCCAGTCGACGAAGCCCTGCACCAGCTTCTCCCAACCCTTCGGCAGGTCGTGGGCGGTGCCGCCGATGCGGTACCACGCCGGGTGCATGCGGAAACCGGTGATCGCCTCGATCACCTCGTAGGCCTTCTGGCGGTCGGTGAAGGTGAAGAACACCGGGGTCATCGCCCCCAGATCCTGCAGATAGGTGCCCAGGAACAGCAGGTGGCTGTTGATGCGGAACATCTCCGCCATCATCACGCGGATGGTCTTGGCGCGATCGGTGACGGTGATGCCGGCCAGCTTCTCCACCGCCAGCACGTAGGGCAGGTTGTTCATCACCCCGCCGGTGTAGTCGATGCGGTCGGTGTAGGGGATGAAGCTGTGCCACGACTGGCGCTCGGCCATCTTCTCGGCACCGCGGTGGTGATAGCCGATGTCCGGTACGCAGTCGACCACCTCTTCGCCGTCGAGCTGCAGCACGAGGCGGAAGGCGCCGTGGGCCGAGGGATGATTGGGCCCGAGGTTCAGGAACATGAACTCGGTCTCTTCGCCCTGACGCTTCATGCCCCACGCCTCGGGGTCGAAGCGCAGCGCCTCCTGCTCCACCTCCTGGCCCTTGACGGTCAGAGTGTAGGGGTCGAACTCGGTGGCGCGGGCGGAGTAGTCCTTGCGCAGCGGATGTCCGCTCCAGGTCGGCGGCATCATGATTCGGGTCAGATGCGGGTGGCCGCTGAAATGGATACCGAAGAGGTCGAAGACCTCACGCTCGTACCAGTTGGCGTTGAGGAAGATATCGCTGATCGAGGGCAGCGTCAGGTCGCGCTCGGAGAGCGCCACCTTGAGCATGATGTCGGCGTTACGCTCCACCGAGAGCAGCTGGTAGAAGACGGTGAAGTCCGCCGGCGGCAGGCCGCGGCGGTGGGTGCGCAGGCGCTCGTCGACCGCGCTCAGATCGAAGAGCATCGAGAACGGCCCCTCGAGCCGGCGCAGGCGGTCGAGCACTTCACGCAGGCGCTCGCGGGCGACCCATACCACCGGCATGCCGGTGAGCGTCTGCTGCGGCGTGAACACGGCGTCGCCGAAGTGCCGGCAAAGCTCCGCCACCACGTCGGCGGCGGGCGTGGCGGCACGGGAATTCATGGTGTCATCGGCTGCGGTCATGGCAGGCGGTCCCGGTCAATAGATCAACGGTCATCTCAGCGATGGCCACGAAAAACAGCGTCAGTGCTGCACGCCAGGCGTCGCCTAGATACCGTCCGGGGTCCGCAGCTCCTTGACCGCGATCCGCCGGTCGCGATGCTTCTCGCGCTGGGAGGGCATCTCCGCGCGGTAGACGCCCTGGTCGCCGACCACCCAGGAGAGCGGCCGCCGCTCCTCCTGGATCGAGTCCTGGAGCAGCTGCAGCCCCTGCAGGAAGGCCTCCGGGCGTGGCGGGCAGCCGGGCACGTAGACATCGATGGGCAGGAACTTGTCGACGCCCTGCACCACCGAATAGATGTCGTACATGCCGCCGGAGTTGGCGCAGGAGCCCATCGAGATGACCCACTTGGGTTCGAGCATCTGGTCGTAGAGCTGCTGGATGACGGGGGCCATCTTGATGAAGCAGGTGCCGGCGATGACCATGAAGTCGGCCTGACGCGGGGAGGCACGAATGACCTCGGCGCCGAAGCGGGCGACGTCGTGGGGCGCGGTGAACGCCGTGGTCATCTCCACGTAGCAGCAGGAGAGACCGAAGTTGTAGGGCCACAGCGAGTTCTTGCGGCCCCAGTTCACCGCCGAGTTGAGTACGTCTTCGAGCTTGCCCATGAACACGTTGCGATGAACCTGTTCACGCATGGGGTCGTCGACGCGTTGGCGTTGATCGAGGGGATAGCGATCAGACGCGGTGTCGCCTCCCTCCGCTCGGGTCAGGGTGTATTGCATGGTCAGCCTCGACAAGCCGGATAAAGTAGCGGTCATGGGCATGTCGGCCGGTCAGGATGCCGGCATGCCGAATAATCGTTGATCGACGACCGTTCATGCGGTCGTTCTCGCCCGGGTCAGCGCGCATGGCGCTCGGCACCGGGTACGGCAGCCAGTTCGCGGGCACGCGAGGCGTCTTCGCGCCCGCGCTTGCGCGGCGCCCAGTCGAGCGCGCCGACGCGGGCGTCGTAGACCAGGCCTGCCAGTAGAATGAGGATGAATACCGCCGCCCCGGCGAATCCCGTCCAGCCCACCTCACGCACGGAGACGGCCCAGCCGAACAGGTATACGGCCTCGATATCGAAGATCACGAAGAGCATGGCGACGAGGTAGAACTTGACCGAGAAGCGCTGGCGCGCGCTGCCGGCACCGACGATGCCGGATTCGAAAGGGAGGGACTTGCTGCGTCCGTGACTCTTGCCGCCGAGCAGGCTGGCGGCGCCGATCATGAAGCCACACAGTGCGATGACCGCGACCACGAACAGCCCCGTGGCCCAATATTCAGCGATCCAGGCGGTGACTTGGTCGGACATGTGCTCCCTCACACGGTGATCCCGCGGCGCCGGCAGGCGCTGGCGAGACAAGACGGCTGACCGAACGGCGCTTCGACGCGCGGTTGGGTATTCGTAATTTTACTACTTTACGCCTATTCCCATGCGCCGTCAGCTTGCTAATTCGTCCAATTGCAAAACTTTCAAAAGGCCGCGCAAACGCCTCGGCAATCGCTCTACGGCAAGCGCCATGTCCACGATAGGCATCATGGTGAAGCCCATGGCGGCGGCGACGCCCTGTCACGGCAGCGGACCGCGCGGCGAGCGATCTAGCAACGAACTACCTATCGGCCATAAGGCGCTTTGCTTTACCTTAGGCTAGTCCTTTTAGCCACTGTTGCAACGACCCGACATGCTTTTTTCCCGCCCGCCCAACGTTCTCACCATCGCCGGTTCCGACCCCTCCGGCGGCGCCGGCCTGCAGGCCGACATCAAGACCTTTTCCGCTCTCGGCGTCTACGCCACCAGCGTGATCACCGCGGTCATCGCCCAGAATACCTGCGGCGTCGCGCGGGTCGAGCCGGTCTCCGCGACGATGATCCGCACCCAGCTCGACAACCTGCTCGACGACGTCGCCATCGACGCGGTCAAGATCGGCATGGTCGCCAGCCGCGAGGTGGCCGAGACCCTGGCCGCCGGGCTCGCCGCGCGGCGCCCGCGCTGGATCGTGCTCGACCCGGTGATGGTGGCCAAGAGCGGCGACCGCCTGGTCGACGATGCCGGGCTGGCGGCGGTGCGCGATATCCTGGTGCCGCTGGCCGACGTGATCACCCCCAACCTGCCGGAGGCCGCCGCCCTGCTCGGCCGCGACACGCCGCGCTCGGCCACGGATATGGAAGCGCTGCTCGGCGAGCTGGCCGCGCTCGGTGCCCCTTACGGACTGCTCAAGGGCGGCCATCTGGATCAGGCGCGCTGCCCCGATCTGCTGTGGACACCCCAAGGCAGCCGCTGGCTCGACGCGCCCCGGCTGGAGACGCGTAACCTGCACGGCGCGGGCTGTGCGCTCTCCTCGGCGATCGCCGCCGAGCTGGCGCGGGCGAGCGCGACAGGCGAGCCATCGTCGGCCACCCCGGAGACCCGAGTGGAGAACGCCATCGAGGCCGCCAAGCAGTGGCTGCACGCGGCCCTGGCAGCTGGCGAGCGTCTCGAGGTGGGCCAAGGCAAGGGGCCGCCGCATCATTTCCACGCCTGGTGGTAACGCCTGCCACGCCTGGCGGTGACATCGGATTCGGGCTGGATGGCCATACCGGGCACGACCGGCAGATAGCGGCTAACGTGATACAGTGAAATGGCACGATCACGGGAAGCCATCATCGTGTCACGCGATTTGACACTCCGGGCTTCCTGTTATCTTCTGAAATGGGATCGAGAGGGTGTTTACAAATTCGACGAGCGAAGGCAAGGCAAGGCGAAATCGATCGAAAGAGCGGAGTTTACAAGGGGTAAATGAGTATCTTGAGGTCGATTTCAACGCCGTATTGTCGAGCGCAGGCATTCTGTAAGCACCCTCTGAAAGATAGATTAAATACAACGACCTACTAGAGGTATCCGTATGCAGACGCGACATATCGCCACCGGCATTCTGGCCCTGAGCATGATGGGCAGCGCTTCGGTCGCCCTCGCCGACACCTGGCGATTCGGCCTCGAAGAGACGGAAGGTAGCGTGCAGTACGAATACGCACAGGCTTTCAAGCAGCTCATCGAGAAGAAGAGCGACGGTGACATCACCGTACAGATCCTGCCCTATGGCGTCTGGGGCTCGAGCTACTCGACGCTCTACGACGCCATTCAGAACGGCTCCATCCCGCTCTCCTTCGGCTCGGGCTTCCTCGGCGGCACGGTGCCCGAAAGCCAGCTGATGAGTCTCAACTACGTCATGCCCAACGACCAGTTGGAGACGGCCGAGATTCTCAACTCCGACGCCTTCATGAAAAGCGACGCCTGGCAGCAGTCGTTCCGCACACGCGACCTAGTCCCGCTGGCGGCACTGCCCGAGGGCTACCAGGTGTGGACCGCCAACAAGGCCATCCATACCCCGGCGGACATGAAGGGGCTACAGATCCGGGTGATGGACAACAGCCTGCTGCGCGCGACCTATCAGGCCTACGGCGCCTCGCCCATCACCATCGCTTACGGCGAGCTCTATAGCGCCCTGCAGCAGGGTCAGGCCGAGGGCAATATCCAGCCGGTCTGGGCCCACGAGAACATGGGCTTCTACGAAGTTCAGGACTACATGATCTTCGCCGAGCAGTCGCAGTTCATCGCCAACCTGATCGCCAACGAAGATTGGTACGACGGGCTCTCCGACGACCAGCGCCAGCTGCTCGACACTACCATCCATGAGATGGTCAAGAAGGGTGACGAGATCCAGAAGCAGCTCAACCAGGATCGCCTGAAGACCATCGAAGAGAAGAGTGACATCAAGATCATTCGTCTCGATCAGGCGCAGCGCGACGAGTTCCGCAAGCTCGCCAAGCCGATCCGCGACGACTTCGTCAATCTGGTCGGCGAGCGTGGCGGCAAGGCGCTGGACATCCTGCTCGAGCAGGAGAAGGCGCGCGGTGACAAGTCGGGCAGCGACAGCCAGAGCAGCTGACCGCTCGCACCACTCCCCAAAACCTGAAGCGCCCCGCCAGCATCATGCTGGCGGGGCGTTTTTATTGCTGGCTCGTCTAGCTGGCTCGTCTAGCTGGCTCCGTCAGGGGGATCGCCGGGCGCGGCCCCCCTTGGCTCTCTGGGTGACTAGTCGCCGCCCAGCGACGGCAGCAGCAGCGAGATCTCGGGGAAGGCGATCAGGATCAGCGTGGCCAGCAGCAGGATGGCGATGAACGGCGGCGTGCCGCGAATCACGTCGATATAGGGGCGCCGGAACACCGCGATGGCGGTGAAGATATCGCAGCCGAAGGGCGGCGTCGCCGAGCCGATCGCCGCCTGCAGGGTGACGATCACGCCGACGTGGATCGGGTCGAGACCGGCGGACTGCACCAGCGGCTTGAAGATCGGCACCAGGATCAGGATCACCACGATCGGGTCGACGAACATGCAGCCGACGAAGAACGCCGCGGCGATCAGCGACAGCGCCAGGAACTGGTTGTCGCCGATCGAGTCGATCAGCGGCCCGAGGATCTGATTCGGCACCCCGGCGGTCGCCAGCGCCTGGGAGAAGGCGGCACCGATCGCCACCAGGATGAACACCACCGCGGTGATCAAACCGGTGGAGAGGGCGATGCTGCCGAGATCCCGGATCGACACCTGGCGATAGATCACCACCTCCAGCAGCAGCGCATAGGCCACCGCCACCGCCGACGCCTCGACCGCGCTGAAGAAGCCACCGTAGATGCCGCCCACCACCAGCAGCGGGAAGCCCATGGGCAGGATCACCCGCTTCAGCGCCCGGGCGCGCTCGCCCCAGCTCGCCTTGGGCTCGGGGTCGATACCCTTGACCCGCGAGTCGATCCAGCAGTAGACCGCGAACAGTACCAGGATCAACAGCCCAGGCAGGATACCCGCAAGGAACAGATCGCCGATCGAGGTCTGCATCGCCACGCCGTAGATGATGAAGCCGATACTCGGCGGGATCAGCAGCGCGATGTCGCTGGCATTGATGATCAAGGCCAGGGTGAAGTCGTCCGAGTAGCCCTTTTTCAACAAGCGCGGACGCATCGGCCCGCCCATCGCCACCACCGTCGCCTGGGTCGAGCCGGAGACCGCACCGAACAGCGCACAGGAGGCCGCGGTGGTGATCGGCAGCCCGCCGCGCAGATGCCGAGTAAAGGCATCGACCACGTCGAGCAGGCGGTTGGCGGTGTGCCCCTTGGTCAGGATATCCGCGGCGAAGATGAACATCGGCACCGCCGCCAGCACCCAGCTGCCGACCCCGCTGATCATCCAGCTGACCGCCTGGTCGGGGCCGAAGAACGTCATACCGGTGAACATCATGTAAAGCGTACCGGCCGCCAGCGGCACCATCATGGGAAAGCCCAGCAGGAGCAGCACCAGCATGATCAAGCCCAATCCCATCAGCATGAGAGGCATCCTTCTTCGATTGTCGTTATTGGCGTGGTCTTCGTTAGTGCCGTCAGCCGTCGGATGATACGGCCCTGCCCCGCCACCCTCACGGCTGGGTGTCGGCGGCGCGTTCGGCGGCCGCGTCGTCCAGCACGCTGTCGTCGTAGCCCTCGCGCTCGGTGAGCGAGCGCCACACGCCGGGGCTGATCATGTTGCGCAGCGCGGTGAGCACGTACTGGATACCCGCCAGCACGAAACCGATCGGCAGCGCGGTATAAACCATCCAGAAGGGAATGTGCAGCGCCGCGCTGGTGCGACCGCGATCGTGCAGCGCCACCACATACTCGAAGGACTTGAAGCAGAAGTAGAACATCAACAGCGCCGTACCCAGCGAGATCACGATCAGCAACGCCTTGCGCGCGCGACCCTCGAGCTGATCATAGATCGCGGACATGCTGATATGGCGGGCGTGACGGGCGGCGTAGCTCACCCCGACGAAGGTGATCACCACGATCAGCATCTCGGTGATCTCGTAGGTGCCGGCGATGCCCTGGCTGAACAGCAGGTTGCCGACTACATGGGCGCTCATCAACAGCGCCATGGCTAGAATGCAGCCGCCGATCATCACGCGTTCGAGCAGCCCCAGCAGCCGATCCAGCGCCAGCAGGGCCCCGAGAAACCCACCACGAGAACGCTGCTCGTCACGCTTGGCAGAAGTCGAGTTCATGACGTTGTCCTTATTATCAAGGTGAGTCGTTGCCCGCGCTCCCGCCCTCGTGCCCACCGTCGGCGGCGTCCTCCGGAGACCTCGCCGGGGCGCACCGCGCGACGCCACGAATGCGGGGCGCTTCCCCAAGGTTAGCGCGTAAAGCCCGGTGTCTGCCACGTAACAGCGTGTCTTGCCTCCTTCGGAGAGCGGTTCGGGCTCCTCATGTGCACGACCTGCCGCTGGTGCCGAGCGGTGCTAAGCTTGGGGCTCGTTCAGCGACCCCTGATGGAGCCCCGCCCTACCATGCGAGCCCTGATTCAACGCGTCACCCACGCCAGCGTAGCGGTCGACGGCGAGCGCATCGGCGCGATCGACCACGGGCTGCTGGCCCTGATCGGCGTCGTCGCCGACGACGATCGTGCCCGTGCCGATCGCCTGCTGCACAAGCTGCTCCACTACCGGGTGTTCAGCGACGCCGAGGGACGCATGAACCGTAACCTGCAGCAGGCCGAGGGTGGGCTCCTGCTGGTGTCGCAGTTCACCCTGGTGGCGGCCACCGACAAGGGGCTGCGGCCGAGCTTCTCCAGCGCCGCGCCGCCGGCGCTGGGGCGCGAGCTGTTCGACTACCTGCTGGAGCAGGCGCGTGCCGCCTGGCCGCAAACCGCCACCGGGCGCTTCGGCGCCGACATGCAGGTGTCGCTGACCAACGATGGACCGGTCACCTTTCTACTGGAGACCTGAGAGGGTGTTTACCCCATGCCTGCACGCCCGGCCGCCGGTGCGCTGCCGCCGCGACTACAGTCAGGCAGACAGTCGCAGATGCAGACACGAATACAGAATCGCAGACAGCCACGAATAAAACGGCAGCATCTCGACGCTGCCACACAGTGCAATAGCCACAGGGAACGCGGCCAAGGCCGCCACGCAGAGGAAGCCAACACATGACCACACCGCTTGCCATCATCACCGGCGGCGCCCAGGGGATCGGCCGCGCCACGGTCGAGCTGCTGCTGTCGGAGGGCTGGCGCGTCGCCGCCCTGGATCGCGACCCCGAAGCGGTCGCCGAACTCGACGAGGCGCACATCGACGCACCGCTGCTGGCGATGGTGGTCGACGTCAGCGACGAGCTGCAGGTACAGGAGGCGTTTGCGCATATCCACGGCTGGCAGCAGGAGCACGGCAAGGCCGACGGCTTCGATCTACTGGTCAACAATGCCGGGATCGCCGATCCCGAGTGCGGCCCGCTGGAGGCGCTGGCGCTGGCCGACTGGCGCCGCTGGCAGGAGAGCCACCTGACCGGCGCCTTCCTGTGCACCCGCGCCGCCATCCCCGGGCTGCGTCAGCGCCACGGCGCCATCGTCAATATCGCCTCGACCCGCGCGCTGCAGTCGGAGCCCCACTGCGAATCCTATGCCGCGGCCAAGGGCGGGTTGCTGGCGATGACCCATGCGTTGGCGGTCAGCCTGGGGCCGGAGATTCGGGTCAATGCGATCTGCCCCGGCTGGATCGAGACCGGGCCGTGGCAGAAGGCGGAAAAGCGCAGCCAGCCCGAGCACCGCGAGATCGACCGCACGCAGCATCCGGTGGGCCGTGTGGGCGAGCCGCAGGACGTGGCGGCCACCGTGGCCTTTCTGGCCAGCGACAAGGCAGGGTTCATCACCGGGCAGCACATCAGCGTCGATGGGGGGATGACCAAGAAGATGATCTACGCCGAGTAAGAGGGTGTTCACAAAATGCCTGCACTCGACGATACGGCGTTGAAATCGACCTCACTGAACGAAGTTCAGAACGTCCGAAGGACGGCCCGAAGGGCGAGCGGAGCGAGTAAAGTACTCATTTACACCACGTAAACTGGAACGCCAGCCCGGTCCTCTTTTCGGCCGATTTCGCCTTAGCTACGCGCCCCGGTCTGGCCTTCGCTCGTCGAATTTGTAAACACCCTCTAAGCCGGACGGCAAGCCATCGCGCTTGCCGAACCTCTCACCGCTCGAACATCACGGCAAAAGCCCCGCTCCCAAGGAGATGGCCCCGAGCAGATAGGCCTGGAGATATAGCCTCAATCCTTGGGATGCCACTTGCCGTCGTCGCCCTTGGCGTACTTGGCTTCGACGGCCTTCCACGCCACGGCGTGGGCGACCTCCTCGCGGGAGCTGTCGCCGCGGCGATCCTCGGGGTTCTTGTACTGCTCCCAGGCGCTGTTGAACGCCTCCTGGTAAATGGTCCGGGCGTGGGGCGGCAGCACCTTGCGCGCGCTCTCGGGAATATCGTCACGGCTGTCGTAGGGCATGGGGCATTACCTGGCTGCGAAATCCACCCTCCAGTGTAGCCCCGTCATGGCGGTGTCAACGCCAGTCATCGCGGTGCCGACGCCAGTCATCGACAGTCGGCTCGCGACGCGCCTCAGGAGGCGGTCTGCAGCTCGGCCTCGAGCGTCTCCAGTGCCTCCTCCGCCGCCAGCCACTCGCCTTCGAGCGTCTCGACCCGCCCCTGTAGCTCGCCCTGCTCGCGCACCAGCCGGGTCAGCTCCTCCTTGCGCGCGGCCTCGTAGAGCGTGGGGTCGGCGAGTTGGGTCTCCAGCGCGGAGAGTTCGCCCTGGGCGCGCTCGAGCGCTTTCTCCGCGGCGTCGCGGCGCTTG